>ONHF01000022.1 GCA_900317555.1 uncultured Lachnospiraceae bacterium | reverse complement strand
GAGATGCAGGCGCAGGATACCGGGGAACTGCCGAAAAGGAGCCGCTACTACAGCTCGATGATGGATGAAATGCAGCTGCAGCACAGCGGGATGTATAAGGAGCTGGCGGATTCATATGTGATCTTCCTTTGTTCTTTCGACCCGTTTAAAAAGGGCAAGTACGCATATGTCTTCCGCTCCACCTGTGTCGGCTGCCCGGATCTGGAACTTGGCGACGGGCAGAGCAGGATCTTCCTGAATGCTGCCGGCCGCATGGACGATGTCCCTCCGGATCTGCGCGCATTTCTCGATTACGTAGGCGGAAAACCGGCCAGCAGATCAGACGATTCCTATGTCCAGCAGATTGACAGGGCGGTCCGAAGAGCTAAGAAAAATGCTGTCTGGAGGAAACAATATATGGATTGGGAAATGGAGAAGAAAGAGATCGAGTGGACAGCCCGTAAGGAGGGGCGAGCCGAGGGACTCGCTGAAGGCGAAGCAAAAGGCAAGGCTGAAAATCTTGCTGAAAACATTAAAATCCTTGCCGCTTATCTGAAATCTCTGGATGACTCTCTTACGATGGAGCAGGCGATGCGCAGGGCTTCCGAAATTCTGCAATCGAAGAATGTTTAAGATGATGTCTGACGAGCAGAATCTTTCTGAATGCTGCCGGCCGCAGTGTCTTAAATAGCCAATTTAAATGCGGCAGCAAACGCAAATGAACCGCCGGGCACACCACACCACAGGGTACACTAATAAGAGCGGCCGGACTCTAAAGCCCGGCCGCTCCATTCTATTATTCTTCTTTCTATCGGATCACGCCTTCTTGTCAGCTTCATCCGCAAAGTTTTCGCCCTGATGAAGTTCAAGATCTACGCCGGTATCATTCGGCTCATTCTCCGAGAAATGATAATCTTTGCCCGGCAGAATCGCGTTCAGCAGAATACCGACCAGAGATCCTGTCGCAAGGCCGGAAAAAGTGATTGTTGCCGCGCCGACATGGAACACGAGGCCTCCATCCGCAGAGAAATTCAGACCAATCGCCAGAACAAGAATCAGCGCCGCGATAAGGACATTACGGCTCTTGGAGAAATCGCAGTGCGTTTCAACCAGATTTCTGACACCGACCGCGGAAATCATACCATACAGGACCAGCGAGATACCGCCGATTGTCGCAGCCGGCATGACTTCAATAATTGCGGCAAACTTCGGGCAGAACGATAAAACAACCGCGATCACCGCCGCAAGACGGATCACCATCGGATCATATACTTTTGTGAGGGTGAGGACACCGGTGTTTTCGCCGTAAGTTGTATTCGCAGGCGCGCCGAACAGGGAAGCGAGCGTTGTCGCAAGGCCGTCGCCAGTCAGTGTTCTGTGCAGGCCGGGGTCCTGAATATAGTTGACACCAACTGTCGATGAAATCGCGGAAATATCTCCGATATGCTCCATCATAGTCGCGAACGCGATCGGTACGATCGTAATCACCGCTGTTATCAGAAGGCCGGTGTTCGCTCCCTCCGTAAAGATCGAAAAGACAGTTCTGTTATAAGAAAGCGGAAGTCCGATCCAGGCAGCTTCCTTCACCGGTGTGAAATCGATCAGTCCGGAAAAAGCAGCAACAACATAGGAGGCAATGACACCGAGAAGGATCGGGACGATTTTGACCATTCCGCGGCCCCAGATGTTACAGATAATGACAACCACGATCGCTACTAGCGCGACGAACCAGTTTGTCTCGCAGTTATTGATTGCCGATGTCGAAAGGTTCAGACCAATTGCGATGATGATCGGTCCTGTGACGACCGGCGGGAAAAACTTCATGACCTTGTTCGCGCCAAAAGCTCTGAACAGTGCCGCAAGCACCAGATAGGCAAGGCCCGCGACCGCTACGCCAAAACACGCATACCGCAGCAGCTCCGGCTCCTTATTCGGCGCAATTGCCGCATAACCCGCAAGGAACGCGAAAGACGAGCCCAGGAATGCCGGCACTTTTTTCTTTGTAATCAGATGAAACAGCAGTGTGCCGAGACCTGCCCAAAGCAGGGTCGCCGAAACGCTGAGTCCCGTCAGAATCGGTACAAGTACCGTAGCTCCGAACATCGCAAAAACATGCTGGAACCCGAGGATTCCGATCTGGCCGGCTGTCAGTTCTTTTCTGGCGTCATAAATCGCATGATCGCCGACAGATGACTTTGATTTACTCATACTTACAATTTCCACCCTTTCTTAAACCACTTAAGACAAAAGCTTCCAGCGCGGCGCTGATCTTTCCTTTGCGTCACGCAAAAGATGCCGGAAGGCAGTCACTGCACTCCCAGCATCTTATAAACATATGTATTACCGGCTGCTGTCGGTATCATCGAAGAACTTTTCGACTTCCTCCGCTTTCTTTACAAATTCTGTATCTTCGGAAGCGTCTTCACACTGCTGCGCATCCGCAGGTTCCTCTTCATCCTGCAGTTTTCCGCCTTCAGCGGGAGCTGCATCGTCCGAAGGCGATTCAGGATTATCCACAGGCACATCTGCCGTTACCGCATTACTTTCTTCCGTTTCTGAAGGAGCCTCTGCCGCTGCCGTGTCTTCCGGAGTTTTCTCCTCTGCGGCTGCTGCCTCTTCCGGTGTATTCACCGCTGCAGCTGCTGCCTCTTCCGGCACTGTTTCCGCAGACGTTTCGTCTTCGTTCCCCTCAACCTCAATGTCGATGTCTTCGTCATCATCCGCTTCATCGTTCCTGGGGGTAATCGCGTCCTTTACCTTTGACCACGTCTGATCTGTGCCATGCTTAATCGTTGTATAGGCTCTGTTCGCGGCCTTCTTCACGTTCTCGGGATCAAATGCGCCGCCGTTCTCTTCGCCTTCTTCTGCAGATTCTCTGGAAGTCTTCTCCAGATAATAGTAAACCCCTGCAGCTGCAGCACCGATCAGGGCAGCCCCGAATAATGCCTTACCGAATGCACTCATCTCCATACCTCCGCGAATAATCATTGTACCTTCCGCGCATCCACATCGTTCCACGGATGCACGGACACTTAAGCAGTATATTACTCCGTTTACATGGAAAAAGGAAGAAAAAACTGCGGCGGCACTGCAGCTGCCGCATGTGGTTTATCTGCTGACTGTGCAATATGAGCACTTTCGGATATTTTTTTCGTTATTTTGACAAGATGAAAATCTATAAATGATATTGTCGGATAATTTTATTTATGTTAAAGTTATAAATAGACTGATTTGGTCAAAGAGGGGTTATGAACGAAAAGTTTTTTGATTTAAAGAAGGAAAAACAAGACCGCATGATCAATGCCGGCCTTAAAGTATTCGCACAGAACGGCTACCGCCATGCCAGCACCGACGAGATCGTTAAAGAGGCCGGCATCAGCAAAGGCCTGCTCTTTCATTACTTTGTCAGCAAGGCAGGCTACTATGCTTTCCTGTACGATTATATCACCCGATTCACGATTCTGGAACTGACAAGCGAAATCAGGGACACAGCTATTGACTACTTTGACCTGCAGAAGGAGATTCTGGAGGTGGAAGCCGATCTGATGGAGCAATATCCGTTTCTTTTCCTGTTTCTGGAGTCCGTCAGGCTCGAGGATGATCCGGAGGGGCTTACAGTCCTTCTGGGGCAGGGGAAAAATGTGACGGCATATTACGACGAGATGCTTGGGAACGCTGATATTGCAGGCTATCTGCGCATTGATGACGCACAAAGTGTGTCGGATATCATCCATTTCGTCAAAACAGGCACCATGCGGGAAACTCTGACCGGCCGCAAGGGCAAGGTTTCGGATTATACGAAAAAGATGCAGGCTGTACTTTCGCAGCTGCGGCATCTTGCGAGCAACCTCTGATGCAACGGAATCCGCACAGGGCGGGCTCTTGATAAAGCGGGCAGACAACCGGTTATGATGCCGGCTGTCTGCCCGCTTTGTTTCTACAGAATGCCGCACGCACTTCCTTGATTACCGGCAGACGCCCGGCAGTCTCCGCAGCCCGTCCCGGATCTCATCTTCCGTCAGTGCCGCGTAGCCGATCATCCATGTCGGCGCATCGTACGGCAGTGGCAGCCCCGGAATACACTGTTCATATAACGGGTAGATTCTAATGCCTGCGGCCGCGGCCTCTCTGCACAATTCCCGTTCCCTGTCTATAATCCTGCTTTCCCTCGAATTCTGTCCGGGCGGCCAGTCCCTGCGGCCTGCAGACTCTTTCTGCGTTTCATCTCCGCTGAGCATTGTCCGTTCCCGCAGCAGAACGTGCAGGCCGGCGCCGCTGCCAAGTACAGCAAACCGCGATCTGCAGGGGGCAAGAAGGGAAAGCGCAAGGTCATGTTTTGCCTTATAGATTTTCCGCATCCTGTTCAGATAGCGTTCATAAAAACCGTCCCTGATAAACTCGTCCAGAATACTCTGATCAATCCGGGAAACAGTAGAGGAAAGGTAGCGGCAGGTTTCGTGATAACGGGACAGGAGCCTTACAGGAAGAATCATAAAACTGATACGGATTGCCGGTGCGATCGATTTGGAAAAGGTCCCGATATAGATGACATTTCCTTTTGAGTCGAGCGACTGCAGTGATTTTACGGGTCTTCCGGTATATTTGAACTCGGAATCGTAGTCGTCCTCAAGGATATAACGTTCCTGCCCGCCCCTTTCAGACTGCGCCCACTGCAGCAGTTCCGTCCGTCTCGGATACGACATCCGTATGCCGCAGGGATACTGATGAGCGGGCATCACATAGGCCAGCGTGCAGTCCGTCTGCGACAGAGCGCGCACATCGATACCGGCGCTGTCCATCGGAACGGTCACGACTTCATATTCCATGGAATGAAAAATATGATACGCGCGCAGGTAAGTCGGATTCTCCATCGCGATCTTCCGGCTATCCCCGAGGATCTGGCGGAGAAGCATCAGCAGATAGTCGTTTCCAGCACCTATAACAATCTGCTGCGGCGAGCATTGAACGCCTCGTGAAAGATGCAGATGGTGCGCAATCGTCCGGCGGAGCGGAAGGTCGCCCTGCGGATCTCCCCGCGTAAAAACATCCGCGTTCCCATACGCCATAATCCCGCGGACAATTCTTCTCCAGGTCGCATAAGGGAAAGATCGCATGTCGATGCTGCGGGGTGAAAAATCAATCAGCCCGCTCTCTTTTGCCGGCTGCGATGCTGAAACATCTGGCAGCTCAACGGCAGGTGGCAGGCAGGTTGCAGACGACAGAGCAGCGGCGCGCAGCTGGCCGGAGCCAGACGACACGGCGGCAGCTGGCCGGCTGTTTTCCGGCGGCAGGAGGTCCGCGATTTCGCAGACGTAAGCGCCGCTCCCGCGCCGCAGTTCGATATATCCCTCTTCCGCAAGCATATCGTAAGCCAGCTGGGTCGTACTTCTGGAAATGTTCAGATAGGAAGCTAAAGATCTTGTCGAAGGGAGCCTCTCTCCTGCCGTAAGACTTCCGCTTCTGATTTCACTGCGGATATAGTCGTAAATCTGCAGGTAGAGATGCTCCTTCTCCGACAAATTCAGTTGAATGTTCAGATCCATGAAGCAGTCACTTCTTCGGCAGTTTGAACGAGCTCTTCAAAGATACAATTCTGTTATAAACCGGTGCGCCGTCTTTCGAATCCTTGCAGTCAACGCAGAAGAAGCCGTTCCGGATGAACTGGAAACGGTCGAACGGCTTCACCTGAAGCAGCGCCGGTTCCACATACGCTCTGACTTCGGTCAGGGAGTGCGGATTCAGGTTCAGCTCTCCGGTCTCCGGATCGTAAACGCCCTTTTCTTCGTCGATGATGTTTTCGTACAGTCTTGCAGTCACAGTTCCTGCATCAGCTGCGTTTACCCAGTGAATCGTTCCTTTCACCTTCCGGCCGTCCGGCGCGTCTCCGCCGCGCGTTGCAGGATCGTAGGTGCAGTGGATCACGGTTACTTTTCCGGTCTCATCGGTTTCATACGAAGTGCAGGTCACGAAGTACGCGTACATCAGACGCACTTCGTTGCCGGGATAAAGCCTTTTGTACTTCGGCACCGGCTCCGCCATGAAGTCATCGCGCTCAATGTAAAGCTCACGGCCAAATGTCAGTTTTCTGCTGCCGAGAGCTTCATTCTCAAGGTTGTTCGGCGCCTCCAGCTCTTCGCTCTGTCCCTGCGGATAATTGTCAATGACGAGCTTCACGGGATCGAGCACCGCCATCATCCGTGGTGCCTTCGGCTTCAGATCCTCACGGATGCAGTATTCCAGAGCCGCGTAGTCGTTGACTGCCTGACTCTTCGAAACACCTGCCATCTCGACAAACATTTTGATTGATTCCGGTGTGAAGCCACGGCGGCGAAGGCCCGAGATTGACACGATCCGGGGATCGTCCCAGCCGTCGACGATGTTCTGCTCGACAAGCTTCTTGATATAGCGCTTGCCGGTCACAATGTTGTTAAGATAGAGCTTCGCAAACTCAATCTGACGGGGCGGCATTTCGAATTCCGCTTCCCGCACAACCCAGTCATAGAGCGGCCTGTGATCCTCGAATTCCAGTGTGCAGATCGAATGTGTGATATGCTCAATGCCATCCTCAATCGGATGCGCGAAATCATACATCGGATAAATGCACCACTTGTCGCCGGTTCTCTGGTGGGACAGGTGGGCAACGCGGTAAATGATCGGATCGCGCATGTTGATGTTGGGCGAGGCCATGTCGATTTTGGCGCGAAGTGTCTTTTCGCCGTCGGCAAACTCACCGTTCTTCATGCGTTCGAACAGATCCAGATTTTCTTCGACGGAGCGGTCCCTGTTCGGATCATTTCTGCCGGGCTCTGTCAGCGTGCCGCGATATTCCCGCATCTCATCCGCTGTCAGATCGGAGACGTAAGCGTGGCCCTTTCGGATGATTTTGACTGCGATCTCATACATCTTATCAAAATAATCGCTGGCATAATAAATCCTGTCTCCGAAATCCGCGCCAAGCCAGCGCACGTTGTCGATAATCGCATCGACGAATTCTGATTTTTCCTTGGTCGGATTTGTATCGTCAAAGCGCAGGTTGAACTTCCCGCCATACTCTTTGGCAAGGCCGTAGTTCAAGAGAATGCTCTTGGCGTGGCCGATATGAAGATAGCCGTTCGGTTCCGGCGGAAAACGTGTATGTACATGATCGTACACGCCCTCCGCAAGATCCCTGTCGATCTCCAGCTCGATGAAATTCTTGTTCTCTCCGTTCAGGGGCGCGGCAGTGCCGTTCTCGTCCCGCTTTACTGCATCTGTACTCATATTGTTCCTATGTTCTGATTATTTCTCGTCCATGCTGTAGTTCGGCGCTTCCTTCGTGATCTGAATGTCATGCGGATGGCTTTCGCGCAGCGACGCGGAAGTAATCTTCACGAATCTGGAATTCTCCTGCAGCTCTTTGATGTTGTGGGATCCGGTAAGGCCCATGCCGGAGCGGATGCCGCCCAGCATCTGGAAAACAGTATCCTCCACACTCCCTTTATACGCGACACGTCCTTCAACGCCTTCGGGGACAAGTTTCTTCGCGTTCTCCTGGAAATAGCGGTCTTTGGAGCCGTTTTCCATCGCGGAGATCGAACCCATGCCGCGGTAAACCTTGTACTTTCTTCCCTGGTACAGCTCGGTAGCTCCCGGGGACTCCTCGCAGCCCGCAAAGAGCGAGCCCATCATGCAGACATTGCCGCCGGCTGCCAGAGCCTTGGTCATGTCACCGGAATATTTAATACCACCATCCGCAATAACCGGAATGCCATATTCCTTTGCTACGTCGTACGCTTCCATAATCGCGGTCACCTGCGGAACACCACACCCTGTTACGACACGGGTTGTGCAGATGGAGCCGGGTCCGATACCAACCTTGACCGCGTCCGCTCCGGCATCGATCAGGGCTTTGGCGCCTTCCGCCGTTGCCACGTTGCCGGCAATGACGTCAAGATCCGGATAGTGCTGTTTGATCATCGAAAGGCAGTGGAGCACATTTTCCGAATGTCCATGCGAAGAATCCAGAACAATGATATCTACCGACGAATCTACCAGCGCCGCGACACGGTCCAATACGTTCGCCGTGATACCGACTGCCGCGCCGCACAGAAGCCTTCCCTGCGCGTCCTTGGCGGCATTCGGGTACTTGACTGTTTTTTCAATATCCTTGATCGTAATGAGGCCGACCAGGTTGTAATTGTCATCGACAAGCGGAAGCTTTTCCTTCTTGCTTCTTGCAAGAATTTTCTTGGCCTCTTCGAGCGTTGTCCCGGCCTTGGCCGTAACGAGGTTGTCCCTGGTCATGACCTCGCTGATCTTCTTCGTATAATCTTCTTCGAATTTCAGATCGCGGTTGGTGATAATGCCTACGAGCTTTCTGCCGACCGTGATCGGAACACCGGAAATTCGGAACTTGCGCATCAGATCCTCGGCATCCGCGAGCGTATGATCCGGAGAGAGGAAAAACGGATCCGTGATGACGCCGTTCTCCGACCTCTTGACGCGATCCACCATCTCCGCCTGTTCCTGAATGGACATGTTCTTGTGAATAATGCCGATGCCGCCCTGCCTTGCCATCGCGATTGCCATGCGGTCTTCTGTAACGGTGTCCATGCCTGCGCTCATCATCGGAATGTTGAGCCTGATTTTCTTTGTCAGGTTCGTGGAAACATCAACCTGATTGGGCACGACCGTCGAATAGGCGGGTACCAGCAGCACATCATCAAAAGTGATCGCTTCGCCGATAATCTTTGCCATAGAATTCTCCTCTCTTCGTTTTGCTGTATTGTCATTCTCTATTAAATAATTTGGTCACGCGTAAGAAATGAGGCGGGCTGCTGTAAAAAGCTGCCGCCTGTCCCTCCCGGGCCCGGTATCCTTTCAGACGGACGCGACTTTACGGGGTGCGAACGTCCGGACTGCCGTAAGGAGTTTGCGCGCTTCCGCACTTTCCGCAGGAAGCGTTAATATAAGTCTCGTATTGCCCGCAAGAAACAGATACCATGTGTCCTTCTTATTGTCTGTGTTCCCGTCCGAGTAATCCATGACGTTATCCTGACGGTTTTTCAGATACGCGATATCATCTGAATCCGCAGGAGCGAGCATTTCCATCTTTTCAAGGTCGTAGGTCGCAAGATGTTTTCTCCTGGATTTTTTCAGGATTCTCGCTATACGGAGCTCTTTGTCCACGAGCGCGTACTCATAATCAACATATGTATAGAGATCCGCGAAATACGCGCCTGCCGCAGCCGCCACTCCCGGAATCAGCAGAATGAAGTTTCCGATGCCCAGCAGAATGCAGGCTGCGGAAACGGCGACAAGGATTGTCTTAACAGCAGAAAGCGCCTTGTTCTTCTGCCTTTTCGCAACTACTTCTATACAGCCGAAATCCAAAGCTGTCCCCTCCCCTAATTTATGAATTTGTACGGTTTTTGATTATAATATCCCAGAAGAAAGGATAATGCAAACCGAATTGCAGTGTCTTTACGGATCAGCGGCGGGCCTTCCGCGGCCTGCTCACTTATATAGATATTCAAGGAAACGGAGCGCGTTGTCTTTGTTTTTCCCCTGCGAAGCAAAGCCGAGTATTGCCACCGTCTCCGGATACAGTTCATTTTTCTGTATATAGGGCGCGTCGGTCACGATGATGCCAAGAGGCACCGGATCCTGCATTTTCGACGGGTCCGGTCTTTTGAAGCTGTCCTTCTTCTCATAAACAGCCGCCGCTTCATAATCCGGCTTCGCGTTCACGGCATCGTCGGTTTCCGCGTACGCTTGTCTTTCTTCCATGTCTTTACGATCGACGTAATAGATGGTGTCTTTGAATTGGTCCAGTTCCTTCTGCGGCAGAACATCTCTCAGATCCGCAAACAGATTGGTATCCGAATAATAATAGAAATTGTAGGCATCGGCGATCATTACGTCAATGTCTCCGTTTGCTGCATATACGGTAATCTTCTCGACTGCCGCCATATCGTTCGAATTTGCGATTCCGCCCGGTGTCAGATAAGCGATATCGTCAATAATAACCTGCTGTTTCTTCTCGTCGAAGCCATTCTCTTCCATGAATTTTCCGGCTTCGGCATCGGTATTATACTGTGCGCCGGAAGCGTTGAGCATGAAGACATTCAGCACATTTTCTTTTCTGGTAACTGCCATGTTGATGATGTATGCGACAAGGAAAATCACGCAGGCCGCGGCGAACAGCCAGCCTTTATAATACTCGAAGATATAGTCAAGATGCGCTCTGACTCCTTTTCCTTTCAGCTTGTTCCATTGCTTTCTGGCATTGCGCACGCGCTCGTTCAATCCTGTGTCCTCCCCGGAAATTCATCTGTCATTTCCATGATAATTGATTCTGGGAGAAAAGCAACAATTCCCCTCATATTGCCTGAAAATCTCATTTTTTCATGCAATATGAGGGGATGCTTGTAATTCGTCTTGAATTTTTCATGCAATGCCGGAAAATTCTTCGCTATTGCATGGATCTGTCGTGCGACGGATTTTGACCGCGGGCGGGCGCGGGCATTACAGCTGCGTCACAACGAAGATGTCATAGATCGCGCGGATCGCTGTCTCGAAGTCCCTGTTCTCCACACCGATGATGATATTGAGCTCGGAAGAGCCCTGATCAATCATACGGACATTGACATGCGCGTGCGCAAGTGCCGCGAAGATCCTGCCGGCCGTGCCGCGCTGCGCCTTCATGCCGCGGCCCACAACTGCGATGAGCGCCAGATCGGACTCGATTTCAATCGCGTCCGGATCCGCAAGCCGGTGAATCGTGGAGACGACCTGCTGCTCTTTGTCCATAAATTCCGACTCATGCACAACGACCGTCATGGTATCAATGCCGGAAGGCATGTGTTCGAAGGAAATTCCACTTTCCTCAAAGGCCTGCAGCACTTTTCTGCCAAAGCCAACCTCCGAGTTCATCATATCCTTGGAGATCAGGACCGCGCAGAAATCTTTCTTGCCCGCGATGCCTGTGATTGTGTAACCGGATTTCTGACAGGTACTTTCCACAATCCAGGTGCCGTCGTCTTCCGGCCGGTTCGTATTGCGGATGTTGATCGGAATTCCCTCTCTGCGGACAGGAAAAATCGCATCTTCATGCAAAACACCCGCGCCCATATAAGACAGCTCACGCAGTTCCTTGTAGGTGATCGTCTTGATTGCCGCCGGATTGTCCACAATTCTGGGATCCGCGACAAGGAAGCCCGAAACGTCCGTCCAGTTCTCGTACACATCCGCTCTGCAAGCGCCGGCAACAATCGAGCCGGTGATATCGGAGCCTCCGCGCGAGAATGTTTTGACCCTGCCGTCAAAGCCCTGCCCGAAGAAACCGGGAATTACCGCCTTCTTCACCTGCTGCAGCCGCTGTCCCAGAATCTGTTTTGTTTTACGGGCATCCAGAGAGCCCTCTTCCGTAAAGAAGATCACTTCCGACGGATCGATGAATTCATATCCAAGGTACGCGGCCATCAGAATGCCGTTGAGATACTCGCCGCGGGAAGCCGTGTAATCCTTGTCCGGACTGGAGGCCAGGCTTTTTTCGATTTCAGCGAACTTGTCGTCAAGCGAAACGGTAAGGCCGAGACCCTTGATGATCTCATTGTACCTGGAACGGATGTCATTGAGCGGATCGCGGAAGCTCTTCCCTTCCTTCGCCGCGTCATAACAGCGGTACAGCAGATCCGTCACCTTCGTGTCGCCGGAAAAGCGTTTGCCGGGAGCGGAAGGGACTACATATACGCGGGATTCATCCGCGCGGATGATATCGCCGACTTTGCGGAACTGTTTTGCGTCGGCAAGGGAGCTGCCGCCGAATTTAACTACTTTGATCATAATCTGATTCCCCGGAAAATTCTTCACAGAAGACGGATGCTGTGCTCATATGTGGAAAGCTCACGCACCTTCGACTCAAACGCGGACGCGCTGATCATGGGCGTTACAAACGCGAACTCATCCGGCAGCTCATCATTTTCGACTTCCAGGATGCCGTCGCCAAAGAGCCTGCAGGCCTTCTCACGTTCACTCCTGCTAACGCGGACAAAGAACTGATTCATAACTTCCGAAGGATCCTCGAGTATCGCGTCCGTGTTTTTGAGGCCGATGTCGATGTTGCGGCCTCTGTTCTGGATGCACTCAATCACATCCGACACTACTGCGCTCGCCGTTGGCAGTTTGCCTGCGCCGCTGCCGTAGAACATCAGATCGCCGACCATGTTGCCGCGGACCAGAATCGCGTTGAAAACATCGCTCACGCTGTACAGCGGATGCCCCTTCGGCACCAGGTACGGCGCTGTGCGCACATAGACTTTATTTGTCTTCTGGTCATGATGGCAGACGCCCAGAAGCTTGACCGCGCGGCCGAGTCTTTCCGCATATGCAAAATCTTCACGGTCGATTTTTGTGATCCCTTCGCACGGAACCTGCTGGTACTTGACGTTTCCGCCGGTGACAAGAGAAGCCAGAATCGCAATTTTGCGGCAGGGATCATAGCCTTCGATATCCGCTTCGGGATTTCTTTCCGCGAAGCCGTTCTCCTGCGCCTGCCGGAGCGCGGTTTCGAAGTCAAGGCCTTCCGTCTCCATCTTCGTCAGAATATAGTTCGTCGTGCCGTTCAGAATACCGATGACATCGGTAATGAATTCCTGGGAGAACGAAGTGCGCAGAGGACGCAGAATCGGGATGCCGCCGCCGACACTCGCCTCGAAAAGGTAGCTGCAGTTGTGCTGTTTTGCGATCACCGCAAGCTCTCCGCCGAGCGCGTCGACCAGTTCCTTGTTGGATGTGCAGACGCTCTTTCCGGCTTCAAGGGCCATCTTGGAGAATTCATAGGCAGGCTTCTTGCCCCCCATGGTTTCGCAGACGACCTCAACCTCCGGGTCATTAATAATGACATGGATGTCATGTACGACGCGGTCCGCGTACGGACTATCCGGAAAATCGCGCAGATCCAGAATATATTTCACATGAATGCCGACCGGAAAATCCCGCCGGATGGCATCCTGATTTCTGTCTATGACTTCCGCTATGCCGCTGCCAACGGTGCCAAAACCCAGAATAGCTATCTCAACCATGTCAAAATCCCTGCCTTCCTGTAATTCTTAATTTGCGTACGCCGGGAAGCCGTTCAAGGCTGTCCAGCATCATGTTGGAAACATTGTCTGTGCCGCCGATGATCTGCACACTGATCGAAACATTGGCAATTCCGCTCATCGGAATGGACTGATGAATCGTCAGGATATTCGCGCCGCCATCCGCAATGATCTTTAATATATCGCAGAGGACGCCCTGCTCATCGTTGATATCCATGGTGAGCGTCAATGTTTTACCGGCGATGCTGTCGTGAAATTCCTGAATATCATCTTTGAATTTATAATAAGAACTCCTGCTGATACCGATTCTGGAAGCCGCTTCTCCGACCGTTCTGACCTGGCCGCTTTCAAGAAGCTTATTGACCTCCACGACTTTCTGGAGGACTTCCGGTACCGCATTCTTCCGGATCAGATAATACTCTGTGCTCATGCGTGCCTCTGTTCCCTGTTCCTGTTTCATCATGACGGGCGGCAGATGAAAGTCTTTTTACGGCGGACATCTGTACGCTCATAGCGGATATCTTAACATTAATGGGCGGCGCGCGCAACCGGGAGTCTGTGTATTTGCGCAAATCCGTGAATATGTACAAACGATTCCGCCGGAGCTTTACTTTCTTACGTTAAAATGCTAAAATATGCCGTCGGAAGGTTTTCATGACAGTGGTTATCAGACAGGGAGACTGCATATGAATAAAAAGATCAGAACAGACGCCGTGGACCACCTTTTTGGCGCGGTCCTCGAGCTCAAGGATAAGGAAGAGTGTTACAAGTTCTTCGAGGACCTGTGCACCGTGAACGAGCTGCTGTCGCTTTCGCAGCGTTTTGAGGTCGCAACCATGCTGCGCGCACACGAGACGTATCTGAAGATCGCCGAGGAAACCGGCGCTTCGACCGCTACGATCAGCCGCGTTAACCGCTCGCTCAATTACGGCAACGATGGATACGATATGGTACTGGACCGGATGGAAAATGAGAACACAGACAAACAAGCATAAGATCACTTTCGGAAAGGTGTTTTTCACCGGAGTACTGCTGTACCTGATAGCTGTACCTGATAGCGGTACTCCCTTTTATTATTTATCACGGCGGATATTTCTTCTATTACGGCGACTATAACGTACAGCAGGTTCCGTTTTACATTCTTGCAACAAGAGCTGTGCGAAACGGCATGCTGTTCTGGAATCCGAAGGTTGACCTCGGCTCGAGCATGGGCGGCTCCTTCGCGTTTTATCTGTGGGGCAGCCCGTTCTTCTGGCTGGCCTGCCTGTTTCCGGAGAAGGCGATCCCGTACATTCTTCCGTTTCTGATGTCGCTCAAGTACGGGACAGCGCTCACATGTTCTTTCGCATGGCTCCGCAGCCGCGTCAAAACAAACCGCGCCGCACTCCTCGGCGCCCTCCTGTACAGCTTTTCCGGCTTCAGCGCCTGCAACATCGTCTTCCAGCATTTTCATGAGGCGATCGCTTTCTTCCCGCTGTACCTTCTGGCATTTGACGATTTTGTTCAGAAGAAACGCCGGATTCCCTTTGCTCTCATGACAGCGTTCATGGCGGTGCTCAACTATTTCTTCTTTTACGGGGAAGTTGTATTCATTATCATCTATTATTTTATTTACTATGCGGGTAACGCCGGGCTTCGAAGGCGCGCTATTTGCGGTACAGCGCCGCAGGCGTGCGACGTGGAGGAGCCTGCCGCGCAGAGCGCTGCTGCGGGCGGGGCAGCCGGCCGGGAACTCGCCGCGGATAGCACTGCCATCAATGCGAGCGCCGTGGAAGAAGCCGCGCCCCGTTTTGGTGAAAACCTCCGCGCGGTGCTTCCCGAAATCCTGTCGCTTCTTTTATATGGCGCGCTCGGGCTCTGTCTTGCGGCCTTTTTCCTGATTCAGGTTTTCGATACGGTTTCCGGCAACACGCGGCTATCCGATGTGCTTCTGGGTTATGACATGCTGGCTTACTCCGAGCCGGTGACGCCGCTGGCGATCATCCGCTCCATGTTTATGGTTCCGGATATCGTCGGGCGCGCTTCCATGTTCGCGAGCGAACAGATCCGCAACAGTTCGCTGTCCGCGTATCTGCCGGGCTTTGCCCTTACGGGGGTGATTGCCTATCTTCGAAGGACAGCAGGTCCGCGGCGCAGTGACCGCCTGCGGAGGCTCCTTCTGACCTGTCTTGTCATCTCGTTTGTTCCGGTCCTGAACTCGGTCTTCTCCGCGTTCAACTCCGAATACTACGCAAGGTGGTTTTTCATGCCGCTTCTTTTTATGGCGCTTGCGACTGCCATCGAGCTGGAAGAACAGGATTACAGGGAACTGCGGGCAGGCGCCGCGGTCTGTTTTGCCGCGGATCTGATTTTCGCGCTGATTGCCATTCTGCCTTCCAAGGTAAAGGACGGTACCGTCGCATGGTTCAGGATCATGGAATACCCGGAGCTGTTCTGGGTCGGGATGATTTTCACGCTGGTGCAGGTACCGTTTGTCGTTTATCTGATCTGGATTTATCCGCTGCACAGGCAGGTTCCGGAAAGAGCGGCGGCAGAGCAGCCGCAGGCTGATGCAGCCGGAGAAGAGGGTGCCGAAAGCACTGCGTCCGCCGCTAATGCTGCGGCAGAGAAAGGCGGCGAAATGCCTGCCGGCGGGGCGCCGGCGGACGGAACAGCCCCGGCAAACCCGGTGCAGGACAGCAATTCCCTTCTGCCCCGCCGCTTCGTTGCTCTGACCGCTCTCATGTGCCTGATCACAACGATGGGCGTGGTATTCAACGGGAATACACTGATCGCGCGCTCGGGCGGCACAAAATGGCACGACCAGCTTTCCAATGCACCGGTTCTGCCGGTAAGTACGGAGCCTTCGGAAGGCGGTGTTTTCGCAAGGGCTGAAGCAGACGGCTCCTCGACCAACTACGAGATGGTCTGGGGATATCCTACGCTGCACTGTTTCCAAAGTACGGTCAATCCGTCCATCTTCCGCTTCTATGAAGCGATCGGTGTTTCCAGAACCGTGGATTCCAAGATGGATCTGTCGAGGGCAGGCGCGCGGGCGCTGCTGTCCGGCCGCTATTACCTCGAAAACGCGCAAATCAGCCAGAAAAACAGTTACACAGACAAAGGCGGCATCAAGGGTTATGTCTATGCCGGTAATTCGAACGGCTTCAATATCTACGAAAATACGAATTTCATTCCGATGGGCTTTACGTTTGATTCGTATATCACCGAGGACGAATACGCGGAGATTGCGGACAGAACGCTCGCGGACAGAATTCTGACAAGAGAACTGATTCTAAGTGCAGACGATGCGGAGACCTACGGCCATCTGCTGCGAAAAGGCAGTCCGGATCTTCCCGTATCCGATCAGGCGTTTGCGGACAACTGCACGGCCCGCGCCGGGACCGCCTGCACTGAGTTTTCCTTCACGAAGAACGGTTTTACCGCCACAGCTAAACTTGATAAGGAGAATCTTGTCTTCTTCTCGGTGCCGTATGACAAGGGCTTTACCGCTTACGTCGACGGCGTCAAAACACCGCTCATCCGCGCAGATTTCGGCCTGATGGCAATTGATGTTCCGGCGGGAGAGCACAACATTGAATTCCGGTATTTCCCGGCAGGTATGAAGGTCTGCATCGGAATTTCGGCAGTCGCGGCATTGATCCTTGCGATTCTTGCGTGGAAAGCAAAACAGACTGAAAATTAGAGCAGAATTGCTTTACTTTTAAAAAAACGTATGTTAAATTTGATGTGTATAGGTACTTTAATACTCTAAAGTACAGATACCAAGAAATTCTTCATTCATGCATTTGGAGGTATTAGAATGAACAAGGGTACTGTTAAGTGGTTTAACAACCAGAAGGGCTATGGATTCATTTCCGATTCTGAAGGAAACGATGTATTCGTTCATTACTCCGGACTGAACATGGAAGGCTTCAAGTCTCTCGACGAGGGCCAGGCTGTTGAGTACGATGTAATTCAGGGTCAGAAGGGACCGCAGGCCGTTAACGTAACAAAGCTCTGATTCGAGCCGGTTACGCACTAATAGATCAAGTGCAAAGTGCCTTTTCTTTTATATAGATTAACAAACGATAGATTGAACAGATCTTTTTCGTCAGACTTATATAGAGTATCGCAGTTTCGTACATGAGCTGATTAGTAAAGAAGTCTCCCCCGGTGCAGGCAGCTGCCCGGGGGAGACTTTTTATCACATGTTTTTACAGGATAAGCATTTATGGATCTGACATTTATAACCGGCACAGCCTTGTTTCAGGGAATCCGGGAAGAAGAACTCAGGCTTCTTCTCCCCTGCCTGCAGGCGCGGGAACACATGTATCAAAGAGAAGAAATCATTCTGTCCGCTGGCAATACCGTGGCGGATATCGGGCTTGTTTTATCCGGCAGCGTCAACATTGTGCTCAATTTCTACTGGGGCAGCAGCCATATCCTCGGGCGTGTAGATCAGGGGTCGATCTTTGCCGAAAATTACGCGGCAATTCAGGGACAGGAACTCCTGTGCGATGTCGTGGCGGCGGAGGATACGTCGGTTTTGTTTTTAAACATGAACAGGCTGATGACAACCTGTGAAAAAGGCTGTGCCTTCCACCAGCAGCTGATCCGCAACATGCTGCGGATTTCTGCGCGCAAAAATCTGGGACTCTCAACCCGCATGATGCACATCGCTCCGAAAACCATCCGCGACAGGGTTCTGTCCTATCTTTCGGCACAGGCGCTGGAAAACGGCAGCCCGCATTTCCGGATTCCATTTGACCGCAGAGAACTTGCCGAATATCTTGGCGTCGATCGCAGCGCACTGTCCGGTGAACTCGGCAAAATGCAGCGGGAAGGCCTGATTCTCTGCCGTAAAAACGAATTTACGCTCCGGGTCCGCCCGCCGTTCTGACTTTTACCTGCTTGCAGTTCCGACCCTGCCCTTGCTCCCTCCGCTCCAGGTGTCTTCGCTGTGCCGCATGCTGTTCCGGGTGTCTGCGCTGTGCATGTGCAGATGCCAGACTGTATTACTCGGATTTCAGAAAATGCTCTTTGGCAAACTCCATATCCTGTACGAACTCGGCGGTGCCAACATAGTTTCCATCCGCGTCCCGGACCGCCATATAGGTTACAAGCATCGTCTTTCCGCCCTTTTCCATCCAGACCGGAACGCTGTCTCTTCTGCCTTCCCGGAAATCTTCAATAATCTGGCGGACCATCGGCTCGATTTTGGGCGGATGGCAGGAAAAGACTTCGCGGTCAATTGCCATGCCGGGGCGTTTGAATACCTTCGGTCCTTCATTGAAGAAACGGTTGATATTGCCCGCGTCGATAAAACTGATCTCCATCGGGATCGTGTTCAGCAGAGCCCGCAGCTGCTCCGGCGTCATGTGCCCGCCCGGCAAAACAATCTCGCCGCTGCCCGAAGTCGCGGAAACAGCAGCAGAAGATCCCGCATTCTCCGCTTCACTCCAGACTTCCCCGGTCACGCCAAAGCATACCGCATAATCCTTCGCATCCCGGTAAATCTCCTTCCATTCCTCTTCCGAGAAATAGACCGCGCAGATCGGGAACAGAATATTCTGCTCTTTATAAATCATTTCGCCGGCGCGTGTTAAAACTGCATCCAGTCTCTCAAACCATGCGTCGTCATGATCCGCCCTCTTGCACAAATCTCCCAGCTCATCCCGGATCTCGTCGTCTACAGACCACATGACGTTGGACGGCCCGGAAATGTCATATTTCACTTTCAGAAGCGGGTAGAGAAGATCTCCCTTCTTTGCGTAGTGGACGGACAGATCGCGGATCTTTGAAACAAGCGAAAGATCCTTTGTCTTCCTATACTCGTCCAGAAGCGCGGTAAGGGCGTTGTTTTCACGCGTGAATGTCTGCAGCGGGTGTCCCTGCACAGCTTCCAGCGCAGCTGCCTTCGCGTTCTTGTCCGCGTATGGGTTCGCCGCCGGGCTCGCGCTCTTGTCTGCCTGCAGGCCCGCTGCCGGGCTCGCATTCCCCTGAACAGGCGCAGAAGCTTCCGCCTTGTCTTTCCGTTTCAGTCTCTGCATCAACAGCGACTGCTGCACGGCTTTTTCCGCATTATCAATCTGTTCCTGCTTCGTTGCTCCATGGAACAGAGCGGAATGAATGTCGCAGAGCTTCTGCACTTCTGTAATAGGCGTGCCTTCCTGCATCAGTGCCTGCTCGGCCTTCATAATTTCGGCTGCATCAACCGACTGGAACTTTTCCACGAAGTCGGCGCGGACACTTTCAAGATCTTCACCATCCGCGAGCCGGCGAAGGTACGCTTTAAGCTGTTCCAGACGTTCCCGGGATTCCGGATCGTCCTGCAGTTTTGCGCGGGGCATAGGAACCGGCTTCTTGTCCGGTATCTGATGAGCAGGCATTTCCCCTGTCAGCTCAAAGCCATTGGAGAGAAGCGCCGTGACAACATCCGTCATCGGGATATTCTTCAGTTTCGCTCCTTTGGGAATTGTCATTATTTTACCGGCGGACATCAGCATGGGCTTTTTCGTAATTTCCGTGAAGCCAAGCTTTTCCATAATCTGTATCAGTTCAGGATACTCCTGTGTAAGTTCATAAACGGTACGGGTAAGATCAATTTTCTTTGCCATTTCTTCGTCCTCCTTCTTACGTTCTGAAAGTGTTATACCATGGGATGTCCGGCAAATATGTTGTCAGGACAACATTTGTACGAATAACTTGATTTTGTGTACCGGGCCGCGGTTTATGCAATACGCCATAACTGCATAGCATTGTACTGAATTCAAGACATTTCTACCGCACGTCAAATCACGAAAACTGCCGCTCCGGAAACATCTCTCCAAAGCGGCAGCTTCGCCAATTCGTCTGTATAAAGTAGTATTGCAACGCTGCGGCTGCACTGCGGCTTACGCCATCGCAGCTTCCAGCACCTGTTTCACATGCGCCTTGCACTCGTCATACTTCTCACCGACATGTGCTTCATAGATCTTTTCTTTCCCGATAAACATGGACGGGCAAGCCATATAGTCATACTCATTCGCGATTTCCGGGTGCTCCATCTCATTGATTTCTTCAAATTCCACCTTTGCGTATTCCGGGTTTTCCGAAACCAGCTCCTTCAGCGCCTTTCTTGCCTGCGCGCAGTAAGGGCATCCTGTGATGACAAATACTGTAACCTTTTTCATACTCTTCTACCTCTTTCCGTTTTTTTCAGAAGCCAATTGTTAAATTACCAATAATTTCTTGCGTTTGCCTGACACTTTTACTATGATGGTCAGAAACAGAGCTGTAAAAGCGAAAGGACACCTATGATCAGCAATATTATACTCGATGTTGACGGTACAATCTGGGACAGCGCGCCGCAGGTTACAAATGCCTGGAACGAAGTACTCGCCGCGCACAGAGACCTCACGGATCTTGTACTTACCGTCGATGATACATATTCCCAGATGGGCAAAACCATGACCGACATTGCACACAGCCTTTTCCCTTCCGTCTCTGAAGCGGACCGCGCGCGCCTCATGGACGAGTGCATGTCGCATGAAAATGAATATCTTTCGGCGCACCCCGGCGTAATTTACCCCGGATTGGAAGATACACTGCGTGCCATGATCTTATCCAGAACAAACCCCTGCCGCTTCTACATCGTCAGCAACTGCCAGGAAGGATATATCGAGGCAATGCTCGCAAATAAGAGGATGGCGGAATTGATTACGGATTACGATTGTTTTGGCAGGACAAAGCTGCCGAAAGGGGACACCATCCGCATCCTGATGGAGCGCAATCATCTGCGTCAAAACACCTGCCTGTACCTCGGCGATACACAGATGGATGAAATTGCCGCTGACAGGGCGGGGATTCCTTTTATCCACGCTTCCTACGGCTTTGGCAGTGCGCAGCACCCGGCAGCTGTCATAAGTGATATCCGGGAACTGCCCGAAGCGGTTCGCCGTCTCGCGGCACCGGCCGCGCCGGGAAACTGAGCTGACTCGCAGCACCGGCCGCGCCGGGAAACTGAGCCGTCTCACAGCACCGGCTGCGCCGCGCGTTCAGCTGCCCGCCCGGCGGACCAGCGCGTCCAGTGACAGATTTCCTCCGAAAATATCCAGAGCGCTGCCGACCGTGACATCCATTCTCCCCGATGAGAGCCTTTTGATTTCATCCAGATCCGAAACCGCATGTACGCCTCCGGCATAAGTAACCGGAAAACCGCTCTTTCTCTGCCATTCTCCGAGCATCGCAACAAGCGGCTTCTCAATGCCGGAGCGTTTCCCCTCCACATCCGCGGCATGAATCAGAAACTCATCACACTTCCGCGAAAGCCTGTCCAGCAGCCCGTCTTCGATTGTTCTCCTTGAAAGGATCAGCTCCGTAAGCTTCTGCCATCTGTCTGTCACGACGGCATAGCGCGGCGCATCTTCATCCGCGCAGTTCTCCCCGGCAAAGGGCGCGCTGATTCTTCTGCAGGAAAGATCCAGAACCAGCCTTTTCCTGCCAACAGCAGCAAGCATTTCCGCAAGGCGCTCTTCATCCAGCCTTCCGTCCCGGAAAACATATGAAGTGACAATGACATGCGAGGCGCCGGCATCCAGAAAACTGCCCGCGTTTTGGGGCGTAATGCCGCCTCCGACCTGCATTCCCTGAGGATAGGCGCGCAGAGAAGAAAGCGCCTGCTGCCGGTCCAGCTCATACATGGCCGGATCCGTGGAGGCGCTGTTTAAAAGTATGATATGTCCGCCGGATAGCTTCTTCTGTCTGTAAAGATCCGCGTACCATGCGGCATCTTTTCCGGATACAAAATTCTGCTGCGCACAGCTCCCGGATTCCGCACCGCTCAGAGATGCATTTCCGTCGCGCAGCGTACCGCCGACGATCTGCTTCACTTTCCCGTTGTGAATATCAATACAAGGTCTGATTTTCATACGCAATCAAATTACATGCTGCCGGCAGGCTGTACCGGCAGATGCTTTATGCAAGAACATCCTGCATGTCATAGAGTCCCGCAGGCTTGCCCGAAAGGAATTTCGCTGCAGCAACCGCCCCTTTTCCGAAAATTGCGCGGCTGTACGCTCTGTGGGAGAAAGTCACAACTTCGTCCTCCCCGGCAAAAATCACGTCGTGGTCTCCAGGAATCGTGCCTCCGCGGATCGCGGAAATGCCGATTTCCTTCTGCGGGCGTGCTTCTCTTCTGCCGCTGCGGTCATAGACATACGCGTAAGGCTCCGGAAGCGCTTCGTTTACGGCATCCGCCAGCGCAATCGCCGTACCGCTGGGCGCATCCAGCTTCTGATTGTGATGTTTTTCCAGAATTTCAATATCAAAACCGGCAGCTGCCAGCTTCGGCGCCGCTTCCTTCAGAATATTCAGAAGCAGGTTGATGCCGACGGACATGTTGGCAGAGCGCAGCACCGGAATAACCTTCGATGCATCGCGCAGATGCGTCAGCTGATCTGCCGAAAGGCCCGTTGTGCAGATGACTGCAGGAAGCTTCTTGGAGACGCAGTAGTCGATCACCTGATCCGTCACCTTGCTGTTCGAGAAATCCACGAGGACATCGCCCTGTTCTGTGACTTCCTCCAGTGTTTTGTAAAGCGGAAAGTCAGAGGGCGCGTTCTGAAACGCATCGACTCCCGCGACAATAACCGCGTCTTCATCCTTCCTTACAATATCTGTGATCATACGGCCCATGCGGCCGCAGGCGCCATGCAGTATAATTTTCGTCATATTCACTCCATAATTCATTTTCCGGGCAGACCGGCTGCTCCCAACCGGCCCTGGCATTCCGCGTCAG
The DNA here is from genome assembly GCA_900317555.1 of uncultured Lachnospiraceae bacterium. Taxonomy (GTDB): domain Bacteria; phylum Bacillota; class Clostridia; order Lachnospirales; family Lachnospiraceae; genus CAG-791. The sequence continues at coordinate 22,080 of ONHF01000022.1, read as the reverse complement.
CAGCCCTTAAATCAGGCCGAACGCCTCCATCGCCTTTTTCAGTTCCAGCGCGGCTTCCTCGGACATTTCCGTTAGAGGCATGCGCAGAGGGCCCGCATTGAAGCCAAGGAGATTGACTGCTTTCTTGACCGGAATCGGGTTAACCTCACTGAACAGATTCTTAAACAAAGCGTGCGTATCTCTCTGCAGCTTCGCGGCTCCCGCAATATCCCCTGCGAAGAACTTCGCGCAAAGATCATGCATCGCCTGCGGAGCAATATTGGAAACAACCGAAATCACGCCGAGACCGCCCATCGACATGAGAGGCACAACCTGATCATCGTTGCCAGAATAAAGCTCGATCTTACCATCCGTATCCGTCATCAGTTCGACAATCTGGCTGATGTTGCCGGACGCTTCCTTGATTCCTGTAATGTTCGGCACATCCCTGACAAGTCTTGCGACCGTTGCCGGCAGAATGTTTCCGCCTGTTCTCGACGGCACGTTGTAAAGGATGATGTCTGTGCCGGGTACTTCCTGCGCCACTGTGCGAAAATGCCGGTACATGCCCTCCTGTGTCCCCTTATTATAGTAGGGCGTCACAAGGAGCAGCGCGTCAGCGCCGTATCCTGCAACTTCACGGGAAAGTTCGATCGCGGTTCTCGTGCAGTTGGAACCGGTTCCCGCGATGACCGGGACTCTTTTCTTCACATAATCAATCACAAAACGGCAGGCAGCCAGATGCTCTTCCTCGGTCATGGTCGCCGCTTCTCCTGTAGATCCGCAGACAACAATCGCGTCCGTTCCGTGTTCAATCTGATAATCAATCAGATCCGCAAAAACATCATAATTTATCGTTTTGTCCGCGTCATCATGAAAAGGTGTAATGATGGCAACCGCGGCGCCCTTGAATACTGACATATCGTCACCTCGCAGTATATATTTAGTTTAACTTATCACTTTTTACGGGGATTGTAAATTACGGGGACCGTGATTTGCAGCGGCAAAACAGGAAGCCGGAGCGTCGCCGCAGTGCAGGATTCCCGATTCCGGCGGAGGAGTCCTGATGGCACACAATGTGGTGCCGGGCACCTGTGGACTTTCGAGGACGCAGCCGTTAAAATGGGAAAAGATACGGAGGTCTCTATGTTGTTCGTGAAATCTCATATAAAATTTCATTCCGTTCTGCAAGCGTTTCTTTCGGCGTGCGCAGTTTCCATCGCCGGACAAATGAGCAGCAGGAGCCTTGTCCCTGCGCTGGTTCTGCCGGCACTGATTCTGCTTTTTTATTCCGTATACGGTTTCTTCGGACACTCTGCCGCAGCCGGAGGTTCCGCGTTTTCCAAAGATCATGAAATTGTTTCTTTTGATCTCGTAAGCCTTCTGTTCGCTGCGTTTTTCTGTACGTACGGGCGAACACGCTATACCGGAAATTTTCGTTCCCCGCTTTTCAGGGGAGCAGCGCTCGGTATTGTTTTTGCGGGCATGTTTCTTCTTGTGCGGGTACTGCTTCTGCTGCTCTTTTCCCTCTGGCTGAGCGGCGCGAAAGACGAGACAGCCGCCGCGCCCGCCGGAAGCTCCCCGAAAGAATTTGTCCGGAAGCATATCGCAGGCATAACGTTCGTTCTCTGCGTGCTCTTCGATCTTCCCTATTTTCTTTACGAGTATCCGGGCATCATCTCACCGGACGGCGTCAACCAGATCATGCAGATCGTCGGCGTATCGCCATGGTCCAATCATCATCCTGTCACGCATACACTGGTGATCTCGCTGTTTTACCATCTGGGAAGACTTTTTACGGCTGATATCAACACAGCCATCAGTTTTTACACGCTGTTTCAGATGCTCTTTCTGGCTTTTTGCGGCGGCGTGGCTATGCAGACGATCCGGCAGTTTACGCAGCGCCTGCGCGTCCTGATTCCCTGCATTCTCTTTTTCAGTGTACTGCCGTTTATGAACGTCTTTTCGGTCTATGTGCTGAAGGATTCGTTCTTTTCCGGCGTATTCCTGCTGTTTTGCTGCAGTCTGCTGCAGCTTTTGCAAGATCGCGGGGAGAGCGTTCGTAAAAACATCATCGCATGGATCGTTTTCGGCATCCTTTCATTTTCGATCTGCCTTCTGCGCTCCAACGGCTGGTACGCTTTCCTTGTCATGACGCCGTTTCTGATCGCCGGCATGAAGGGGCAGCGGAAAAAGCTTCTTCTGACAATCCTGCCGGTCATTCTTCTTGCAGGCATCCTCCGCGGTCCCGTCATGCGTGCCGCCGGGGTAATACAGCCGGATACAATCGAATCCCTCTGTGTTCCGCTGCAGCAGGTATCGCGCGTCCTTGCTGACAAAAAGGAAATCTCAAAGGAACAGAAAGAGCTGCTCTCCTGCGTCATTGATCTCGATGCAGTTCCTTCTCTCTACAACGCGGGATTTGCCGACAACATGAAAGAGCTTGTGCGCGCGGGACATGAAGAATACCTTGATGAACATAAAGCGCAATTTTTCCGGCTCTGGCTGGATCTCGGACGTCGTTATCCCGGCACTTATCTTTGCGCACTCGCGGACCTGACCGAAGGGTACTGGTTTCCGGAAAACAATTATGAAACTGTCACCATTGACGGGGTTTTCGGCAATGATATCGGACTTTCCTGGCAGCCGAAACTCGGCGGACCGTTTGTAAAGTTCAAAGAGATTTCTTTAAAGCTCGGCAATTTTGTTCCGGTTTATTCGCTGCTATGGAGCGCGGGAACCTATACGTGGCTTCTGATCATCTGCGCAGCGCTGCTGTTTGAAATGAATAGAACGCGTACCGCAAGGCAGAAAGGACTGCTCCTGTTCCTTCCCTGCTTTGCGCTTCTGCTTACGCTGTTTATCGCGGTGCCATCCGCATCGGAGTTCCGCTATGAACTCCCTGTCGTTTTGGTATCCCCGCTGTTTATCGTATACACATGTAAAGGAGGAATCCCATGCGGTTATTCGCTGAAAAAGTAAAAGTGTTTGAAGCTAAAGGACAAAAGAATCAGTACAAAGAAGTGAAAAAGGCACTCAGAGAAAAAGGAATCCGCTGCTACGGATCGGTCTGGCAGGATGAGCCGCCGGTCTGCGGGTGCGGAGCGAAGCTCGACAACCGCGACTTCGGGCCAAATGGCAGAATTGACCGCGACATCTATACCATCCGGGTGCGGAAGGAAGACGAGGCAGCAGCCGGCAGCATTGTAAAATCGCTGCTCCCGGACTACAAGCCTTACGTGAAAAGAGAAAACCAGCTTCACTTTTAAAGGCCTGCAGCCCGGGGATGTGCTGTTTTTACATGCGCTCCGGGGCGCTGAATCCCAGAACGTCAATGCAGGTGTTCAGAATCCGCTCCGTGAGCGCAAGAAGGGCGATCCAGCCTTTCTTCGTGTTCTCATCCTCTTCCTGGAGAATTCTTGTGCCATGATAAAAGCTGTTGAAATCATTGGACAGCTGATAGATATAGGCGCAGATTTTGTGGGGAGCCAGTTCCTCATACGCGTTTTCCATCATGGCGCCAAAGCCCGCAAGATCACGCATCAGTGCCTTTTCCGCACTGCTCCTCGGCTCCGCGATCGCATCCGGCAGAGCCGCCCCTGCTGCACCCTGCAAGGACTCCTGATATTTCTTCAGGATGGATTTGATCCGGACAATCGTATAAAGTATGTAAGGGCCTGTATCCCCTTCAAAAGATGTAAACTTATCCGTATCGAAGATATAATCTTTCGACGCCTGATTGGAGAGGTCACCGTATTTGATGGCGGCAAGGGCTACCTGTTTCGCGGTTTTCTCTGCCTCCTCTTCCGGGATATCTTTGTTTGTGCGGATCTTTTCCAGCATCTGTTCATCGATGTCCCGGATCAGCGTTTCGAGACGCATGACCCCGCCGTCTCTTGTCTTGAACGGCTTTCCGTCCTTGCCGTTCACTGTGCCGAAGCCAAGGAACGTGAGTTTCACATCATCTCCGATCAGACCGCACTTTCTCGCCGCGCGGAAGGTCTGCACGAAATGCAGCTCCTGCCGCTTGTCAACGACGTAGATGATCTGATCCGGGTCGTCCACGTCCTCGCGCATCTTGATCGTAGCCAGATCCGTCGTCGTATAAAGCGCGGCGCCGTCGGACTTTAATATCATGCAGGGCGGAACTTCCTTTGTATCGTCCGGCTCGCTGACATCGACAACAAGAGCCCCCTGACTTTCATGCGCATAGCCGCCGTCCTTCATCTGCTGCACCATGACGGGAATAATGTCATTGACCGTGGACTCACCGTTCCATAGATCGAAATGAACATTTAATGCGGCATAATTGCGCTTCATATCCGCGACGGAAACATTAATGATATGCTTCCAGAGAGCACGCAGGCCGCGTTTTCCTTCCTGCAGCGCGTGCGTGTTCGCGAGCGCCTCCGCGTGATACGCCTCGTCGGTCTTGGAAATTCCGCTCGCGTACGGGTAGATTTCCTCGAGATCGCTGACGGTAAACGGCGCCTCCTGCGGGTATTCGCCGGTATAATTCTCGTCAAAATAAGGCAGCTCCGGATGCCGGTGCTGCAGCTCGGTAATGACAAGTCCCATCTGCAGTCCCCAGTCGCCGAGGTGTATGTCGCCGATCGCCGTATCGCCGTGATAACGGACAATTCTCTTGACCGCCTCCCCGATCACTGCCGAACGGAGATGCCCTACGTGGAGGGGTTTTGCGACATTCGGCCCGCCGTAGTCAATGATGACCTTGCGGGGCTTTTCCGGCTGCTCCATGCCGAACTTTTGTTCCTTCTGCATCTGCAGAAGCCATGACCGCAGGAAGCTCCCCTTTACATTCAGGTTGATGAAGCCGGGCTTTACGACGTTTACGTCCGCAAAAACATCACTGCCCTGCAGCTTCTGTGTAACCTCCTGTGCAATCATAAACGGCGCCTTGTGATACTGTTTCGCGCCGGCCATCGCGCCGTTGCACTGATACTCCGCAAGATCCGGTCTTGCGGATACGCTCACCTTGCCGAGCGCAGCGTCATAACCTGCAGCGGCAAACGCCTTTCCCGTTTCCTCTGATAAGTAATCTAAAAACTGTTTCATAAATTCCTTTTCTTTCTGGTCCAGCCGTCATTATCTTTCAAACCGGAAATAAACAATGACAGCATCATCATCCCGGTGAATCCAGACGGTATTGTCCTCGCCGTCCTGTGCCGGCAGACCGCAGATATCATAGCAGCCGTACTCATGGCCTCTGACCTCCAGTTTGCCCCGGCTCTGCGCAAGGCCGAACTCTCCCTTCTGAAATCCGTCTACCGCGGCAATTATCTTCTGAATGTTGTCCCCGTCAAGGAAGAATTCCCGGATTCCCCTCGACAGATACACCGGATCTCCGTTGATATTCCCGTACAGTGCAGTGCCAAATCCCCTTCTTCCGACAAGATCCTGCAATTCCTTAAAATCTTTCATGCCTTTTCTCCTGTTGTCACGCCGCTTTCTCGGGACGCTCTCTCTTTACGTCTTCTCTCCGACTCCGCCTTACTGAATCTGCAGCCGCAGTAGTCCTGCCGGTACAGCCCGAACCGCTTTGAGAGCTCAATGCTCCTTTTGTATCCGTCTTTCTTCTTGAAATCTGACGGCAGAAACGGGATGCCGTACTTTTCTCCCATCGCTTCGCCGATCTTATTCAGCCTGTCCGCATCCTTTAAGGGTGAAATCGTAAGCGTTGTGGTGAAGTAATCAAAGTCCTGTTTCTTCGCCTCCGCAGCGGTTTTTTCAAGGCGCAGCACAAAACATCTGGTACACCGCTCGCCGCCCTCCGGAATGTTTTCCATTCCTCTGGCAGCAGCCTCAAAAACAGCTCCGTCGTAATTACAGTCCCGGATTTCAATCCGGTTTGCCCGCTTCGTGGAAAGCATGCCGTCATAGCTTCCTTCATCGACCTGACGGTTATACGCATGGATCAGCCGCACGAGCTCGGCTTTTCGTTTCTCATATTCGAGAGTCTCCGAAATATTCGGGTTATAGAAGAAAACCGTAACATGGAAATCCTCGCGCAGCCGCTCGAGGCAGGCACTGGAACAGGGTGCGCAGCAGCACTGCAGAAGGAGGGTCGGAACCCTTCCCTCTTTCTGCAGTCCTTCCGTGATCGAATCCAGTTCCTTCGCGTAATTTCTTTTATTCAAGTCCTTTTGCTTTCTCTATCTTGCTGTCCAGCTTCGCGATATCGATCACGGACAGGCTGGTTTCCTCGGCCTGATGCTCAAGCGAAGAAACAAGAGCCTTCGCCGTATCCAGCGATGTGATCGTTGTAACGCCGGTTTCGATCGCCGTGCGCCGGATCAGGAAGCCGTCGCGGTTCTTGTCGCGTCCCTGCGTCGGCGTATCAATGACCAGATCGATCTTATGCCCAAGAAGCAGGTCCATGACAGTCGGAGACTCCTGATCGATACGGTTGACTCTTCTGCAGGGAATATTGTTGTCCTGCAGAACCGCAGCTGTGCCGAGGGTCGAGTAAATAATGTACCCGAGGTTCGCGTAGCGTCTCGCAATATCGATGATTTCTCCCTTGTCAGCATCTTTCACCGTAATGATCATCTGTCTGTGCCTCGGCAGATCGACACCGGCACCCATAAACGCCTTATATAAAGCTTCGTTGAAGTCCCTGGAAATGCCAAGGCATTCGCCGGTGGACTTCATCTCGGGGCCGACCGAAATCTCCGCGCCGCGGATCTTTTCCGTAGAGAAAACAGGCATCTTGATTGCGATTGTACCTGCCTCCGGCGCGAGGCCGGGCTTATAACCGAACTCCGTGATTTTATGGCCCAGCATGCAGCGCGCGGCAAGATCCACGATCGGAATGCCGGTCACCTTGCTGATATATGGCACGGTTCTCGACGAGCGGGGGTTTGCCTCGATAATGTAAACCTCTTCGCCGACCGCGATGAACTGCACGTTGATAAGACCTACGATATGCAGTTCCATTGCCAGCCGTCTCGTGTATTCGGCGATCGTCTCCTTCACCTTCGCTGAAAGCGACTGTGCGGGATAAACGGAAATCGAGTCTCCCGAATGTACGCCAGAGCGTTCGATATGCTCCATAATACCGGGAATCAGAATATTCTCGCCGTCGCAGACAGCATCAACTTCGGTTTCGGTACCCTGCAGATATTTATCGACAAGGATCGGGTGCTCCTGCGTATAGCGGTTGATGACCGCCATGAACTGTTCGATTTCCTCGTCGGAAATCGCGATCTGCATGCCCTGGCCGCCAAGTACGTAGGAAGGACGTACAAGCACGGGATAACCCAGACGGTGAGCAACTGCCTTTGCTTCCTCCGCTGTGAAAACAGTGGCGCCTTCCGCTCTCTTTATGCCGGTTTTCTGCAGAACCTGATCAAAGATTTCGCGGTCTTCCGCCGCGTCCACATCCTTGGCATCCGTGCCGAGAATCGGCACACCGAATTTTGTCAGAGCCGCGGTCAGCTTAATGGCCGTCTGTCCTCCGAACTGCACAACAGCGTAGTCGGGGTGCTCGATGTCAATGACGTTTTTCACGTCTTCGGGCGTCAGCGGCTCAAAATACAGCTTGTCCGCAATGTCAAAGTCCGTGGAAACCGTCTCGGGGTTGTTGTTGATGATAATTGTCTCGAACCCAGCCTTCGAAAAAGCCCAGGTCGCGTGAACAGAACAGTAGTCAAATTCGATGCCCTGGCCGATGCGGATCGGACCGGAGCCGAGAACCAGAATCTTCCTGCGCTTCGTCACTCTTTCCGCGGCTTCGTCCACGTCATTTCTGTTATAAACCGAATAGAAGTACGGCGTCTTCGCCTCGAACTCCGCGGCACAGGTATCTACCATTTTGTATCTGGCGGTAATGCCGCAGGCATAGCGTCTCTTCGCGATTTCTTCTTCGGAAATGCCGGTATAACGAGCGATCACGTTGTCAGGAAACTCGAGTCTCTTTGCCTGCGCAAGCAGTTCGTCCGTCAGCTTCCCCTTGCGGAGCTTTTCTTCCATACGGACCAGTGTGTGGATTCTGTCGATAAACCACTCGTCGATCATCGTGATTTCATGGATCGTCGATTTGGAAATTCCTTTTCGCAGAGCTTCCGCAATGACCCAGATCCTCTGGTCGTCCACAACTGTCAGCCGAACAAAGAGCTCTTCCTTGGACAGATGGCTGAAATCATAGCTGTCCAGCGCGTCAACATGCTGCTCGAGCGAGCGGATCGCCTTCATCAGTCCGCCTTCAAAAGAGGAGCTGATTGCCATGACCTCGCCTGTCGCCTTCATCTGTGTCGTCAGGGTTCTCTTGGCGGTGATGAATTTGTCGAACGGCAGCCGCGGCATCTTGACAACGCAGTAGTCGAGCGCGGGCTCAAAGGACGCGTATGTTTTGCCGGTAACGGCGTTTCTGATCTCATCCAGCGTAAATCCGAGCGCGATTTTGGCCGCAACCTTCGCGATCGGATAGCCGGTCGCCTTAGAAGCCAGCGCGGAAGAACGAGACACACGCGGGTTTACCTCAATAACACAGTATTCAAAGCTTGTCGGATGAAGCGCGAACTGCACGTTACAGCCGCCCGTGATCTGCAGCTCGTTGATGATGTTGAGCGCCGCAGTACGCAGCATCTGATATTCCTTGTCGGAGAGCGTCTGTGAAGGTGCGACGACAATCGAATCGCCGGTGTGCACGCCGACCGGATCAATGTTTTCCATGTTGCAGACGGTGATGCAGTTGCCGGCGCTGTCGCGCATCACCTCGTATTCGATTTCCTTCCAGCCGGAAATGCAGCGTTCCACCAGCACCTGTCCGACGCGGGAAAGACGGAGGCCGTTTTCGAGAATCTTGCGAAGTTCCTGCACGGAATGCGCGATACCGCCGCCCGAGCCGCCAAGCGTGTAAGCCGGGCGAAGCACAACCGGATACCCGATCTTTTCGGCGAATTTCACGCCGTCCTCGACATTCTCCACAACCTCGGAAGCCGCGACCGGTTCTCCGATCTTCTCCATGGTTTCCTTGAACATTTCGCGGTCTTCGGCCTTTTTGATGGTCAGTGCCGTTGTCCCGAGAAGCTTTACGCCGTGTGCGTCAAGGAAGCCGGATTCCGCAAGCTCCATGCCAAGGTTCAGGCCTGCCTGCCCGCCCAGTGTCGGAAGAAGGCTGTCCGGTTTTTCCTTCTCGATGATCTTTTCCAGAACAGGCACCGCCAGAGGTTCGATATAGACCTCGTCCGCGATGTCCTTGTCGGTCATAATCGTCGCGGGATTGGAATTGACCAGGCAGACTTCCACGCCCTCTTCCTTGAGGGAGCGGCACGCCTGCGTGCCCGCGTAATCGAATTCGGCGGCCTGTCCGATGACAATCGGCCCGGAACCGATCACCATGACTTTATGTACATCTTTATTCTTCGGCATACTCAGGCCTCCTTCCTGCCGGCCTGCGGATTCGCGAATACGCTTTTCCCCTGCCGGATGCTGTCTATAAATCTGTCAAAGAGGAATCCTGTGTCCTGCGGTCCGGGGCAGGCTTCCGGATGGAACTGCACCGTGAAAATATTCTTGTTCTTATATAGCAGGCCTTCATTCGTCCTGTCATTTACATTTTCAAAAAGCGGGACCGCGACCGATGGATCCAGCGATTTTTCATCTACCGCGTAGCCGTGGTTCTGAGAGGAAATGTAAACGCGTCCGCTCGAAAGGTCCCTGACCGGGTGGTTGCCGCCGCGGTGACCGTATTTGAGCTTGTATGTATCAGCACCTGTCGCGAGAGCAAGCAGCTGGTGTCCGAGACAGATCGCGAAGATCGGGATATCGCTGTCATAGAGCTTTCTGACTTCACGGATGACCGAGGTGCATTCCTTCGGGTCTCCGGGGCCGTTACTGAGCATGATGCCATCCGGGTTCGAGGCAATAATGTCCTCCGCTCTTGTCATGGCAGGCCATACAGTAACATCACAGCCGCGGTGTGCGAGCTCAAGCGCGATGTTTTTCTTCGCGCCGACATCGAGAAGCGCGATCTTCAGTCCGGTGCCGTTCAGGGCAGTTACAAGAGAAGGCCTTTTCTCCTTGCGTCCCTTGTCGCCCTCCCGATACGCTTCATAGCTTTCCTCGTCAAAGACAGCATGCCCGGAAAGCGGTCCGTTCTGCGAAAGGCTCTTTGATCCGGAAACCAGATATTTCTCGCGGCAGCTGACCTTTGCCACTACTTTTCCGCAGGTATACGCCTTGAGTTTCGGCAGGATCTCGTCCATCTGATAGTTTTCATCGGTCGTGATCATACCGTTCATCGTGCCCTTCTCCCGCAGGAGTTTGGTCAACGCGCGGGTATCAATTCCTTCAATCCCGGGCACATCGTATTTCTCAAGGAACGTATGCAGCGGCATATCCGAACGGAAATTGCTGGGGACCGCGCAGGCTTCCCGGACAATGAGCGCGTCCGGCCAGGGGCGCTGCGATTCCATGTCTTCCGTACATACGCCGTAATTGCCGATGAGCGGATACGTCATGCAGACAGCCTGCCCCGCGTAGCTGGGATCCGTCAGAACTTCCGGATAGCCGGCCATAGAGGTATTGAAAACAATCTCGCTCACGACTTCTTTCTGTGACCCGAAATTTTTCCCCTCGAAGACCGTTCCGTCTTCCAGTATCAGAAATGATTTCATTCGCTTCTCCTTTGCATATGATGACCCGGACACTCTGTGGACGGGCTCATAACTGTGAAAAACTCATGGGTTCTTATATACACCGAAAGCCCGGGCGCACTCCGTGCGCTCCGGCTGCAGGTGATAACAATATTATTGGAAATAACGCACGCCGGAAGCGAAGATCCCAAGATCCTGCTCGCCGTAGATATTGACCGCGATGTGGTCTCCGCGTCTTTCCGAATGGCACATCTTGCCCAGCACTCTTCCGTCCGGGCTCGTAATACCTTCAACCGCCCGATAAGAGCCGTTGATATTCCACTCTTCATTCATTGACACATTTCCTTCGGGATCGCAGTACTGTGTGGCAACCTGACCGTTTTCAAACAGCTTGTCCAGCCACTCCTTCGGCGCTACAAAACGGCCCTCTCCGTGGGAAGCAGGGTTGACATAAACGCCGCCAAGCTTTGCCCCGGCAAGCCATGGTGACTTGTTGCTGACAACCTTGATATAGGCTTCCTTCGAAATATGCCTGCCGATCGTATTAAACGTCAGAGTCGGCGCGTTCTCATCCTGTCCGCAGAGGCGTCCGTTCGGGACAAGTCCCAGCTTGATGAGCGCCTGGAAGCCGTTGCAGATGCCCAGAGCCAGTCCGTCTCTGTTCTCCAGAAGATCTGTGACCGCCTCTTTCATCTTCTCGTTCCGGAAGCTTGCCGCGAAGAACTTTGCCGAGCCGTCCGGTTCATCGCCTGCAGAGAAGCCGCCCGGGAACATGATCATCTGGGACTGTTCGATAGCCTCTTTAAAGGAATCCACCGACTCGCGGATACCCTCCGGCGTAATATTGCGGAATACCCGCACAATCGTTCTCGCGCCCGCTTCCTCAAAGGCCGCTGCCGAATCATATTCGCAGTTGGTTCCGGGGAAAACAGGAATAAATACAGTCGGCTGTCCGATCTTATGCGTGCATACATGCACTTCCTTCAAGTCATAAAGCGGAGAAGGAACAGGCTCCGTGGAATCCGCAGAAACTGTCGGGAAAACACACTCCAGCGTCTTCTTCCAGGCGTCAAGCGCGCAGGAAACAGAAACCGAAGCGCCGCCATAGGTAAACTGCCCGTCATCCGTAACCGCGCCGACAACATCATAGTCAACGTCTTCGAGCGATGCAAGGCTTTCCACGTCATCTGCCGCGACCTCCACGAGAAGATCTCCCGTCGCGTTCTCGAAAAGCGCCCTGGTCGGAACCGTCTTTTCAAATGCCACGCCCAGTTTATTGCCAAACGCCATCTTCGCAGCCGCCGGCGCAACGCCGTACGCATCCAGCGCGTAAGCGGCAAGTGCGACTTTCGAACGGATGAGCCCTGTAACCTTCCGGTACAGGTCGATGACCTTGTCATACACCGGGATATCATACTCATCTCTGGGCATATAGAAGCGGACAAGAACGTCTCCTGCGCGCTTAAGCTCCGGTGTCAGGACTTCGACCTGTTCGCCCAGATCAACCGCGAACGAAACCAGTGTCTGCGGAACATCGATTACGGTTCCGTCCTTTTCGTCAAAGGTTCCCGAGCTCGAATCCTTGCCGCCGATCGATGCGATGCCGTATCCGATCTGCGCATCATAGGCGCCGAGGAGCGCGCAGAACGGCGAGCTCCAGCGCTTCGGATCCTTCGAAACTCTCGGATTGAATTCCTGGAACGTAAAATGCAGCCTGTCGAAGTCACCGCCGGAAGCAATGATTTTTGCGATCGACTGTGTCACCGCGTAAATTGCGCCATGATACGGGCTCCATGAAGACAGATACGGATCAAAGCCGAAGCTCATCATTGTAACGGCATTCGTATGTCCGTGCAGAACAGGAACCTTCGCGGTCATAGCCTGCGTTTCCGTCAGCTGATAGCGGCCGCCGTAGGGCATTGTGACCGTCCCCGCGCCGATCGAGGAGTCGAAGCGTTCTACAAGCCCCTTCTGCGAGCAGACGTTCAGATCCGACAAAACCGCCTTGAACGCTTCCGGAAATACCGCCGGCTCCACCGCCGTATTTTCGAGGGGATCAATATATTTCGCTGCGCCTTCGGAAGCAATCTTGTACAGATAGCAGTCTTCCTGCTTCGGCGCAAGTACATCTACATCATTTTCCTGATGCGCACCGTTGGTATCGAGGAAGTCTCTGGAAAGATCGACAATCGCCTTGCCTCTCCATCGGAGCACAAGGCGGGCAGATTCTGTTACTGTGGCAACATGCGTTGCCTCCAGATTCTCCTGCGCGGCAAGAGCAAGGAAACGGTCTTTGTTTTCCGGTGCGACAACAACGGCCATGCGTTCCTGTGATTCGGAGATCGCAAGCTCTGTTCCGTCAAGGCCTTCATATTTTTTCGGCACCAGATCAAGGTTGATATCAAGACCTCTTGCCAGTTCTCCGATTGCGACGGAGACACCGCCGGCGCCGAAATCATTGCATTTCTTGATCAGATGCGCGGCTTCCGGACGGCGGAAAAGGCGCTGGAGCTTGCGTTCTGTAGGAGCATTGCCCTTCTGCACTTCGGCGCCGCAGGTCTCCAGTGACTGCTCGGTATGAACCTTGGAAGAACCGGTCGCGCCGCCGCAGCCGTCACGGCCGGTGCGTCCGCCGAGCAGAATGATCACATCGCCGGGCACGGGATCTTCCCGGACAACATTCTTTCTGGGTGCCGCGCCCATGACAGCGCCGATCTCCATGCGCTTTGCGACATAGCCCGGATGATAGATTTCCCTGACTTCACCGGTCGCAAGCCCGATCTGGTTGCCATAGCTCGAATATCCCTGTGCAGCGCCTGTAACCAGCTTTTTCTGTGGAAGCTTTCCCTCCAGCGTCTGCGATACCGGGACTGTCGGGTCCGCCGCGCCTGTCACGCGCATTGCCTGATAAACGTAGCCTCTGCCGGAAAGCGGATCGCGGATGGCGCCGCCAAGGCAGGTCGCCGCGCCGCCGAACGGCTCGATTTCCGTCGGATGATTGTGTGTCTCGTTCTTGAAGAAAATCAGCCACTCCTCGCGCTCGGGGCCATTGCCGTAATCTGTCTCAACGGGCACGATGACCGTGCAGGCATTGTCTTCATGTGACTCCTCCCGGTCTGTCAGCTTGCCGTCCGCCTTGAGCTTCTTCATGCCGATGATCGCAAGGTCCATAAGGCACGGGAATTTATCCGGGCGGTCTTTGTAAAGCTCCTGTCTGGTGTCACAGTAACTCTGATAGGATGTTTCCATCGGGACTTTATAGTATCCGTCCTCGAAGGTTACGTTCTTTAATTCCGTATTGTATGTTGTATGGCGGCAGTGATCCGACCAGTAGGTATCCAGCACGCGGATTTCGGTCATCGAAGGATCTCTGGGTGCGCTTCCGTCGAATCTGCCTGCGAAATAGTCCTGGATCCAGCGGAAATCCGCAAAGGTCATCGCGAGACCAAGCGAATCATAAAGCTCCCTGAGCGCATCTTCCGGCATTGTGTGGAAGCCTTCAAAAATGACGACATCCGCGGGCTCCGGATAAGACTCCGTAAGCGTCTCCGGCTTTTCCGCGGCAGCTTCTCTGGAATCCACAGGGTTAATGATATCTGCCTTGATTCTTTCAAATTCCGCATCGGTTATATCACCCGTGATGATATACGTCTGTGCGGTATGGATAACGACACTGGAATCCGGGTTTAACAGCTGAATGCACTGCACCGCGGAGTCTGCGCGCTGGTCAAACTGTCCCGGAAGCGCTTCCACGCTGAAAACGCGCGCCCCCTCCGGAATCTCCACTGTCTCCCTGTACAGAATGTCCACCGGCGGTTCCGAGAAGACACAGCGGGCAGCTGTCTCAAATACATCCTCTTTGATATTCTCAATGTCATACCGGATGAGAAGCCGCAGATCGCGGATTCCCGTAATTCCGAGGAATGTCCTGATCTCCTCCAGCTGCTGCGCGGCCTTGACCGCATATGGCTTCTTTTTCTCTACGTAGACTCGTCTGACTCCGCTCATGCTCTCTCCTTTATGATACGTTCATCGCATTAAGTCATTCCAGTGCTCCGCCTGTTTCCGCCTTGCCGCTTCAGTGCGGCGCAGGGGCAGCCCGGGCGATTTCAATTGATTATAGCATAGCGGATGCGTTCTTGAAATGAGGAAAGCAGGACAGAAAAAACTGCCGCAGCAGATGTACGGAACAAAGCCGTTCACCTGCCGCGGCAGCGCGGGGTATTTTCTATGAAGAATTGTCCTGATGGCGCGCAGTCAGCGCAGCCTTATTAAGCTTCTCCGAAGAAGATTTTCATATCATTGTCAACATCCGTAATGCCGGCGATACCGAAGTTTTTCACAAGGACATTCGTAACATTCGGGGAAAGGAACCCGGGCAGTGTCGGTCCCAGATGAATGTTCTTTACGCCAAGATACAGTAGAGCAAGCAGAACAATGACCGCCTTCTGCTCATACCATGCGATGTTGTACGCGATCGGAAGCTCATTGACATCGGAGAGGCCGAAAATCTCCTTGAGCTTGAGCGCAATCAGCGCAAGCGAATAGGAATCATTGCACTGGCCCGCGTCAAGGACTCTCGGAATCCCGCCGATATCGCCGAGGTCAAGCTTATTGTACTTGTACTTTGCGCAGCCGGCTGTCAGGATTACCGTGTCCTTCGGCAGAGCCTTCGCGAAATCCGTATAGTAGGAACGGCTCTTCATTCTGCCGTCACATCCTGCCATAACGACAAACTTGCGGATCGCACCGCTCTTTACGGCGTCAACAATCTTGTCTGCGAGCGCGAAGACCTGTTCATGCGCAAAGCCGCCGACGATCGTACCGTGCTCGATTTCCTTCGGCGGCTCGCACTGTTTTGCCTGCTCGATGATCCCGCTGAAATCCTTGACTTCTCCGTATGCAGCCGAAATATGACGGCAGCCGGGAACGCCGACAGCACCGGTTGTCCAGAGTCTGTCTTTGTAACTTGCCTTCGGCAGAACAACACAGTTGGTCGTCATCAGGATCGGGCCGTTAAAGCTTTCAAACTCTGTTGTCTGCTTCCACCACGCGTTTCCGTAATTGCCGGCAAAATTCGGATATTTCTTGAATGCCGGATAATAGTGCGCGGGCAGCATTTCGGAGTGCGTGTAAACATCAACGCCGGTACCTTGTGTCTGCTCGAGCAGCATCTCGAGGTCGCGCAGATCATGGCCGGAAACAAGGATACCGGGATTCTTGCGGACGCCGATATCAACCTTTGTGATTTCAGGATTTCCATAAGCCTGCGTATTGGCCTTGTCGAGAAGCGCCATGCCCTGAACGCCGTATTTACCGGTTTCAAGGGTCAGAGCAACAAGGTCGTCTACAGTCAGCGAATCATCCAGCGTCTTTGCCAGTGCGCTCTGAATAAATGCATCTACTTCCGGGTCATCCTGCAGCAGGGCGTTTGCGTGCTTGGAATAAGCGGAAAGACCTTTCAGGCCATACGTGATCAGTTCCCGGAGAGAACGGATATCTTCATCCTTCGTGGAAAGGACGCCCACCTCATCGGAAGCAGCCTTCGCAGCAAAAACAATTCTGTCCCCGCTCCATACCGCTGCATCCGGCAGATTGTCCTTATTGCCGAGCTTTTCAAGAAGCTGTGCCTTGACTGACAGAGTCTGTTCAATATCATCTTCAATCGCTTCGATGTCGAAGTTCGCGTTTGTGATTGTCGTAAACAGATTGACTGTCACTAAGTGGTTGACTTCGGCGGGAATTGTTTTTCCCTCTTCGCGGAGCCTTGTTGCTACAAAAGACAATCCCTTTGTCACATAGACGAGAAGGTCCTGCATTGCCGCGACTTCCGCTGACTTTCCGCAGACGCCGGCTACCGTACAGCCTGTCCCTCTTGCTGTTTCCTGACACTGAAAGCAAAACATTTTGTTATCCATAACGACCTCTTTTATTGTGTTGTTTTTCGTTTACGGATAACATCATAGCGTAGACACAGACAGGGATCCGTAACAAATGTTACATCTGATCCAGAATATACTTTTTCACTTTTTCGAGGCGGCTCTGCTTCCAGTCGCCTTTGGCTTCTTCAGCGGCGATTTCTGTTATGATCTTAAAGTCCAGTGCCTCGCCTTCCACCCTTCCGCTCCTTCGGGGGTTCGCAAAATGCTCTTTCCATTTGGCCTCGTCCGCGTTCTCAAATTCCTCCGGATGCAGATAAATCTGCTGCCGTTTTGTCGCCGCGATGAACATTTTGGCGGCGAGCGGCTCCAGCAGCCGGTATTCTCCTTCGGGAACATTCTCGAAAATGTCCGGTACTGCTTCCTTCACAATCCGCTCGTTCTGCCTGTCAATCCGGATGCCGAAAGGTTCGAAAGACCAGCCTTCCGGTGACAGCCGGAGTTTCAGTAAAACACCGCGTTCCGTATTGTACTGCGCCCTCTGATAATCCGTATCGAAGATAAAATTCCCGAGAGAATAAAAGATCGCCTTTTCTCCTGCCAGTTCATAATTCATCGGGACATGCGGATGATGCGCCACAACGATGTCCGCCCCCATCCGCAGATACTGCAGATAGCGGTCTCTGGTATAAGGCGAGGGAAGCGAGGTGAATTCCTCCCCCGCGTGCGCGACGATGATGCACCAGCGGCATTTCGACCTGATCAGGTTGATGGAATGCTGAATCGATTCCATGTCATTCCAGTTAAGACAGCCGCCCTTTTCTTCTCCCGCCGGTTTGCAGCCTCTCTGATATCCGACGCCGAAAAGGCCGATGCCGCCCGCTTCCCGCAGAATTTTCGGTTCCCGCGCCTCATAGATGTTCATGCCCGCGCCGATGGTGGAAGCCCCGGCTTCCTGCGCCTGCCTGATCGTCGCGGCGAGTCCCTTCTCCCCCGCGTCCATGATGTGATTGTTGCAGATATTCCAGATGTCCGCGCGCATCGCCTTCAGTACCTTCACCGCGGCGGGATTCATGGTATGCAGAAGCTGTGCCGTACCCTGTGCCATTCCGGCGGGTGAGGAAAGGCCGGACGGCGCAGCCTTCAGAAGCGGTCCTTCGACATTTGCGATCACATGGTCCGCGCTGTGTAAAAAGTGCAGGATCTCCGGTGAGAGAAGATTTTCATCCTCCCACTTTCCATCCATATATTTGTCAAAACCGATATCCCCGGTAAAGATCAATGACGTTTCATTCATATCCTTGTCCGTGTCTTTTTCCATGTTTTCCCTTTTTGCCCGGATCATGAATATTTCCGAGCCCCCGCAGAAGCTGCAGGTTGTTCGCATGATGCAGGATTGCGGGATCGATGACCGGTGCCGAGCCGAACTTTTTCTGATACGCCGGAAGCAGCCTGCAAAACAACTCCGCCGTCACATCCGCATCCGTCCGCGCGTCGTGAAACGGGTCCGCCGGGCATTGGATTCCCGCGATATCTGCCGCTTTCTCGAGACTCGTCGGATTATCCAGTTCGAAAACGCCCTGCAGCATCACTTCGGTGTCGATGATCCGCTGCCTGCGCAGTACCGGAGGCTCCTGAATGTCCGGAGCATCCGCGTGATTATAGCGCTGCCGCAGCATCTCGATATCCCCGTTCACTGCCTGGCCGCACACAATGTCGGCTTCCTTTAAAAAGGCAGCAATCTTTCGCAGTGCCTCTTCCTCGCAGATACCCAGCGCTTCCAGCATTTCATCGGTCTGCCCGGTGACTCTCTTTACATTTTTCGTCAGTTTCTTCCCCTTGGGAAGACGGATGTACATATCCAGCGCCCCTGTCCGGACATACTCCGTTCCCCGTTTTTCAAGGAGAATGCCGGCAAACTGTGTCGGATACACGAAGAGCATTTCCGTGTCAAAGACAGCGATCTTCTTCCATTCGTCCATGCAGTCACACCCCGGAAGACGTCCGGTCAATTTCCGGTCTGCCGCGGGGTCCCGCAAAGGCTCTTCGGCTTCCTGTTCCGCCTGCCTTGCCCGCACCGCGGCCGAAGACGGGAGCATGTATTTGTTTCTGTTGGAAGCGCGGAAGCTCTTCAGCGTCCTGTACACTCTGTCAAGAGAAGGATTGGCCGGAATCACAATATGATTGATACCGCAAGGCATGTCCATATGCAGGTCATTTCCGTCCAGTCCCAGAAAAAACACATACTCCCCGTTGAGCGGGTCCCTGAAGCGGCTGACGCTCAGAACCGCATTGGCAGGCGTTAAAATAATTTCGTCCGGATTCCGGCTGTCATAATACACCGATTTTTCTTCATCGAAAATCAGCGTGGTCCCGGACAGTCTTTCGCTGCATCTGCCGGGCTTTCCGTACTCCTGCGCGATTCGGTGAAACAGCACAAAAAGCGGCGTCGGAAGATGGTTGATCCTGCTGCCGTAGAACATGATTCTGTTATTGATAAAGTCTTTCTGTTTCACGTTTCACCTGTTTCGGCGCAGAGGTCTAATGCGGCACCTGCGGGTTCTGTCCTGTTCTACTGCACTCCGGAAAACAAGAAAGCGCGCTGCCCGAAGGCAGCGCGCAGATTCCTTTTACTGCTTACTTCTTCAGCGGAGACTCTCTGTAAATGATATCTTCCCGCGCGGGTCCGTTGGAAACCATCGTAATCGGGAAACCGATCTGCTGTTCGATGAAGTTGACATAGTCCTTCGCTTCCTGCGGAAGATCCTCGAATCTGCGGATGCCGCGGATATCGCACTTCCAGCCCTTGAAGGTCTTATAAACCGGCTTGCATCTTTTAAGATCTTTCGTTACAGGGAACTCTGTAATCTGTTTTCCGTCCAGTTCATACGCGACGCAGACCGGAATTTCATCCAGATATCCGAGGTCATCCAGAACAGTGAAAGCGACATCTGTAGCGCCCTGAACTCTGCAGCCGTATTTGGAAGCGACGCAGTCATACCAGCCGACTCTTCTGGGACGGCCGGTCGTAGCGCCGTACTCTCCGCCGTCGCCGCCATGGTTGCGAAGCGATACAGCCTCATCACCGAAAATTTCGGAGACAAACTCTCCTGCGCCGACCGCGGACGAATATGCCTTCGAAACAACGACGATCTGTCCGATCGCATACGGGGGAATACCGCAGGAAACCGCGCCGAAAGCCGCAAGCGGGCTGGAGGAGGTTACCATCGGATAAATTCCGTTGTCCGGGTCTTTCATCGTGCCGAGCTGACCTTCGAGCAGAATTGTTTTGTCCTCCTTGATCGCGTGATACAGATATTCAGAAACATTGCCGAGATAGGGCTTTACTTCTTCGCGAACATTTTTGATCCAGTTCAGTAATCCTTCTCTGTCAATCGGATCCGTGTGGTAAAGGTTGACAAGCAGAGCGTCCTTGATATCGGCAACCCGGTTGATCTTTTCCATCAAAACATCGTCGTCCTGATAAAACTCATTGATCTGCCAGCCGATTTTCGCGTATTTATCGGAATAGAACGGCGCGATGCCCGACTTGGTCGAACCGAAGGATTTCCCGGCAAGTCTTGCCTCCTCAAGCGTATCAAAAAGAACATGATACGGCATCATGACCTGTGCTCTGTCGGAAATCATGATCTGCGGCTGCGGAACGCCCTTGCTCATAATGTCCCTGAGTTCAGCCATGAATTTTTCAATATCAAATGCTACGCCGGAGCCCATGATATTCATGATGTTCTGATGAAAAACACCGGACGGAACCGTATGAAGCGCAAACTTGCCATACTTGTTCACAATTGTATGGCCGGCATTCGCGCCTCCCTGAAAGCGGATGACAACGTCTGCGCTGTCTGCCAGCGTATCCGTGATCTTCCCTTTTCCTTCGTCGCCCCAGTTGGCACCGACTACTGCTTTAACCATTTCGTGATCCTCCTGTAATCAATCCGTTACAAGGCAGCAGCTTCTGCATGAAACTGTCTGCCAGACCATCAGTCAGTATACGTTATTTCATCAAAGTTGTAAAATCAATAATTCCTTTCTTCCCATAAAAACCTCACTTCTGCGGGCAAACACAGCCGCAAAGTTTTTTCATCTGAACTTGGCGGCAGACCGCTTTTCGCGGTATTGTATAAGTATTACGTTATGAGGGGAGAATACTTAATGATGCAGGAATTCAAAGCTTATGCGCGTCACGTGCTCCATACCACGAAAAGCGCAGTTACATGGTTTCTTTTCAGCGTTCTGTGCGGTGCCCTCATCGGCACGGTTTCCGCAGCCTTCGCAAAACTGATTGCTCTGGCAACCGGTTTTCGGATGGCGCACGGAGAAATCATTTATTTCCTGCCTCTGGCAGGTCTTCTGATTATCTTCATTTATCACAAAGCAAATGTTGTGACATCCCGCGGCACAAATCTTGTCATTCATTCGATCCGCCACGATGAGCCGATTCCTTTTCGTATGGCTCCGCTGATCTTTGTATCTACGGTCATTACGCATCTGTTCGGCGGTTCTTCCGGCCGTGAAGGTGCGGCTTTGCAGATCGGTGGGAGCCTCGGAAACTTTCTTGCAGAAAAACTGAAAATGACATCAGCGGAAAGCGCCAGACGCCGCTCGATTATGGTCGGCATGTCCGCTTCCTTCTCCGCCCTGTTCGGCACTCCGCTCGCGGCTACAATTCTGCCGCTCGAAATCAGTACTGTCGGCATTGTCTACTATTCAAGTTTCATGCCTTGTGCGATTGCGTCCTTAATCGCGCATTACATTGCAGGTCTGTTCGGATTGAAATCAGAAGCGGTCAGCCTCGATCTGCCTGCATTCGATCTGCGTCTGTTTGCATTCATCACGATCCTTGCAGCACTCAGCGGGATTGTTAGTGTTTTATTCTGTGTCAGCATGCACCGTGCAAACCAATATATGCCAAAACTGATCAAGAATCCGTATGTACGCGTTTTTGCCGGCGGCGCGGTCATTGTTCTCCTGACATTCCTTGTAGGAAGCCAGACCTATAACGGCACCGGCTCTGACATTATTGCCGCCTGCATCTCGGGAACTGTGATGGAAGGATCGCTTCCCGGTTACGCGTTTCTTTTGAAAATCCTGTTCACCGCGATTACGCTCAGCGTCGGATACAAGGGCGGTGAGCTGGTTCCTACGATGTTTATCGGCGCCACGCTGGGGCATGCGTTCGGCGTATTTGCGGGGATTGATCCGATGCTCGCTTCCTGCATCGGCCTTGGCTGCTGCTTCTGCGCGGTTCTGAATCTGCCGATGACAGCGCTTCTTCTGTGCTTTGAGATGTTCGGTTTCAAGGCAATGCCCTACTTTCTATACGCGCTCGCGATTTCCTACATTTTCTCCGGAAATTACGGGCTTTACAAGGATCAGCTGATCCGGTACGACAAGTACGGCACCGGACTTATCGACAAATTTACACACTGACAATTGTCCGTGCGGCGGTACTCTCCGGCTCTCCGGGAAATTCGCCGCGTGGCCTGATTTATTCGGCCCGGCTCGCTCTTATTTTCTTCACCGATAGGATGCATCTATGCTATAATCACAGCAGTGACATGCTCTTCGTCTTCTGATGAACG
>ONHF01000003.1 GCA_900317555.1 uncultured Lachnospiraceae bacterium | reverse complement strand
GAACGGTATGTCCTGCACGGACTGGATCAGTCTGGACGGCAGGGTGCATGATCCGCAGCGTATTGATTTCCTGCAACGCTATCTGCTGGAACTGCGGCGCGCGGCGCAGAGTGGTGTCCCTGTAAAGGGATATTTTCAGTGGAGCCTTCTGGATAACTATGAGTGGGCAAGCGGGTATTCGGAGCGCTTCGGGCTGGTCTACGTGGACTACAATACGCAGAAGCGCACGATCAAGGATTCCGGTTACTGGTACAGGGATGTCATCGCGACAAACGGAGAAAAGCTGCTTGTTTCCGGGAAGGAATGATTTATATCGTAAAAGTAAAAGCCGGAGAGAGAACCCGATGATCTGTGAAGAAATCAGGAAGGAATTGTTTTTGCTGCGGGATTCGCAGTATCAGCAGTTTCAGGCAAAGCTCTTCCCTACGCTGCCGGCGGATACCGTGATCGGCGTAAGGACGCCGCAGCTGCGAAGATATGCGAAAGAGCTTTCGAAGCGGAAGGATATTGCGGAATTTCTGGAGGATCTGCCGCATCAATATTTTGACGAAAATCAGTTGCACGCCTTTCTGATTTCCGGCATCCGCGATTATGACGCGTGCATGTGCAAGGTCCGGAAGTTTCTGCCGTTTGTTGACAACTGGGCAACCTGCGACCAGCTTTCTCCTTCGGTTTTCGGTAAGCACAGGGAGGAGCTTCTGCGTGAAATCCGCGGCTGGCTTGCCTCCGGGCAAACTTATACGGTCCGTTTCGCGATCGGCATGCTCATGCGTTATTATCTGGATGAAGCGTTTGATCCCGCGTATCCGGAAATGGTCGCCGCGGTCCGGGACGAAGACTACTATGTGCGGATGATGATCGCATGGTATTTCGCGACGGCGCTTTCGAAACAATACGACGCGGTACTGCCGTATATCGAAAATCACAGGCTGGACGATTGGACGCATAAAAAGGCAATTCAGAAAGCCGTGGAAAGCTATCGGATTCCAGGTGAACGGAAAGAATATCTGAAAACGCTGCGAAAGAGGACGGGGCCCGGATACGAGGATTATGGGATTGATGATTAACACGATTCTGTGGGATGTGGACGGAACACTGCTGGACTTCAAGGCGGCGGAGTACGCGGCGATCAAATCGCTGTTCAAGGTGTTCGGGCTCGGAGAATGCACGGACCGGATGGTGGCGAGATATTCCGCCATCAATGACGGCTTCTGGAAGAGGCTCGAGCGGAATGAAATCAGTAAGAAACAGGTGCTTGTCGGACGCTTCGAACAGTTTTTCGGCGAGTATGGCATAGATACGGAGCTTGCCCCTGCCTTCAATGAGCAGTATCAGCAGAGCCTTGGCGATACAATTGTTTACCGGGATGACAGCCTGCAGATTGTAAAAGATCTGCGTTCCCGGGTAAAACAATACGTCGTATCGAACGGAACGATTGCCGCGCAGACAAAGAAGCTCCAAAGATCCGGCTTCGGCGCGCTGATGGACGGCGTTTTCCTGTCCGAGGAAATCGGCGTTGAAAAGCCGAACGCCGGTTTCTTTCAGGAGGTTTTCCGGCAGATCGGGCCGTCGGACCTTTCGTCGGTTCTGATCGTCGGCGATTCCCTGACCAGCGATATGCAGGGCGGCATCAATGCGGGCATCAGGACCTGCTGGTATAATCCGGATGGCCTGCCGGCGCCCCGGGATAAGAAGCCCGATTTTGTCATATCGAATCTGCATCAGGTAAGGGATTGCCTCGGATAAAGATCTGATGGAAACTTACGCCGGATAAAGAATGCATAGAGAGTATTGACATCCGGAAAGAGATTTTTTACAATAACATTTAAAATTCAGAAATGTTCAGGAAGCAATGGCGCTTGCTTCCTGATTTTTTAGACATTTCGATTTAGCAAGGTAAAAGGGCACAGCACTAAAGAGGTACCACAATGAATTATGATCCGCAGAAGACGCCGAAAGATGCACAGCAGAAACCGATTCTGGAAGTGCGTCATCTGTGCGTTGACTTCCATACGGCGGAAGGAACGGTACATGCCATCAACGACCTGAGCTATACCTTGATGCCGGGCGAGAAGCAGGGAATCGTCGGTGAGTCCGGCAGCGGCAAGAGCGTCTCTTCGCTCGCAATTATGGGGCTGATTCCGAATCCGCCGGGCGAGATTGTTTCGGGACAGATTCTGTTCCACGGGACCGATCTGACAAAGCTTTCCGACAAGGAGATGAATAAAATCCGCGGTGACAAGATTTCCATGATCTTTCAGGAACCGATGACGTCGCTGAATCCGATTCTGACCTGCGGAAGCCAGATCGCGGAATCTCTGGTTCTGCACCGGGGCATGAAGAAGAAAGAGGCGCTTTCGGAAGCGCTGCGCCTCATGCAGGAAGTCGGTATCGCGAGTCCCGAGAAAAGAATGAAGGAATATCCGCACCAACTCTCCGGTGGTATGAAGCAGCGTGTCATGATTGCCATGGCGCTTGCCTGCGAGCCGGAAATCCTGATCTGCGATGAACCGACGACAGCGCTGGATGTCACAATTCAGGCACAGATTCTGGATCTTATCCGGAAGCTGAACGAAGAAAAGGGAATGTCGGTCCTGATGATTACGCACGATTTCGGCGTTATCCGGGAAATCAGCGACAATGTCATTGTCATGTATACCGGCAAGGTCGTCGAAAGAGCGCCGGCCGATGTGATTTTCAAGGAGCCGCTTCATCCGTACACAAAGGGGCTGATCGGTTCGATCCCCAGAATCACGAAAGAGCGCGGCAGGCTTGAACAGATTGAAGGCATGGTTCCGAATCCGACAGAGAAGATTGAGGGCTGCACCTTCTGGCCGCGCTGTCCGTACGCGACAGAGCAGTGCAGAAAGGCAGATCCGCCGACCGTGATCCTTGGCATGCATCAGGTCAAGTGCTGGCGGTACGGGGAAGCGTGATGTTTTGACGGGTTAAAAGATGAAAAGACACGAAGAGCAATCCAGCGGGAATAATACAGAACGGGACCCCATCGTCCGTGCGCAGGATGTCCGTGTAACATTCCGGGCGCCGGGCAGCAGGGATACGGTGAAGGCGGTGGACGGGGTGAGTCTGGAGGTACGCCGCGGCGAAGTCTTCGGCGTCGTCGGAGAAAGCGGCTGCGGAAAGAGCACGCTAGGCAGAGCGCTCCTCGGACTCGTACCGTTATCCGGCGGCAAGGTAATTGCGGACGGCAGGGACCTTTCCACGCTGTCTGCGCCGCAGATGAAAGAAATGCGCAGAAAGATCCAGATTATCTTTCAGGACCCGTCGGCCTGCCTGAATCCGCGGAGGACGGTCCGCGAGATTCTGACGGAACCTTATCTGATCCACGGAATCAGGGACCGGAAAAAGATTGATGAGGAAATCGGAAAGCTGATTGATGCGGTCGGGCTCGCACCGTACCATTTGAGCAGATATCCGCACGAGCTTTCCGGCGGGCAGAAGCAGAGAATCGGTATTGCCAGAGCGCTTACGCTGCATCCGGAGTTTATTGTATGCGACGAGTGCGTTTCCGCGCTGGACGTTTCGGTGCAGGCGCAGGTTCTGAATCTTCTGATGCGGCTTCGCGGGGAAATGGGGCTGACCTACTTCTTCATCTCGCACAATCTGAACGTGATTTATCAGGTCAGTGACCGCGTCGCGGTCATGTATCTTGGACGGATTGTCGAGATCGCGCCATACCGGAGTCTGTTCGAGAATCATTTTCATCCGTATACGGAGGCACTGCTTTCGGCGATTCCGGGGACAGGAGAGGGAACGAAAAATCGCATTATTCTGCAGGGAGAAGTGCCGAGCCCGCAGAATCCGCCGACCGGGTGCCATTTCCATACCCGCTGCCCGAAAGCCTGCCCGATCTGTTCGAAGGAAGTGCCGGGGATGCGGGAGATCCTTCCGGATCATTTCGCAGCCTGCCACCTCTATGACGAGAAGATTTGAGGAAAACAAAGCGCACGGCGCCGCCCCGAGTTACGGGAGAATATCAGAAACGGCGCTGCGGTTAGGGAAACCACCGGCAGACCACCTGCCGTTATGGTAAATGATGGAGAGCAGAGGCAGCTCTCCGGAAAGAAGGAGGAGTTCGTTATGAAAAAGAAACTGATGTCAGCCATCCTATCGGTCATGCTGGCAGCCGCTCTTGCTGCCTGCGGATCAGCGGACGGCAAGTACGCGGACGCCGGCGCCGGCAAGACAAGCGCCGAAGCGCAGGCGGGCGGATCGGAATCCGCGGGTACGGGAGAGAGCAGCACTCCCGCCGCGGGAAGCGGAAACCAGATCGTGATCAACATGGGTTCCGGTTTTTCCACGCTCGATCCGAGCTATGTCTATGAGCAGAATCCGCCGCTTGTCATCAATGCGTGCTATGAAACGCTGTTCAAGATCAAGACCGGCGAAGACTCTCCTTCACCGCTCCTTGCCGAGAGTTATTCCTTCTCGGACGATGCGAAGGATCTGACGATCAAGCTGAACAAGGACGCGAAGTTCGCGAGCGGCAATGACGTTACAAGCGCGGATGTCGCCTTTTCCCTGCTTCGCTGCAAGAACCTGAAAGGAAATCCGTCCTTCATTGTGGACAATATCGACAGCATTGACTGCCCGGATGACGACACGGTCGTGATTCACCAGAAAACGCCGGACTCCGCGATTTTGAGCAAGCTCTGCTATTCGGCCTGCTCGATTCTGGACAGCAAGGTTGTAAAGGAACAGGGTGGTACGGACGCGGAAGATGCGGCTGCGGCGGACAAAGCGCAGAACTATCTCAACACGGCAAGCGCCGGCTCCGGCTTGTACACGCTGGAAAGCTATACGCCGGACGAAGAGATCGATTTGGTTAAGAACCCGAACTACTGGGGAAAAGCCAACAATATCGACCGCGTCGTCATCAAGCTTACGGATGATTCGAACGCGCAGATGATGGGCCTTTCCACAGGTGATGTCGATATCGCGATGAACCTGAACGACGATACGATTTCCGAGCTTTCGGGCAACGCGGATGTGACGACAAGCAATACGGCAACCAAAACAGTGGCGTTCCTCATGATGAATGAGGACGAGTCGATCGGAGGGCCGGTATCCGACAGCAAAGTGCAGCAGGCAATCCGTTACGCCGTGGATTATAAAGGCATCCAGAACGTAACCGGTGTAGGTACTGTAACGCCGAAGTCGTTCATTCAGGACGGTTTTCTTGGAAGCGAGGGGCAGCTGGACGCGGATACGGCTACCGACATAGAGAAGGCGAAAAAGCTTCTTGCAGAAGCCGGTTACCCGGACGGGTTTGATGTGGATCTGACAGTCTGCGATCTGGATATGGAAGGTGTTCCACTTCTTGACCTTGCCCAGAAGGTCAAGGAAGATCTCGCGAAAGTCGGCATCAATGTCAATATCGTGCAGCAGAACTGGTCCGGCGGATACGGCGACGCGTACAGAGAAGGCAAGCTCGGCTTCACTGTCATGTACTGGGGCATTGATTACAATGATCCGAACGTGCAGCTCGCGTTCCTGCCGGGGCAGACTGTAGGCCTTCGTGCTTCGTGGAAAGACGACAGCGTCTACAAGGATCTTTACAATCAGATCCTTGCCGCGACCGATGACGACACGAGAGCGGAGCTTTTAAAGAAAGCGCAGGAGCAGATGGACGCGGATTCTCCGTTTATTTTCATCGCGCAGGCGCCGTGCCACATCGGCTACAGAAACCGTCTGAGCGGCGTACAGTTCCGCGATGATATCCGTCTGGATCTGACGGAAGTAAACGTGAAGTAAGACTGCGCGAAAGCGCATGGGAAAAGAAGCCGCGCAGACCTGCGCCGGGAGCGTACGGTGCGCGGGTCCGGCGGGCGTGCATGCGCGGGCAGGCGCAGGTCAGGAAAGGCAGGACGAATGGAACGGCTCAAATTCATCGGCAAACGCCTGGTTACACTGCTGATCATGCTGATCGGTGTGGCGACCATTGTTTTCATACTGACTAAGCTGGTGCCGGGAGATCCTGTGACAGCCAATCTGAGTCAGCGCTCTCTGAGCGATCCGAAGATCGTGGAAGCGTATAAGGTGCGGTACGGACTCGATAAGCCGGTGATCGTGCAGTATTTCTATTACATCAGAAATCTGCTGCGGCTGGACCTCGGCACATCGATCCGGACGAACCGGCCGGTTCTGGAGGAGCTGAAGCGCTGCTACCCGGCAACGATGGAGCTCGCGATTTTCGCGATTCTGGTGGCAGCTGTTTTCGGCGTATTGTTCGGAATCATATCCGCGCTTAGAAGAAACAGTGTCATCGACCAGATTGTACGCGCGATTTCGGTCGTCGGCGTCAGCATTCCGTCGTTCTGGTTCGCTCTGATTGTTTTGTTCGTATTTTATTACAAACTCCGGGCCATGCCTGGCCCGGGGCGGCTTTCAAGCTTCTACGCGGCGCCGCCGACCGTAACCGGCTTTTACACGATTGACGCGCTGCTGCAGGGAAATATCATGAAGTTCGGCGATGCCCTGATGCATCTGATTCTGCCGGGGTGCGTGCTGGCCGCGTTCACGATGGGCCTGATTACAAGGACGACCAGATCGAATATGCTGGACGTCATGTCCACGGACTATATCCGTACGGCAAGAGCCAAAGGCGCTCCGAAAAGGAGGGTCGTTTTTCATCACGCGCTTGGAAATGCGATGATTCCGGTGCTGACGGTGATCGGCCTCGGGCTGGGGAATCTGCTGGGCGGCATGGTGCTTGTCGAGACGATTTTCAGCTGGCCCGGCGTAGGCCAGTTCGCTTATGAATCCGTCAAAGCACTGGACTACCCGTCCATCATCGGCGTATCGCTTCTGATTGCCTTGAACTATATGGTGATCAATACGATCGTGGATATTCTTTACGGCGTGATTGATCCGCGCGTCAGACGGCGCTGAAGGAGGAGAGTATGCAGAAAGGCTTGAAAAATCTGTTTCGCGGAAACTACCTCTTCACCGCCGGCTGCGTGATCTGTCTGTTCTGGGTGGTGATGGCTGTTTTCGCGCATATAATCGCTCCTTATGATCCGATTGCGCAGAATCTGTCGGTGAAGCTGCAGGCGCCGTCGGCAGCGCATTTGTTCGGCACGGACAATTTCGGCCGGGATATTTTCAGCCGCGTGATCTACGGCGGACGCTATTCTTTAATGGCGGGCATTCTGACGGTGCTGATCGCAATGGCAATCGGTTCGGTTTACGGCGCAGCCGCGGGTTATATCGGCGGCGCTATCGACAATGTCATGATGCGGATTTCCGAAATGATTCTGTCGTTTCCATCGCTCATCCTCGCGATGTGCATCAACGCGGCACTCGGTTCAAATCTGTTCAATACCATGTTTGCGCTGATTATCGTTGCGTGGCCGTCCTATGCGAGACTGATGCGCAGCGTTGTGCTGACGGTCAAGGAGAATCAGTACATCGAGGCGGCCGAAGCGCTGGGCGCTTCGAGGATGCGCATTCTCCTGCATGAAATCTTCCCGAACAGCATCAGCTCGATCATTGTCATGGCAACGACGGACCTCGGGAACCAGATCCTGATGTTTTCCACGCTCAGTTTCCTCGGCCTTGGCTCCGCGCCGCCGACGCCGGAATGGGGCATGATGGTTTCGGACGGAGTCAGTTATTTCAACAAATTCTGGGTGGCAGGGTTCCCGGGACTCGCAATCTTTACGATGGCGGTTGGCGCGAACTTTATCGGCGACGGTCTGCGTGATATTCTGGACCCGAAGCTGCGCAAACAGATGTAGGAGGCGGCAGATGCGGCCGGAAGCGGTATTTACAATGGAAAACGGCGCGGTGATTCGCGTCCTTTTGATGCCGGAATCGGCGCCGAACGCGGTCAGCTCGTTTATCTGCGCGGCGCGCCGGGGCGTCTATGACGGCCATGCGATTGAGCGGATTGTGCCGGGCAGCTGGATTGATCTGAGCTACAGCGCATTTCACAGGAAAGATGCCATGTACCTGCTTCCGAAGGAATATGATCTGCATCCGGAAATAGAGCCTTTATCGCCGGATGCCGGAACCATGTGCATGGGAGGCTATGGAGATCTCGGCCTTGCGGGCTGCGAAGTCTTCTTCCCACTGCGTGCCTGTCCGGAATTCAAGGGCGTGTATCCGGTTCTCGGCAAAGTGCTGGAAGGGATGGAAGAGCTGCGGCGCATAGAGAAGGTGAAAACAGTCCCGGTGACGGATTTTCCGATTACGGGCGTTGAGATCAATCGGCCTGTGGAACCGCAGAGGATCCGCAGCTGCAGGGTAGATACCGGCGGAGCCGTCTGGCCGGAGCCGGTGCGGGCGGAGGGAAAAGAGCTTCCGCCATGCTGGAAGGCATGAGCGCTTTCCGCAAAAACCATTGACACCCCGTATCGCCGCGTATTATAGTATACAAAACAAATATAGAGGTAGCGGTGCAGATAAGTACCCCCGGGAGCCGGCAGGCTGGGAACGGGGAGAAAGGCAATCACCGCCGAACGGTTTGTGCCGGCAGGCGCAGCCGTGGGGATGCAGATAAAATCTGTATCACTCCTTCGTTATTGAAGAGGCGCTATTTTACATGAGATCTGACAGGACCGTATGTGTTGAATAGCACATACGGTTTTTCTTTTCTCTGGTCCGCGCCTCCTTCTGATTATGAAGGCGCAGTACCCGCTGCGTTTCCGACAGGCACTCGAATGTGTATCGCCTGACGGTCAGAGGAGGACAATTATTATGAGAAAACAGATGGCAGCAGGAAAAATGATCGCATTAGCCGCGGCTGTGGCAATGTGTGCGGCGGTGCTTGCAGGCTGCGGCAGTAAGGATTCGGCAGATAAGACGGCAGCCGCAGCAGAAACCGGGGCGGCAGCTCCGGCGGGAACAGAAGCAGCCGCCGCTGCCACAGCGGATCAGGCGGCCGGCGGAAACGGCGTTCTCCGCGTCGGCATGGAATGCAACTACGCGCCGTTCAACTGGACGACGACAACGAAGGGAGAGTTTACGCAGCCACTGTCCGGCTCGGACTACGCGGACGGGTATGATGTTGTCATCGCGTCCAAACTTGCAGAAGCAGCCGGCATGCAGGTACAGATTGTCAAGCTGGACTGGGACAACCTGATCCTTTCCCTGCAGAATAATCAGATTGATGCCATTATCGCCGGCATGACCGATACGCCCGATCGTGAGAAGGAAGTCAGCTTCACCTCGCCATATTACACATCGGAAGAAGTCGTCATTGTCAAGAAGGATGGAAAGTACGCTTCCGCGAAGGACATTCAGGATTTTTCCGGCGCTACCGTACAGGGTCAGATGAACACAATCTATGATACGGTCATCGATCAGATCAAGGGCGTCAAGCATCAGCCCGCGGCAGAAACTTTCCCGGCAGCTATTCAGGCACTGCAGTCCGGCGCTGTTGACGGCGTTGTATCCGAACTTCCTGTCGCGAACGGTGTTGTCGCTGCCAATCCTGACCTTGCTATCGTCCGTTTTGATGAAGGAAAGGGATTTGACGCGGATACTTCCGTTTCGATCGCGGTCCGCAAGGACGACACCGCGCTGAAAGATCAGCTGGAAAAGGGCCTTGCCGCGATTTCTACGGACGAGCGCAACCAGTTGATGGAAGCAGCTGTTGAAAGACAGCCTGCCAACAACTGATGGAACGCATAAGTCAAAGGATGATTCACCATGTTTATTGCCAACTGTATTGAAATTCTGACCAGATACGGCTCGAGCCTTTTAATCGGCGTACGGACATCGCTCCTCGTCGCTCTGACCGGCACCGCTTTCGGCCTGGTTCTCGGCCTGATCGTCGGCGGCTTCCGCGCTGTGAAACTGGATTTCACGGCAGGCGCAGGTGCGCGCTTCTGGAAGAAGCTTTTTGATGTAATCGCGAATATCTATATCACGGTATTCCGCGGAACGCCGATGATGGTGCAGGCGGTTTTCATTTACTACGCGCTGCTCAACGTGATTCACTGGGATACACTGACCGCCGCAATTGTTGTCATCAGCATCAATACTGGCGCTTACATGGCGGAAATTATCCGCTCGGGCATTCAGGCAGTCGACCCCGGGCAGACCGAAGCCTCCAGATCACTCGGCATGTCCAATGCGCAGACAATGATGACGGTTGTCCTTCCACAGGCGATCCGCAACGCGTTTCCTGCAATCGGGAACGAGCTGATCGTCAATATCAAGGACTCCTCCGTGCTGATGATCATTTCCATTACGGAACTGATGTTTCAGGCAAAGAGCATCGCGGGCTCCACGTACCATTTCACCGAGACGTACTTCCTCGAAGCGATGATTTATCTTCTGATGACGTCGGTGGCGAGCGTTGTTTTGAACGTGATTGAAAAACGAATGAACCGGTCGAAGGCTTCTCTGAGCCTGCCGATGAGCGATACGGATCCTTCGAACGCGCCGCTCATCAAAAGAGTGAAGTAAAGGAGGAGCATACGATGGCCAAAACAAATACGCTCGTGGAAATCAAGGACATTCATAAGAGCTTCGGCCCGCTGGAAGTGCTGAAGGGTGTAGACTTTTCGGTTTCGGAGGGAGAGGTCGTCTGTCTGATCGGCCGTTCCGGCTCCGGAAAATCGACGCTCCTTCGCTGCATCAACCTGCTCGAGCACGCGGACAGCGGCACGATCAAGGTGTTCGGGGAAGACATTCTCCATACGAAAAACGTCAACGCGTACCGGGCGAAGGTAGGCATGTGTTTCCAGCAGTTCAATCTGTTCAACAACATGAACGTTTTGAAAAACTGCGTGACGCCGCAGATCAAGGTGCTTGGCAGATCGAAGAAAGAGGCACAGGAAACAGCTATGAAGCATCTGCGCGAGGTTGGCATGGAGAACTTCGCCGATGCGGATGTAAGAACGATCTCCGGCGGCCAGAAACAGCGTGTCGCGATTGCGCGCGCCCTCTGCATGGACCCGAAGCTCATGCTGTTCGACGAGCCGACATCGGCGCTGGATCCGGAGATGGTCGGAGAAGTGCTGAATGTCATGAAAAAGCTCGCGCAGGAAGGGCTTACGATGATTATCGTCACGCACGAGATGAATTTCGCGAGGGATGTTGCGGACCGGGTTGTTTTCATGGATCAGGGGCGCATTGAGGAGGAAGGAACGCCGGAAGAGCTGTTCCTGCATCCTGCGAGCGAACGGACGGCGGCATTTCTGAAAGCTTCCGCCAACAAATAAAAAAGACGGCATAAACCCGTTCCCTCTTTGGAGAAGACTCCGGAGCGGGAACGGGTTTTTAATGGAAAGTGGTTTACAGACGAGATAAAATTTGATATCATAATGATATCAAAACATAATAGTGACAGCCAGCCAAAAGCAGGCCGTCAAATTAATCCGCGATTGGCTCTGCCAAAGGCAGGCCGGAAAGGATGTCACCATGAACGAAAAAATTTTATCTGCTCGGAAAAACGGTATGCTGTTTCTTGTCCTGCTGATCGGGTTGTACGTGTTTGCTATTGTATTGTTTGTGCAGGGAATCCGGCTGGGAAGCACGGATGAACCGAGGCTGTCTTTGTTTTTGCCCGGATTCATCTGGATGTGCGCGGGCTGGTTTCCGTTTCTCGGCCTTAAGGTATTGAAGCCGAATGAAGCGCTCGTCCTTACGCTGTTCGGTAATTATGTCGGGACACTCAAGGGAGAAGGATTCTATTATGTCAATCCGTTCTGCACGGCGGTGAATCCGGCAGCCGCGACGCGGCTTGGTCAGAGCGGCGATGTCGGGGATGAGGGTATCGGAAAGAAAATTCTGATTGCCGGAAACGCGGAGAAGGTGAGCGGGTCGTACGTTAATAAGAAGATCTCGCTCAAGGTCATGACGCTCAACAATGCGCGGCAGAAAGTCAACGATGTTCTGGGTAATCCGGTGGAAATCGGCGTCGCGGTCATGTGGAAGGTTGACGACACCGCGAAAGCGGTATTCAATGTAGATAACTACAAGGAATACCTTTCGTTGCAGGTTGACACCGCTGTCAGAGACATCGTCAAGATCTACCCATACGATATAGCGCCGGGAATCGACACGACAGGGGACGGGAAAGCGGACGACGGAAGCCTGCGCGGTTCCACGACAGTCGTCGCGGAGAGAATCCGGAGTATGATCCAGCAGAAGGTTGAGAACGCCGGACTGGAAATACTGGAAGCCAGAATCACATATCTTGCTTATGCTCCCGAAATCGCTTCGGTCATGCTGCAGAGGCAGCAGGCGTCCGCGGTCATTGACGCGCGCAAGATGATTGTCGACGGCGCGGTCGGCATGGTTGAAATGGCTCTCGAACGTCTGAAGGAAAACGGTGTGGTGGATCTCGACGAAGAGAGAAAGGCCGCGATGGTTTCCAATCTCCTTGTGGTACTGTGCGGCAATCATGACGCGCAGCCGGTAGTGAACTCCGGAAGTCTGTACTGACGCGCTTTGTCAGCAGAAAGGTAATCATGGCGAAAAAACAAATCCCGCTGCGGCTCAGCGAAAACTTATACAATGCGATCGCCGCATGGGCGGAAGACGACTTCCGTTCCGTGAACGGACAGATCGAATATCTTCTGACGGAATGCGTCAAACAGCGCAGAAAAAACGGTAAATATGTATCTGAAAACCTCGATGAAGAGCCGGAATTTGACATTTCCTGAGAAATAACCAAAAAAGATAAAATTCCTCCTTGACGTATACGAAATCATGAACTATTATTTGTAACAATTCAAAAACGGTATAATAAGCATATGCAAAAGATATCGTTATGCGAATTTCGTATAGTACGAATCGGAGGAGAATGTTATGAAAAACTTTAAGAAGGTTATGGGTGTCATGATGGCATCCGCGATGACTGCTTCCGTTCTTGCAGGCTGCGGCTCATCCAAGAGCGCAGCGACCGCGGACACACAGTCCGCTGCAGCGGGCACGGAGACAGGCGCGGCATCGACAGACAGCGCTGCAGCTGCCGGCGGCACATTCAAGATTGGCACAATCGGACCTCTGACCGGAGATAACGCGGCTTACGGCCTTGCCGTACAGTACGGCGCCGAGATCGCGGTTGACGAGATCAATAAGAACGGCGGTATCAACGGATATCAGGTGGAGTTAAAGAGCGAAGATGACGAGACAGATAACCAGAAGTCGGTCAACGCTTATAATACACTGAAGGACTGGGGCATGCAGTTCCTTGACGGCTCCACAACGTCTGCCTGCTCGATCGCCGTCGCGGATTACACGAAGCAGGACAACATGTTCCAGATCACACCTTCCGGCTCCGCTCCGGACTGCGTGAAGAATGACAACGTATTCCGTGTATGCTTTGCTGATCCTGCACAGGGCACGGCTTCCGCACAGTACATCGCAGCGCACAAGCTCGGAACAAAGATCGGCATCATCTACGACAGCTCCGATGTTTATTCGAACGGTATCTATCAGGCGTTTGTTCAGGAAGCACAGAAGCAGGGTCTGACCGTTGTTTCGCAGGAAGCTTTCACGGCAGACAGCAAGACGGATTTCTCCGTACAGCTGCAGAAGGCAAAGGACGGCGGCGCGGATCTCCTGTTCCTGCCGATCTATTATCAGCAGGCAGCGCTGATCTTCCAGCAGGCGGACAAGATGGGCTACAAGCCTCTGTACTTCGGCTGCGACGGCTTTGACGGCATCCTGACAGTCAAGAACTTCGATACGTCTCTTGCTGAGGGCGCTATGCTTCTGACACCTTTCGCTGCGGACGCACAGGATGATCTGACACAGAATTTTGTAAAGGCTTATGAGGCGAAGTACAATCTTACACCGAACCAGTTCGCGGCAGACAGCTACGACGCGATCTACGCGATCAAGGCAGCGGCTGAGAAGGCGAACCTTACACCGGATATGAGCGTTTCCGATATCTGCGACAAGATGAAGGAAGCTATGACACAGATCACACTGAAGGGTCTGACTTCCGAAAAGATGACATGGGAAGCTACCGGCGAGCCGAACAAGGAGCCGAAGGCTGTTGTTATCAAGGACGGCAAGTACGTATCCGCACAGTAATTCACACAGATTGCAGTAACCACTCAGGGAGGAATGGAATCATCGTTCCTCCCTTCTGCTGTTTTTACGGAATATTGCAAGGAGAAAGAGCATGAGCTTTTTGACAGCACTGGTCAGCGGACTTAGTCTGGGCAGTATCTATGCCATCATCGCGCTTGGCTACACCATGGTTTACGGCATTGCCAAGATGCTGAATTTCGCGCATGGCGACTTTATTATGGTAGGTTGTTACATTATTTTCACCGTCGCCTCGACCTGGGGCAGTTCTCCGGTGCTGGGCGTGATCGCGGCGATTGTTCTCTGCACGCTGCTCGGCGTTGCGACAGAGAGAGTCGCCTATAGACCGCTGCGGCACGCGGCTTCCCCGCTTGCCGTTCTGATTACCGCGATCGGCGTGTCCTATCTTCTCGAAAATCTGGCGCTCCTGATCTTCGGTGCGGACGCCAAGGCGTTTACGAGCGTCATCCCCTGGAACGGGATCAGTCTTTTTGGCGGCCAGCTCCATATTCAGGGTGTTACAATTGTCACGATTGCCGTCAGCGTTGTTGTTCTGGTCGCTCTGCAGCTGTTCATTCACAGGACCCGCAGCGGACAGGCTATGCTCGCCGCTTCGCAGGATCAGGGCGCGGCTACTCTGATGGGAATTGATGTCAACCGGACAATTTCTCTTACGTTCGCAATTGGTTCGGGCCTCGCGGCAGTCGCCGGCGCGCTTCTTTGCAGCGCGTATCCCTCGCTCTCTCCTTACACAGGCGCGATGCCCGGCATCAAGGCTTTCGTCGCCGCGGTTCTGGGAGGCATCGGCTCCATTCCCGGCGCCATGATCGGCGGACTTGTTCTGGGAATTATTGAAATTCTCGCCAAAACATATATTTCATCGCAGCTTTCCGACGCGATTGTATTCGGCATCCTGATTGTCGTGCTTTTGTTCAAACCGACCGGACTTCTCGGCAAGGTCGTACAGGAGAAGGTCTGAGCAGCAGGAGAGGAGACAGATCATGACGAAAGAAAAGAAAAGAACACTGACCACCTACGCGATTGTTATCGCGGTATGGGCAGTCATCGAAATCCTGATGCGGGCAGGCCTTCTGTCCAGCCATCTGCAGGGACTTCTGGTCCCGATGGTCTATTACGCAATTACAGCGGTTGCCCTGAATATCTGCGTCGGCATTCTCGGAGAGCTCTCTCTCGGACACGCGGGTTTTATGTGCGTTGGCGCGTTCTCGAGCGCTTTGTTTTCCCTGCTGACCGCAGATGTCCTGCCGGGCGGCCTGCGTTTTTTCCTTGCCCTTGTGGTCGGAACCGCAGTGACCGCACTCATCGGTTTCCTGATCGGAATTCCGGTACTGCGGCTGAACGGCGACTATCTTGCGATTGTTACGCTGGCATTTGGTGAAATCATCAAGAACCTTCTAAACGCGATTTATCTTGGCGTTGATTCCGCAGGCGTTCATGTATCCATGCAGAATCAGATGGCTCTTGGGCTGCAGCCGGACGGACAGACACTGATTAACGGTGCCATGGGTGTTACGGGAATTCCGCATGACAGTAACTTCACGCTGTCGGTTGTTCTGCTGCTGCTCGCGTTGTTTATTGCACAGAATCTGATACACAGCAAACAGGGCAGGGCGATTATGTCGATCCGCGACAACAGAATTGCCGCACAGTCGATCGGCATCAACGTCGTCCGCTATAAAATGATGGCGTTTACGATTTCCGCGGCGATTGCCGGCATGGCGGGCGTACTGTTTTCCCACAATATTTCCACGATTCAGGCGACCAGCCAGTATTTCGGATACAATGTTTCGATTCTGATTCTCGTTTATGTCGTCCTCGGCGGCATCGGCAACATCCGCGGATCGGTCA
Source organism: uncultured Lachnospiraceae bacterium (assembly GCA_900317555.1). GTDB lineage: Bacteria > Bacillota > Clostridia > Lachnospirales > Lachnospiraceae > CAG-791. Next base: position 130,443 of record ONHF01000003.1, on the reverse strand, counting down.
TCGCGGCCTGCATTCTGTATCTGCTGCCCGAGCTTTTGCGAGGCCTCAACAAGTACCGGATGCTGATCTATTCGATCGTGCTCATTGTCGTCATGATCGTGAACTGGGCACCGGCGGCAATAGAAAAACGTGAAAAGCTCGCCGCAAAATTCCATCCGGCGAAGAGCACGGAAAAGAAGGAGGCGTAAAGATGGCACTGCTTGAAGTCAATAATCTCTGCATCTCTTTCGGTGGCCTGCGCGCCGTAGACGATTTCCATATCAGTATTGAAAAGGGAGAGCTGCATGGCCTGATCGGCCCGAACGGCGCCGGAAAAACAACGGTCTTCAACCTCCTGACCGGCGTTTACACGCCGAATGAAGGGATCATCCGTCTGGACGGAAAAGACATCACCGGCCATAAAACCATGGAAATCAACCATGACGGCATTGCGAGAACCTTCCAGAACATTCGTCTGTTTCATCAGATGAGCATTCTCGACAATGTCAAAGCGGCGCTGGAAAACCAGTATCAATACAGCCTGCTCGAATCTTTGACGCACCTCGGCAGATATGGCAAGGTTGAAAAGGAGATGACTGCGCGGGCGATGGATCTTCTGAAGGTGTTCGGTCTGGACAAGGAACCGGATCTGCTGTCATCGAACCTTCCTTACGGACAGCAGAGAAAGCTCGAGATCGCGAGAGCCATGGCGACGGACCCGAAGCTCCTTCTTCTGGATGAGCCGGCAGCCGGCATGAATCCGAACGAAACCAAGGAGCTGATGGACACCATTGAACTGATCCGCGACAAGTTCGGCATCACAATTCTTCTGATCGAGCACGATATGAAGCTGGTTTCCGGTATCTGCGAGAAACTGACGGTACTCAATTTCGGACGGATTCTGGCGGAGGGCGATACGAAGACTGTTTTATCCAATCCGGAAGTAGTCAAGGCATATCTGGGAGACGAATAATGGGAGCACTGCTTGAAGTAAAGAATCTGAATGTATATTACGGCGTCATTCATGCCCTGAAGGATGTCTCGTTTCATGTTAACAAGGGGGAGGTTGTCGCTCTGATCGGCGCGAACGGTGCCGGCAAAACAACGACACTCCACACGCTTTCCGGCCTTCTGCGGCCGCAGAGCGGCAGTATTCTTTATCAGGATAAGGAAATCGCGCGAATGCCCGGACACAAAATTGTATCAATGGGCATGGCGCAGGTTCCCGAGGGGAGACGTGTTTTTGCGGATCTGACAGTCGAACAGAACCTGCGTCTGGGTGCTTTTACAAGAAAAGACAAAAATGAAATAGACGAAACGCTTTCGATGGTTTATGAACGCTTCCCGCGGCTGAAGGAAAGACAGAAGCAGGTTTCCGGCACGCTCTCCGGCGGCGAGCAGCAGATGCTGGCGATGGGAAGAGCGCTGATGTCGCATCCGGATATTATTCTGATGGATGAACCGTCAATGGGCCTTTCCCCGATCATGGTCGGAGAGATTTTCAATATCATTGAGAAGGTGCACGCGGACGGGACAACTGTACTTCTGGTAGAGCAGAACGCGAAAAAAGCGCTTAAGGTTGCTGACAGAGCCTATGTTCTGGAGACCGGAAGGATTACAATGGAAGGGAAGGCTTCGGATCTTCTGCATGATGAGGCGATTCAGAAAGCCTATCTCGGAGAATAAAAGACGCGCCGGTGCTCCCGCGGGAGGATACTCTTTCGGGGTGCAGCTGCGCGGCGGCAGGGGGAAAGATGAAGAATATCGTGATCACCATTGCCCGTCAGTATGGCTCCGGCGGACGGACTGTCGGAAATATGCTGGCGGAGAGACTTGGCATCCACTATTATGACAAGGAGCTGATGAAGCTCGCGGCAGAGGAGAGCGGCATTTCCGAGCGCATGTTCGTAAAGGCCGATGAGAATGTAAAGACGCTCAGCCCGCTTGCGAGAATCGCGAAGAACGTATACTCCGGACAGCTTCTTTCACCGGACAACAGAGATTTCACGTCGGAGGAGAACCTGTTCAATTATCAGGCGGAGATCATCAAGAAACTGGCGCAGACAGAGTCGTGTGTGATTGTCGGCCGCTGCGCGGACTATATTTTGAAGGACTGCGATCATTCTGTGCGTTGTTTTGTCCATGCGCCGATGGATTTTCTGATGGAGCAGGCGGCTAAGAAGCAGCCGATGCGCGGGAAAGAGCTCGAGAAATTCATTGAGCAGACCGACCGTCACAGGGCCGCGTATTATGAGTATCATACCGGCCAGACTTGGTATGATGCGCGAAATTATGACCTTTGTCTGGATTCTTCAAGGCTTGGCTTTGAAGGAACCGTGGAGGAGATCATCGCGTATGCAAAGGTGCGGTTCGGGCAGGACTGTTTCGGGAAGACGGCGGAGTAACCACTTGTATATTGAAACAGGGTGTATCAGCGGTTCTTTAATCGGCGAAGCAGGATAACAATCAGTGCATAGAAGATAAAACCGGCTGCGGCGCCTGCCCCGGCACCAGCAAAATTATACCAGCGATTTTGCATACTCGCGGGCAGGAGACTTTCACTTCCGCCGACCAGAGGCAGATGGCTTTCATATGTCGCGCCAAGAAAACTTCCGGCTGCGGCAAAGACGAGCAGGAGCACTACCCCATATGGCAGATACTCATAAAAAACATCCTGGTAACTGAATTGAAGAGTATTTGAATCAGATTCTACATGACTTTTCATGCTTATACCTCTTACAGTAAAAGTGTGACTGCAGCATTCGAAATGAATTGCTGCAGTTTTTTATTTATTCCGCATCCCAACGTATTATGTTAAATGCTCCGTCTGCTGCGAGAAGTTCGGTTTTTCCTTTGATTTCTTTGACTGATAGCTCCGAGGGGATGTAGAGGATGACGGGACCGGCAGCTGTTTTCCCTGCGATATCTGCCTTTGTCAGCCCATGAGAACGATAGTCGTCTGCAGTGATCTTCTTGAACTCAGCATAGCGGGAAACATCCAGCAGAAGATTAGACAGCAGATTATCCTGCTTTTCTTCTATGTAAATGCAGGCACTGGCAGCATACCTGTCCGGAATCATATGAAAAACTTCTGACTGCCGGAAAGCGGCAGAACGGGAACAGATATTATCCCGGACAGAGGAAGTCCCTAGGATGACAACGATGATAAAGAGAGAAACAAGCACGCCATTGAAAGTGCTGGCCCCGGGAGATGCCTTGGATTTTTTGTCCTCCACGCTGTTCATTAAAAAGAGACGGTCAGACACGCTTTGTCCAAGAAATGCTGCCACTGCGCTCAAACAGATCAGGAATGGCAGATACATACCGGTTTCGTAATACCAGTTACCGCCATCCAGTGTAAAGATTACAACGGAATATAAAACTCCGGTGAGGAATATTCCGGCGAGATATTTTTGGTAATCTGCGCAGAGACGGCTTCCCGCTTCTGAAATTGACTGTGAACCGCTTTTCTGTTTTGCCACATCAATAACCTTCACTGCTGCTGCGATGACTCCGAAAACAATCAGCATTCTTACAAAATGACCGTTGAACGCAGCTTTATTGACAAAAGAAATGTATTCTTTCATGCCTTGCAGTGACCAGCCCTGCACATTGGTATGTTTGTCCATCTGATTGTACAGAATGTGCCAGACGACCCAGGGGAACAGGATGACTGACATGCAGATACCGCTGATTCCGGCGCAGATATAATTGATCAGTCTCAGAAGCCGGTGCTTTCTGATGAGGATGACTGCAGTTATCAGGGAAGCAAAGAAAGCATATACATAGAAATAATAGTGCGTCTGCGTTCCGAGAAAAACACAGACAGTCATCAGAATATAATCGGATTTTCGCAAAACATTCCTTGTCTGGAATGACAGCTGGAGATACTGGTACCAGAGTGTCATGAACGCAAGCAAGGTGTACATTCTCGGCAGCGTATAAAGATCGAGAAATGCGGAGATCAGCGACATACCGGCGATGGGGATGAGAGCAAAAGCCCCGGCGTGATAGAGTTTCCGGGACAGCAGAATCAAGACAGTGTCAATCCCGAGCATACCGAACAGGTTGATTACAAGTGCGTACTGCACCGAATAGGTTTCGGGGAAAAACGAGCAGATTGTGTGAACCAGAGAGTAGTACAGGAGAGGGTGGTTATCCAGTCGCTGATGGAAATAGACAGCACTATAATCAAACCTGTCAGCAGTTTCGACCATATAATTGCTGCGAAGAAATTCTCCGGAGAGCCAGCCGTTCTCACCAAGAGGAAAACGCTTGTACATATGATCAATATAGTTGTAGCTATAAGGTGTATTCGACAATGTAAAGGTGAAGATGCCGTCATTGTTATTTACGACGGTTTTCTGCACATGAAATACAAGCAGAATCTGTAAGGCTATGACGATAGCGAGTATTGCTGCAGATATTTTGCGGCTGGTCAGTTTGCGGGTATTCAAGTTCGGGACCTCTATTGTATGTCTTCGGAAAAATGAATTTTATATTACTATATCATAGAACCGCGCGCAGCCTCACCCGAACGGATTCCAGAACCGGTTCCCGTCCGCAAACGTCAGCACCAGCGCTGCCACGCAGAACACAACCGTGAACACAATCACCAGATAATCTGCAAGACGCAGATCCTTATGCGCGTACCAGGTTCTCTTTTTCTTCTTGCCGAAGCCGCGCAGCTCCATGGCATTGCTCACGACATCAATCCGCTCCATGGTTGAGAACAATAGCGGAAAGATGATGCTCGAGGTACGCCGGATTCTGTCTGTGAGCTTCGCCTTTGCACTCATTTCGATGCCGCGCGCTTCCTGTGCGTTTTTGATCTTATGATATTCATCCTGAATATCCGGGATATAGCGCAGCGCGATCGCCACCGAATACGCAATCGAATACGGAATACCGACGCCGTTCATGGACGCGGCGAATTCCGAAGGATCTGTCGTCACCATAAAGATGAAGATCGCCGGCGTCACCGTGAAATATTTGATGACGACATTAAACAGATAGAAAAGCTCTTCCCGCGTCAGCGCATGGCCGGGGAGGAATGGGGCGAGAATAGTTTTGCTCCCGTAAATTGCGCAGCCCTGATACGGAGACATTATGAAAATCGCGATGACGTTCAGGACCATGAAAAACATCACCAGCTTGAACACCGTACTGACCTGCTTCCACTCGGTTTTCGAGATCACAAAGATCGTAAGACTGATAATAATCATCGCGATCAGCACTCTTGTATCGTAGGTCAGCGCGCTTGTAATGCACCAGAGCAGGAAAAACAAAAGCTTCGTGACACCGGACAGACGGTGAATCCAGGTGTCCTTTTCTTTAAATGACAGGAGACGATTCATTTCTCTGCTCCTTCCGCGCGTTCGTAATCGATGAAACGTTCCGCAAATTCATCCGGTTTCAGGCCGCATTTTACTGCCAGATCATACAAAGATGTCTTTTTAAGATAGGCGCGGTCCGCAGCCTTCTCGTCGGTCAGTACCTTTGCGGGGGTGGAATCCATAATCAGCTGACCGTCCGCGAGGACGATCGCCCTGTCGGTATATTCGAGCATCAGATGCATGTCATGCGTGATCATGAGGATGGTCAGGCCGAGCTGCTCGTTCAGCTGCTTTAAAAACTCCATGATGCCGGTATAATGACGATAATCCTGACCGGCCGTCGGTTCATCCAGAATCAGAATTTCAGGGTGCATGACGAGAATTGACGCAATGGAAACGCGCTTTTTCTGTCCGAAGCTGAGGGCATTTACCGGCCAGTTCCGCATCGGATACAGGCCGCAGATTTTGAGTGTCTCGTTCACACGCTCTGTTATCTCCGACTGCGGTACGCCGCGGACAGCAAGCCCGAGACCTACTTCCTCGGAAATCATGGCTTTACTGATCATCTGATTGGGGCTTTGCATGACAAAACCGATCTTTTCCCCTCGTTCCTTAATGGAAAGAGGGGAAATGTCCTGCCCGTTCAGAAGAATCTCGCCGCGGTCCGGCTTGTGAAAACCACAGATCAGCGAGGCGGTTGTGGATTTGCCGGCGCCGTTTTTACCGACAATACTGACCATTTCCCCCTTGCGGATCATGAACGAGATATCGTTCAGCACAGGCTCGCCCGGCTGATAGGAAAAACTGATACCGCGAAGCTCGAGAGCCGCCGGATTTGTATTTGTCCGGACAGGCAGGGGAGCCGCGTGGAACCAGTTTTGCACCTGCTGCGTATAACGATCCACACGCATCGTCTCGATATGCTGCGGATGATCTTCGGGTGCGAGGCGACAGCCGGCGTGTTTGAGCGCGGCAATATACAAAGGCTCCCGGACGCCGTGCGAAGGCAGGATGTCCGTGCAGAGCAGTTCGTCCGGACGCATGTCCGCGGCGATCCGCCCCTCGCTCATGACGATGATCCGGTCCACATCTTTATAAAGAACATCTTCCACACGATGCTCGATGATCACAACCGTCACATTCTGGGATTTCCGGATGTCGTCGATGAGGGCAATCGTATGTTTGCCGGTCGCGGGATCAAGGTTTGCGAGCGGCTCGTCAAAAAGAAGCACTTTTACATCGTCAACAAGAACTCCGCCCAGCGAAACGCGCTGCTTCTGTCCGCCCGAGAGCTCGGAAGGCGAGTGGCGGAGAAAGTTTTTCATATCGACAATGTCCGCGACGCGGTCCACCTTACGGAACATTTCATCCTGCGCGACCGCGTCATTTTCAAGAGCGAACGCGAGATCCTCCGCTACGGTCAGTCCGATGAACTGCCCGTCTGTGTCCTGCAAAACAGTGCCGACAACCTTCGACATGCCAAAGACGCCCGCCTCTTTTGGATCAAGGCCGCCTACCCGGAGGGTCCCCTGCGTTTCCCCCGCGAAAGAACATGGAATCAGTGCGTTTATACAGTGCGCGAGCGTCGATTTTCCGCAGCCCGAAGGGCCGGTGATCAGGATTTTTTCACCGGGATAAATCTTCAGATTGATATCGGTGAGTGTCGGCTCTTTCTGCGAGCGGTATCTGAAAGAATAGTGGCTGAACTCGATGATTGGTTCCAAAGCGTGCGCCTTTCTGTTGAGAGACTACATTGACATTAGTCAAATCATACCATAATCCGCGCCAGAATTGGACAGTCCGCTGAATTTATCCGTAGCCTCCGGTACCGGAAAATGTTATCCTTTGGAATGTAACAGTTTCTTATCTTATGAGTGAGAGGAGTAAAGGAAATGAACAAGAAATTCGGCATTAAGGAAGTCGTCGCGATGGGCATCGGCACCGCGCTGTTTGTTGTGCTGACAGAAGTACAAATTCCGATCGGAATTCCGAACACATCCCTGCAGCCTCGTATGGCGGTTCTGGCGTTCCTGTCCGCGATTTTCGGACCGCTTGTCGGCGCGGTCATCGGCCTTTTGGGACACGCACTCGGCGATGCACTGTTCTATGGAAGCGTATGGTGGAGCTGGGTATTCCCGGAAGCGGTTGTCGGTATCGCGATCGGCGCATTTGCCAAGAAGTTCGCTGTTCGCGAGGGCGGTTTTGACAAGAAAAACATTGTGCTCTTCAACGTAGTACAGATAATCGCAAATGCACTCGCATGGATTCTGTGCGCGCCGGTGCTCGATATCCTCGTATACGCGGAACCTGCGAATAAAGTCTTTATTCAGGGCATTTTTGCTTTCCTCGGCAATATCATTATTATCGGCGTACTTGGATCACTCCTTCTTGCCGCGTATTCAAAGATGGCGGGCAAGAGCTCATCTCTTTCCAAAGAGGACTGACACCTCCCTGCGGGAACGAAGGCGGCTTTTAGAGAGATTGCGGGCGCCTTCCAAAAGGACGGCGGCGTCTGCCAGGAGGGCGGAATTGCTTGACTTTTGGATTCACCTGAGTTAGTCTATACTAACAAGTGAAGAAAGGAGTCATGCGTTATGCTTGCCAATATAATTATCATTGCCATTCTCGTCAGTCTTGTCACACTTGCGATCCGGAAGATTGTGAGAGACAAAAAGACCGGCGCTGGTTCCTGCGGCTGTGGCTGCAGCAGCTGCCCTTCACACAGCTGCTGCCATCCGTCCGAAATTCCGGAGAGATTCAAATTGAAGAAATAGTTTTACAGCGGGCGGTTCCTTCGGGAGCCGTCTGTTTTTACGTGGCCTTAACATCCATCCGGTGCCGCGTCTCTTGCCCGTGTGTTACAATAAGACAGATGAACAGAGAGTGAATAGAACCGAAAGGAAGAGACGATGGACGAGAGCAGGTATCCTTTATTTAACAAAGTCAGACATGATCCGGATGTCAAGGTTTACATCAGCGAGCAGAACATCGCCATGAAAGCGCTTGGTTTCACAGAGCACTCGCAGGCACATGTCAAGGTTGTTGCCGACCGAACTGCGGAGATTCTCGAAGAGCTGGGCGACTCCGACCATACAATTGATCTCGCGCTGACCGCTGCGTGGCTGCACGATATCGGCAATATTGTGAACCGGAAAGATCACAGCCAGTCCGGTGCCATGATGGCATTCGAAATTCTGCGCGGCATGCAGGTTCCGGCGGAGGATGTCGCGAAGATTATCTGCGCGATCGGCAATCATGACGAGGGTACGGGCGTTCCGGTCAGCCGGATTTCGGCGGCTCTGATTCTGGCGGACAAGTCGGATGTCCGAAGGAGCCGCGTGCAGAACGAGGACTTTGCCTCGTTTGATATCCATGACCGCGTCAATTATTCCGTCACGCAGTCGCAGCTCAAGATCAACAAGAGCCATACGGCGATCAAGCTGAAGCTGGAGATCGACACCAAGTACGGAGAAATCGGGGAATTCCTGGAAATCTTCATGGAGCGGATGCTTCTTTGCAGAAGAGCCGCGGCCTATCTGCAGATGGAGTTTCATCTGATTATTAACGAGCAGACATTGTTTTGACAGGCGGACATTGATTTAACGGGCAGAGGCACCTGCCCGCACCGGGCAGAAGTGCCAGGCACTGCAAAATCTGGAGGACACCGCATGATCCGGATCGCGATTGTAGAAGATGAGCAGCTGTACGCGGACCAGCTGGCAGAATATATGGACCGCTTCATGAAGGAAACCGGCGAACAGATCCGGCTGACCTTTTTCCGCGACGGAGAAGATATTGCGGTTTCGTATAAGCCGGAGTATGACATCATTCTGATGGACATTCAGATGCAGTTCATGGACGGGATGACAGCGGCCGAAAAGATCAGAGCGCTCGATCAGAAGGTCATCATCATGTTTATCACCAATATGATGCAATACGCGATCCGGGGCTATCAGGTGGACGCTCTTGATTATATAGTGAAGCCGGTCTCGTATTTCTCGTTCGCGCAGAAGCTGCAGCGGGCAATCAACCGCCTTCCGAAAGATGATGTGCATGCTGTGACGGTGAACAGCGCGGCCGGCGTATACCGGATCATCGCAGAAGATATCTACTATATTGAAAGTGAAGGGCACAACCTGATTTTCCACACAAAAGGCGGAGACTACAGGGAGCGCGGAAAGATGCAGGACCGCGAGGAGGAGCTTGCGCCGGTTGGCTTTTTCCGCAGCAACAAAGGCTATCTCGTCAATCTGGATGCGGTGGACGGCGTGCAGGACGGGTGCTGTCTGGTGCACGGGCAGAAGCTTCTGATCGCGCGGGCCAGAAAGAACGAATTTCTGACAGCGCTCGCGCAGCATATGGGATGAATCAATGCAAAACATTACCGGAGGAACAATCCCATGAATTCGGCAGAAATCTATACCGATATACCGAGATTATATACGGCGATCGCCGAGTGCGCGGCCTGTCTTTTATACTGCGTGGTTCTGCCGAGAAAGAAAAGGAAGCCGCTTGTGTTTATCGCGGCGACAGCACTTTTTTTTGCAGCGGATGCCTTCTGGCTGATCCTGACTGATGATGTTCCGGACGTTTTCTGGATTCCCTGTATGTTCGCGGCGATGGGACTGATGCTTCTGTACCTGCGCTACATGCTCGAGGGCGATTCCCGGGGCATCGTCTACACGATGCTGAAAGCGCTTCTGATCGCGGAATTCATGGCGTCGCTGGAATGGCAGATCGACTGCTTCTTCCGAGAAGTTTCGGGGCTTCCGCGCGCTGCGGGAGCTGTATTTGTTCCTGTGATTTATCTTCTTGTTTCCTATATCGCCTTCCTTTTCGAGAAGCAGATGCATCAGGGAGACTTTCTGATCGAGATCGGACCGCAGGATCTTGTGATGACCATGCTGATAGTGCTGCTCTCCTTCTTTGCGAGCAATCTGTCATTCCTTGATATCCAGACGCCGTTCAGCGGGAACTTCCGTCCGGATATTTTCAATATCCGAACGCTCGTGGATCTGACCGGGCTCGCGTTTGTTTTTGCGTATCAAAGTCATGTATACGAAACAGCGGCGGAAAAGGAACTGATGAACATCAACGCGATGCTCAAAGCCCAGTACGAACATTACCGCAACTATCAGGAGAGCATTGATTTGATCAATTACAAATATCATGATTTGAAGCACCAGCTGGCAGGCCTGCGCGCCGAAGCCGATCCCGAGAAACGGGCTGCGTGGATCGACGCGATGAGCAAGGAGCTGCAGGCTTACAAGCCGGAGACGCAGACGGGAAACCGGGTTCTGGACGGCATCCTCGACCAGAAAATGCCGCTTATTCGCAACAACAAGATCAAGTTCACCTGCGTCGCCGACGGAAAGCTGCTGGATTTCATGCATGTGACGGATATCTGCACGATCTTCGGAAACGCGCTCGACAACGCGATCGAGAGCGTGGTTACGCAGGAGGATCCGGAAAAACGGCTGATTCACATGACGATTGCGCCGAGAAAAAAGTTCGTCTACATCGAGGTGGACGATTACTGCGATCACGAGGTGCGCTTCCGCGGCGGACAGCCGGTGACCAGTAAGCAGGACAGGGAAAATCACGGCTTCGGCGTCAAGAGCATCTCTTATACGGCGCAGAAATATGGCGGCAGTGTCAGTTTTGCCCTGCAAAACAACTTCTTCGAAATGAAGCTGCTGATTCCGGTACCGGAGGCCGCGCAGGAATAAGATTTACGGGAAGACGGATATCCCTTGAAACCATTCATGACAGAAATCGTACTGTTCGTGTCATGTATGGTTCCAAGGGATATTTTTTGTTTATACTGCACGATGAAACCTGAGAGTTATGTGTTTTTTGCACGGAACGGCGAGTGAGGAGACGTATATGAAGCATGCGGATATCATCAGCAGAATGACTGCCGAAGAAAAAGCAGCGTTTCTATCGGGAAAGAATGAATGGGAGTCCTGGAACTTTGACCGGCTGGGGATTCCTTCGATTTTTATGTCGGACGGTCCGAGCGGCATCCGCAAGCAGGCAGGTGAAGGCGATCATCTGGGGCTGAATCCGTCGGTACCTGCGACTTGTTTTCCCTCCTCTGCGACGGTCTGCAACAGCTGGGATGAAGACCTCGCACAGCAGGTCGGAGAGGGGCTTGGAAAAGAGGCCATGGCCGAAGGTGTCAATGTGCTTCTGGGCCCCGGAATGAACATCAAGCGCAACCCTCTGTGCGGAAGAAACTTCGAGTATTTCTCGGAAGATCCGTATCTGACCGGCAAAATGGCAGCGGCCGAAATCCGCGGCATCCAGTCGGAAGGCGTTTCCGCCTGCTGCAAACACTTTGCAGTGAATTCGCAGGAGACTCGCCGTATGGCGATGAATTCTGTTCTGGATGAACGAACGCTTCGGGAGATTTATCTGACAGCGTTCGAGATCGCGGTGAAGGAAAGCCATCCGATGTCCGTGATGTCCAGCTACAACGAGGTAAATGGTGTATACGCGAACGAAAACCGGCATCTTCTGATGGACATCCTCCGGAAAGAGTGGGGATTTGACGGCTATGTGGTAACGGACTGGGGCGCTTCGAACGACCACGCGCTAGGCGTTAAGAACGGCTCGAATCTGGAAATGCCCAATCCGGGCCTTGATTCTGCGCGGGAGCTTCTCGCCGCTGTGAAATCCGGAAAGATTTCGCAAAGTGACATCGACGATCGCGTTGATGAGCTGCTGGACGTTGTGATCCGGCTTTCGGAAAACGCAGATAAATTTAATAAAGAGAAACGGGCGTCTCTCGATAAGGAGGCGCTGCACAAGGGCAATCACGAGCTCGCAAGGCGCGCCGCGCAGGAGAGCATTGTCCTTCTGAAAAATGAAGACAAGATTCTTCCGCTTGCCAGCGGCACAAGAGTCGCGGTGATCGGTGATTTCGCTTTTGAGCCCAGATATCAGGGCGCCGGGTCTTCCATGGTCAACGCGACGCATGTGGAGTCCATCAAGGAAGTGATCGGAAATTACGATCTGCAGATCGCGGGGATGGCAAGAGGCTATAAGCGCGACGGCACCGAAGACATCAACATGACGCAGGAAGCGATTACGCTTGCGAAAAACGCGGATGTCGTACTGGTTTTCTTCGGGCTGAACGAGCAGTCCGAGTCCGAAGGACTTGACAGAACACATCTTCGGATTCCGCAGAATCAGATCGCTCTGATGCAGGAAATTCATAAGGTCAATGAGAACACGGTCGGCATCATCAGCGCGGGCTCCGCGATCGAGATGCCCTGGCACCACCACTTCAAAGGCCTGCTGCACGGATACCTTTCGGGGCAGGCGGGGGCTTCTGCGGTCATGGATGTTTTGACCGGAAAGATCAATCCTTCCGGAAAGCTTGCCGAGACCATCCTCAAGAAGTACGAGGATACACCTTCGTACCCGTATTATCCGGCCGTCGAGCGCAGCTCCGAGTACCGCGAGGCCATTTATGTCGGCTACCGCTACTATGAGAGCGCGGACGTTCCGGTGGTTTATCCGTTCGGCTTCGGCCTTTCGTATACGACATTCCGTTATACGGATCTTGCGGTTACGGATCAGGGCGTGACTTTCAAGCTGAAAAACACCGGCAGATACGACGGCGCCGAGGTCGCGCAGCTCTATGTCGGCATGCGGGACGCGAGAGTTTTCCGGGCAAAGAGAGAGCTCAAGGGCTTCCGCAAGGTGTTCCTTAAAGCCGGCGAAGAGAAGACGGTTACGATCCCGTTTGACGACAAAACATTCCGCTTCTGGAACATCCGCACAAACCGCTGGGAAATCGAGGGCGGAACATACATGATCAGCATCGGCTGCAATTCAAGGCAGATCCTATTAAGCGCGGATCTTGTGAAGGAGGGAACAATGCGGGAGCTTCCGTACGATGCGGACAAGATTGTTCCTTACTATACGGCGGATGTTTCCAAGATCAGCGACGCGGAGTTTGCACAGATTTTAGGACATGCGGTTCCTTCCGGCGCATGGAATCATGACAGTATCGGCATCAACGACGCGCTCTGCCAGATGTATTACGCGAAGAGCGGCCTTGCGAGGAAGATCTACAAGGTGCTTGACAACAAGCTCAGGAAATCGCAGGAAGCCGGCGGCGTGCCGGATCTGAACACCATGTTCCAGTACAACATGCCGTTTCGGGCGATCGCGAAGATGACAGGCGGCATGGTTTCGATGTCCATGGTGGAGAGCATTGTCCTCATGGTAAACGGCCATTTCTTCCGGGGACTTGGCGGTGTAATCGGAGGATTTTTCAAAAATAGCAGCGAGAACAGGAAATACCTGCGCAAGATCAGCGGTAAGGAGGACAAATAAATGCTTAAGAATTTCACGAAGGAACATCCAGACCTCTGGCAGTTCATTATGTTCAATCTTCTCTCGAACATTTCGACGATCACCCGTTTCGTCCTGACATGGGTCGGCACAGCGCTTTTTGTATCAGCCATGCAGCTGACATCGCCGTTCAAGCTGGCGATTTTCGATTATACAACGGAAGGCTCCCACGGACTCGGTGGCTTTCTGACATTCCTGGTCGCGGAAGTCATGGCGCAGGTCGTCAACTTCTTCGTCCAGAAGAACTGGGTTTTCAAATCGAATGCCGATTTCGGAAAATCCGCACCTAAATATGCCGTTCTTGCAGTTCTGATCGTTGTCGTCAATCTGGTGCTGCCCGGATACGTAACGAACTTCTGCATTAACACACTGGGACTTGGCTCCGGCCTTGCGGCAACGATCGCTTCGGTCGTCAATACGCTGCTTGCGGTTGTCGTCAGCTTCCCGCTGCTAAAGTTCTGGATCATGCCTTCGGATAAGCCGAAGCAGTAAAGGAAAAGGGGAGGAAGAAACAATGTTAGCAATTAACTGGGATGACGTCATAAAAGTATTGACGTCCATGCGTCCGCATCTGATTGCCATCGGTGTCATCCTTGCTCTGGCGATCATTATCAGCATCGCCGTGATCAAGATGCAGAAGCCGAAGAAGAAGCTGACGCGCAGCATTACCTGGACCGCGGCTCTTGTCGCGATCGTAACCACGATCAATATGATCTGCACAGGTCCTATGAGCACGATGCTTTCGCTCGTGACCGGCAGAGGAACTATTACGGAGGATACTTCCAAGTCCGCGCAGGATCTGGCGGTACAGATCGGCGAGGAGGGTATCGCTCTTCTGCAGAATGATGACAAGCAGCTTCCTCTTGCGTCCGGCAGCAAGCTGAACGTATTCGGCTGGGCTTCGATCAATCCGATCCTCGGCGGCGCAGGCTCCGGCTCTCTGAACGATGCGTACGCTACGGTCGGCATTCTGCAGAGTCTGAAAGACGCAGGCATTGAAACCAACGAAGAGCTGACCAAGTTCTACACGGATTATAAAGCAGACCGTCCGGTCGTAGGCATGTGGGCACAGGACTGGACCCTGCCGGAACCGAACGTTTCCAGGTATTCCGATGATCTTATGAAGAACGCGAAGAGCTTTTCCGACACCGCGATGATCGTTATCTCCAGATCCGGCGGCGAAGGCGCGGATCTTCCGAATGACATGACAGCGGTTGTGGACGGCTCTTACAGTGACGGCACAACCTACAGGGCAGCAACCTACGACGATACACTCAATGACGGCAATGACTGGAACAAGGGCGATACGTACCTTGAGCTGGACAACCGTGAAAAAGAGATGGTCGATCTTGTCTGCAAGAACTTTGACAAGGTTATCCTCGTTTATAACGGCGCCAATGCTTTCGAACTTGGCTTCGTAAAAGATCATCCGCAGATCAAGTCCGTGCTCTGGGCAGCAGGCATGGGACATGTCGGCATGACAGCCCTTGGCAAAATCGTTACCGGCGAAGTAAACCCGTCCGCGAGAACGATCGACACCTATGTTTATGATCTTACAAAGACACCCTGGTGGAACAACTTCGGCGACTTCAACTACACCAACATGGATGAGTTCAATGTTCCCGGAAAGTCGTTCGCGACAGGCGAAGATACACTGGCAGTTCCGAGCTTCATCAACTATACGGAAGGTATCTATGTAGGATACAAGTTCTACGAGACAGCAGCGCAGGAAGGCCTCATCAAGTATGACGATGTTGTGCAGTATCCGTTCGGCTATGGTCTTTCCTACACGACCTTCGATCAGAAGATGGGCGATATCACCGAGAAGGACGGCGTTCTTTCCTTCGATGTAACAGTTACGAACACAGGCGATGTTGCCGGCAAGGACGTCGTAGAAGTTTATGACAATCCTCCGTACAAGAACGGCGGCATTGAAAAGGCTTCCGCGAACCTCGTGGCATTCGACAAAACAGACCTGCTCGATCCCGGCGCATCCCAGAAGCTGACAATCAGCATCAATGTGGAAGACCTTGCTTCTTATGATTATCAGAACGCGAAGGCATATGTCCTCGAAGCAGGTGATTATGTCCTTTCGATCAACAGGGATTCTCATAACGTTATTGATTCGAAGACCTATAAGGTTAAGACAACGGTAACGTACGACGGAGACAACAAGCGTTCCTCCGATAAAGTAACCGCAACCAACCAGTTCGATTACGCGGAAGGCGACCTTACTTACCTTTCGAGAAAAGACGGCTTCGCGAACTATGAGGAAGCAACGGCAGCTCCTACAAACTTCGAGATGCCCGAAGACCAGAAGAAGACCTTCTATAACATCAGCAATTACCTGACGGCAGAAGTTACGGCGCAGGATGAAGATCCGGATGCTGCGGCAATCACAACCGGCGCAAAGAACGGCCTCAAGCTCAAAGACATGCGCGGTCTTGAGAAAGACGATCCGAAGTGGGATCAGTTCATGGATCAGCTTACGCTGGATGAAATGAACGCGATCATTTCTCTTGGCGGCTATCAGACGAACAGCGTTGACGCGATCGGCAAAGTACGCACGAATGACTGCGATGGCCCCGCTTCGATCAACAACAACTTCACGAAGGTCGGCTCGATCGGCTTCCCGGTAGGCGTTGTTATCGCGGCAACATGGAATACGGATCTGGCACACGCTTTCGGCGATTCCATCGGCAAGATGGCGAATGAAATGGATGTATCCGGCTGGTACGCTCCGGCGATGAACATCCACAGAACTGCTTTTGCGGGACGGAACTTCGAGTATTATTCGGAAGACGGCTTCCTTTCCGGCGCGATTGCGGCAGACGCAATCAAAGGCGCGGCAGAGAACGGCGTATACTCCTACATGAAGCATTTCGCTTTAAACGATCAGGAAGGCAACCGCTGCGATATGCTCTGCACATGGGCTGACGAGCAGGCAATCCGTGAGATTTATCTCAAGCCTTTCGAAATGTCCGTAAAGGAAGGACACGCGCAGGCAGCCATGAGCTCCTTCAACTACATCGGAAACCGCTGGGCAGGCGGCAGCAAGTCGCTGCTTGAGAATGTGCTTCGCGATGAGTGGGGATTTGACGGATTTGTAGAAACCGACTACTTCGGCGTATACGGATACATGAGCTCCGATCAGGCGATCCGCAACGGCACGGATCTGATGCTGGTTAACTATCCGACACAGACCAACAACGTGCAGTTCCGCGACACGAACGGCGCGCAGCAGGCTATGAGAACCGCAACAAAGAACATTCTTTATGTTGTAGTTAACAGCCGCGCATACGATCCCGCAAATCTCAATATGGGTATGCCCGTATGGAAGATCATTATGATCATCGCGGATATCGTGATCGGCGCGCTGCTGGTACTCAAGCTTGTACTCGCGCTTCGCAGATACAAGAAGGATTCCGCGGCGTTCAAGGCTGAGCAGGCTGCGGCTGCAGCGGCGGCACCGGCAGCAGAAACCACAGCAGAAGCTGCGGCTGATGCTTCGACGGCACAGGCAGCTTCGGAAGCGCGCAAGGCGGATGAAGAGAATAAGTAATTCTGGAAATAACACAAACCGGAGATGATCCGGCGAGAACAAAGGGGAGCCCCGGAGACGGGGCTCCCCTTTGAGTTTGGAGGGGCGGGGAGATATGTGGGGTGCGTGGTGCGGGCGCCTGCGGGCGGAGGGTCTGAAGCTGCGAGGCAGAGCACTATGCTATCGCCGTTGGTGGCATGGTAGCTAAATCAAGTATGGAAGTAGCTTGTTCTGTGCTCGAATTCCATCTGTAGGGTGAAAATTGGTGGCAGAGACTGATGTGCATTCCGGCATGGCGACGCAAATTCCTTCTGTGAGAAGAAAATTAGTGCCAGGGACTATCATATATTCATGCTAACAGCCATCCACACATCAAATTTGAGCTGTAGAAGGACGCAGACTTCCTTCTGTAATTGTTTTTCGAGATCCGGTAGGAATTTATCATGAAAGCAGGATAGAGAAGAGAAATCTTAGTATCCTCTGGATGGCAGAATTGTTATACAGAAGGAAATTTTCCAGGCAGACGCTGTTTCGCAAGCATTCCGCAAATGAAAATCTGCCTGAAGATGGACAATTCCTCAAATAGAGACGCATTTCGGAGAAAGAGAGCCTACTGGCCTGTCATCTGAACAAGATTTTTCTCGTATAGGAGGAATAGCCGGCCACCGCGCCGCAGCGAAGGTAACAACCCGGCACCTATGGGCGGAGGAGCCAAGGCAGCGAGGCTGCATCACCGGGCATTTGTCTAGGCATCGGCAGAGCATTGGCCGGACATCGGCCAGGCTTTCATGCAATACGCCGTCACTGCATCCTCTTGCATGAAAATTTCAAGACATTTCTATCACACGTCGCGGTATTGCCTAAATTCGGCCCAAATTTAGGCAATACGCTCCGTGCCTTGTCAAACGTCTTGAATTCTCCAGGCAAATTCCGGGGCAATGCCGCTATTGCATAGGGCAGGATGCCTCGTCGCCAACACAGCGTTGCAAGCGTGCAAGCAGCCCGCCGCGGCAACACAATTATTTCTACGGTTCGCCGGCAAGCTCCTGAAATTCCTCACTTCCGGTATCCGACCAGTCTTTCTTGCCACTCGCGGCAATCGCCCCGGTGTTGTAATCATAGGCATACATGTCCTGCATGGTGGCATCCGTGAGAGAGTAACTTCCGTCGTCAGCTACCGGCGTCTCGAATAACACATACAAGCCGCACTTATTATTCGCGGAGTCGCGGTCATAGATCAGGTAAGTCAGAGAACCGGACTCCTTCTTGAGAATGACATAGGAATTTCCCTTCGCATTGTAATCCATCTTAAAATTATCAGACTGGAAATATTTGTCATGGATTGCCTGATAACCCTTGTCTATGAACGCTTCTTCCGGGTCACCAGTGTCGTACCCGGCATCCGTCTCTCCGGAATTGCTGTTATCTGCCGTCCGCTCTGCATCGCTATTGTCATCGGTTAAAGCCGTATCCGAAGTGCCGGCCGCATCCGTCGCAGTGCCGGAGCTATTACCAGACATCACACCGGAAGTCTGCCGGCCTGTGTCAGGGTAAGCGGCAGCCTGCTTTTGCGCCTCTGCCTTCAGCCAGTCTTCCCGGCTGATTCCGGGATCAGTATCCATCAGATCGGACATCGGACGAAGCTCCTGCAGATAGAATATTCCGGCGTCTTTATAAAGTGTATAAGAAATGCCGGCTTCAGTATTCTTCCCACCGTCACGGTAAAACAATACACGCGTATACGTGCCATTCGGATTTTGTATGATTTGCTGCGGAGCAAACAGCCATTGATATATGGAATTGTCCGAAGAACGAAGCAGAGTCAGGGCAATTATGGCGCCAAATAAGAGAACAACAAAAAGGACAAGACGCCTTCGGACAGATAAACTGAATCCTGCGCCGGCAGGCGCCGCCTGATCTGCCTGCGTACTTCCGGCTTCTGCGCCGGCCGCATCCTCCGCCGCTGCCGCCTCGCCAGCCCGCTTTTTCCTCCGGTACTCCCGCACCCGCTGAATCACAGCGGGAACTGCGACAAAGATAAAGAGAGCGCTATCCGCCAGAACATACTTGTGAAGCCACGGCTTCAGAATGCAGCCCGCCGGTGCCAGCCCCGCGATGCCCGAGAAAACTGCCATCATAGCGGAAGCGGTCAGAAAGAGAATGAGCGGCAGCAAAGTAGATTTGTTCGAGGAGACAGACGCGATCTGTGGGCGCAAAACAGACAGTAGTTCCTCAATCTCCGGCTCAACCTGCGGATCACGTTTCAGAATGCAGACACGGCGGCTTTTCAGTACGAGCACAACAATGTCCTGATTTGAATCGAGCGCGCATAGATCTTTATACGAATAACTTACGGAGCCGGACGCACGGAGACTTTCAAAGTGATCGGAATAGAAGGTATACTGCGGCGCTTCCGCAAACTGCGATAAGTTTTTCTGATAGCCCTTGCGAATCAGAAAAAGCCATGAAAGGCGCATAAGAAGAGGAAAGAGCGCGGCCGCTGCACACAGGAAAAGTCCGGGAACTTTTGCATGGAACAGCAGCATGACACCGCCCAGCAGAAGCAGCAGAGCAGACAGATAAAGCCCTGCCTCAAGAATGAGCCGCCTGTTCACAAGACGGTTCGCAGCCAAATAATCTTTAAACGTGATTTCCGGGCGTACGGTAAACAGACAATCGCCGGCAGATGCAGAACCGGCATTGCAGATGCCGTCTTCGTTATGCAGATCACGCCCGTCTTCGCTGTGCAGGTCATGGCTATCTTTCGCGTGCAGGTCACGATTATGGAGTTCGTCACTCATTTATTGTAATCTCCTTGGTTAGCCGCAATATCATTGGCATATTTGCCGGCATTCTCCGGCTTCATTTCCACAAACAGATGGAAAGCTTCTGGACTTTTTCCACCATGATACTACTCGTTCTTGCACTGTCAATTACAATGCGGCAAACTATCAGCAGTCGCTCTGCAGCAAAGCTTGCGGCAATCGCAATGCGGTACCCCGGTTCACCGTTAGAGAGTAAAACTTAAAAGATTCTAAAACTCGTTTCTGCGTAACACAGGTTACAGTCACTTTCATGGATAAAACCTACTATGTAACTAGATAAAGTAAGAGAGAAACGGAGGCGGCAACAATGGCAAATGGTTTGAACAGCAGAAAAGCAGCAATCATAGGATGTGGTTTCGTCGGATCGGCTTCGGCGTTCGCCCTGATGGAGAGCGGACTCTTTTCCGAGCTGGTACTGATTGATGCCAACAAAGACAAGGCAGAAGGGGAGGCCCTTGATATCAGCCACGGACTTCCGTTTGCCAAGCCGATGAAGATTTACGCCGGCGGCTACGAAGACATCGGCGACGCGGGCGTCATCATTGTGACGGCAGGCGCCGGCCAGAAGCCCGGAGAGACAAGACTTGATCTTGTAAAGAAGAATGTCGGCATCTTCCGGCAGGTGATTCCCGAGATCGCGAAATATAATAAGGATGCGATCATGCTGGTCGTCGCGAATCCGGTCGACATTCTGACATACACGGCGAAGGCCCTCAGCGGGTATCCGGATAACCGCGTTTTCGGTTCCGGGACAGTGCTCGATACCGCAAGGCTCAAGTACCTTCTGGGAGAGCACCTTGGCGTCGACAGCCGCTCCGTACATGCTTTTATTATCGGCGAGCATGGCGACAGCGAGATCGCCGCATGGAGCAGCGCGAATGTATCCGGCGTTCCTCTCAGCCGTTTCTGCGAGATGCGCGGCTTCATGAAGCACGAGGAAGCGATGCGCACGATCGCGGAAGATGTGAAAAACAGCGCCTACGAAATCATCAACAAGAAAGGCGCAACCTATTACGGCATCGCGATGTCGGTGCGCAGAATCTGCGAGGCAATCGTGCGGGATGAGAAATCCATTCTTCCGGTTTCCAGTATGCAGAAAGGCGCTTTCGGTATTGAAGGCCTTCCGCTTTCGATGCCCGCGATCGTCGGCGCGGACGGCGTCGAGAAGCTCGTGCCGATTTCTCTTTCCGGAGAGGAACAGGAGAAGCTGCGGAAGTCGGCCGATACGCTCCGGGGCGTAATCACAGACGTCTTCGGGAAACAGTAATACAACAGAATGACGGCAATGCGGCAAAACAATGCCGGACAGAGATTTCAGGAAAGAGCGGTGAACAGGATGATGAAAGAAAAGGCGGGAAATGTTTTTTCGATCTATGATGAGAACAGGCCGGTGCCCGGCTGCACAATCAGCAAGGCGGTAAGCTCCGGAGAAGGGGCAGATATTTCCTACTTCTCCATCGCGGAAGGAACGGACATCAGCGCCGAAAGCTATGCTTATCCCAAGCTCTGGATCGCGGCAGGCGGCAGGATGCGCGCGTTTACAAAGCCGCTGCAGAAGGAGAGCGGGACGGATCAGGCGGCAGCCACCGTGCAGCCGCTCGAACAGGGACAGATGTACATCACGCCGGTGAACGTGCCGGTAGGAATTCAGGCGGACACGGACAGCGTCTATACGGAAATTTCACTCAGGGAGGATACAAGGATGAATAAGGTGTTGAAGGCCGGTAATGTTTTTGCGCTGAAGGATCTTCTTCCTTATCAGGAAGGCAAGATCGTAAATATGGATCTGATTAACGAACCGGATTTAAAGTTTGTTATAATGTGTTTTGACGAAGGCACGGGACTTGCGGAACACGCGGCGCCCGGAGAAGCACTGATCTTCGCGCTCGACGGCGAAGCGGTCATCGGTTATGAAGGCAAGGAGCACCGCATTCACGCCGGTGAGAATTTCAAGTTCGACAAGCAGGGAAGGCATTCCGTGACAGCGGACCACAAGTTCAAGATGGCTCTTCTGCTGCAGCTGGAGAAGTAAGCAGTTCACTTTTAGCAAAGGAGGAACGACATGAGAGAATACCTTGAAATCGAGAAAGTTTACGGCAGGGAAATCATTGATTCGAGAGGAAATCCCACGGTAGAGGCGGAAGTGACTCTTGCGGACGGCACGGTCGGCAGAGGCGCGTCCCCTTCCGGTGCTTCAACCGGTGAATTCGAAGCCCTCGAGCTGCGGGACGGCGACAAAACAAAATTCGGAGGCAAGGGTGTCTCCAAGGCTGTCGCAAATATCAATGAGAAGATCGCGCCCGCACTTGCAGGCGTGGATGCTTCGGACATCTACGAAGTCGACAGAATCATGCGCGAGCTGGACGGCACGAAGGACAAGTCGGTCCTCGGCGCCAATGCCATTCTCGCGGTTTCGATCGCGGCGGCAAACGCGGCCGCGAAGTCGCTGGATCTGCCGCTGTACCGGTTCTTCGGCGGCGTGAACGCGAATACGCTTCCGGTCCCGATGATGAATATTCTGAACGGCGGCGCGCACGCGACGAATTCCGTTGACACACAGGAATTCATGATTATGCCGGCCGGCGCACCGACATTCCGGGAAGGCCTTCGCTGGTCGACCGAAGTTTTCCACGCGCTGCAGAAGCTTCTGAAATCGGAAGGCAAAACAACGGCAGTCGGAGACGAAGGCGGCTTTGCGCCGGATCTTGCAGGCGATGAAGATACAATCGAGCATATCCTGCAGGCGATCCGGAACGCTGGCTATGAACCCGGCAAGGATTTTGTCCTTGCGATGGATGCAGCATCCTCTGAATGGAAAAGCGAGAAAGGCAAGGGCTTCTATCATCAGCCCAAGTCCGGCAGAGATTTCACTTCGGATGAGCTGATTGCGCACTGGAAGAGCCTTATCGAGAAATATCCGATCTATTCGATCGAGGACGGTCTTGACGAAGAAGACTGGGAAGGCTGGCAGAAGATGACCAGAGAGCTGGGCCACAAAGTGCAGCTTGTCGGCGACGATCTGTTCGTTACGAACACGGAGCGGCTTGCCAAGGGTATTTCCCTGGGCGCCGGCAACGCAATCCTGATCAAGCTGAATCAGATCGGCTCCGTCAGTGAAACGCTTGATGCCATCAAGATGGCGCAGAACGCGGGCATGCGCGCGATTGTTTCGCACAGATCCGGCGAGACGGAAGACACGACAATTGCGGATCTTGCCGTTGCGCTGAACGCGGGAGAGATCAAGACCGGCGCGCCTTCGAGATCCGAGCGTGTCGCAAAGTACAACCAGCTGCTGCGCATCGAGGAAGAGCTTGGCAACGCGGCGGTTTATCCCGGAAAGAAAGCGTTCAACTTCTCCAAGAACTGAACGCCGGGCCGCCGAGAGGACGCTGAAACGGAGTATCGGGCGCTCCGGGCGTGAAAAGCCCGGAGCGTCCGTCTGCCCCGCGGGACAGAATTCTGCACCGTTTTCGGTTTGCTTAACATAGATATGACAATATCATAACAGAACTGTGTAATCAGATTTTACATTGCTCCTTTACGATTGTTTGTGTTGAAAGATACAGCAACAGTAAAGGAGCGATTTTTATTATGAAAAAGAAATCATTGGCTATTGTATCGGCAATCGTTATGACGGCTTCCCTTCTTGCGGGCTGCGGCGCCTCGGGAAGCGCGGACAAGGCGGCTTCGACAGCTGCTACGCAGGCTGCGGCAGACACACAGGCGGCAGACACACAGGCCGCAGATACGCAGGCTGCGGACACAGAGGCAGCAGCGCAGGCGGAAAGCGCTTCCGCGGATGAAGCAACGCAGGTTTCCGGCGAAGTTACGGCAGCAGGTTCTTCGGCTCTGCTTCCTCTTGTACAGGCAGCGGCAGAGAAGTTTATGGACACGAATCCGGACTGCACTGTTACAGTAAACGGCGGTGGTTCCGGCGAAGGCCTCAAACAGGTAGCGGACGGATCGATTGATATCGGCAACTCGGATGTTTTTGCGGAGGAAAAGCTCGACGCGGACGCGGCGGCAAAGCTTGTTGACCATGAAGTGGCGACAATCACGATGGCACCGGTTGTCAACAAGGACCTCGGCGTTACAAATCTGACGACAGACCAGCTGGTTTCGATCTTTACCGGCAAAACAACAAACTGGAAAGAAGTCGGCGGCCCTGATGAAGCGATCGTTCTTGTAACCCGTCCCAGCTCCTCCGGAACAAGGGCACTGTTCAAGACATGGGCACTGAACGGAGCAGAGGAAGCTTCCAACGAGGCACTGGAAACCGATGATTCCGGCACACTTCTGCAGACCGTAGAGCAGAACAAGGGTGCAATCGGATATGTCGCTCTTTCCTACCTCGTAAACAACGCGGATGTGCAGGCGGTTTCGATTGATGATGTAGAGCCTTCTCTTGAGAATACTTATAACGGAACATACAAGGTCTGGGGCTACGAGCACATGTACACGAACGGCGAGGGCAGCGATGCTGCGAAAGCCTTCATTGACTACATCACAGGCGACAAGTTCGCGGATTCGGTTGAGTCGATGGGATACGGTGTAGCTTCCAAGATGTCCGAGGATGCAGTAAACAGCCACAAGAGCAACTAAGCGGACAGCAAGCACAGCGATAAAACAGAAAGCCCGGCGCACACAAAAAGTGCGCCGGGCTTCATCAGAAAGGAGCACGCACTGTGTCAGAGAGGTTTCGAAAAGAATATGCGGGCAGAGGACTCGTTACGATATGCGGCCTTCTGATCATCGCAATCACGCTGGCCATCGGCGCATTCCTGATCTATCAGGGGACAGGAACCTTCTATAAATTTCATCACAGCCTGTTTGAATTCTTGTTTTCATCGGACTGGAGTCCGATGGACAATGCGACCGAGGGCGGCGGAAGCGTCGGCAGTGCGGTTTATATCGCGGGATCGCTCATGACCTGCGGACTCGCACTTCTGATCGCAACACCGTTTGCGATCGGCGCCGCTGTTTTCATGACCGAAATCTCACCCAAATGGGGCACACGGCTTCTGCAGCCGGCAGTCGAGATTTTCGTCGGAATTCCTTCGGTTGTCTACGGCTGGATCGGCCTTACGATTCTGGTTCCGTTCATTCGTGATGTTTTTCACGCAAAGATGGGCGGTTACAGCGTTCTGGCGGCGGGTATCGTTCTCGCAGTCATGATCTTCCCGACGATCACAACGGTCGCGGCGGACTCGATCCGCAGCGTTCCCGATTATTACAGGAAGGCCGCCTACGGACTCGGCTCCACCAGATGGCAGACAATTTACAAGATCGTTCTGCCGGCCGCGAAGACAGGCATTCTGACCGGCGTCATTCTGGGACTTTCGCGAGCGTTCGGCGAAGCGCTCGCGGTTGCGATGGTTATCGGCAAAACACGCGCATTTCCGAAAAACATCCTCTCTCCGACCAACAATCTGACCGCGGCGATCGCGGCGGATATGGGCAACTCGGCGAGCGGCGGAGAACAGAACATGGCGCTCTGGACCATGGCGCTTCTTCTGTATGTGATTTCCATGATCTTCATCGTGCTGATTCACGCGCTTGGAAAGGAAAGAAAAGAATGAGTGAAAAGCTAAGGCACAGAATTCAGAGGGCCAAGAGAATCAACGCGCTGATGACCGGTGTTTTTACGGGTATCGGAGGATTTTTTCTGGGGCTCATCATTGTTTTGGCGGGATATATTATCATACACGGCCTGATGAGTTACTACCCGGGACTTTTAAGTTTCACGTCCAAGGGAATCGGCAATCAGCTTTTCAACACCGTCTATCTGGTATTCTGGGCGCTTCTCATCAGCGTTCCTCTGGGCGTGCTCGCTGGCATTTACATGGCGGAATACGCGGGCGACACGAAACTCACGAGATTCATCCGTGTCTGCATTGAGTCGCTCTCCTCGCTCCCTTCGATCGTCATCGGTTTGTTCGGCTATCTGGTCTTTATTCTGATGACCGGCGCCAGATGGAACCTGTTTGCCGGCGCGCTCGCGGTTTCGATTCTGAGTCTTCCGTCTGTCACAACGACAACCGAGGATGCGATGCGTTCCCTTCCGAAGAGTTACAAGGCGGGCAGTATGGCGCTTGGCGCTACACACTGGGTAACGATTGTAAAGGTCCTGCTTCCCGCCTGCACGCCCCGGATTGTCACCGGCGTCATCCTCGCAGCAGGAAGAGGCTTCGGCGAGGCCGCCGCGCTTTTGTATACAGCAGGACAGAGCACCAGAATCGTGTGGAATAACTGGAATCTTTCTTCGGTCACCTGTCCTTTGAATCCGTTCCGTCCCGGTGAAACGCTGGCGCTGCATATCTGGGTTATGCGGACAGAAGGAGCGCTGAATCCGAATTCGGAGAAAATCGCGAACTTTTCAGCTGCGGTGCTTGTCATCATTGTTCTTGCTTTTTCAATGACGGCGAGATATCTGGCAGGAAGATACGGTAAGAAACAGATGGGAGAGAAAGCATGAGCAGTAAATTCAGCATCAATGCCCTGAATTTGTATTATGGTGAATTTCACGCGCTGAAAAACATCACCCTCGATATTCCCGAGCACGAAATCACCGCGCTCATCGGGCCGTCGGGCTGCGGCAAGTCCACATTTTTAAAGACACTCAACCGCATGAACGATCTCGAAGAGGGAGTGCGGATCGAAGGCAAGGTCACCCTGGATGGAACAGATATCTATAAGGATATGGATGCGATCGAGCTTCGAAAGCGCGTTGGTATGGTTTTCCAGCAGCCGAACCCGTTTCCGAAGAGCATCTATGAAAATGTGGCCTACGGTCCCCGTATCAACGGGATCCACAGAAAACAGGAACTGGATGAAATTGTTGAGCGGAGTCTGCGGCAGGCGGCGATCTGGGACGAACTCAAGGACAGACTGAACAAATCGGCGCTGGGGCTCTCCGGCGGCCAGCAGCAGAGACTGTGCATCGCGAGAACGCTTGCGGTGGAGCCGGAAGTAATTCTGATGGATGAGCCGACTTCCGCGCTGGATCCGATTTCCACAAGCCGTATCGAAGATCTCGCAATCGACCTTAAGGACAAATATACGATTGTCATTGTCACTCACAACATGCAGCAGGCAAGCCGTATCTCGGACAACACCGCCTTCTTCCTTCTTGGTGAGTTAATTGAGTACAACAATACGGAAAGACTCTTCTCGATTCCGGCGGACAAGCGAACCGAGGATTATATTACAGGAAGATTCGGCTGATCACGGGCAGGAGGAAGTATAAAATGCGCAACAGATTTGACAGAGAACTTGTTTCGCTGAATGAGCAGCTGACGCAGATGGGACAGCTTTGCGAAACAGCGATTGAGAACGCGACAAAGGCGCTGCAGGACGGCGACATGGAAAAGGCAAAGCTTGTCATCGAAAAAGACGCGGAGATCGACCAGTCCGAACGGGATATCGAGCGGCTGTGTCTCAAGCTCCTGCTGCAGCAGCAGCCGGTGGCGAGAGACCTGCGGCAGATTTCCGCCGCCTTGAAAATGATTACGGATATGGAGCGCATCGGCGACCAGACATCGGATATCGCGGAAATCATCATCTCCGCAAAAATCTCGGAGACGACAGACTTCCCGAAAATCGGGGAAATGAGCAGGGAAGCCCAGCGCATGGTGTCAGACAGTGTCTCCGCTTATGTCAATCGGGACATGGAGCTGGCAGGCCGTGTGGAAGCCAACGACGATGTAGTTGACCTTTTGTTTGAATCCGTAAAAAAGGAGCTGATTGAGCGCATCGCGCAAAGCTCGGGCAGAGATCTCACTTCGGCACAGCACGCAATTGACGTGATCATGGTCGCGAAATATCTCGAGAGAATCGCCGATCATGCGACGAATATCGCGGAGTAGGTTGTTTTTTCGATCACCGGTGTCCATGACAGCGCGCCGGACACCAAAAAGGTAACGGAGGAATCATGATAAAGCAGACAGACGCGTTCCGAGGCATTCAGCTGATCCTGATTTCCCTGTTCCCTTCTTCTTCATAGAGCCTGTGGGAAATCGACAGTACGGTCCTGTTCGCGGCAGCTCTTGAAAGCGCGTGCAGGACCGTAAGCTCTGTTTCGGCGTCAAGATTTGCGGTGATCTCATCGAGCAGCAGAATTTCCGGGTCTGCCGCGACCGCGCGTGCGATCGAAAGCAGCTGCCACTGCCCCTGCGAAAACAGATCTTCTCTGCAGGGTGTATCATATCCCTTTTCCAGCTTTTCAATGACAGAGTCCAGTCCTACGGTCTCTGCAGCGGCGCAGACCATTTCCTGCGTAACGGACGGATCAAACAGCGTAATCTGATCCCGGATATTTCCGGGAACCATACGAAAGCTCTGTTCGACATATCCGAAAATCTTCCGGTGCGCGCTGTCCGGTATCCTGTACGCATCCTGTCCGTTTACAAGTACCTGCCCCTCATTCGCAGGGTACAGTCCCAGTATCAGTTTGAAAATCGTCGATTTTCCGGCGCCGGTTCTGCCGGAGAGATAGACCCGCTCGCCTTTGTTCACGCGAAGCGACAGATCACGCAGGACATCCTCTCCGTCCGCGTAGCGGAAGGTTACGTGGGAGAGCAGGATGGCGGCCGTATTCTTGCCGGCGCCCGCGTCTGCTTCCGGAGCGGGCATTTCTGCCGCGGCGGCGCCTGTGGCTGCGGCGCCTGTGGCTGCGCGCGCCATGCCTGCGTCGGTCACGCCTGCGTTTTCCGCAGTCCCGGCCGCCGCCTGCGGCACCTCCTCCTTTGCGGGACGCTCGGGCTGCGCAAGAAACTCGTCGATCCGGTGGACGCCTGCAGCCGCGGACTGGATGGTCTGAATTTCCATGCCGATTGAATCAAGCGGCGCGAAGATCTGGGAAACCCACGAGACGATCGTTACGGCGCCGCCGACTGACATCCCGAAAAATGCCTGTACAGAATGACTGCCGGACGCTGCGAGAAGATAGATGAGGGCGATGACAGCCGCGCTGATGATGTTGATGACGGGGGAATAGACCGCATCGTAAAAATTGGTCTTCTCAACTGCCTGATAGCTTTGCAGAACGCCGCGGCTGTAGCGCTCCCGCATGAAGCCTTCACAGCCGAGCGTATGAATCGTCCGGATGCTGTGGATCGTTTCGGGAACCATTGCCGTGACAAGTCCCTGCGCCGCGCGGTTGTCGATCTGTGCGCGGAGCATGCGTTTCTGCACAGCCCTCGTGAAAATGAAAATGAGCGGCAGGATCAGAACCAGCACAAGCGCAAGCCCTTTGCTGCGCAGGGAAATCATGACAAACAGACTGATGACCTTGCACAGATCCGCGAACATGCTGATGATGCCGGAAGTAAAAAGCTCTTCCACCGTATCGACATCGCCGACGAAGCGGGAGGCGGTAACGCCGGGCTGTGTTTTGACAAAACAATCAGCGGGAAGCCTTTTCAGCTTCGCGCAAAGAGCGCTTCGCAGCGTGTGCGTGACCTTTTGTCCGAAAATGACCAGCAGGCTCTCGCGTCCGCTTTCAAACACGCCGCTGATCAGAATCAGGCCGAAATAGGAGAAAATCATCAGCAGAGAGATATCCAGCGAGCGGCTCAGACGGTCCACAATGCGGCCCAGAATGACCGGCGGGATCAGCGCGGTGATGACGGATACGGCGGTCGAAAGAAGAATCAGAGCGGCAAGAAAGAGATGCCGCCGGATGGCCAGCCGGATGATTTTACTGCTGCTCATGGACGGGCTCTCCTTCCTGCAGTCTCCAGAGTCTGTCGTACTCTTCACATTGTTTTCGAAGCGCGGCATTCGCGCCGATGAGCGCGCTGCTGCCCTGCGCCGCGTCACCGGCCAGCCAGATTACCTTTGCTGTCCGGTCAAAACAATACAGCCTGTGCGAAATCAAAATGACGATGCTGTCCCGGCACAGGGACTGTATGTTACGGAAAATTTCCTGTTCTGTCTCTTTGTCCAGCGCGGAAAAGGGATCGTCGAGAATGTAAACAGGACGGCGCCCTGCGAGCGTCCGCGCAAGAGCAAGCCGCTGCGCCTGCCCGCCGGAGAGACGGACGCCGGTGCTGCCGACAACGGTTTTTTCTTTCTGCTGCATCGCAAGGACTTCCTGATCGAGACATACAGCGCGCAGCCACGGCCAGACGCTGCCGGGGCGGCCCATGAGAACATTGTTTTCGATGGTGTCGTTCAACAGCTCCGGATCATGCCCGAGATACCCGAAGAGTGTGCTGCGGACAGCCCGCGGAAGAGAAGAGAGTTCCTGCCCGTTTATCTGAATGGAGCCTTCATAAGGGTGTTCGCACAGAAATACTTTTCCGAATGTTGATTTGCCGCAGGCGACAGGACCGGTCACGCCGATAATTTCACCAGCCTGTGCGTCGAAGCTGATTCCTTTGAAAATCCGGCTGCTCCCGTCGTAGGAGAACGAGAGGCCGCGCACGCAAAGGCAGAGGCTGCCGGCGGCAGGCGCCGCAGCGCTGTTCGCGGTGCAGCCTGCCACCGCGCTCTGCCGCGCCGCGCGCTGCATCAGCGGGCGGATACGACGCCACGAAACCTGCGCCTTCTGCACGCTGTTGAAAAGCTTGGCCGCTTTGGACGATTTGAGAGAAAGCTTCGCGTAACAGGACATAAACGTTGTGAAAGCGGCAATATCCCAGGCCGCGTATCCGTCCCCAAGGACATTCCGGGAACCGAAATACAGAATCAGTACCGAGCTGAACATCGAAATGATCTGATAGAGCGGCGGCATCGCGGAGACAAAGACGCCGGCCGCGGCCGAGTCACGCTCATAGTCGTTAAGGCAGGCTTCATAGGCCTTGTCCCGCAAAGGCTCGACGCCGAAAACGCGGTAAGTCAGAGCCGCGCTGACACGGTCCAGCGTGGCGGAGGAGAGGCGGGCGGACGTTGTTTTGAAGCGGGACTGCGCCTTTTGAACAACGGCTTTCATTTTCTCCGCGATGAAATAAGAGACCGGCGGAAACACAAGACACAGCAGAGCAAGCCGGAAATCATAGTAAAGCAGCATGCACACATAACCGGTCAGCGCGATGCCGGTGTCGAAAATCTCGGTCGTGAATTTGCGCATCCCCTCGGCACAGTCGTCGACATCGGAGATTGCCTTTGTGATCATGTTTCCGGTGTCTTCTTTCGAGAGGTCGGTGGCGGAAAGGTCCACGAGTCCCGCGTACAGAATCTCTTTCATAGAACGGTTGGTATGATTGCAGAATTTGCGGACATAAAGGCGTTTTACGAATCTTGCGGTCTGCACCGCCGCAATCGCCAGAACATACCCTGCCGCAAGCACAGCCATGGAACGGAATGTTTTTCTGTGCCGGAAAATATCCAGAAGCCGCTGCGCCATATGCCCCTCGAACCAGGGACCGGCCAGCAGACCGATGTTGTAGATAATGCCGGAGGCGGTAACGATCAATAGCGTTAGCCAGTCTGCCTTGAAATAAGAAATGATCCGCGAAGGATCTTTAATCTGCTGTTGTTTCATGATGCATTCATTGCTCAGTCGGGGCAGGAGATCTCTGCCACGTCTTCTATGGTATGGTGGAGTTTGAGGACCAGCTTTGTATCGGCCGCCCGGTAATACATTTCCTTGCCTTCCCGTCTCGATGTCAGAAGGCCCGCGGATTTGAGAATCCGCAGATGGTGCGAGACCGCGGGACTGGACATGCCGGTCAGGGCCGCAATATCAATCACACACTCTTCGGTATGGCAGAGCAGCCAGAAAATGCGCAGCCTCGTCGGGTCACCGAGCTGCTTCATCGCTTCGGCGACAGCGGCGATTCTGGTTTCGTCCGGCATTTTGTCGACAATTTTCTGTTCCTCTTCGATATCGTGGTGATGGTGGGGAAGGATCAGTTCTCCGCTCATGGCGCGCCTCCATTAGATATATTGCTATTATTATAACCCATTGACAACAGCTGTGTGCTGGAGTATATTCAAACTATCAATTAAACAAACGTTTAATCGTATACTGTAAACCGTAATACACAGGAGGCTTGTGTTATGAAGAAGAGTTACAAAATCGACGTGGACTGCGCGGCATGCGCGCTCAAGATGGAAGACGCGGCGAAGAAGACCGAAGGCGTTGCGGACGCGTCCGTGAACTTCATGGCTTTGAAAATGAAAGTGGATTTTGCAGAAGGCGCCGATCCCGCGCAGGTGATGGAGAATGTCCGCAAAAACTGCAAAAAGGTCGAGTCCGACTGCGAGATCTTTCTGAAGTAATGATTTGCCGCACGGCAGCTGCCGCGCCCTGAAAGGATTCCCATGACTGCAAAACAAAAGAAAAACCTGCTGCGCATCCTGCTCAGCGCAGCGCTGATCATCGCATTGCATTTTGTGCCGGTGACCGGGTGGCCCCGCTTTCTTCTCTATATGATTCCATACCTGATCATCGGGTATGACATCCTGATCAAAGCGTTTAAGGGCCTTGTAAACCGTCAGCCGTTTGACGAATGCTTCCTGATGGCGGTGGCGACGATTGGCGCGATCGCGCTCGGCCTTGTAAAAAGCGGGGATTATACCGAGGCGGTCGCGGTGATGCTGTTTTACCAGATCGGCGAGTGGTTCCAGTCTTACGCGGTCGGCAAAAGCCGAAGAAGCATTTCCGACCTGATGGATATCCGCCCCGATTACGCGAATATCGAGAGCGGAAACGGGGAACTGACGCAGGTCGACCCGGATGATGTGGAAATCGGAACGACAATCGTCGTGCAGCCGGGGGAGAAAGTACCGATAGACGGTGTTGTTCTGCAGGGCACATCGAGCCTTGACACCGCCGCGCTTACAGGCGAGTCGATGCCCCGCGATGTGGCTACGGGCGACGAAGTCATCTCGGGCTGCATCAATTTGAGCGGGCTGTTGAAGATCCGGACGACAAAGGAATTCGAGGAGTCCACAGCATCAAAGATTCTCGAGCTGATCGAAGACGCGGGCTCCCGCAAGTCGAAATCCGAGGATTTCATCACGAAGTTCGCCAGAATTTATACGCCGGCAGTGGTTTATGCGGCAATTGCGCTCGCGGTACTTCCGCCGCTTCTGCTCCTTGCGCTTGGCATGGACCCCGCATGGGGAACCTGGGCATACAGGGCGCTTACGTTCCTGGTAGTCAGCTGCCCTTGCGCGCTGGTCATCAGTATTCCGCTTTCGTTCTTTGCGGGCATCGGCGGCGCGTCGAAAGAAGGCATTCTTGTGAAAGGGTCGAATTATCTGGAGATTCTTTCGCAGACGAAGACCGTTGTTTTCGATAAAACAGGCACGCTCACACGCGGTAAATTCGCCGTCACCGCGGTGCATCCGGAGCGGCTGGACCAGAAGGAGCTGCTGCATATGGCGGCGCATGTGGAACGCTATTCCACACATCCGATCGCGGCGGCACTGCGGGAAGCTTATCCTGACGAGAAGGACGGCTGCAGTGTTGAAGATGTGACGGAGATTGCGGGGCGCGGCATCCGCGCGAAGGTGAGCGGTAAAACCGTCTGTGTCGGCAACGCGCGCATGATGGACGACATCGGCGCGAAGTGGAAGCCCTGCGAGCAGAGCGGTACGATTATTCATGTGGCGATTGACGGAGAGTACGAAGGTCATATCGTAATCTCTGATGTCATCAAGGAGCATTCGGCGCAGGCTATCCGGGAGCTTAAGAAAAACGGCGTCACGAAGACCGTGATGCTGACCGGCGACGCGAAAGCAGCTGCCGACCAGGTCGCTTCGAAGCTCTCTGTCGATGAGGTGCATGCGGAGCTGCTTCCGGCGGACAAGGTCGCGAAGGTCGAGGAGCTGATCGCTTCGAAAAAGTCGCCGAAGGACAAAGTGGCCTTTGTCGGAGACGGCATCAATGACGCGCCGGTGCTTGCGAGAGCGGATATCGGCATCGCGATGGGCGCGATGGGGTCGGATGCGGCGATTGAGGCGGCGGATATTGTTTTGATGGATGATGATCCTCTGCGGATCGTAACCGCGATCCGGATTTCGAGAAAGTGCCTCCGCATAGTCCGGGAAAATATCTGGTTCGCGATCGGCGTCAAACTCCTCTGCCTTCTTCTGACTGCGGTCGGTATCGGCAACATGTGGCTTGCGATCTTCGCGGATGTCGGCGTCATGATCATCGCGGTTTTGAACGCGGTGCGGTGCCTGCATGCGGCGAAGTGAAGGCCGGAAACGGCGCGGTAAGCGTGACCGCAGCTCGTTTGGGAGGGCGGTCAGCCCGGCAGCAGCCGGGGCGCGCGGTAAGCGTGCAGCGACCGGAACACAGATAGCGCGGCAGCGCCGTTCCGGCCTGCCGCGGAAGGGAGTACGGATGAAACTACTGATCGCGTCGGACCTGCACGGCTCGGCTTATTACTGTGAGAAGCTGCTGGAAGCCTTCCAGCGCGAAGAGGCGGACAGAATTCTGTTTCTTGGGGACATCCTGCTGCACGAGCATACCCATGTGCCGGCGTGGACGCATTTCGGTGATCACAACCTGTATCTGAATCCCGGATCGCTTTCTCTGCCAAAACAAAACTCCCCGCACAGCTATATGACGCTGGAGGATGGTGTGTTCGTTTATAAGGATCTTTCGGGCGGCGTGTATCATGAGGTGCGTATATAGGGCGCGGCGGGAGAGAGTCCGGCACGGATTGCGGCGCGGCGGACGGATGCTTGGTGGCGCGATGAGTGGCGGCTCGACGCCGGCGCAGATTTTACATAGACCAGTTGTCTCGGGCGGAGGCAGCTGGTTTTTCTATATGAAATTTTCTATATAATACACATCCATATCACCTGATCTTTGCTATAATGTTTTCAGGCAGCGTTCTGCTGCCCCGGCTGCGGCGTTCTGCCGTAACTGATTTCAGCTTATATGATGAATGAAAAGAGGCTGTCCCGCGACCTGCCGGCTTTGTCTTTACTTTTCGCGGAAGAGGATCGTCTGTCTGCCGCGGCATCGCAAGGCTTGGGAAATTTCCGGCGGCTGCGTCCTGCCTGCTTTTCGGAAGGAGGGTGCATTGAAGTATTGGGAATTCAGCATGCAGGTGCAGGACTGGCTCAGCACGAACGCGGAAGAGGGAATCATCATCGAGGAGCGGACTTCAAAGGAGTCGCAGATTCCGCTCCCTGCGGAGTTTCTGGAGGAAGGGATCGACGGCGATGATGCGGCCGTGGTGCTTTCACTGGTGAAAGATCGTCAGGAGTATATCATCTTTGCGGATATCATGCTGAAAGATCTTTTCCGGCAGTATCGCGTGGAGAACTGGAACGCGGTTCTTTCAGTTCTGCGGAAGATTCTTTCGGAGGCAGGCATGCTTCGCCGCAAGGTAAAAACATTAGACGAATGCAGAAAGCAGCTTCCTGCGGAGCTTTTGCCTCTCTTTGATGAGCTTCGCAGGGTCCGCGCGAAAAAATCGCGGGAAACCGGCATGCCCGCGTATGCCGTAGCATCGAACGTATCGCTGGAAATGATCTGCCGTGAGCTTCCGGATTCCATGGAAAGCCTGCGGAAGATCAAGGGGATGGGTCCGAAGAACAGTGTTATCTGCGGCGAGGAGTTCATTTCCTGCATTGAGAAGCATAAGAAAGGAGCCGGCAGCAAAGAAGCCGGCAGCAGCGAAACTGCGGGATGATTTCATGGTGGCGCGCGGCGATTCTTCTCGCATTTCTATGCAATGTCGGCGCGACTTGCTTTCCTGCATAGATTATTCAAGACATATTAGCAAAGCGGACGCGTATTGCATAGATTTTGCCTTTTTCTATGCAATATGCGCCCGCACACACAATTCGTCTTGAATTTTCTATGCTGTACGCAGAGTTCCGCCAATATTGCATGAATTGAGAAAACAAGTGAAATATACGCAAAAACAGCGTTAAAACATATGCAATATTAACTTGACATGAGGCAAGATGCCCACTAAGTTAAAAATATGTATGATATTATTATGAAAAAGAACAAATAAATACTTATTATTAACTGACGGTGGAGAAATGAATCTTTATTATGAATTGCTTCAATTTCCTGTTTTCTCTATGAAGGAAGTCAATGCTTTATATTCAAGTGAACGTACAGCAAGGACTGCTCTAGGAAAACTGGTTAAGAAAGGTATGGTTTTGAAGATACGCAACAGTCTTTACACTTGTGTAAGCGGCAAAAATGGAGGACCTGTAGCTGATCGATTTCAAATAGCCGGTGCCATTCACCCTTCCGCTTATGTGTCCCATCATTCTGCGTTTGAGTTTTATGGCATTAGTGATCAGGTTTTTTATGATGTATATGTAAGCTCTGAAATGCGCTTTCATGATTTTGAATTCGATGGTTATACCTATCATTTTGTAAAATCCCGGATGCAGCAGGGCGTGATCTCCCCCCGCTTCGGGGGCGGAGTAAAAGTGACAGATAAAGAGAGGACTATTCTGGACTCTATTAAGGATATGAATCTGATCGCAGGGTTGGAAGAAACGATCACATGCATCAGCTCTGTGACTGATATGGATGAAGCGAAACTGTTAGAATATCTTGAAATCTATAGTAATCCATTCTTATATCAGAAAATGGGTTTTATAGCCGTTCAGTACCAGGATGAGTTAAATGTCAGTGATGATTTTATAAATGTATGCAAACAGCGGAAGGGCAGTTCTAAAAGATACCTTGTTAACGATATTATAAATCCTGCTTATGCGGGAGATTGGAACCTTGTTTATCCGAAATATATAAAAGAAATGAAGAACGGAGTGATGGACGATACTGCAATTTAACAGACGAGAATTAGATAAGAGATCCAGACAATATGGGTTTAATCGCGATACATTCGAGAAGGTTCTTCGGCTTAAAACAATACTGGAATATTTAAATTCACAGGATTATTTGAAAGAGCATCTGCTTCTCAAAGGCGGAACAGCTATAAACATGACCATCTTTAATCTTCCAAGATTGTCGGTAGATATTGACTTGGATTTCGTGCCCAATCTTCCCCGAAAAGAAACGATGAGCGCACGGGAGATGGTAAGCGATATTATACGCAGACACATGACAGAACAGGGGTATATCCTGTCCGATGCTTCAAGATTCAGTCACAGTCTGGATGCATTTCATTATTATTACATAAATGCTGCCGGTAACAGAGATATGATTAAGATTGAAATCAACTATTCTCTTAGGGCACATGTGTTTCGGCCGGAAGAGAGAGGACTGCTCACCGATGCTTTTGGAGAACCGATATCAGTAAGAACAGTTGCGGCGGCGGAGATCTTTGCGGCTAAAGTAAATGCTTTAATGAGCAGAGCTGCTGCAAGAGATTTGTACGACTTCTGTAATATGGTTGATCAGAATACCATCTGTGGGCAGGAAGATATGTTCCGAAAATGTACGGTATTCTATGCTACGATTTCTACCAAGGAAGTTAATCTGTCATTTAGCACCGAAGCAATCGACAAACTCAGTTTTTCAAGAATCCGAACAGATCTTTTTCCGGTACTTGGAGTTGACAAGAAATTTGCGCTGGAAGAAAAAAAGCGGCAGGCAAAAGAATTCATTGCCTCTGTCATGAAGCTTCAAAATGGTGAGAAAGAATATATAGAACGCTTTATTTCAAAAGAGTACAGACCGGAATTACTATTCGGAGATTATGAAATTGTAGAAAGGATCAAAACGCATCCGATGGCTCTTTGGAAATGCAGACTATAATGTTTGTGTGAACTATTATTCCAAAATACCGCAGGAGAGAAGCAATAGAGTCCTTTATTGAGCCCGGCAAGACGCGCCGGAATCCTCCGACACGCCATTGACCTTATCGCGCGCCGGAAAAGCCTGTCCAGCGGTGGCTTGTGTGCAACCTGGCACCAGCACCTTTCTGCTCACCCAACACAATTGTAAACCATACGATAAATATAAGTTGACAATTGACCGCCCACATGCTATCCTTCGCCTGTGTCATAAGTGCGGCGGCTGTGAAAGGCCACGCCGGCAGGTAATGCGGCCGACGGTGAAATTATACCGGCAGTTCATCCGGCCGGCTTTCGAAGCCACGCCGGCAGCTTACGCGGGGCAAGATAAAAGCTCTGCGATACAATATTCTATTTCAGGGGGCAGATCTGTCATGAAGACTTCTACGAAAACGATGGTAATGTGCGCGGTTTGCACTGCTTTGATTTGTGTGCTCGCGCCGATCGCGGTACCGATCGGACCGGTGCCGATTTCACTTTCCACATTTGCGATTATGCTGTCCGCGGCATTGCTCGGAGGCAAGGCAGGAACAGCTGCCACTGCGCTCTATCTTCTGATCGGTGCGGTCGGAGTGCCTGTTTTTGCGGGATATTCCGCAGGACTTGCCAGGCTTGCAGGACCGACGGGCGGGTATCTTGTCGGGTATCTTGCTTTGGCTGCCATTGAGGGAGCGATTTACTTCCGGTTTGGCAAAAAGAGGAAAGGCGCGGTCAAATATGGTGTTCTGCTTGGAGGAATGGTTCTCGGAACAGTTGTCCTTTATGTGATTGGAACGGCCTGGTTCTGCGTTCTGATGCATACAGGTCTTGTTGAAGCGCTTGGTATGTGCGTGATTCCGTTCCTTCCGGGAGACGCGATGAAGATGATCGTCATTGCGCTTCTGGTTCCCCAGTTGGAGAAAGGGCTCGCGCGAGCAGGCGTACAGGCGGCGCAAAACAGCTGAGTTCGCAGAGTTATAAAGTAGTCACACAGCTAAGATAAACAGTAGATTCCGCAGCGTATGAAAAGCATCATATGCTGCGGAATTTTGTTGTATAATCACGTCATAATGCCGCATGAAAGACCGTGGCAGTCAGAAGAACATCAGCGGCATTTGAAACCCGCAGCGGCGGGAGTTAACAGGAAATCATGATGACAGACAAGACAAACGATTTGAAGAAAACATACACAGATAAACTTTGGGACAACGAAGAGGACTGGACAGCCGCGAAAGACATTGATGACAGTGAGGCGGATGACTGGGATCTGCCGGAGATCGGCGATGAGATCGATCCGGATGAAGAGGGGCAGGACATAAATTTCTATGGAAAAGAGCCGGAAAAACACTCCGCGATGCCTGAAAACGAAAACCGCCCGGAACATACCCGTACTCCGGGAGAGCAGGAAGGAAACTTGCGTCCCGTGTATTCAAGCTCTGCAGCCAGCGCACACTCTGTATCACAGAACGCCCCGGACAGCCGGAGGCACGAAGAGCAGGCCGCGCAGGAAGACGGCCGTCCGCTCAGTGCTTTTGCGTACTTTGGGTATGCACTGCTTTTCTGTATTCCGGTGGCAGGAGTCCTGCTGCTGATTATCATCGCACTGCGGACAAAGAACAGGAACCTGCGCAGCTTTGCCTTCGGCTTCCTGCTGTTTATGGCGGCTGCGCTTGCGGTTTTGTGCTGCGCGGTCATGCTGGGAGCGTTTGGCGGTGCGCTGGGCCGCGCGTGAGGAAAGCCGCCGAGGTACATGTGCCGCGACGGGCCGCGCAGCCTGCTGCGCGTAAATATAGAATGAGGCAAAACATATTCTATGGGCAACATACTCATTTTTGACAATGTATCTTTGAATTTTGGCATCAAGCCGGTGCTGCGGGGTGTCTCGTTCGGCATGGACGAGCACGACAAGGTCGGCGTGATCGGTATCAACGGCACCGGGAAATCCACCTTTTTAAAGCTCGCATCGGGGGAGCTGGAGCCGGATGAGGGGAGGATTGTTTTGTCGAACGGGTTGAAGGTCTCCTGCCTTCCACAGAACCCGGTTTTCGACGATGATCTGACAATTCTGGAAAACGTCGCCGCACGCGTATCCGGCAAGGAATCCCACTGGGACACCGAAGGCGAAGTCAGAGTCATGCTGCAGCGCTTCGGTATCGCCGATCCTTCGCTGCACCCCGCACAGCTTTCCGGCGGGCAGAAGAAGAGGGCGGCTCTGGTGGCGGCTGTTTTGACGCCGTCGGACCTTCTGATCCTCGACGAGCCGACCAACCACCTCGACGAGGACATGATCCTCTGGCTGCAGGATTTCCTGCAGAATTACAGGGGCGCGCTTCTGATGGTCACGCACGACCGTTATTTTCTGGACGAGGTGACCGGAGAAATTCTCGAAATCGACAAGGGCAGCGCGTATCGTTACGACGCGGGATATTCCGGCTATCTGGAACTGCGGCAGCAGCGTTTTGACTACGCGCTCGCGGCGGAACGCAAGATGGCGGCGCTTTACAAAAAGGATCTCGCATGGATGCAGCGCGGCGCGAGAGCCCGATCGACAAAGCAAAAGGCACACATCCAGCGCTTCGAGGCACTGCGGGACCGCGACAAAATCGTGCAGGACAGACAGGTAGAAATCAATTCCCTGCCTTCCCGCATCGGTGGAAAGACGATCGAAGCGCATGCGGTTTCGGGCGGGTACGGCGGATTCGTTCTGTTTCATGACTTTACTTATATGTTCACCAAAACAGACCGTGTCGGCATCATCGGCCCGAACGGCTGCGGCAAAACAACACTCCTCAAAACCCTTCTCGGCATAATACCGCCTGCAAGCGGCAGCGTGGAGATCGGACAGACAATCCGTATCGGATATTTCAGTCAGGAAAATGAAACACTGGATGAAGACAAGCGTGTCATCGACTACATCCGCGATACCGCGGAGTATATCCGGACGGCGGACGGACTGGTGTCGGCTTCTGCTATGTGCGAGCGTTTTTTGTTTTCGCCGGAGATGCAGTATGCGCGGATCAGCAAGCTTTCGGGCGGAGAGAAACGAAGGCTGTATCTGCTGCGTGTTCTGATGGAAGCGCCGAACGTGCTGGTGCTGGACGAGCCGACGAATGATCTGGATATTACGACATTGCAGGTGCTGGAAGACTACCTTGACAGGTTTGCGGGGATCATTATCACGGTTTCGCATGACAGGTATTTTCTGGACCGGGTCGTGACGAGACTCTTTGCCTTCGAGAAGGACGGAACGCTCTTTAAGAGCGAAGGCGGATATTCGGAGTACAGGGAACATCGGGAAGCGCTTCGCGGCAGGGAGGACAGCCTCTGGAGCAGCGCACCCTCCGGGCCTACTGGCAGCAGAGAAGCCTCTGGCGCGGATGGAAAAGGCAGGCTGCAGGGAGATGCTTCGGGAAACGCTCCTGCCCGCAGAGGAAAGCTATCCTATAAAGACCAGCGAGAATACGATACGATTGAGGAAGAAATCGACAGACTGCAGGCGCAGTCGGACGATCTTGCGGCGCAGATACAGGAAAACGCGACGGATTTTGAAAAGCTCGCGGAGCTTTCCGCAAAGAAAGACGAGACAGACGCGGAGATCGACAGGAAGATGGAGCGCTATCTTGAATTGCAGGATATGGTGGACGCGCTGCGCGGTGATGTACGATAAGTGCAGGCAGATGCCGGGCTGCCTGCCGAAAGAATGCGAGCCACAGCGGCGCTGGAGCACCGCTGTGGCTCACGCTGAGGCTCGCGTCGCGGCAAGCCGAAGCATCGTGCCAGACGCCGGACACGTACCGCGGGCAGTCACAACCAATAGATGGAGGCACAGACGTGGAAGAACAGCATAAAAGAAGAGCACACTACAGCGGCCGTTATCCACGCCGCTTTGAAGAGAAATATAAAGAACACAACCCGGAGAAATATCAGGGAGAAATCGAGAAGATCATCCGCAAGGGAAATACGCCTGCTGGCATGCATATCCCGATCATGGTGAACGAGATTCTGCAGGTTCTCCGGATTCAGAAAGGCGAAACCGGACTTGACGCAACGCTGGGGTACGGCGGCCATACAGAAAAGCTTCTGGAACAGCTGCAGGGCAGCGGACACCTGTATGCCTGCGATCTGGACCCCATTGAATCGGAGAAAACCAGAAAGCGGCTGCTCGAAAAGGGGTTCGGGGAGGATGTTTTGACGGTATTGCATACGAACTTCGCGGATATCGACAAAACAGCACCGGAACAAAAATTTGATTTCGTCCTTGCTGATTTGGGCGTCTCCTCGATGCAGATCGATGATCCGGAGCGCGGTTTTACATTTAAAGAGGACGGCCCGCTGGACCTTCGGATGGACCCGACGAAGGGAGAGCCTGCGTCGGTGCTTCTAAAGAAAATGAACGCGGATGAAATGGCTGCGCTCTTTAGCGCGAACTCGGACGAACCCTATGCGGAGCGGATCGCGAAGGAAATTGATCATACGCGCCACAAGGACGGCGCGGTCCGCACAACTATGCAGTTGCATGCCGCGATTTCGCGGGCATTGTCATTTCTGCCCGAAGGAGAAGAGAGAAAGGAAGCGGTGCGGAAGTCGAGTCAGCGGTGTTTTCAGGCGCTGCGGATGGAAGTCAACGGCGAGCTTTCGAACCTGCAGACATTTCTTGACAAGCTCCCGCTTGTTACGGCGCCCGGCGCAAGGATTGCGATTTTAACATTCCATTCGGGAGAGGACAGGCTCGTTAAGAAAGCATTCCGGGAAGGTCTTCGCGAAGGCGTCTACGCGGAGATCGCGAAGGACGTGATCCGGCCGTCGGCGGAAGAGTGTTTCCGTAATCCGAGGGCGCATTCGACAAAGCTGCGTTATGCGGTCCGCGGCTAGCGCTGACTCGCCGGGCGCGCCGCAAGTAAAAGCTGCCGGCGCTACTGCCCGGCCGCAGGCGTGCTGCAAGAAGAGTTTCTTGCAAAAACCTGAATTTCAGAAATTTGCAAGAAAGAGAATCCAAATAAGTAGAAATTCTTCTTGCAAAAGTGCCGGATTCCGGATTTGCAAAGAAGGGTTTCTTGCAAATCCTAAAAATCTTCGGTTCTGCAAGAAATGACAGCTAATTCACGGCGGCAGAATTCCCTAATATTGTACAAATGAGTTTGTCGGCAGCCGCCCGGCGCGTTACTGCCCGGCCGCGGGCGCGGCCGCCTGCGCTTTGGCCTGCGCGGCCGCAATATCGGCCTGCGCCCTTGCAGCGGCCTGCTCGGGCGTCATGCCCTGCGCCATATAGGCTGCCTGCAGCTGCGCCGCGATCT
The DNA here is from genome assembly GCA_900317555.1 of uncultured Lachnospiraceae bacterium. Taxonomy (GTDB): domain Bacteria; phylum Bacillota; class Clostridia; order Lachnospirales; family Lachnospiraceae; genus CAG-791. The sequence goes on along the minus strand of ONHF01000003.1, from coordinate 87,428 downwards.
GCGCAACCTGCGCGTTCGCCTGTGCCTGCGCATCCGCCTGCGCTTTGGCCTGCGCGGTGGCATCCGCGCCTTGCGCCTTGGCATCTGCACTCTGCGCTTTGTTAACAGCATCCGCAGCCGCCTGCGCCGCGGCAGGATCTGCCTGCGCCGCAGGATCATTTCCGGCCGTGTTGGCTGTCAGATCGGACTGACCGTCCGAGGTTGCGGGCTTGCCGGAATAAGAGACAGCCTGTGCCTGACTTAAACCGCCGTAGACAATCACGGCTTCACCAGAGGAAACATTCGCGTAGACGTCGTCCGCCGCGTCCACAGGCAGATTTACACAGCCGTGGGATCCTCTGGTAACATAGATGTCACCGCCGAATTTGCTGCGCCAGGAAGCGTCGTGGAATCCGACGCCGCGGTTGAACGGCATCCAGTAGCTGACCGGAGACGCGTAGTTGTCGCCGCGAAGAACTGTGTCGCGTTGCTTGAATTTGAGAGAATAAATGCCGTCCGGTGTGCCGTTCCCTGCGAGAGCCTTCCCGGAGACACAGTCGGTGTCGAAAACAATTTTCCCGTCTTTATGGATGTACACATGCTGCTTATCCAGATCGACCTCGGCAAAATTGTCCGGATCCCAGTCCACGCTTCCGTACTGGAAAGCCTTCTGGAAGTAGACAGGCTCAACTTCGCTGTCTTCTCCGGTTTCAATCGCCTTGATGATCGCATCAACAGTCGAAGACTGGTCCATCCACCAGCCATAGTCGCCGGCCGTGATCGAAATCGTATCTCCTGACGCGGTGGTAAAAGTACGTTTCTGCCCGTAAGTATCGTATTTTTTGGAAAGCTCCGCGACATAAGAAGCAATCTTGTCACGGTTGAATACGTCGGCAACGGTCAGGGCGGCGTTGTTTTCGCTGCTGCTGTCGGAGAGGCCGTTCAGCCATCCGGAAACGACATCAGGTCCGGCAACTTCTTTGTCCTGGCCAAACGGAATCGTGATCGTAACCGCGGCGAAGCGGTTTAACATTTCGGTATCCGCGATCAGCTGTTCGTTGTCCGCGCTGACCGCCGCGCTCTCATAGCAGCCGGCATCTTCCAGAGAAAGGGAAGGCGACTGCGCCGTGATGGCTTCGGTGATGGCGGCGAGTGTTTTGTCGCTGTTAAGCTGCGTTCCCGCATCCCCATTTACAATCTGGAACTTACCGTCCACAACCTTTGCCGCGGCGTTTTCAGGCGCGCGCACGTTTGCCTCGTCGAAAAACGTAAGCGTGCTGATTTTCTTCTCAAGGGCAGGTTCGCTGAATTCCACGTCCTCGTCGATCTTATAGGATGTGGAATGGAATAAAGAAACGGGCCAGAGGAAAATGTTGGTTCTGCCGAGGGCACTGCGCACATGCGGCCCGGGCGTCGCCGTCAGGTCAATGTCCTTCGCCGTAATTGTGTCCGAAAGACCGTCCCGCCCCTGGATGGTCAGCTTGTAGCTGTCCGCGCTGCCCTGCAGGCCTGCTTCTGTCTGCCGCGCGGTCATGAGCGAAACATTTCGTCCGTTCAAAGACGTATGGAACTGGAAGCGGTTCGCGAAAAACAACGCACCCTCCAGATAAATCACCGCTGCCGCGACGGGCAGCGCAAATAAAATCAAAAATCCCTTTTTCATCGTATATGCTTCCATAAAAATGCTGTAAGATCTTTATAAGAGCATTACTATAGCACGAATAGCGGAAAAAAAGGTACATTTCAGAAAGATTTTATGCGCGGATCAGCTCGACCTTCGGAAGAAGCTGATCGATCAGCGCCTTTTCCGGAGGCCTCGTGCCCGGCGTTGTCGCGCTTGCCGCGGAAGCCGCGATGCAGAGCCTTGCGGTATCCTCAAAGGAAACGCCGCGCTCCAGACAGTACGCAAGAGACGCCGCCATCGCGTCGCCTGCGCCGACCGGAGAGAGCGCCTTGACTGTAAGACCGGGACAGCGGATCAGCTGCCGGCCTTTGACAAACAGCGCGCCCTGCGCCCCGAGGGAGATGGCGGCAAGAGGAATGCCTTTGCCCGAGAGCTGCAGTGCGCAGAGCATCAGCTCCTCTTCGGAAAGCGCGTGCCCTGCGCCCAGCCCGAAATACGAGGACAGCTCCTGCAGATTGGGCTTTACAGCGTCCGGCTGCGCTTCGATGCCAAGCCGCAGCAGTTCTCCGTCGGCATCGAGAATGACCCGGCTGCCTTTCCTTTTCAGAAGCCGGATCAGATGGGCATAATAGTCCGGGGAGACGCCCTGCGGGATGCTGCCCGAGATCACAAAAACCGTATCCGGGCCCGCATAGGCAGACAGCTTTTCCTGACAGCGGCCGAGAATTTCCGGCGTGAGGAGCGGCCCCGGCTCATTGAGCTCGGTCATCGTTCCGTTTTCCTCGATGATCTTTTCGTTTGTTCTCGTTTCCTCTTCAATATGAAGAAAGTCCGTGCGGATGCCTTCGTTCTCCAGCGTATCTTCGATAAAACGCCCGGCGGAGCCGCCCGCGATACCGGCAGCGATGCACTCGCAGCCGAGAACTCTCAGCATACGCGCCGCGTTGATGCCTTTACCGCCGGCGTCAAGGGCCTTCCGGCTGATCCGGTTGAGCTGCCCCGTGCGCAGCCAGTCGATATAAACGGTTTTGTCAACCGCCGGATTCATCGTCAGTGTTACGATCATGACTTTGTTCCCTTTCCGCCTTTAACGCGTGAGGACGGGTCAAAACAGGTCAGCCCCCGGATCACTTCCGACGCCGCAATCGCGCCGGCGGCAGGCGGGACAAAGGAAGTCGAGCCCGGAATATCGCGGCGCTCGGTGCATTTTCTCTTGGTACCCGGCGGGCAGATGCAGTGATACAGGCATGAATTGTCCTTGTCATTGACCGGACGGATCGCGGGTTCGGTCGAATAGACGACCTTGAGCTTCTTCACATGGCGCTTTCGAAGTTCGTAGCGCATCACGCGGGCAAGCGGGTCCATCGTGGTCTTGTAGATGTCTGTAACGGTCAGTTTTGTCGGGTCGACGCGGTTGCCGCAGCCCATGACCGAAAGAACCGGAACGCCGCATTTCTGCGCGCGCAGGATGATGTCGATCTTGGCCGTGACCGTGTCCAGCGCGTCCACCACGTAGTCGAATTGCGTGAAGTCCAGCTGGTCCGCGTTTTCCGGCAGGTAAAACATCTTGTACGTATTCACCTGAATCTGCGGATCGAGGTCGTGGACGCGTTCTTTCGCGACATCGACCTTGTATTTGCCGACCGAGCTCCGCGTTGCGAGCACCTGACGGTTGAGATTTGTCAGGCAGATTCTGTCGTCGTCGATCAGATCGAGCGTGCCGATCCCGCAGCGTGCGAGCGCTTCCACAACGCTGCCGCCGACGCCGCCGATCCCGAAAATGGCCACCCGGCTGCCGGAGATGATTTTCATGGCTTCGGGGCCTAAAACCAGTTCTGTTCTGGAATATTGATTGAGCATAAGTCTCCTTAATTTATACTTGGAATGTTTGCCGCAATAGCGTATTATACGTGGGTGATGAAAAATAAACAATATATTCGGCAATTAAACAGACGATTTTTTGACGCGGACAAGGTCGATTTCGATAATCTTTTATTCGACCGGCACGCGCTTTTTGCGCTTCTTATGCCCGTTGTGATCGAGCAGCTTCTCTCTGCCTTCATGGGCACCGCGGATTCGATGATGGTCGCAAGAGCGGGGAGTGCCGCTATCTCGGCCGTGTCTTTGACTGACTCAATCAACGTGCTGTTCATCCAGCTCTTCGCGGCTCTCGCCGCCGGCGGCACGATTATCTGCTCGCATTTCATCGGGCAGGGCGATATCGGCAAAACAAACCGCGCCGCACAGCAGATCCTCCTTACAATCGCGGTGCTCTCGTGTGCTGCGGGGGCGTTTTGTTTTGCCTTCAATGAGCCGCTCCTGCGCCTGATCTTCGGCAGTGTGGACGAAGAAGTCATGAGAGATGCCGTTACGTACTTCTCCTTCACTACGGTTTCTTTTCCGTTCTTTGCGCTGTTTCAGGCAGGCGGCGCGTTTTACAGAGCCTGCGGTAACAGCCGTTTTCCGATGCTGATTTCGGTGAGCACAAATGTGATGAATATCGTGGGAAACGCGGTCTTTATCTTCGGCTTCGGCTGGGGAGTCGCGGGTGCCGCGCTCTCGACGCTGCTTTCGCGCATTATCGGCATGATCTGGATCATGGCCGCGCTTCGAAGAGGCAGTCAGGAGATCGTGATCCGGCATTATCTGATCCGCCCGGATCCGTATCTGATTAAGAGAGTGCTCGCGATCGGCATTCCGTCCGGCCTTGAGAACAGCATGTTCCAGTTCGGAAAACTCGTGATTCAATCGAGCGTATCCACGCTTGGCACGACCGCGATCGCGGCGAACGCGATGGCCAGTCTTCTGGAGAGTTTAAGCGGCGTTGTGGGAATCGGCATCGGCATCGGCATGATGACGATCGTCGGGCAATGTCTCGGGGCAGGCCGCACGGAGGAGGCGAAATATTACATTGTCAAACTGACCGAGATCTCGGAGGTCTGCGTAACGTTGTGTTCGCTGCTTCTGCTGGCGCTCACGCCCGGCATCAACTGGCTCGCGGGGCTGGAGCCGGCTGCCGCAAAGCTCTGTTTTGACATGGTCATTTACATCATGATCTGCAAGCCGTTTTTCTGGTCGCTTTCGTTCGTGATCGCTTACGGCCTGCGCGCGGCGGGCGATGTGAAATTCTGCATGATTTCGTCCATGATCACGATGTGGACGTTCCGCGTGACGCTGACGATCATCCTGATCCGAATGTTCGGGGTCGGCCCGATCGCGGTCTGGATCGGCATGTCGGCGGACTGGGCAATCCGCGGAGTCATTTATACAAAACGTTTTCTTTCCGGCAGATGGCTGAACCATGAGGTGACGTAATTGATAAACCGGCGGCTGCCGCAGGGGGTCATTATGAACAATTCGCTTACAACAGGTAAAATAGCGCCGGCGCTGCTCCGGTTCATGCTGCCGCTTTTTATCGGCAATGTTTTTCAGCAGCTTTACAACATGGCGGATACGATCATCGTCGGCCGCTTTGTGGGGCAGAACGCGCTTGCGGCGGTCGGCTCCACCGGAACGATCATGTTCCTTGTCATCGGCTTTTCCCAGGGCCTGACCGGCGGCTTTACGATCCTGACCAGCCAGAAATACGGGGCCGGAGATGAAAAGGGCGTTAAAGAGAGTGTCGCGAACGGCATTCTGCTGTCGGCGATTGTGATTCTTGTGATCACGCTTGTCAGCACGCTTTCCATGCGCGGCGTGTTAACGCTGATGAATACGCCTTCCGAGATCTTCGCGGACGCCTACACATATATCTCGATCATCTGTCTTGGAACCGCGTGCAGCGTTTCCTACAACCTGTTCTCGGCGTTTTTGCGGGCCATTGGCAACAGCCGGATACCGCTCATCTTTCTGGTACTTTCCGCGTGTCTGAACGTGGTGCTGGATCTGGTGTTCATTATTGTCTTTCACATGGGCGTAGCAGGCGCCGCGCACGCGACCAATCTTTCGCAGGCGATTTCGGCAGCGCTGTGCCTTGTCTATATCGTGCGCAGGATTCCGGTTCTCGTACCGGAAAGGCACATGTGGCGCTTTTATCCTTACGCGACGGGGCATCAGCTGCGCGTAGGAGTTCCGATGGCGCTGCAGTTCGCGATCACGGCTTCCGGCACGATGATCATGCAGTCCGCCGTGAACCTTTTCGGTGCGACCGCGGTCGCCGCGACGACGGCTGCCGGCAAGGTGCATAACCTGTTTTCCCAGGGCGACATGTCCATGGGACAGACCATGGCCGCTTATACGGGACAGAACTACGGTGCGGGAAACACGGACAGAATCCGGGGCGGTGTGAAGGCCTCGGTCATCATCATGACGCTGTATTCGGTGATTGCCGGCGCTCTGGTGCTTCTTGTATATAAGCCGGCACTCGGCCTGTTCTTCAAGGCGGGAACCGACATCAGCGCGATGCTGCCGTACGCGCACACCTATATCGTGCTGTGCGTTACGTTCTACATTCCGCTCGCGATGATCTTCATCTTCCGCAATACAATGCAGGGCTGCGGCTTCGGTTTCCTTCCGATGATGGGAGGTGTCGTGGAGCTTATCTGCCGCCTTCTGATGGCGGCCGCTTCCATGAAGCTGATGAGCTATCCTTTGGCCGCGTTCTGCGATCCGTTCGCGTGGATCGGCGCGGGCGCGTTTACGGCCATCGCCTACCGCTTTGTCATCCGCAAGGTTGAAAAGATCCTTTCGGAAGAATACAATCAGAACCATCTATGAATCGAAAAAGATACAATACCAAACGACTGCACCTTCTCGACGTGATCCGCGGGATAACGCTGATCAGCATGATCGCGTATCATGCCGCCTGGGACCTCGTCTATATCGCCGGCGTGGACTGGCCGTTTTACCATACGGAGAAAGCATTTCTGTGGCAGCAGAGCATCTGCTGGACCTTTATCCTGCTGTCGGGCTTCTGCGCGGCGCTGTCGGTGCACCGCATTAAAAGGGGCCTGCTTGTGTCCCTTTGCGGCGTACTCGTGACCGCGGTGACACTTGTCTTTCTGCCCGAAGACCGCGTGATCTTCGGCGTACTGACGCTTCTTGGCAGCGCGATGCTGCTGTGCGGAATTCTGTACAAGGCTTTGATCCGTATGCATCCGATACCGGGCATGATTTTGTGCGGCTATCTGTTTTATCTGCTGCGTGACGTGAATTCCGGGTGGCTGCAGCTTTATCCCGGCAAAACATACCCGCTTCCGGCCGCTCTCTACCACGGGTACATTTTAACGTACCTCGGATTCATGGACCCGGGATTTATGTCCACGGACTATTTTTCGCTGCTGCCCTGGGTGTTCCTTTTCCTGTGCGGCTTCTATCTTTCGCTCGCGCTGCAGCGGGACGGCTCGGTGCGGCTCGGCCTGTTCCGGCTCAACATTCCGCCGCTCTCGTTCCTGGGACGGCATTCTCTTTTGATTTATCTGCTGCACCAGCCGGTGCTGTACATGGTCATCGTGCTCTGGATGCGGTATCTGAAATAACGGACGCTCATGCGCCCTGATGGAGAAGCTATGCGTAAATCCAATCCTGTGCAGACAGTTCTTTCGGTCGCTGCCTGCAAACTGACAAGAAATCTTCTGCGGCTTACAAAGCGCGGAGGGACGGCGCTGCCCGGCAAGGTCGCGCGCGTTTTTGCCCCGAATATTCTGGAAACTGTGAGCGAGGGGATGGAAATCATCGTCGTCACGGGCACCAACGGCAAAACAACGACCTGCCGCATGCTCGAACACGCCTTTACGTCTTCGGGACGCGAATGTCTTTCAAACAAATCCGGCGCAAACCTTTTATCCGGCGTTACCGCGGAGCTGACCTGCAACGCGACATGGCGCGGAAGGCCGAAGACGCATTACGCGGTCATCGAATGTGATGAAGGTGCGCTCAAACAGGTTGTTCCGCTGATCCATCCGAAAGTCATCGCCGTTACAAACCTGTTCCGCGACCAGCTGGACCGCTACGGGGAAGTCATGCATACCGCGGATACGATCCGCGTCGGCATCCGGAAGGTGCCGGAGACCGTGCTCTGCCTGAACGCGGACGACTCGCTGGTCTCCTCGCTTTCGTTTGACGTACCGAACAAAGTTTTGTACTACGGCCTGAATACGCCGGTGGGAGATCAGAAAGATCCCGCAGTGTCTGACGCGAAGTATTGCATCCGCTGCGGAACGCAGTACAAATATCTGTACCATACTTATGCGCACCTTGGCGGCTTCTACTGCCCCAAGTGCGGGTACAAACGGCAGGAGCCGGCGACAGCGGTCACAAAGATCAGAAAAATGTCCGCCTCGGGTTCGGACGTTCTGATGCAGATCGGCGGCAGCAGCCAGGAGGTTTCGGTAGGCCTTCCGGCGGTCTATAATCTGTACAACGCGGCAGCGGCGATCTGCGCGTTCACAGCGGCGGGGCTGCCGGCGGAGGACATTATTTCGTCCCTTCGCGATGTGCACTCGAGCTTTGGCCGGATGGAGAATTTCAAGCTGGACGGGACCGATATCCAGATGATTCTTGTCAAGAACCCCGCAGGCTGCAATCAGGCGCTCGCTTATCTGACGTCGATGGAGGAAGACTTTAACGCGGTTTTCTGCCTTAACGACAGAACAGCGGACGGCCACGATATTTCGTGGATCTGGGATGCGGACTATGAGCAGCTGATGAAAGACCCGCACCTCAAAAAGATTTATGTCGCCGGCGACCGCGCGCAGGATATGCAGCTGCGGCTCAAATACGCGGACGCGGAGGAAGAGCGTATAACGCTCTGCCCGTCGAAGGAGGCTCTGCTGCAGGCAATGCGGGAGAGCGCGCTGCCGGTCTTCGTTCTGCCGAACTATACGTCAATGCTGTCTCTTCGTGCGGCGCTGCAGGAAGCGGCAGGCGGAAAGAATTTCTGGGAGGGGTAAGACAGAGCTGCCTTTCCCCGGAGGATCAATTATGGAACTGAACATTTGCCACCTCTATCCGGAGGTACTGAATCTGTATGGTGACCGCGGCAATATCCGCTGTATGAAAAAGCGTCTGGAATGGCGCGGCATTAAAGCGCATGTGGACGAGCTGAAAATCGGGGAGCACAGGGATCTGACCGCGTACGATTTGTTTTTCATCGGAGGCGGACAGGATTTTGAACAGGAAGTTCTGCTGGGCGATTTGAAGTCCGGCAAGGCGGACGAGATCAGAAGTGCGGTTGAGGACGGAAAAACGTTTCTGTGCATCTGCGGCGGCTATCAGATGATGGGACATTATTATGAAACCTATGACGGCGTGAAATGCGAGTTCCTGGGAGCGGTCGATTTTTATACGGTCGGCGGCAAAACAAGAATGATCGACAACTACGCGTTCCGGCTCTCCGAAGAATCGGGCGGCAGCACGGTGGTCGGGTTTGAGAACCATTCCGGCAAAACCTACCTTGGCGCTGGCGTGACGCCGCTCGGAACGGTTCTGAAAGGAAACGGAAACAACGGAGAAGACGGGACCGAAGGCGTGCGGTACAAAAATGTGTTCGGCTCTTATTCCCACGGGCCGATTATGCCGAAGAACCCGCAGTTGTGCGATTTCCTGTTAAAGAACGCGCTCGAGAGAAAATACGGCAGGGGGAACGCGGAGCTTGCCCCGCTGCCGGATAAATTTGAAACGCTGGCGCACGATTCTGTGCTGAAGAAAATCATGCAGGCGTAAGCGGAAGATTCTGCCGGAGATGAAACCGGCGGATGGACGTAAAAGAGCGATCACATGCAGTAAAAGGCTTCATGTGATCGCTAATTTCTTAATTCACATCAATAAATTATGTCAACAACAACGTCTTGCTCAATTTCCATGAATGATTGTCCATTAAAGCATTTTGCATTCAAAAAATCATGTATTGCTGATTTCGTATCACACGATTCTGGAATCTCATATCTGCATATGCATTTAGAATTATTTCCGTATTTCCAGATTGTAAAAGCATCTCCATCTGGCTCCATAGAATAATCATCTCCCCTATATGAAAACGATACTTCGTGACCGTTTGACAGGTATTCATACAAATCATTAATTTTTGTTCCTTGCATCTTATTTCACTCCTTTAAACAGAGGTTTATACCTTTCATATAACGGATCCCCACTTTTCAGTGGAATAACATCTTTACCCTCAGCACGTTTTCCATCGATATAGAAATGGACATGCAAGTAGATTTTTCCTTGATGTTTACCATAGTCAATATCGAATTGCGGCTTACGGTTTTCAAAAACCCGTAACTGATCAAAGGTTCCGTTTTCTCGATATAGTAAATACGATGTACCCGGTGTATTAGATCTCTCTGGCAAGCTGAGACTTGCTTTCGGATCTTTCGGTCGAAGAACTTTGATACCTTCTACATAATTAACAGTTTGCCATTTTGCTGGCGCACTGAAACCGCCGCTTTCCAAAAATGCTCCTCTGCTTCCCATTATGCTGTTCTCTCCCTCCATCGCTGTGAAAAAGAAGGATAATATACGACATTAGGATATTTATCCAGCTCCGGCATATGTCTTCCACATACAATAAGGTGCGTCGGTGATTTTTGACGATATAATTCTTTCACACCTTGCAGCAGGATGTTATGACTATAGGGACTCGATAAACAACCATTTGTACTTATCGCAATGGAGCTTCCTATCGGAAGTCCATCAAAACACCATTCAAAATCATTCTCCTCACACCAGGATGCAACAGGGATAATATTAAACCCGTTCTGCTGGAGATAGTATGCCATTACTCTGTTGCGTGTACAGTTCCAGCTTCTCTGGGCTGGCAGCATTTCTGGAAGCATGGAGTAATCTGGCGTGATAACTCCTGCAAAGCGTCTCAGATGGTCAAAACTCATTTCCGGATGATTCCAGAATCCTTCAAATAGAGCATCATCAATAAAGAAGTCCACCCAGTAATTTGAAGGGCATTTTATACTATTTCGTTCATTAAAACTTATCACTTGTGATGGGATTGCCTGCGTTGGCTTAAGTTGCGGGAGCCTGTACTTACCAATGAGAGTTGCATCGTGCCAGAAGTATACTTTAAAGATATCATATTTGCGAATATTGGTTTTTAACATATTCTCCTTTTTTCCGCCATATGGCGGTAATAACGGCACAGCATGTGCGTTTGTAGTTTACAAAAAAACAGGGATATGCTAAGATAAAAACCACTTGAATGGATGTGCCTAGCATATCCGATATGAATACACTTGATAGCTGAGGGGCAGCTGTCAGGTGTATTTTTTTATGATCATAGGTCATCACCACCTTTCAAAACGTCTTCATGCAATATGCGATTTCCGATTTTCTTCATATAGATGCAATAGTGCATTTTCATAATCGGTATACTTTCCAGCAGCAAGGTGCCATCTACGCCATTTTCTATAATAATCGAAGGCATATTCAGCAGCCTCTAAACTGATATCAAATGCATCATAGATATCCTGAACAGAATCAGCCTTAATTTTATGTATCAAAACCGGCGGAGCGATTGCATATTTGGCAAAAAAATCAGCTTCAGCTTCTTCACGGTCACCGTGGCCATTATGATCGAGGACTACATGACCTATCTCATGTAAAATCGTCCAGTTCTGACGTTCATAAGAGCGGTCGATGTCATTATAAAAGATATATTCGTGACCTTCAGCCTCCAGGAAGAAACCATCTTCACTGGTCTTCATAGCTGCCTTCAATTTTCTTTTTGTGAGACTGGAATATGAAATAGAGGTTATTCTCATCTTAGATGCAATCTCAAATCCTGATACCGGTATGCATTTTGCTTTGTAAGTAATAAAGATGTGTATAACCTCACCCTTGATAAATTCATATTCTTCGTCGGTCAATTTCCAATGGTGCTCACTCACGGCCGTCCCCCATAAGAATATTGATGATCTCCATTTTTTCAGCGGAAGACATGTGCTCGGCATTCCGGGCAATCAATTTCTTGGCATACCCAAGCTCAGACTTAGTATCCTGTGGAATTCCTTCTGTTAAGTAATCAGAAGTGCTTCCTAATGCGATAGCAATTTTAGTCATTACGCTAGAACGCGGAACGCGATCTCCCTTGACGTAATGTGAAACAGCAGCTTCTGTACAGCCCACCTCTTGGGCAAGCTGTTTCTGTGTCATACCCTTTTGCAACAAAAGGGATTTAATCCTATCTCCTAAAGCTGTCATGTGATATTCCTCCTCCTACAATAGGTTTTGTTACGATATATTAACACAATAATTATCAAAATGTCAATTTTATAAAATTATAACGAAATTCTGGAAGGAGTACGAACAAGTAAAGTCCAGAATCGTCAAGATGCGTATACTGATGCAAAGGATCTACAGAGCAATGTGGAAGGGATAATCAGTGAAGAACGATTTGCTGAAATGTCCACTTTATTATGAATCTGAGCAAAAACAACTATTGGAGCGGAGAACAGAAGATGGCGCGCCGGCCGGCGCACACCTCAATGAATCTCCTGCGAGCGCATAATCGAACGGATCGCGTCCATCAGAAACGGCCGCAGCTTCTCAATCGGCATCGGCTCGTCATTCAAGATCGAGTTATAGCTCGCCGAGCCGATCAGCTCCACAATCATATACAGCATCACTTCCGGATTCCGGTATTTCACATCAGAAGCCTTCACCGCTTCCTGAATCTTTTCGACAAAATTAACGTCATCCTCGAACCCGGGCGTGATCTGCACCAGCTCGTGCTTGAGAACGCCCCAGCTCAGGTTCTTGGAGATGAACTTTAACAGAAGCCGGTTATCCGAGAGCTGGCTGATCACATTGCCTGCGATGAACAGAACCTTGTCTTCCAGAGTAGTCAGCGCGGTTGCCTCCAGGGCAGTATATGCCTTCCCCAGAATTTCACTTGCCTTATAGCGGATCAGCCGGTCACGCAGATCATACTTGTCCTTGAAATAAAGATAGAAGGTTCCTTTGGCAACGCCTGCCTGCTCCACGATATTGGAAATCGAAGTATTGGCAATTCCCTGATTGGTAAAAAGGTCAAAGGCAGTGTTCAACAGAGAATCCCGCTTTTTCTTCTTGTTCGCGGCCGACTTGCTCAGAGACGCCAAAATGGGATTTTCTTTATTGATACCGATTGTTCTTTCTGACTGCATTTGTATACCTGCCTTCAATGGGAAATTCGATGACGGGATCTGCATTACGCGGAATCCCGTGAACGAAAATAATTATACAACAAAAAGTTGACCAAGAGTCATTTTAGTGCTATAACACTTTTTTGTAAACAGAAAAGTGACCAATGGTCAGATTTGTTCCCGGTACGGAACACGAGGAGTTTTATGAAACAGTTCGGTAGAGCAATAGTAAAGCTGAGATACATCATTCTCGCAGTCGCGATCGCGCTGCTCATCCCATCCGCGATCGGATACATGCACACAAAGATCAACTACGACATGCTCGTCTATCTTCCGCAGGATATCGACACCATGAAAGGGCAGGATATCCTCAAGGACGAATTCGGAACCGGCGCCTTCGCTTCTTACATCGTGAAGGGAATGTCGGAGAAGCAGGTGTCCGATCTCAAAGCGGAAATCGAAAAGGTGCCGCATGTCAAGAAAGTTCTCTGGTATGACTCGGTCATGGACCTGTCCGTGCCGATGCAGATGCTGCCGGATGACATCTACGAAGCCTTCAACAGCGGCGACTCGACAATGATGTTCATCATTTTCGACCAGACGACATCGGAAGACGGAACGGTCGCCGCAGTGAGGCAGATCCGGAAGCTATCCAACGAGAAATGTTTTCTAGCGGGTATGACGGCAACGCTCGTCGATACCGAGAACCTTTCCGATAAAGAGGCGCCGACTTACGTAGGACTTGCGGTGCTGCTGTCCGTCATTGTTTTGTCCCTGACGATGGATTCGTATCTGGTGCCGTTTGTTTTTCTTGCCAGCATCGGAATGGCAATCATCTATAACCTCGGGACGAACCTGTTCCTCGGGCATATATCCTATATAACAAAGTCACTGGCCGCGGTGCTGCAGCTGGGCGTCACGATGGACTATTCCATTTTCCTGTGGCATTCCTACGAAGATTATCAGGATGCCGGCAAAGAGCGGAAGGAAGCGATGGCTCTGGCGATCGCGGACACGTTCTCCTCGATCATGGGCTCCTCGATCACGACGATCGCGGGTTTTATCGCCCTGTGCTTCATGAGCTTCAAGCTCGGCCTCGACCTCGGTCTTGTCATGGCAAAGGGCGTCCTGTTCGGCGTTGTTTCGTGCATCACAATCCTGCCGTCGATGATTCTGATTTTCGACAAAGCGCTCGAGAAGACAAGACACAAAGCACTGCTGCCGGATATCAAGGGCATCGGCCATTTCGTGACAAAACATTACAAAGCGTTCATGGCACTCTTCTTCCTGCTGCTTGTTCCGGCACTGTACGGATACAATCACACGAAGCAGTACTATGATCTCGCCAAAACACTTCCGAAAGACCTTCCGAGCGTCATTGCCAATGACAAGCTGCAGGACGAGTTTGACATGAGTACGACGCATATCCTGATGCTCAGTTCCAAGGTGCCTGCCAAGGATGTGCAGGCAATGGCGGATCAGATGGAAGCATCGGACGGCGTCAAGTGGGTGCTCGGCCTCAATACCATCAAGGGAGCCGCGATTCCGGACGAGCTGGTGCCCGAAGATCTCGAGAGCAACCTGATGAACGATCACTGGCAGCTGCTTCTCATCGGCTCCAAATACATGACAGCGACGCCGGAATGCAACGCGCAGATCACGAAGCTGCAGAAGATCGCCAAGGAATATGACGACACTTCGATGCTGATCGGCGAAGCGCCCGCGACCAAGGATCTGATCAATATCACGGCGCACGACTTCAATGTCGTCAACTCGGTATCGATCGGCATTATTTTCCTGATCATCCTGCTGAACTTCAAGTCGCTGGCGATCCCGTTCGTGCTGGTCATGGTTATCGAGTTCGGTATTTTCATCAACCTCGGTATTCCGTTCTATACAGGAACGAAGCTGCCGTTCATCGCCTCGATCGTCATCGGCACGATTCAGCTGGGATCTACGGTCGACTACGCGATTTTGACGACGACAAGGTACCTGCGGGAACGTTACGCGGGAAACGCAAAGAAGGATGCGATCGCGACGGCAATTCAGTCGAGCGCGAAGTCCATTATGGTCAGCGCCATGACCTTCTTCGGCGCGACCTTCGGCGTCGGCCTTTACTCCGACATCGACCTGATCAGCTCGCTGTGCGTTCTCATGGCGAGAGGCGCGGTCATCAGCCTCGGCTGTGTTATCGGCATTCTGCCGGCGTTCCTGATGATCTTTGACAAACTGATTATGAAGACAACAAGGAAACCCAGATATCTGTAAGTAGTAAGAATGGAGAATCATTATGAAGAACAAGAAATTACTGGCACGCAGTACCAAATTGTGTAGTGTTATAACAGCTGTCTCCATGCTTTTCGGGATGACCGGCTGCGGAACTTCGAGCGTGACATCCTCCGCGGATGCCGTAACCGATACCGAATCGGTCGATGATGTAAAAACCGAAAGCAGCGGCAAAACCGACGAAGAAAAGCTCAGCGAGAAGATCGGAGAGCTTACGTCCGCGCACAGCGCAGGCAAGGGCAAGGATGAAACAGTCTATGTTATTTCCTCTGCGGACGGCAGCAAAAAGAGCGTGATCGTCAGCGACCACTTAAAGAACGGCGACGGCAAGGATACGCTGGAGGATAAGTCCGAGCTCAAAGACATCACGAACGTCAACGGCTACGAGACCTTCAAGAAGGGCAGTGACGGAAAACTGACCTGGGACGCCAAAGGCTCCGATATTTACTATCAGGGAACGACCGACAAAGAGCTGCCGGTGGATGTGAAGATCACCTATCTTCTGGACGGTAAGGAAGTTACGCCGGATGAGATTGCGGGCAAGAGCGGCAAGGTCACAATCCGTTTTGACTATACCAACAACACCGAGAAGACCGTGAAGATCGGCGGCAAAGACGAGAAGATCAAGGTTCCGTTCTCTGTTATCAGCGGCGTCATTCTCCCGATCGAGAATTTTGACAACGTAACGGTAACGAACGGGCGCATCATTTCCGAAGGGAAAAACAACATTGTCGTCGGCCTCGCCTTCCCCGGCCTGAAAGAGAGCATCGACCTCGATGATTTAAAGAACGAGGCTGTCTCCGAGGACGCGAAGAAGGAAATCGACGATATCGACATTCCGGACTATGTTGAAATCACCGCGGACGCGAAGAACTTCAAGATCGACACGACCATGACGGTCGCGCAGAGCAATCTCCTGTCTTCGGTCAATCTGACACAGGACGTTGATACAAAAGAGCTGACCGACAAGATGGACGAGCTGCAGGACGGCGCGGACAAGCTGCAGGACGGTGCCGGAAAGCTCAAAGACGGTACCGAAAGTCTGACAGACGGCACGGAAAAGCTCAAGGACGGCTCCGGGGATCTGAAAGACGGCACGAAGAAGCTGGCAGACGGCACGGACGATTTAAAGGACGGCGCGGACAAATTAAAAGACGGCTCCGCGGACCTCAAAGACGGGACGAAGAAGCTGGCGGATGGCACGGATGATCTTTCTTCCGGCGTTTCAACGCTCAAGGACGGCTCTTCGAAGCTGGCGGGCGGCACGGATAAACTCAGCTCAGGCGCTTCGCAGTTAAAAGACGGCACATCGCAGCTCTCGGGCGGCCTGAAGACTCTGAAAAACGGCACATCGCAGCTGAAAGCCGGTACGGATCAGCTTTCCGCCGCGAAGCCGCAGCTGGATCAGAGCCTGAAAGATCTGCAGGATATGGGCACGAAGCTGCAGAAAGCAGAGAACGGCTCCGCAAAGATTTCGGACGGCATCAGAACGCTGACTGACAAGTTCAAGAACACCGCACTGAACATGAAGGCAATGGACGCTGGCGTGCAGACAATTTCGGCAGGCATCGGTCAGGCAGCGAATGGCATCAAGGAGCTGCGGAATAATTTTAATAACGGTGTCGGCGTTATCCAGGGGCAGGTGGAAAAGCTGATTAGTGACCTCGAGGATTATTCGAAGGATGAAGCCAGCGGCACTACAGGACAAGGTTACCGCGATAAAACAGAGCAAGCATATAATCAGGCGCTGCAGTCAGCGCAGAGCGCGAACGATACTTTGCAGAAAGCGCAGGAAACAGTAGACAAAGCGCAGAAGGCTTATGACGAAGCGTTGAAAGCGCAGCAGAACAGCGCGGATGCAGGGAACAGCCTGCAGCAGCAGAACGACGATCTTGCCAAGAAGAACGCAAAGCTGCAGCAGAAGATAGATGAACTACAGAATTCCGCGGATCAGGAGAAGGAGACGAATGATGCGGCTTCTACCTCTGAGAACCGTGCGGCTTCTTCAAGCAACGCGTCGGCTGAAAGCGCGGGAACGCAAAGTACAGATTCTGCGGGAAGCAAGGCAGCCGGCACAGAGCCGGCAGAAACTCCCGCGCAGAATGACACGGCTGCAGATACATCCGCGCAGAACGATGCGGCGGCAGACGCCTCTTCGCAGAGCGCGGCTCCTGCAGACAATACTTCTTCAGAGGACACAAATGCCGGCAATTCCGCTGCGGACACTACAGAAAATGTTCAGAGTACGCAGGCAAGCCTTGCCGGCCTGGCGGTAAGTAAACTGAATGAAATGAAGAACGCGCTCTATGAGAGCACGGTTCTTGTTGCGAAGGCGGAAGAGAGCAGCGAGTCGGTTGCGCAGGCACAGCAGACGCTTAAGACGGCTAAAGAGAACCTGCAGTTAGCGCAGCAGGCAAAGGTTGAAGCCGACGCCACGGTCAGCGCACTGGAGGATATGAAGTCTTCTTTCGACGGCACGGAAAAATTGGAGGCTACCAATGATTCGAAGCGGGTCGAGAAGATGACTAAAATCATGGGGGAAGCCGAAGTGATCAACTCGAGTCTGGTTGTTCTGCAGAAGAGTGTTGATGATGCTCTGGATTCTCTGGCTTACGGACTTGGCATCGCGAAGAGCGGCCTCGACAAGATTCATGCCGACCTTGATGCGTCTCTGAATCCCGATGAAACCAAGGCGGAACAGGAGAAGCTGACCGCCCTCCAGGAAGGCGCAGATCAGTTGACAACCGGCCTTGGCAGCGGCCTGCAGCAGCTGACGAATAGTTCTGACGCAACAACGAAGAGTATCGGAGATCTGAAGAACGGCATCGATCAGCTCAGCAGCGGCGCCAACGCTCTGGATGACGGTGCAGGCAAACTTGCTGCCGGCGCGGAACAGGCCGATAACGGTGCTGGTAGTCTGGCAGGCGGCATTCAGGAACTTGGCAAGGGCGCACATGATCTGGACAATGGGATTGGAACGTTAAAGAGCGGCGCATCGGATCTGCAAAGCGGCGCACATCAGCTCGATGGCGGAGCCGGTGATCTGAATGACGGCATCATCAAGCTGGACAACGGCGCAGGTGATCTTCAGAAGGGCGCACATGATCTGGACGACGGCACACAGACGCTGATTGATGGCATCAATTCGCTGAATGATGGTGCGCATGATCTGGATGATGGTATGGCGACACTGCAGGACGGCGTCATCAAGCTGAACGAAGAGGGTATCCGTAAGCTGACGGATCTGTTCGGTGACAACGTGCAGGATGTCATTGACAGAATTAACGCGGTTGTGGATGCCGGCGATGACTATACATCGTTCGCGGGCACCGGTGATCAGGAGAACAGCGCTGTCAAGTTCATTTACAAGACAGATGCTGTAAAAGCGAAAGAAGACTGAGCCTTTCCCGATTGTGCGAAGAATTCTTATTATTGAAAGCGGAGAGCTCCCGGTTCGAAAGAACCGGGAGCTCTTTCGTCTCGCTTTCCAGCGCCTATGAAAGGCTGGCGCTGCTGGCGCCCTGATCACTTTTTTCTGTGATAAACGATCTGCGTGCCGCCGGCGTTATAGAAGCCAGATCATGTATGGAACTGACTTGCTCTGCGCTCGAATTCCATCCGGAGGGTGAAAATTATTGGCAGAGACTAATATGCATTCCGGCTTGCCGGCTCGAATTCCCTCTGGGAGAAGAAAACCAGTCCCAGTGACTAGCGTGGATCCATGATAACAGCCATCTACCCATCAAATTTGAGAGGCAGAAGGACGCTGACTTCCTTCTGTAATTGTTTTTCGGGATCCGGTAGGAATTTATCATGAAAGCAGGATAAAGAAGAGAAATCTTAGTATCCTCTGGATCGCAGAATTGTTGTACAGAAGGAAAATTTCCAGGCAGACGCTGTTTTGCAAGCATTCTGCAAATGAAAATTTCTCTGAGGAAGGACAATTTCACAAACTGTGACACATTTTACAGAAAGAGAGCTTGCCGGCCTGCCATCCCAACAAGATTTTTCGCAGACAGGAGGAGACCGGCGTACCGCGGCAGGATTTTTTGCTATACTGAAACTGCCTGACCATTTCCGATGGCAGTCTCTAAGCTAAAAGGTTTGATCAATGAGTGATAACGTCCACAACAAAAACGAAGCCGGAAATTATATCTGGAATGCCATCGGCGGCATGCTGAACGCAGGCCAGTCGGTGCTTGTTCTGATCATTGTTACAAGAGTCTGCGGTCTGGAAGCCGCCGGCCTTTATTCGATTGCCTTTGCGACCGGCAACCTGTTTATGTATCTTGGCAACTACGGCGTGCGGAATTATCAGGTTTCGGACGTGGATGAGAAGTTTCCGTTCCGCAGCTACGTCCTGCACCGCCTGCTGACGGTAGCCCTGATGCTGCTGGCGGCAGCGGTCTACTGCACGTACAGTCTGCTGCGCGGCGCTTATTCCCCCGCCAAAACAATGACCGTCGCAGCCATGTGCCTTTTAAAGGCAATCGACTGTCTGGAGGAAGTGCTCGAAGGCAGACTGCATCAGAGAGGAAGACTGGACCTCGCCGGCAAAATGATGACGGTCCGTCTTCTTATCAGCATCGGCGGCATGCTTGCTGTCCTTGTGGCAACCAGAAATCTTCTGACCGCAACGAACGCCGCCATTATTCTTGCGGCAGCGGCGGTCATTCTCATGGCGGCGGCCTGCAGGAGAACGCTGCTGCCGCTGCAGCCGGCGCCGGAACTCGTCGCAGACGTCGGAAACGCAGGTGCTGCGCCGGGCGCTGCCGCGAAGAACAGGGGAGCGGCAACATCGCCGGCGGCCGCCAGCGCCGCCGTATCTGCCGCGCGCCGCGGCGCCCTTCGCGACGCGGCAGTGCTGATGCGGGTCTGTTTTCCTGTGTGCGCCGCGAATTTCCTGTCCTTCTATCTGATCAACGCGCCGAAATACGCGATCGATGCGGCCATGAATGAGACGGCGCAGGCGCAGTACAACTTTATCGCGATGCCGGTCTTTGTGATACAGCTCCTTGGCATGTTTGTGTATCAGCCGGTACTGGTGCGCATGACGCTTTCATGGAACAGCGCGGATCAGAAAGGCTTTCTGCGGGATTTTCTGCGAATTACGGCAGGCCTTCTGATTATCGCGGCGCTGTGTCTTGGCGGGGCGTATGTTCTGGGAATTCCGGTTTTGTCCGCACTGTACGCGACGGATCTTTCTGCCTTGAAGCCGGAGCTTCTATTGATTCTTGCCGGCGGCGTTTTCCTTGCCATGAACGGCTTCTACAGCGCCGTGCTGACCCTGATGCGCGAGCAGAACAGAATTCCTTTCATGTATCTTGCGGGGGCGGTGCTTTCTCTGATTTTGACACCGCACTTTGTGGAAATCAGCGGTATTATGGGAGCAGTGATTTCATTTGTACTGATCATGGCGATCGTCTGCGCGCTGCTTTCGGCGCAATTTGCCTTGGCGTATAAAAAGCATCCTGCAGCCGCCCGCACCGCACATTAACATTGAGAAAGCACGGAAAATACGTTAAAATCTATTAGTTATACATTGTCCGGATTACTGTAAAGGAGTTACTCCATGGTCTTCAGCTCCATGACCTTTCTCTGGCTCTTTCTGCCGCTCGTCTTTGTACTGAGCCTGATCATCCGCAGGCCGCGCCTGCAGAACTATCTCCTGCTCATCTTCAGTCTCTTGTTCTATGCCTGGGGAGAGCCGGTGTATCTGTTCCTGATGCTGTTTTCCATCCTGATGAACTGGACCTTCGGACTTTTGATCGAAAAGAGCGCGGCGCATAAAAAGCTGTTTCTCGTGCTGGATATCATCGGCAATCTGGGGCTTCTGGGCTATTTCAAATATACAAACTTTATTCTGGATACGATCCGGCGCCTCCTGCCTTCCGCTTCCGTACCGGTAACGCATATCGCGCTGCCGATCGGAATCAGTTTCTTTACATTTCAGGCTATGAGCTATGTGATTGATCTGTACCGCGGCAGATACAGGGCGCAGAAGAATCTGTTTCATCTGGCACTGTACATTTCTTTCTTTCCGCAGCTGATCGCGGGCCCTATCGTGCAGTACAAGGACATCGAAGATCAGATCATGAACAGGAAGCGGACGCCGGAGAAGATTGCGAGCGGTATCCGGAGATTCATCTACGGCCTCGGGAAAAAGGTGATTATTTCGAATCTTGTCGCCTCGTCTGTGGATAAACTGTTCGCGCTTTCGCCGGAAAACATGACCGGCGTAATGGCCTGGACCGCTGCCATACTCTATACGCTCCAGATTTACTATGATTTCTCGGGCTACTCGGATATGGCGATCGGCCTCGGACGGATGTTCGGCTTCGAGTTCCTTGAAAACTTCAACTATCCCTATATTTCAAAGTCGATCCGCGAGTTCTGGAGGCGCTGGCACATTTCGCTTTCCTCGTGGTTCCGCGACTATGTCTATATCCCGCTCGGCGGCAACAGAAAAGGCGAAGTTCGGACCTATATCAACAACATCATTGTTTTCTTCCTGACGGGACTCTGGCACGGCGCCAGCTGGAACTTTGTCGGCTGGGGCCTGTACCACGGCTTCTTTATCATCATCGAGCGTCTCGGCTTTGGTAAGATCTTGAAGAAATCGAAGGTGCTGGCCACGATTTATACCGCGCTTGTCTTCATTATCGGCTGGGTGTTCTTCCGCGTAACAAGCGTGCGGCAGGGCTTTGCGATCGTCTTCCGGATGCTTCTGCCGTGGCGTTATACGGTATCGCAGGGAGCGGCGCTCGGAACGATGGTCGGCACGCAGACGGTTCTTGCCGCGGCCGCGGGCATCATCGGCTGCGGTATTCTGCAGCAGATCTTTACGCTTGGCAGGCTCAAAAACATCGCGGCCCGTTGGAAGAACAGCATCCCAGAAGCGGTTTATCTTGCGGCGGTGATGTTTTACAGCATTTTGCTGCTCGCAAACAACACATACAATCCGTTTATCTACTTCCGGTTCTGAGAAGGCTCCGGCAAACGGTGAAACACAAGGCGCAGCGCGCGGAAACGACAGAACATGAGAAAAACAGTTCAGGCATTCTACATAGCCATTTTTACGGCGGCAATCCTGCTGCCGGTGCCGTTATACAAGGCCATCAAGCCTTATATCGACACGAATAATTACGAAAACAGAGAGCTCGCGCCGCGGCCGGCGCTGCAGCTGAACGCGGAGAGCATCAGCAGCTTTCCTTCGGACTTCGACAGCTGGATGTCTGACCATCTGCCGTTCCGGAACCAGCTGCTTTCTCTGAACGGGATGATCGACTACGATGTTTTGCACAGCTCGTCGTCGGACACGGTTATTGTCGGAAGAAAAGGCTGGCTGTTTTACAAAGGCGCGCAGGTGAACAGCGAAGATCCGGTCGCGGACTATACCGGAACGAATCTGTTCAGCGAAGAGCAGCTGGAGAACATTGCCCGCAACATGAAGGAAGCGCAGCAGCTTTTAAAGGACCGGGGGAGCGATTTTGTGATCTTCATCGCGCCGAACAAAGAGCGGGTTTACAGCGAGTACATGCCGCGTTCCTACGGCGCGCCGGCAAAGGAAAACCGGCTTTCTCAGGTGACTTCGTACCTGCGGGAGCACACCGATATCCCGGTTGTGTCCTGCATGGACGATCTTATGGAATACAAAAAGACGCATCCGGATACGCCGATTTACTTCAAGTATGATACACACTGGAACGATCTGGGCGCGTATATCGGAACGCGCGCGCTTGCGCAGGCGCTAGGATATTCGATGCCGGACCCGGATGATGTTACGATGACCGACCTGAAGACCGGCGACTTTGATCTGGCCAGAATGCTGCATTTATCCAGAGAGCTGGATACGGATCATGTCTACAAGCTGACCGGATATTCGAACCATACGATCATCAGCGAGAAGAGCGAAGACGGCAGGCAGTATCGCTTTTACAATCCTGCCAATGACGGAGAGCACAAAAAACTGGTGATCGTCGGCGACTCGTTTTCGATGCTGCTCTCCCCGTATGCGGCGAGCATCTATAACAATACGTTTACGACCTATTATTACGATTATCAGTACGGGATGCTGGATCAGGAGTCGCCCAATATCGTCGTCTATGAAACAGTGGAGCGGTATCTCGGCAACATGCTGAACTTTTCTCTGGTGGACGGAATCGGAAAGGAATGACGGACGGTGATGGATAAAATTGCGGTGTTGATTCCATGCTATAACGAGGAAAAGACGATTGAAAAGGTTGTGCGGGACGCGAAGAGGGCGCTGCCTTCCGCGGTGATCTATGTCTATAACAACAATTCGTCGGACCGGACCGCGGAGCTGGCGGAAAAGGCCGGGGCAGTCGTCCGCAATGAGTATATGCAGGGGAAAGGCAACGTCATCCGCAGAATGTTTCGCGAGATCGACGCGCAGTGCTATATCATGGTTGACGGCGACGACACGTATCCTCTGGAGGATGCGCCGAAGATGGTCGACCTCGTTCTGTCAAAAGGCAGCGACATGGTCGTCGGCGACCGGCTTTCCTCGACGTACTTCACGCAGAACAAGCGGCCGTTTCACAACTTCGGCAATTCGCTCGTGCGATCCTCGATCAACCGGCTGTTCGGCAGCAGCATCAAGGATATCATGACCGGCTACCGGGCTTTCAGCTATGATTTCGTCAAAACATTCCCCGTCCTCTCCACCGGCTTCGAAATTGAAACCGAGATGACGATTCACGCAGTCTGCAACAACATGCAGATCGACAATGTCATTATCGGGTACCGCGACCGTCCGGAGGGCAGTGTTTCCAAGCTCAATACCTTCGGCGACGGCTTCAAGGTGCTCGGTACGATTTTCAATCTGACAAGAAATTACAAGCCGTTTGCGTTCTTCGGCTTCTTTGCGGCGATTCTGGCGGTGATTTCCGTTTTATTCTTCATCCCGGTATTCCGCGATTACCTGACGACAGGACTTGTGGCAAAGTTTCCGACGCTCATTGTCTGCGGCTTTGTCATGATGGCGGCGATTCAGTCGTTTTTCTCCGGCATGATTTTATCGAACATGCAGAAGAACGTGCGCCGGGAGTTTGAGGTGCAGAGAAATCTGCTGCACAGGGATTATGTGGAAGGCTTAAAGGAAACGGAGGAGCGCAAATGACGCGCGGCGGCGCGCGGCATGGCGCGGCGGCTTCTGCCCGGGAATCGCTGGACGCCGGCGCGGCAGTTTCCGGGCACGCGGCGCATGATGCCGGCGCATCGGCTTGCAGGGCCGGCGAAAAGCCTTTCAAGGCGGCCGACCTGTGGCCGCTGTGGCTGATCGGTCTGTTTTTCGTTCTCGCGGCGCTTGTCTATCTTCTGACCGGAGAGAATGCGAGAATCGCGGTTGCCGACAATCTGGACCTTTTTCAGGCGCAGTATCAGATGATGAAGAACACCGGAACGTTCTTTGCGCGGGACGCGCAGGTTCCGATGCTGCACGGCGTAACGCGGGACGACCTGCCGGGAGACTGGCAGCTTTCAGGGCTTCTGTACGCGTTTCTGCCGTCGTTTACGGCGTACATTGTTCTGTATTTTATTAAAATCGCGATCGCAGTAACGTCATTCTGCCTGCTCGCCATCAAGCTGTGGCAGGATGGCGTACTGGACGGCGTCCGCCCGCGTGCGGCGCACGGCGCCGCGATTGGCGCGGCAGGAACAGCGACGACGAGCGCCGCGGATGCAAGACCTGCGGCGGCCCCGACAGGCGCCGTGCCTGCCGCGGAAGCATCATCCGCGGCGGGGCCGGCTGCCGCACCCGACAAGGCCGCAGCAAAGAAACAGCTGACCGCCTGCGTCAACCTGTCGCTCCTTTGCGGTTTTGCGTACGGCGCGCTTTGCCTGTTTCCGGCTTTCGGGATCAGCTTTGCCTCGATTCCGCTTTTGATCTGGCTGGTTCTGCGCTTCCACCGCGAACAGAAGAAGAGCCGCGCGGCTTTATATCTTGTGGGCATTTTCGCGTATCCGTTCCTGTCGTATTTTTCTTACTTCGGGCTGTTTCTGATCGCGTATTTATGCGTCGCATGGATCTGGAGCTCTGCAGCGGAAAAGCGCCTGAACCACAGGCTGTTCTTTTCGATTATCGCGCTTTCCGCAGGCTATGCTTTCTTTGAGAACCGGCTGTTTGCCTCGATGCTGTTTTCCAAAGAGGCGACGATCCGGCAGACAATGAAGATCGCGTCGATGACATGGCCGCAGATTCTGGATCAGATGAAGCAGTGCTTCCTGACAGGCGGCGCGATGCATGTCACCAGTGTCCACGCAAAGCTCGTGCTGCCGGTCTGCTGCGCGTATTTTATCATTCTGAATGCGGGATGCATTCTGCGAAAGGATTACCACAGGATATTTCACGATGTGTTCAATCTGGGCGCGCTGATCCTGGTGTTTAACTGTTTTGTCTTCGGGATTTACTACAGCGAAGGCGTAAGAAATCTGATTTCCAGACTGATTCCGCCGCTGACCGGCTGGCAGTTCGGAAGGACCAATTTCTTCAATCCGTTTTTGTGGTACGGTTTGTTCTGCATCGCGCTGTACCGGCTTTATCTATGGACGGCGCGCAAAGGCAGCGAAGGGCAGACGAAAGCTCTGAAAGGAAGGGGAGGACGCGTCTGCTGCAGCCGGCTTTTCCGGAGTGTAAGTTATCTGCCCGCGGTCCTCTCAGTGCTGATCGTCCTTCTTACGCCGGTGCCGTACAATGACCTGTACCACACGGTACACGCGCAGCTGAATGCAAGGCTCCGCGGAGTGAACGAACAGTCTCTGTCCTACAGTGAGTTCTATTCGGAAGACCTGTTTGAGAAAATTAAGCGCGAGACCGGTTATCACGGCGAATGGTCCGCGGCTTACGGCCTGCATCCCGCAACGCTTGAGTATAACGGGATCGCGACGCTGGACGGGTATCTCGGTTTTTATTCGCAGGATTATAAGGACCGCTTCCGGAAGATCATCGCGCCGGCGCTCGACAAGCAGCCGGCTTCCAGAGCATATTTCGACGACTGGGGCGCGCGATGCTATCTTTATTCGGGAAGCAGCATGGTGACCGTGGAAGCGGTCCGCACGCCTGAAAGAACGAAGGAGCCGCTCGATCTGGATGTTGCTGCCTTTAAAGCGCTTGGAGGAAAGTACATTTTCTCGAGACTGGAGCTTACGAATGCGGAAGAGAAAGGACTTTCGCTTCGTGGTAAATACAGCATGGAAGACGCCTCGCCTTATACCATTTATGTATACGAAGCGCGCTGATGAGAAGCGTGGACTTGTGCCGCGGCCGCTGGTATCACGCGCTTTGCAAAGTAAACTTGCCTTATGAGTACATTGATCCGATTTCTGGGCTTTCTTGTGTCCGCAGTGGTTCTGCCGGTTCTGACAGGACTGCTGCCGCTCAGTTTTCTGCCCGCCGACAAAAGAGAATTTCATCTGCTGGTTCCGGCAGGATACTTCACAAGCTTTGCCTTGTTTGAGCTGACAGGGCTTCCGGTACTGTTTCTGACCTGGGCAGGAAACTTTAAGCTGCTTGTTGTTCTGTACCTTCTTTTCAGCCTTGCTGTCATTGCCGCCGGAGCGGTCCGCTGCGCGAAAAGCGGCGGGATCCGCCTGCCCCGGGGAGTCCGCATCCTGCTGACAAGGATGGGAAAACTGCAGGGCAAAAAGGCGATCGTCGGAGAGAAGGAAGCTTTTCTTTTCTGGCTGATCTTCCTTTGCATCCTCGGCGTGCAGCTGTATATGGCGCTTACGCGCGCCTCCTACGACGGCGACGACGCCTATTATGTCGCGCAGTCGCTGCAGGCCTACCAGACCGGCACAATGTACAACTATGTGCCGTACACAGGCGTTTCGACGACGCTGGACGGGCGCCACGCTCTGGCGATGATTCCGATGTGGATCGCCGCGGTCTCGAAGCTCTGCAGAACGCATCCCACGATTATTACGCATACGATGCTGCCGCTCGTTTTTCTTGTCTTTGCAGACATCTGTCTTTACAGCGTCAGCAAAGAACTGCTGGTCATGGAACCGGAGCTCGCCAGGCGCAGGATGCTGCCGGCCATGATGATTCTCTTTGCGCTGCTGCAGATCTTCGGGAACGTCTCGATCTATACGCCCGAGACCTTTCTGATGATGCGCACCTGGCAGGGCAAAACAGTCTTCGCGAACATGGTTCTGCCGTCCCTGTTCTGGCTGCTGCTCGTTCTCGCGCACAGGTCGGAAGGCATGGAATACGCGGAGGAAGGGTATGGTCGTTTTCCGTATATCATGCTGGTACTTGTCAACATTGCCTCGGGCTTCTGCACCTCGCTTGCACCGGTGCTCTGCACGGGACTGCTTCTTGCGGGCAGTCTGTTCATCCGGATTTTCATGAAGCAGAAGAAGGTGTTCGGAAGGGTTCTGCTTTGCTGCATCCCGAATATCCTCTATTCGCTGTTCCTGGTCTTTCTGATGCTGCCGGTGCTCAGAGGAGGTGCCTGATGAATCCTTTGGCAACAATCAACATCATTATACAGTATGAAGGCTCGGGATTTATCCTGCTTCTGTATGCGGCGGCTTTTGTTCTGCTTTTGAAAAACGAGACAGACAGAGGCAACAGAGTCCTGTTCGGCTACCTGCCGCTCGCGCTGTGTGTCCTTTTCCTGCTTCCTCCGGTCCACGGAATCTATTCGAAAATTGAAGGCTCCGATACGTATTACCGCCTGTTCTGGCTGCTGCCTGCGGGGACGACCATCGTTTACGCGGCCGTGCGCACATTTGCCGACCATCTCCGGCGCATGCTGATTCTGATGGCGTTTCTGATCTTTCTGTGCGGCAGCAATGTCTATGAAAACCGCAATATTGTGAAAGCCGAAAACCGGCTGCACATTCCGCAGGCGGTGCTGGATGTGTGCAACACGATTACCAATGACACCGGGGGGAAGCCCGCAATGGCCGCGATGCCTTCGGAGCTGGTACAGTTTGTGCGGCAGTATGATACCAGAATCATGATGCCGTACGGCAGGGAAATGTTGATGCCGGCATACGCGAACTATTACAATGCCGTGTATGCCGCGATGGAGCAGTCGGACCCGATTGACGCGGAGCAGCTGGCAGAGGCGATTACGCAGTACAACTGCCGGTATGTCGTCATCAACCGGTCACGGCAGGTGAAGGGGGATCTTTCCGCCGAAGGACTCGAGCTGGTTTCGGAGCTGGATGCGTATCAGATCTGGAGAAATCCGGAGGAAAAGGATACGGATATCAACATGTCGACCGAAGAGGTCAAAGAATAGCACAATGTCATTTACGTACGTAAAACAAACCGCCCGTGACGGGTCGGAATACATTGAGATCACAGGCCTTCAGAGCCGGCAGAGCCGTGTCAGCGTGCCGGATTCTCTGGAGGGTCTGCCGGTCAGAAGCATCGGAAGCCACGCGTTCGCGGAGCGGTCTTTTCTGCGCGAGCTTATCGTGCCCGCGTCTGTGAAGACGCTTCGCTCCTTTGCGTTCTACGCCTGTCAAAACCTGGAGCGGCTTTCTCTCCATGATACGACGGACGACTATTATGACGGTGTCATCCGGCAGTGCACGGGACTGCGGCAGATTACGATTGAGGGGAGCGGGGAGAATTTCACTCTGATGAAGCAGATGCTCGCCGACGTCGATATGGCGCTGCGCTTCCGGCTGCTTCTTGGCGGAAAGGAAATCCGGCTGACCTTTCCCGAATATGTCAGCGAAGCCAGAGAAGACACGATGGCAAGGGCGATTCACTTTTCGACCTGGGGCAGCGGCATTGCCTACAGGGAGTGCGTCACGAAGAAAAACATCGACCTTTCGGAATACGACCGGCTTCTCCCGCGGCTGACCGATTATGACTTTGCAAGCGCGGCCGAGATTTCTCTGGACCGGCTGATGTTCCCGGAGGGCCTCGCTGCCGCCGCGGAAAAACAATACCGGGATTTTGTAAAGGAAAGATCGGAGCGCATTTTGAAACTTCTGATCGGACAGGAAGATGTTCAGGCGGTCTCCTTCCTGTCGGCCGAAGGCCTGATCGGAAAAGAGGCGCTGGAACCTTCTCTTTCGCTTGCTTCGCAGAAGGGGGAGAGCGAAATCTGCGCGGTCCTGATGGAAGAGCAGAAGAAATATGGAAGCGGCGGGACTGTTTTGACGCTGGGAGACTTTGACTTTTGAACAAGACACATGAAGCGCTCCGGATTCTGGGCGAAAAAATCCTGAATAATACGCGCACGCAGCTCTATCTGTCCATGCATTTTCTGGGGCCGGCGCTCGGGAGTCTGTCTTATACCATGGATGTCTCCACTTTTTCGGTCGGCACGGACGCGGCGTTTATCCGCTACAACCCGAACTGGCTGCGCGAGATCTATATCGAGCGGCCGCGCGCTCTCTCCCGCGCGTACATGCACATGCTGATGCACTGCCTGTTCCGGCATATGTTCGCCTATAAGGATTACGCGGACAAGGATCTCTACAATCTGTGCTGCGATATCGCGGCCGAATCGGTGATCGACTCTTTCGCGATGGACTATGCCGCGATTGATGACATCATCACCGATTTCCGCGCGTCTGTGTACGACCGGCTCGAGAAGGAAGTCGGTGTCCTGACAGCGCAGCGGCTCTATCAGTATTTCAGGAGCCGGAAGCGCGATCCGGTCTATGAAATGCAGCTTGCCCGGGAATTTGTCCGTGACGATCACAGCTTCTGGGCAAGGCTTCAGGATGATGACCGGAACGCGCCGCAGGAAAATGCACAGCCGCAGGGCGCGGGCAGCGGAAATGGGGAAAAACAAACCACACTGGAAAATAAAGACAGGAAACCGGAAGACCGGGGCGGCCGCGGCGGTGCGCTGCACAGAGTCCGGGAAGAAGAGTGGGTGAAGAACGCGAAGAAGCTCCGCGCACAGCTTCTGATCGGAAAGAAGGCCGGGAAGGAAACCGGCTCGCTCCTTCGAACGCTCACCCTGCAGGACAGAAAGCGCACAGACTACAGGGAGTTCCTTCGGCGTTTCCGGGTTCTCCGCGAGGAAGCGGCGGTCGATATGGATTCCTTCGATTACGGTTTCTACAATTACGGCATGCAGCTTTACGGGAACATGCCTCTGATCGAGGAAAACGAGTACCGGATCAGCAGAAAGATCGAAGAGCTCGCGATTGTGATTGATACCTCGCAGTCCTGTCAGGATACGCTGGTGCAGGAGTTTTTGAATGAAACGGCGTCGATCCTGTTCACCGGAGAGACTTTCTTCCGGAAAGTAAACATTCATATCATCGAGTGCGACGATCAGGTACAGAATGATGTCGTGATTACAGATACGCGTCAGATGGAAGAGTACGCGAAGCATTTCACGGTCAAAGGCGGCTTTGGTACGGACTTCCGCCCCGCGTTTCAATATGTGGAGCAGCTGCGCAGAACCCATGTGCTGAAGAGTCTTCGCGGCCTGTTATATTTTACCGACGGCTTCGGCATTTATCCGAAGAAAAAGCCGGACTATGACACCGCGTTCGTTTTCTGGAAAGACGAAGAGCTGGATGACACAAAAGTGCCTTCCTGGGCGCTGAAGCTGTATATATGAGGATAAGCGATGAATATTAAAGAGGCAAAGCAGGAAATCATCAACACTGTACGCGCCTACACGCAGCGGGATGAAACGGGAGCATATGAGATTCCGACCGAGCGGCAGCGCCCGATTCTTCTGATCGGACCGCCCGGTATCGGCAAAACAGCAATCATGGAACAGGTCGCGCAGGAATGCGGGATCAATCTGGTCGCTTATACGATCACGCATCATACGCGGCAGAGCGCGATCGGTCTGCCGTTTATTACTGACAAAAGCTACGGCGGCCGCCCGTATAAGGTGACCGAATACACAATGAGCGAGATCATTGCTTCCGTGTATGACCAGATCGAGCAGAGCGGCGTGCAGGAAGGCATCCTGTTTCTGGACGAGATCAACTGCGTCTCGGAGACGCTCGCGCCGACGATGCTGCAGTTTCTGCAGTACAAGACGTTCGGAACACACCATCTGCCGGAAGGGTTCCTCATTGTGACCGCCGGCAATCCGCCGCAGTACAATAAATCCGTGCGCGATTTTGACATTGCAACGCTCGACAGAGTCCGGAAAATCAATGTGGAGGAAGACTTCGACGCGTGGAAGGAATACGCTTACAAGGCAGGTGTACACGGCAGTGTGATCGCGTATCTCGATATCCGTCGTGAGAACTTCTACAGAATACGCACGGATATCGAGGACAGGTATTTCGTCACGGCAAGAGGCTGGGAAGATCTTTCAAGGATTCTTCATGTTTACGAGAAAACAGGCCTCCCCGTTTCCAAAAACCTGATCGTCCAGTATCTGCAGGACCCGGAGATTGCGGGCGATTTCGCGGACTATTACGAGCTTTATAACAAGTACCGGAATGTGTACAGGATACCGGATATTCTGAATGGCGATTATCCGGACAATGCGGAGAAGATCAAGAACTCGCCGTTTGACGAGAAGCTCAGTCTGATCAGTCTTCTGATCGACAGCCTGAACACGGATTTCCGCCGCTGCGCGGAAGAGCTTGCGGTGCAGAAGCTCCTTGTCGGCAAACTGCAGGGGCTTGCAGGCGCGCTTAAAAGCGGCGCGGATGCGCCCTCTTATCTGCAGGGCGCCGTCGCGGATGAGAAGGCACAGATCGAGCGCGGCAGCAGGACGAAGATGCTGGAGCGCGGGAAGATCCGGACGATGAAGCTGATGATTGCGGCGCTGGAGGAGATGGAGAACGCTCTTACACTGGACAGAGCGGGAAGAGCCAAAGATCCGCGGGCGGATTTCCGGCTTGTCAAAGCTCTCTTTGACAAGAGAGAGAAGCAGAGGCAGGAAGAGATTACGAAAGCCGGTGACCGCCTGACACACAGCTTTGAGTTCATGAGCAGAACATTCGGCGAAGGGCAGGAGATGGTGATCTTTCTTTCCGAGCTTTCGGCCGGCTATTACAGTCTGCAGTTTGTCAGCGAGAACGGGAACGAAGCGTATTACAAGTACAACAAGCTGCTGCTCCCCGGGAATCAGGAGGAGGCGCTGCGGCAGGAGGCACTGCAGCTTTCCGGGTAGGACTGCCTGCAATGGCGGCGCCCGCTGCGCGGATTTGGCGCCTGGCACCCGGCCCGGGAGCCAGGCCGTTCGGCTGAAACGTAAAAGCGTTGAAAAGGCGCGGCATCCCCGCGCCGGATCTGCCGCCGGCAGCGCTACTGCGCAGCCCCGAACAGGCTGTCCGCATAGCGCACCGACGCCATCGCGTCCTTCCCATAGAAATCCGCGCCGATCTTGTCAGCATATTCCTGCGTCATGACGGCGCCGCCGACCATGACCTTGCAGTCCGGTTTTGCCGCGCGCAGCTGCCGGATCGTTTCTTCCATGCTTACGACTGTCGTGGTCATAAGAGCGGAGAGCCCGACCAGCTTCACGTCCTCCGAAAGCGCGGTTTCCACGATCTTTTCCGGCGGCACATCTTTTCCGAGATCAATCACATCATAGCCGTAGTTTTCGAGCATAACCTTGACGATGTTTTTACCGATATCATGAATATCGCCCTTGACCGTGGCGAGAATGACCTTTGCCTTTTTCTTCTGCGGCGTGCCGGACATGGACTCCTTGATGACGGCGAAAGCCGCCTTCGCGGCTTCGGCGCTCAAAAGGAGCTGCGGCAGGAAAACCGTGCCTTTCTCAAACCCTTTGCCGACGACATCGAGCGCCGGAATCAGTTCTTCGTTGATAATGTCCAGGCCCTTTCTGGTTTCCAGTGCCTGCGCGGTCGCCTTTGCCGCACTCTCTTTCACGCCGTGTTCGATGGCGTTAAACAGAGCGGAGGAAGCACCGGGCTTAACCGGGGACGTATTTGCGGAACGGGCGCCGGCTGCGGCATCGGAAGAAGCTGCCCCGGACGGAGCTGCCGCAGGCTGTCCCGCGCCGCCGGAGAGCCGCTTTGCCTCCGTAACATAGCTGCCGCACCGTTCAATAAAAGTGCCGCAGTTGTCGTCGAAGCCAAGAAGCGCGCAGGAGGCGTAGAACGCTCGCATGGCCGGTTCGTTCCCGGGATTGATGATCGCGCAGGAAAGGCCGCTCTGGAGCGCCATGGTCAGAAATGCCGCGTTGACGACTTCCCGTGCAGGCAGACCAAAGGAAATGTTGGAAACGCCGAGAATCGTATGTCCGCCAAGTTCATCGCGCACGCGCCGGAGGGTTTCGAGCGTGACCAGGGCGCCCCCGGGATCAGAGGAAATCGTCATGGCAAGACCGTCAATGACAATATCTCTGCGCGGAATACCATAATGATCCGCGGCCTCGTAGATTCTGCGCGCGACCTTGACTCTGCCGTCCGCGGTCTCCGGAATGCCCTGTTCGTCGAGAGCCAGAGCGACGAGAACACCGCCGTATTTATGTACGAGCGGCATGACGGTCTCGATGGACTCCTTCTTTCCGTTGACTGAATTAATCATCGGCTTTCCGTTATAGTAGCGGAGTGCCTGTTCGAGCGCGTCTTTATCGGTCGTATCGATCTGGAGCGGCAGTCCCGTGACGCCCTGCAGTCTTGTAACGACGGTCTTCATCATGGCCGGCTCGTCAATTTCGGGCAGGCCCACATTTACATCGAGAATGTCGGCATGCTGTTCTTCCTCGGTCAGTCCCTCGTTCAGAATATAGCCGATGTCGTTATCGCGCAGCGCCTGCTTGAATTTCTTTTTGCCGGTCGGATTGATCCTTTCGCCGATGACGACCGGACGCTTCCCAATCCGGACCGCGCGGGAAAATGAAGTGACATAGGTGTCGCCTGCCGCAGGAAGTGTTTTCCGCCGCAAAACATGCCCCGCACGCACCTTCTCAATGAGCCGCCGGATGTGCTCCGGCGTTGTGCCGCAGCAGCCGCCGAGGACGCTGACGCCCATGTCGGCGATTTCTTCCATGCAGGAAGCGAATTCTTCGGGCCCCACGTCGAAGACCGTCTGTCCGTTTTCGGTCCGCGGAAGACCCGCGTTCGGATTGACAATCACGGGCAGGTGCGAGCATTCGCAAAGGCGACGGATGATCGGCAGCATCTGGCGGGGCCCCAGCGAGCAGTTGACGCCGAGCGCGTCGACGCGAAGACCCTCCAGCATGGAGACGACCGCTTCTACAGGAGCGCCGGTCAGGAGCTGCCCGTTCGCGTCGTAGGTCGTTGTCACAAAGACCGGCAGATCGCAGTTTTCCTTTGCGGCAAGAACGGCGGCCTTCGCCTCATAGGTGTCATTCATTGTTTCGATCAGAACAAGATCGGCTCCGCGCGCCGCGCCGATGCGGACGACTTCGCCGAAAAGGCTGACAGCGCGGTCGAAGGAAAGATCTCCGAGCGGCTCCAGCAGCTTTCCGCTGGGGCCGATGTCGAGTGCGATCGCGGCGTCTTTCCTGCCGGTGCGAAGGCGGGCCTCTTTCGCGAGGTCCACGGCGCTTTCGACGATTTCACGCAGATTGTCCGGATATTTCAGAGCGTTCGCACCGAACGTATTCGTATTGAAAATATCACAGCCGGCCCTCAGATACCCGCAGTAAAGATCCAGAATGTCTTCTTTTCTTGTCAGATTCCACAGCTCCGGCAGCTCGCCGCCGCGAAGACCTCTGGCCTGCAGAACAGTTCCGGTTCCACCGTCACAGAACAGAAATTCTTTTCCGAGAAGATGCATGAAATCGCGCATTTGATTGACCTGCTTTCTTTTACATGAAATGCCGTCAGGAGTCCCTGCGGTACGGACAGTCTGCGGAGGAGGAGCATGCCTCACACCCCTGCAGGCTGCAGTTTTTCTCTGTGCGGGAAAGCCCGACGAGCGCTGTCACGGATTTGCTCGGCGTCATCAGGCAGCTGTCCGAGAGACTGACGGCGATATTCCTTGTGATGTCCAGAACCCGGAAGAGATCTTTTTGATATTGGAGGGAGAGGTCTCCGTAACCGGGAGAAAACCGCGGCCTGCAAAACAGTCCCCTCGCCGCCGCCTCCTCCTTGATTTTCAGGTTCACTTCATCACAGACCGCTTCGACATAAGCCGCGCCGGCCGCCTGATAAATCGCGGCGTCGAGCATCGAAGTAATTTCACTTCTTCGGATTAAAAGATCGACGCCCTGTCCGATCGTTACCGCCATCATGCAGAGCTCGCTGCAGCCCCGGACATTTTTGGAAAGGTTCGCGGAGCGCAGAAGGACTTCTCCCGCGAGAATCTCGTCTTCCGCGGGAAAGGAGAGCGGAAAGTACCGGAAAACGCTCCGCGGCGACGAAACAGACAGGAGCCTGGAAACGCATGCCTCGATCCTTCCTGCAACTTCCTCCGAAGGCGCGATGCCCCGGTAGCCGAGGTAGCGGTAGATTTCTTTTCTTGGAATCTGTGTCATCGGAGAATCTCCGAAAGGCTGTTCATGATGCCTGCCGCAATTTCGGGCTTGTTCATCGAGTACACATGGATGTGTGTCACACCGTTCGAAATCAGGTCGATGATCTGTTCGGTCGCGTAGATGATGCCGGCCTGCTTCATTTTGGCGGGATCGTCCCCAAACCGGTCAACCATCATCCGGAAACGCTGCGGAATTGTGGCTCCGGAGAGGGAAACACTGCGCGCAACCTGGCGTTTGTTCGTGATCGGCATGATGCCGGGCAGCACAGGAACCTCGATGCCCTTCTCGCGGATGCGGTAGAGGAAGTTGTAGAGCGTATTATTGTCGAAAAACATCTGCGTCGTTAAAAAGTCAACGCCCGCGTCCACCTTTTCCTTGAGGTGCAAAATGTCCTCGGACGGGCTTTCGCATTCGATATGTCCCTCCGGATAGCAGGCGCCGCCGATGCAGAAAGAGGAATCGTGCGACTTGATGTCATAGATCAGCTGGGAAGCGTGATCATAATCGAACACCGAGCGGCCCTCCTTCGGAATATCCCCGCGCAGAGCCATGATATTCTCAATGCCTTTTTCCCTGTAGATGTGGATCATTTCCGCCACATGGGCGCGCGTGGAAGAGACGCAGGTCAGATGGGCGAGCACGGTGGTTCCGTATTTATTCTGCAGATCCGCAGCGATCGCGGCCGTGTTTGCGCTCGTTCCGCCACCGGCACCGTAAGTCACGCTCATGAAGGCAGGGGAGAGCGCCGCGATTTTACGCGCGGCTTCCTCGACCTGCGCGTACCTGTCGTCTGTTTTGGGCGGAAAGACTTCAAACGAAATCGTAACTTCGTGCCGGTTCAGAATGTCGATGACTTTCATAATGTTTATCCTTTCGCTGCCGGGAACTTCAGCTGCCGCTGACCATCAGACTTCCGGCGTCGTATTCGTCGTATTTGTTTTGCAGGACCTTATACACGAAATGGTCCGCGATCTTCGTGAATCCCTTTTTGTTCAGATGGATGGAATCCTTCAGATACTTTCTGTAATTGCTGTCGTTGACCGAACCGTAATAATTGTCGAGGAAGGAGACGCTGCAGTCGCCGCAGGTGTCATAGGCGAACTGCCAGTACTGAATGAGCGTTCCGTTGCCAAGGTCGGTCGTGCGGCCGTCCTCGCTTGTCCCGTTCTCTTCTTTGTGCAGCATGTACGTAGGCGACATAAAAACAATCCGCACCCACGGATACTTCTCCTGCAGCAGTTTGAACGAGCTGCGCAGCGACCCGACATAGGTGACAAGCTCGTCTTGGTTGCCTTCGTTGTAGACCGGGCGCCTGTTCTGGTAGTCACTCGCGTCATACATGATGGCGATGACGTCGACTTTGTTCATGTCCGTATTCTTCAGGTTCTCTATCGCGGCAGCGTACTGCGGCTCGTCCGCGTGGAATTTCGCGACATTTTCCAAAGAGCTGTAATCCTGCAGGGAAATCGCGTAGGAGACGTAAAACAGATTGAAAATGTCATCCATATCCTCCTGCGAATCGGTCTTGTAGCTTGCGTTCTGACAGGTGACTTCGGAGCCGGGGAACGCCGCGTTGATGACGGTCGCGTTTCCAAGCGAGGCGATCTGCCCCGCGAGACCGGACTTGCCGGTGTCGTCCGAGAACGGCGCGTTGCCAAGAGCGAGAATCGTTGTTACGCCGTCGTCTTCATGCCCTTTCAGCTTCTCCTCCGGCAGAAGAACCATGTTGTCGTTGACCTCGACCAGATACTTTTCCTTCTGCGAGGTCGTTGGCAGCAGGGAATTGTCGCCGCGGCTCCAGACATAGAAGCGGATGCCGGCGGCTGCCGCTACAGCGACGATGACAAGAGCCAGCAGAACGTGCAGGTTGACGCGCGGACGCTGCCTTCTTCCTCCCGGCTCGCCCGCGTCCGGGTTATCCGCATACAGCCCATCTGCGTCCGGTTCCCCGACGTCAGAGCCTGCCGGAGACCGGCGCGCTCCGGCGCCGGAGACCGGAGAGTCGTCCCTGCCTGTTCTGCCGGCCTTGTCTTCCTCTTCGACAAGCGATGTGCCGACAATGACGGGAACAGGAGAAGTATCTGTCGTCACGGTAAATTCATCCCGGGAAATGCCGGAGGTTCTTGCCTTCCGCACTGCGCCAATGATGTCTTCGTCGAGCGTTGTATGCTCCGCGTCCTGTATATCGTGCGCGCTGTCCGCGACGTGATCACTGTCCGCACTGTCACCGGTGCCACTGCTCTTCGAAGCGTCCGCTCTCGAAGAAGCCGCGTCCGGAGTTTCCTGCGGCTCCGAAAGAAGGTCCTCCAGTGAATATATTTCCAGTCCGGAAGGACCTGCGTCCTGCCTTTTTCTATTATCCATCCGTATCCTCTCTGTGTCAGAAATTTCCGAATAAAGTACGTGATTCCCAATATAATACAATAGAACAGGGCAAAAATCCACGTCGGCCGCACTTGTCGTATATGTCCCGCAAGGGTATAATTCCTACATATTATGGCTGTTTTGCGCATGGGCATACTGCGCCCTTTTGCATTTGCGGCAGAGAAATTTACCGGGGGGAATTCATGGCGACAGAACAGAACAGGCGGGATGCAGACGAAACCGGCACCTTTCTGGATGATACAGCTTCTTTAAAGGATACCGGCTTTCTGGATGATACAGACGTACTATCTTCTGATACCTTTGAGGAGGAGTCTTTTCTGGACGACGATGTCCCGGAGGGGGCGCGTGAATTCGAAGGCGGAGAAGATGACTATGCGGAAGATGCTGCCGCGTACGCCTATATGACGCAGCCCCGGGCCGGACTTACAGAGAATGCTCCGGCGAAGGAGCAGAATCCGCTGCCCGAAGGACCGGAGGAGAAGGAAGAGGGCAGGCGCCGCGGCTCTTTACTGAACTGGGCAATCGGTCTTACAGCAGTGGCAATCGCCGGTGTCA
Organism: uncultured Lachnospiraceae bacterium; assembly: GCA_900317555.1. GTDB lineage: Bacteria > Bacillota > Clostridia > Lachnospirales > Lachnospiraceae > CAG-791. The sequence goes on along the minus strand of ONHF01000003.1, from coordinate 49,122 downwards.
GCGTATACCTGGGAATTCAGATCAGCGGCACACGCAGAATCGCGGCCGCGGCAGCCTCCTATGCCTCAATCGGGCAGAGCCTTGAGGGCATCAGCGTGATCGGCGGCGATAAATTCGAACAGGTGGCGAAGGCCAGACAGCAGAAGGACGAGCAGAAGGCTCTGGAAGCGCAGCAGCAGAAAGAAAGAGAAGAACTTCTGTCAAAGGCGGGAACAATTCCCGTCAGTTTCACGCTGTCCACCATTCAGAGTGATATCAAGGTCAAGATCCGCAGGGACGACAACGGCTCTCTGATCTCCGGCGTTCCGTTCAAGATCAGTGTCGCGGACGAAGCCGGCAAAAAGACAGAGTATGAAGATGACGATCAGGACGGCATCATTTACAAGACCGGTATTAAAAACGGCAAATATACGGTGACGCTCGAGCAGCTACTCGATACGGAAAAGGTCATCGCGGACACCGATCCGCTGCCGGAAGATTTCAAGCTGTATTCGAAGTTCAAGATTCCCGAAGAGCCGCAGACCATTGCAGTCACGGACAAGATCGCCTACAAGAAAGTCGATGTTGCAGACGAAGTCAAGTCGGAGTCACAGGTCAACGTCGCGAAGGAAGATACCGCGCGCAACGATACGGTCGTCGAGAGTAAGATCCAGGATACGGTCGAATGGGTGGAATCCACGAAGACCGAAATCACGGATGACGACGGCACCGGTGTTGTCACAGCGGAGGACGGCTATCAGGAAGTGCAGAAAAAGGATGTGCCGGACCCTTCCCTCAAGGCTTTTACAGGTAAGATCAGCGGAAATTTCCGCAGGCTTTCGAAGGAGCTTCCCGCGGTGGGAACTTCCGAGGCCGCCGGAACGGGCAGCGCAGGCGCGGCGGGCACCGCGGATAACAACACACAGAGCACGGTCAGCGGCAGCGAAAGCGGCAGTGCCGGAAGCGGGACTTCGGGCAGCAGCGAGAACACTGCGGCGGGCAGCAGTGATAACGGAGAAGGCATGTCGTCTGCGGGAACATCCGGCAGCGAAGGAAGCGCTCCGGCGGGCAGCAGCGAAGGCGGCAGTACCGGGAGTGGCACAGCAGGCAGCAGCGAAGGCGGCAGTACCGGGAGCGGGACTTCGGGCAGCAGCGAAAGCGGCGGTGCCGGCAGCACGGCAGGCACACAGACGGGACAGACAGGCAGCACCGAAGCATCCTCCGCGGCGTCCACTAAAGACACTTCCGGAGACGGAAAGGACAAGCCGAAGAAAGATTACAAGCTGACGATTCCTTCGGAGATTACCATTGCGGTCGGTGATAAAACCGAAATTACGGCCGCGGTAAACGAGCCGTACGCTACGCAGTTTGCCTGGAGCAGACCGGATGCTTCGATTGCGCAGATCAGTTCCGAGAAAGGCAAGCGGATCACGGTCACGGGCATTAAGTCAGGGACTGCGGAAATCGTGGTGACTGCGAGCCTTGCCGATCCGGACGCTGATCCGAAAACGCTGACAGGCACCATCAAGGTCACGGTCACAGAGAAGAAAACGAAGGCTTCCGTTCAGCTTTCCCCTTCTTCCATAACACTTGCTGCCGGCAGGACGCAGCAGCTTTCGGTTACGGTCAGGGGAGAAGACGGGAAGACTTCAAACGATGCGGGACTTGTCCTCTTTCAGAGCGCGGATGAAAAGATTGCTTCCGTTTCTGAAAGCGGTGTCATCACCGCAAAGGCGAAAGGTACGACAACTGTGACGGCAGAGCTTCGCGCGGACGCGAATGTCCGGGCGGATGTGCAGGTCAAAGTCACGGAAGGAGCAGTGCTGCCCCTCAAAGACAAGGACGGAAATCAGCTCTACGTCAAAGACGGTGATTCGTACCGTGAAGCGACGACAGCCGACTACAGCAAATACGATGTCTTTTACCGCAAGGGCAAGGTGGCGAAGAGATACCGTTATACCGGCTGGCAGACGCTGGACGGGCTCACTTATTTCTTTGACAAAACAGGAAAGCCCGTCACAGGGACACAGATTATTCAGGGTGTTTCCTATACGTTCAATGCAGAAGGCGTTTTAAACGGCAGCGACAGCCGGCTCGGCATCGATGTTTCCACGTGGAACGGTCAGATCGACTGGAGCCAGGTCGCGCGCTCGGGCGTCTCTTACGCGATTATCCGCGCGGGATACCGGGGCTCTTCGACCGGCGCGCTGATCCGTGACTCCGCGTTTTCGAGAAATGCTTCCGGCGCTACCGCGGCAGGCATCCGCGTCGGCATTTATATCTTCTCGCAGGCGACGAATGAGGCGGAAGCTGTGGAAGAGGCTTCCATGGCCGTGCAGCTGGCATCCGGCTATCATGTCAGTCTCCCGATTTTCATTGATGTCGAAGGATCGGGGGGAAGAGGCGACCGCGTCAGCGTCGCCCAGAGAACCGCGAATATCGCGGCTTTCTGCAGAACGGTTGAAAACTCTGGCTACAAGGCCGGCGTTTACGCGAACAAGTCGTGGTTTACGCACAATATCAACGTCGGTGCACTGACAGGGTATCATATCTGGCTTGCGCAGTACGCCGCGAAGCCGACCTATACCGCAAGCCGCTATGATATATGGCAGTACAGCTCAAGCGGCCGGATCAGCGGCATTAAGGGGAACGTCGACATGAATATGTTTTACCGTGCGTACTGAACCGCGGGATATGCTATACTGTATACGGCTTTTTGCGGCTTTTGATCAAACACAGGAGGAATTCTGATTAAATGAAAACATATCTGGTTACAGGCGGCGCCGGTTTCATCGGCTCCAACTTTATTCACTATATGCTGGGCAAATACGGGGACTCGATTGAAATCATCAACGTCGACAAGCTGACGTATGCCGGTAATCTGGAGAACCTGAAAGACGTGGAGAACCTTCCGAATTACCACTTTGTGAAGGCGGACATCTGTGACAAGGATGCGATCCGGGCTGTTTTTCATGACTATGACGTTGACAGAGTCATCCACTTCGCGGCCGAGTCCCATGTCGATCGTTCGATCAGGGAGCCGGAGCTTTTTGTAAAGACGAATGTCCTCGGCACCGCGAACATGCTCAACTGCGCGAAGGAAGCCTGGGAGCTGCCGGACGGCTCGTTCCGCGAGGGCAAGAAGTTCTGCCATGTTTCGACAGACGAGGTTTACGGTTCTCTGCCGGAGGATCCGGACGCGTACTTCTATGAGACGACGCCCTATCAGCCGCACAGTCCCTACAGCGCTTCCAAGGCGTCCTCGGACATGCTGGTCAAGGCGTATCATGATACCTACGGCTTCCCGATGAATATCACGAACTGCTCGAACAATTACGGCCCTTACCAGTTCCCGGAAAAGCTGATTCCTCTGATGATTAACAACGCGCTGGCGGGCAGGAAGCTTCCGGTTTACGGCGACGGCAGGAACGTCCGCGACTGGCTGTATGTCGAGGACCACTGCAAGGCAATTGATCTGGTATCCGAGAAGGGCATCAGCGGCGAGACCTACAATGTCGGCGGACACAACGAGAAGCAGAATATTGAGATCGTAAAAACCATCATCGAAGTGCTGCGCGAGGAGCTGTCCGATGACGATCCGAGGAAGGCGAATGTTTCCGAAGATCTCATCGAGTATGTTGAAGACAGAAAAGGCCACGACAGAAGATACGCGATCGCGCCGGACAAGATTCATAAGGAGCTGGGATGGCTGCCGGAGACCATGTTCCGGGAAGGCATCCGGATGACGATCAAGTGGTATTTTGACCACATGGACTGGATGGAGCACATAACGTCCGGAAATTATCAGCAGTATTATGAAAAGATGTACGGCGACAGAAAGGTGATCGGGTAATCCATGAAAGGCATAATTCTTGCCGGCGGTTCCGGCACAAGACTATATCCTCTGACGAAGGCAATCTCCAAGCAGATCATGCCGGTGTATGACAAGCCGATGATCTATTATCCGCTTTCCACGCTGATGCTCGCGGGAATCCGTGAAGTGCTGATTATTTCGACGCCGAGAGATCTGCCGGTTTTCGAAGATCTTCTAGGTGACGGCTCTCAGCTTGGCATGTCTTTTTCCTACAAAGTGCAGGAAAAGCCCAACGGCCTTGCAGAGGCGTTCATCATCGGCGCGGACTTCATCGGAGATGACGCGTGCGCGCTGGTTCTTGGAGACAACATTTTCTACGGGCAGAGCTTTTCGAGAGTCCTTCTGCATACAAATGAGCGCGTATCGAGGGACGGCGGAGCGACGATCTTCGGCTACTATGTCCGCGATCCGAAAGCGTATGGCGTCGTCGAATTTGACAAGGACGGCAAGGCGGTTTCGATCGAGGAAAAGCCCGAGCATCCGAAGTCCAATTACGCGGTCCCGGGGCTGTACTTCTATGACAATGATGTCGTGGAAATCGCAAAGAACGTGAAGCCTTCGGCCCGCGGCGAAATTGAGATCACGAGCATCAACAACGAGTATTTAAGGCGCGGGACGCTGCGCGTGGAGACGCTTGGAAGAGGCTTCGCGTGGCTGGATACCGGTACGCATGACCAGCTTCTGGACGCGGCGGACTTTGTCGCGGCCTTCCAGAAACGCCAGGGACTGTATATTTCCTGCATCGAGGAGATCGCGTACAAGCGCGGCTTCATAGGCAGAGAGCAGCTGCTGAAGCTGGCGCAGCCGCTCATGAAGACAAATTACGGCAGGTATCTGTGCGACATCGCGAACGGGCTTTGAAGCGGGCCTGCCGGCGCGGACTTTGCCGCAGCTGACACGGCGGGCAGGACAGACGCGCGCTGGAAACGGACTTTAGGAAAGATTGAAGGAGTAACGGTATATTATGGGACAGATCAGTGTGGAAAATGACTGCGGCGGCATCAAGGGACTCAAGGTAATTACGCCTTCTGTTCATGGAGATGACCGCGGATATTTTATGGAGACGTATCAGAAAAAGGATTTTGTGGAAGCCGGCATCGACTGCGAGTTCGTGCAGGACAACCAGTCGTCTTCCAAAAAGGGAGTACTCCGCGGTCTTCATTTCCAGATTCAGTACGCCCAGTCCAAGCTTGTCCGCGTTGTAAACGGAACTGTCTTTGATGTGGCGGTGGATCTGCGCCCCGGCTCGGAAACGTTCGGCAAGTGGTTCGGCGTTGTCCTCAGCGCGGAGAATAAGAAACAGTTCTTTATCCCGAAGAATTTCGCCCACGGCTTTCTTGTTTTGTCGGACGAGGCGGAGTTCTGCTATAAGGTGGATGATTTCTGGCACCCGAATGATGAAGCCGGCATCGCGTGGAACGATCCCGGCATCGGCATCAAATGGCCGCAGGTTACAGGATCCTATGACGGAACCCCTTGCGCCGCAGGCTACGCGCTCGAAGACGGAACGCCTCTTACGCTTTCCGGCAAGGACCAGAAGTGGGCCGGCATCGCGCAGTACAGGAAGGAAAGAAATCTGTGATCCTGCGGGACGCGGACGCACATATGGATAATAAATTACGAAACAGGAAAAGAATAATCCTTCTGCTCGTCTGGCTGGCCGCCGCGGTGCTGTTCTGCATCCTCATTCTCCACGACAATCCGCTGGAAGATCCGGATACGGCGCGCCTCAAGAAGATTTCGGGAAGTCTGCTCCTCGGCCTTGGTACGGTGCTGTTTACGGCTCTGTACGACAAAATCACGCAGCTGCCGCAGGAGCTTTACCAGAACCGCCGGCTGATCTGGCGCCTTTCGCGCAATGACTTCAGGAAACGTTACGCGGGTTCGTATCTTGGCACAATCTGGGCGATGGTGCCGCCGGTCGTGACGGTCATCATGTACTGGGTCGTCTTTGACAGGATTTTCGGCTCCGGACCGCAGAGGACCTCCGCGGGGATCGAGGTGCCGTATGTTCTGTTTTTAACAGCCGGCCTTGTGCCGTGGTTCTTCTTCTCCGACGCGGTGATGGGCGGGATGACCTCGCTTCTCGAATACAATTACCTCGTCAAAAAAGTGCTGTTCAAAATCAGCGTGCTGCCGATCATCAAGATCACGGCGGCAATGTTCGTGCATGTCGGCTTCACAGCGGTGCTGCTTCTGATCGCCTGGTTCTACGGTTATCCGCCGAGTGTATACTGGCTGCAGCTGCTGTATTATTCGTTCTGCGAGTACATTCTGATTCTGGGTCTGTCCTATGCGACATGCTCGATCGTGGTGTTTTTCCGGGATCTGCAGCAGATCGTTGGAATCGTCATGCAGGTCGGCATGTGGGCAACACCCATTCTCTGGAACATCAACATGGTTCCCGACAAAGTGAAGTGGATCATCAAGCTGAATCCGATGACCTATATCGTGGAAGGCTACCGCATGTCGGTGTACGGCCACGAGTGGTTCTTCACGCACTTTTATTCCAGCACCTATTTCTGGATCGCGACATCGCTGCTTTTTGTAATCTCGTCGCTGATCTTCAAGAAACTCAAGCCGCAGTTCGCGGATGTAATGTAAATCTATGCAGGATCGGAAAATCGCGATACAGGTATCGCATCTGAAAAAGAAATATAAACTGTACGCGCATAACAGAGACCGCGTCATCGACGCGCTCGGCCTTTCGAGGAAGCCGCGCTACACCGAACATATGGCGCTCGACGATGTCGACATGACGATCTACAAAGGCGAGACCGTCGGCATCATCGGGACGAACGGCTCCGGAAAATCGACAATCCTGAAGATCATCACGGGCGTCCTGACGCCGACTTCCGGAGAGGTCAAGGTGAACGGGCGCATATCTGCGCTTCTGGAACTGGGCGCCGGCTTCAACATGGAGTACAACGGCATTGAGAACATCTATCTCAATGGTACGATGATCGGCTTTACCGAGAAGGAAATTGAAGCCCGGATGGATTCGATTCTTTCGTTCGCGGACATCGGCGAGTACATCTATCAGCCGGTCAAAATGTATTCCTCCGGTATGTTCATGCGCCTCGCGTTCGCTGTCGCGATCAACATCGATCCGGAAATTCTGATCGTGGATGAAGCACTTGCGGTCGGGGATGTCTTTTTTCAGGCGAAATGTTTTCACAAATTTGAAGAGTTCAAAGAGCAGGGCAAAACAGTCCTGTTCGTCTCCCACGACCTCTCGAGCATCAGCAAATACTGCGACCGCGTAGTCCTTTTAAATCAGGGACACAAACTCGGAGAAGGCGATCCGAAGGAAATGATCGACATCTACAAGCAGGTGCTGGTCGGCCAGTACGACCCGGACGCGAAGAAGGGAACCGCGAAGGTACCGGAGCGCGTGAACAAGGCACCGGTCAACAAGGAAACGCTTGAGTACGGGTCCCTGAAGGCAGCGATTGTCGATTACACGATTCTGGACAATCAGGGGAACCCGAACTCGACGATCATGAAGGGCACCGGGTGTACATTCCGGATGAAGGTGCGTTTCAACGAGGACGTAAAGGCGCCGATCTTCGCTTTCACAATCAAGAACAAATACGGCGTCGAGATCACCGGAACCAACACCATGTTCGAGAAGGCGTTTCTGGAGCCGGTTTCCAAGGGCGACGTCAAAATTATTTCCTTCCGGCAGAAAGTCGATCTGCAGGGAGGGGAGTACCTGATTTCGTTCGGCGTGACCGGTTATGAAGGCGAGAATTTCACGGTTTATCACAGGCTTTATGATGTCATGAACATGACCGTGGTATCGGGAAAGAACACGGTCGGCTACTACGACATGAATTCAAAGGTGACCATTGAAGATGCAGGAAGCAGGCAGCAGAACTGAAAAAATCGGACAGGTGACGCTCGATTACACTTATTATCCCGGCGAGGATTATTACTGCGACGGCGCGGTCGAGGACGAAATTTTAGAGATCGTGCAGAACAATCCCGCAGAGTGCTTCGAGAAAATCATCCGGGAGAAGAAGAGCTGGCCGGTGTTGTATCACCTTTCCTCGATCCGCGGTAATATCGTGGATTGGATTCCGTTTACCGGAAACGAAAAGGTTCTGGAGATTGGCGCGGGACCGGGTGCCATCACCGGTGTTCTCGCGAAGAAGTGCGCGCAGGTGACCTGTGTGGAGCTTTCAAGGAAACGCTCCATGATCAACGCGTACCGCCACAAAGACTGCGGGAACGTAAAGATCATGGTCGGTAATTTCGAAGATATCGAACCGCACCTTCCCTGCGATTATGACTATATCTTTCTGATCGGCGTATTCGAGTACGCCGGCAGTTATATCAAGGCGGAGGACCCGTTCCGCGAGGAGCTCCGCCGCATTTACGCACACCTTCGGGAAACGCCGGCCGGCCGCATTGTGATCGCGATCGAGAACCGTCTGGGACTGAAATATTTTGCGGGCTGTAAAGAGGATCATTCCGCGCGTTATTTTGACGGGATCGAGAACTATCCGGGAGAGCACCCCGCGACGACGTTTTCAAGACCCGCGCTTGAAAAAATCCTGCGCGGCTGCGGCATGAATGAATACTCGTTCTATTATCCGTATCCGGACTACAAGTTCATGAGCAGCATCTATTCCGACACCCGCCTTCCGGACGGGAGCGAGCTGACCGACAACATCCGCAATTTCGACATGGACCGGCTTCTTCTTTTTGATGAGCATGAAGCCTATGAGGGAATTACACGGGATGGCCTGTATCCGGTCTTTGCCAATTCTTTTGAGGTTATCGTAGGAGACCCTCTTCCAGTTTCCTACGCGAAGTTTTCCAATGACCGGGCGCCGCGTTACCGGATACGGACAGAGCTTGCGGAAAATCCGCGCCGGATTCTCAAATATCCTCTGACGAAAGAGGCACAGGAGCATGTCAGAAGAATGGCGGCGTCGTATGAGAAGCTGCGGGCGCGCTTTGAGCCGGAGGAAGGGAATGCCGAGGCTGCACGCGCGGAGACAGTTTCCCGCTCCATCCGGATCGCGCCATGCAGGCTGATGGATGACGGCAGCGTATGTTTTGACTATGTTCAGGGAGAACCGCTGGAAGCACTGCTGGACGCGTGCCTTTTTAGGCACGATAAGGACGGCTTCCTGCGGCTGATCGAAGAATACAGGGAGCGTCTGTCCTACAGAGAAAACCTTCCCGCGGCAGATCAGGACATGACCTTTGCTAATCTTCTGGTTGACGCAGACGCATGGACCGCGGTGGACTACGAGTGGGAAACGGACCGCTGCATTCCTGTTAATGATCTTCTGTACCGGGCGCTTCTTCTTTACAGACTGGAAAACAAACGGCGCGCGAGGGCTCTGGACGCCCTGCTTGGCGAAGACTTTGCCGAACAGATCTGCGGTAAGACAAAGGCAGAAGCGGAGCGCCTTATGGAAGCGGAACGCCGGTTCCAGATCGAAGTGACGGGCGGCATGCAGGCGCTCGGTGATTTCCGCGCGCAGACCGGTATGCAGGTCATTATTCCCGCGGAGCTGCAGACAAAAGAGCAGAAAGCACAGGCATCGGAAGAGAAGAAGGAACAGGCCGGGTCTTTGACGGCAGTCCGTGTGTATTACGATACCGGAAAAGGGTATAATGAAGACGAGGCATACTTTGTCTCCGAGCAGTATGAAGCAGAGGGGATGATCCGCTTTACGGTCCCGGTGGAAGGCAATGTGCGGTGCCTCCGCGTGGACCCCGCGCTGTGTCCCTGCGTCGTGCTTCTTCGGAACACAGCCTTAACAGAAGAAGACGGAACGGTGCTTGCGGATACCGGCGCGTTCCAAAGATACTTAAAGAGCAACGCGGTGAGTGAAAAACCGGCGCTTGTTTTTACGACCGACGACCCGAACATGGAGTGGGATCTGAAGAAATTCCACAGAAGAGAGAGCTCCGGGAAGACGCGTTTTGTTCATTTCACACTGCAGATGTGCGGCCTGCCTTCCACGATGGCGGACGCCATGCGGTAAAACAAAAGGAGTGTAAATGCTCAAGCAGGCAGTTAAACAGTATCTTAAGCGCAAGTGCGACGCAAGGTACGAAAACGAACTTCACGAAAAAAGCGATATTTACGCTGTCTGGTACAAATACCACTTGCAGGATCTGGACCGGCAGCTGGTGGAGAAGGACCATACGAGGGGCAAAGCCTTCCGCGTGGAGGTTGTCAGGTACTCGCATCTGCGAAGCTATATTCTCTCCGGCAAGGTGGACTGCGACATCATTATCGCCTGCGAAGACGACGGAACGCTGGCCCGTGGCGCAGAGACACTGATCCGCGATTACTTTGCGGAAAATCCGCTGGTCAATATGGTCTACGGCGATGAGGACAGACTCGACGAACACGGCCATCTGACCGACCCCTGGCTGAAACCGGACTGGTCGCCGGATACCTTTCTGTCCACATTTTACTTCGGCAGTATCTTCGCGATCAGGGCAAGCGAGCTCATGCTGATCAATCCGGGTGAGAGGACCGCGGCCGCGTTTGAGGCAAGAGCGAGCATCGCGGCGGACAGCGAAGAGGAAAAGGAAGCGGCCTCAGCGGAACTGGACGAGCGCATGCGCTCCTGGATCTACGGGAGCCTGTGCCTGAAAATCGCGCAGGCCGACGGCGGCTTTTCCAGAAGAAACGCCGGAAGATTCCCGGTCGGCCATATTCCGGAAGTCCTGTTTCACGCGTCCAGAAAGCTGACCCCCTGGGACAGCAATCTGATCCGCGGCTCCCTGACAGGGCGTTTCAGCGACGAATCCGCTTCGCAGCGGCTCGTCAGCATTATTATTCCCAGCAAGGATAATCCGAAGGTGCTTCTGGACTGCATCAAGTCCATTGAGGAAAACACCAAGTCCTCGCCGTATGAAATCATTGTTGTCGATAACGGCAGTAGTGAAGAGAACCGCGCGTGGGTCGAACGGACACTTAAAGTGCACGGCGAAAAAGATATCGGCGGCTACGAGTATGTTTATGAGCCGATGCCGTTCAACTTCTCGAAGATGTGCAATCTCGGCGCACGGCATGCGAACGGGGAACTGCTGCTTTTCCTGAATGACGATATTACGATTGCGAAGCCGAACTGGCTGTCCTACCTTTCGGAAAAGGCGAAGCTTCCGTATGTCGGCGCGGTCGGGACAAAGCTCTTATATCCGAACTCGGATATTATCCAGCACGCGGGCGTTGTCAACGTGCATGCCGGCCCGATTCACAAGCTCCAGTACTGCAGCAATAAGGAAGTGCATTATTTCGGCTTCAACAAAGGCGTCAGAAATGTGATTGCGGTGACCGGCGCGTGCCTTATGGTACGGGCGGAAGTCTTCGAACAGGCGGGCGGCTTTGACGAGGAGCACTTCGCGGTTGCCTTTAATGACATTGATCTTTGCCTTAAAATTTTCGAGCTCGGCTATTACAATGTTGTCCGCAACAACATGTATCTTTATCATCATGAATCGCTTTCGAGGGGAGACGACAGGAAGGATCAGATCAAATCGCTGCGGCTTTCCAATGAGCAGGAAGCGCTCCTGAAAATGCACCCTGCGCTCTTTGAACGGGACCCGTTCTATCATCCGTATCTGGAACAGGACCCGGCGGTCACAAGATTCCGCATTGCTGCCGAGGACGCGAGCCTTCGCCATCCGGAGTACGTGACGCCGCAGCTTGTCACCGGTAAGATTAAACCCGAGTGGACCGATCCGGTGCTGCGCCTTGGCGTTGAATTCGCGAACAGTCTGGACCGTTGGCTGACCGGCCCGTACGCGCTGCACCCGCTCATGGAAGGGCAGGGCTACTACATCAAGGGATATTCGTTTGTCATTAACGCGGACAATGCCGTATACGAGCGGAAGATCCTTTTGAAGAACGAGCAGTCGGGAGACGTATTCTTACTGCCGGCGCGCAGCATGTACCGCGAGGATATTGCCGCAAACCTGACGGATCAGATCAATGACAAGCTGACCGGCTTCGGCGCGGTCATCACTTCCGACGCACTGCCGAAGGGGAGCTACCTCGTCGGCATGCTGGCGGACGACCGCACGTCAAGACGCAATATCGTGAACTGGTCGGATGTTACGCTGACTGTAAAGTGAGGCTATGGATACACAGAACAAAGACGAGATAAAAGATTATAAAGAAGCCTACGAGAAGGAACGGGCGAAGGCCGCGTTTCTTCTCGAACGGGTGGCGTCGCTCGAGGATCAGGTGGATGATCTGCAGTTCAAGCTGGACCGCATCCATAACAACGGACTCTGGAAGGTGTCGAAGCCCGCAAGAGAGGTATATCACTTTGTGCGGCGCCAGGCGGACCGCATCCGCAATCAGGGCGACGCAAGAGGCGTCATCAAAAAGGTGCAGTACAAGATCCGCGAAAAACAGGCCGTCAAGGGATACGGAACCGCAAGCTTTCCGGACAAAGAAGAGCGGGCCAGACAGGAAAAGGAATCGGCGGCTTTTCAGAACCGCGTTCTGTTCAGCATTCTTGTGCCGCTGTACAATACGCCCGAAGAGTACCTGCGGGATATGCTGGATTCGGTTTTAAACCAGACCTATGACAACTGGCAGCTCTGCCTCGCGGACGGCTCGGACGATGCCCATGCCTATGTCGGAAAGGTCGTCGCCGAATACAGAAGCCGCAGCGAAAACCTCGCGAAGAGAATTGCATATAAGAAGCTGGATAAAAACGGCGGCATCTCGTACAACACAAACCAGTGTCTTGAGCTTGCAAAAGGAGAATATATCGCGCCGTTTGATCATGACGACTACCTGCACCCGTCAGTTCTGTACGAGTACGCGAAGGTCATTAACGAACAGGGCGCCGATTATCTGTACTGCGACGAGACGACGTTCCGGGAATCGAACCTGAATCACTTTGTGACGATTCATTTCAAGCCGGATTACGCGATCGATAATCTCCGGGCGAACAATTATATCTGTCATCTGTCCTGTTTTGACCGGAAGCTCCTTGAGGGAGAAGAGCTCTATCGCAGCGAGTTTGACGGCTCGCAGGACCACGACATGATTCTGCGGCTGACGGACAAGGCGCGCAAGATTGTACATGTGCCGAAACTCCTGTATTATTGGAGAAGTCACGCGGGCTCCACCGCGGGCAATATTGCCGCCAAAACATACGCGATCGACGCCGCCAAAGGCGCTGTCGCGGATCATCTGCGCCGCCACGGCTTTGCGAATTTCAAGATCACCTCGACGCGCGCGTTTGAGACGATTTTCAAAATCACCTATGAGATTCAGGGAGATCCGCTGGTCAGCATCGTGATTGCGAACAGGGACCACGCGCAGGATCTCAAGCGCTGCCTGACCTCGATCTTTGAAAAATCGACCTACGAGAACTATGAAATCATTATCGTCGAAAACGGCAGCACGGAGGAAGAGACAAAGCGTTACTACAAAGAAGTGACGAGCGGGCCATACAAAGACCGCGTATCTGTAGTAGAATATAAATACGCGGAAGGCGAAGCCTTCAACTATTCGCGCATCAACAACTTCGGTGTCTCAAAGGCGCGCGGGGAATATATCCTGCTTCTGAACAATGATACGGAAGTGATTTCACTTAACTGGATCGAAGAGCTTCTGATGTACGCGCAAAGAGATGATGTCGCCTGTGTCGGCGGCAAGCTCTATTACCCGGATAAGACGATCCAGCACGCGGGGATCGTGATTGGCCTTGGCGCGCACAGGACGGCGGGACACGTGCATTACCGGCAGCGGCGCGAGAACCTCGGATACATGGGGCGTCTTTGCTACGCGCAGAATATGAGCGCGGTGACCGGCGCGTGCCTGATGGTTAAGAAGCGCATCTATGACGAGCTCGGCGGCCTGGACGAGACATTTGAAGTTTCTCTCAATGATGTTGACTTTTGTCTGCGCTGCAGGCAGAAGAATTATCTGAATGTATTTACGCCGTTCGCGGAGCTCTACCATTATGAGTCGCTCTCGCGCGGCTCGGATGTGGAGGATCCGCATTCCGAAAACGCGAAACGCTACGACAGGGAAGCGGAGCACTTCCGCACAAGGTGGAAAGAGGTTATTGAGAGGGGCGATCCTTACTACAATCCGAATTTCACACTGGACAGAAGTGATTTTTCACTGAAAGTACAGGATTAATTGTATCAGGAGGTATGACACATGCTTGAAAGAGTGCAGCAGCAGCTGAATTACTGGCTCACGGACCCGTATTTCGACGAGAAGACCAAAGAGGAACTGCGGTCTGTGCAAGGGGACGAAAAGGAAATCGAGGACCGCTTCTACAAGGATCTCGCTTTCGGCACGGGCGGCCTTCGCGGCGTGATCGGCGCCGGCACGAACCGTATGAACATATATACGGTCCGCAAGGCGACGCAGGGACTTGCAAACTACATTTTAAAGAACGGCGATCCGCAGAAGGGGGTCGCGATCTCTTATGACTCGAGAAGGATGTCACCGGAGTTCGCGAAGGAGACAGCGCTTTGTCTTGCGGCAAACGGCATCAAGGCCTATCTTTCCGATACACTGCGCCCTGTCCCGGAGGAGTCGTTTGCTCTTCGCTATTTTGGGTGCCAGGCAGGCGTCGAGATTACGGCTTCCCACAATCCGCCCGCATATAACGGCTACAAGGTTTACTGGGAAGACGGCGCACAGGTAACGCCGCCGCATGATACCGGCATAATCGCGGATGTCAACGCGGTGACCGACTACAATGATGTCCGGACCATAAAGGAGGAGGCTGCGAAGGCGCAGGGACTTCTTGTTTATTTCGGGAGTGAAGTCGATGACGCCTACATGGAAGCGCTCAAGAAGCAGATTATCCATCCCGATGTCATCCGTGAGATGGCGGACGATATCCGGATCGTTTACACGCCGTTCCACGGCGCGGGCCTTGTGCCGGTAACCAGAGTCCTTTCCGAGCTCGGCTTCAAGCATGTCTATGTCGTGCCGGAGCAGAGAGACCCTGACCCGGATTTCACAACGCTCGAATATCCGAACCCCGAAGATCCCAAGGCATTCAAGCTTGCGCTTGCGCTTGCGAAGGAAAAGGACGCGGACATCGTGCTCGCGACCGATCCGGACGCGGACCGTCTCGGCATTTACGCGAAGGACACAAAGACCGGCGAATATATGGCCTTCACCGGTAATATGTCCGGCATGCTGATCGGAGAGTATATTCTGCGCGAGAGAACAAAGACCGGAACCATGCCGGAGAATCCCGCGTTCGTGACGACGATCGTAACGACAAACCTCGCGAAGGCGGTCGCGGAGAAATACGGCCTGCACTATGTGGAAGTTCTGACCGGTTTCAAATATATCGGCGAGCAGATCCGGCTCTTCGAAGAGCAGCATTCGTACAACTATGTCTTCGGTCTGGAGGAATCCTACGGGTGCCTGCCCGGAACGCACGCACGCGATAAGGACGCGCCGGCAGCGGTCATGATGCTGTGTGAGGCGGCTGCTTTCTATAAGAAGCAGGGACTGACGCTCTGTGATCAGATGCTCCGCATTTATGATGAGTACGGTTATTACAGGGAATCGCAGCTTGCGATCACGATGCCCGGCATGGACGGCGCGAAACAGATCGCGGCTCTCATGGACAAGCTCCGCGCGAATCCGCCGAAGCAGTTCGCGGACTGGAAGGTTGTGCAGTTCCGCGACTATGAGACCGGAAAGACTGTGGACCCTGCGACCGGTGCAGAAGGAACGACGGGACTGCCGAAGTCCAATGTTCTTTACTTCCAGCTGGACAAGGATGCCTGGTGCTGCGCAAGACCTTCGGGCACGGAACCCAAGATCAAGTTCTACATGGGCGTGAAGGGAACCGGCCTTGAAGATGCGGCGAAGAAAAACGAAGAGCTTACGGATGCGGTAAAAGCGCTCCTTTAAGGGTAACGCGGCTTATGTCTTTTCTAGACGATATCCGGAAAACAATACGATACGCGGGGCGCAACGGCCTCGCGGACACATTTTACGCGGCAAGAGAACGGCTGCGGGAAAGAACCGGCACTTCATATTCCTATGAGGCGCCGGCTCTTGCCGATTTGGAGAAGCAGCGTTCCGCGTACCGCGCGGCGCTCGAAGACGCGAATATCCATCTGCCTCTTATCAGCTTCCTCGTTCCGCTCTACAATCCGGACGAAACATTTCTGCGAGAGATGCTTTCTTCGGTGCTCGGGCAGACATTCGGCAATTTCGAAGTGATTCTGGCGGACGGCAGCGATCCGGACGGCAGCTCCTCCGGGGAAACCGGTTACGCGACTATGGCTGAAAAGACCGCGGCCTCCCTGGGCGATGCACGCATTCATTATTACCGCCTCCCGCGCAACGGCGGTATATCGCGTAACACGAACGCGGCAGCCGGGCATGCGGCCGGAGATTATATCGCGCTTCTTGACTACGATGACCTTCTAACGCCGGATGCGTGCTGTGAAGTGACGAAAGTGCTGATGCGGCGGCAGCCGGAGATCGTTTATACCGATGAAGACAAATGCGATGAAACGGCGCGGCATTTCTTCGAACCGAATAACAAGCCGGACTTCAACGCGGACTATCTGCTGACAAACAACTATATCTGCCATCTGTTTGTGATGAAGCGGGAACTGTTCCTTGCGCTGCGGCTTCGCAGCGAATATGACGGCGCGCAGGATTACGACCTGATTCTGCGCGCGCCCTGGTCCTGTGTCTGTCATGTGCCGAAGGTGCTCTACCACTGGCGCATGCACCGGGGATCGACAGCGGGGAACCCGGACAGCAAGAACTATGCTTATGAAGCCGGCAAACGCGCGCTGGAGAGCTACCTGCACTCCTGTGGCATCACTGCGGATGTCACGGAGGGAAGGCACAGGGGCTTTTACTGCGTGACCTATCATCCGGATATCTTCACCGCGCGGCCGGATGTGGGCGTTGTCGGCGGCAAGGTGTTAAACCGGAAAAACATCATCATCGGCGGCATGATGCAGGAGGACGGCACGGTTTGTTTTGCCGGCATGCATGTGATGGAGAGCGGCCCCGCTCACCGTGCGGACTCGGTGCAGGACGCGGCAGCTGTGGATGTGCGCTGCATGCAGATCCGGGAGGAACTGCGCCCTCTCTACCAGACCGTTTTCAATTCGGAATATGAATCGCATATCATGAAAAAGGGAGACAGGAGAGTACTGACCCTGCAGTCGCTGGAATTCTGCCGGCAGGCAAGGAATAAGGGGTATCTGGTGGTCTTTGATCCCTCCATGACGCGGAAGATGGAGTAAAATGGGAATATCGAAAACGGGCCTCATCACAGTTGTGATACCGAATTACAACGGGCTGCAATATATTGAAGACTGTATAGATTCTCTGCTCGCGGGATCTTTTGTGCCGGAGATCATTGTCGTGGACAATCATTCCTCGGACGGAAGCTGCGAGAGAGTCAGGGAGAAGTATCCGCAGGTGCTGCTTTACCGTCTGGAAGCTAATACCGGTTTCTGCCACGCGGTGAACTGCGGGCTGCATCTGACGAAAACGCCGTATGTGATTCTTCTTAACAACGACACGAAGGCTGATCCGCGCTTCGTAGAGGAACTGTATACCGCGATTGTGCAGAACCAGCGGGCGTTCAGCGCGCAGGCGAAAATGCTGTCTATGAAGGACCCCGAAGTGATCGACGACGCGGGAGATCTGTACTGCGCGCTCGGCTGGGCATTTGCGAGAGGCAAGGCAAAGAGCAGGGGCTGCTATCATACAGCGGGTGAAATCTTTTCCGCCTGCGCGGGCGCCGCAATTTACCGCATGTCGGTTTTTGACCGCATTGGTCTGTTCGATGAGCGCCATTATTGTTATCTCGAGGATGTGGACATCGGCTACCGCGCCGCTATTTACGGTTACAGAAATCTGTACGCGCCGAAGGCTATTGTCTATCACGCGGGCAGTGCCTCCTCCGGTTCGGTGCACAACCCGTTCAAGGAGTCGATGGCGTCCGGCAATAATGCGTATCTTCTGTATAAAAACATGCCCGCTTTTCAATACGCGCTGAATGCGCCGCTCATCGGACTCGGCAGGCTGATCAAGCAGGTGTATTTTCAGAGGAAGGGGCTCGGAGAGGCATACATGCAGGGGCTGCGCCGCGGAAAATATCTGAAGGAAATGGCGAAGGAACGGGATCTTTTTCTTTCGGCAGGTCTTCCGTACCGCAAGGACAGCATCTGCGAAGAAGCGGCAATCGAGGGAAGTGAAGAGCTGGATCAGATTCTGCCGCTGTACCTTGGCGGAAAGGTGCCGTTTGCATTTTCAAATCTGCCGAATTATCTGCACATTCAGGGCCAGCTCTGGATGAACTGCGCAAGGCGCCTGAAAGGCTGAGCGCCGCTTATTTTAAACCGGAAGGAATCTGCAGGCGCTGCCGGCAGTGGAACAATCAGGCATGATCAAGGACAATCAGATCTTTTTCAACAGAATGCACGTCGTGCTGGACGGAATTGTCGTCGCCGCAAGCTTTATGCTTGCCTGGGCCATCAAGTTCATGACCCCGTGGGCGGACACGACACCCGGCGTGACGGCGCTGCCCGCGCAGACTTACTTCTCCGCGCTCTATTTCATTGTCCCCGGCTATCTTGTTCTGTATTCGGTCTATAATCTTTATTCTTCCAAGCGCTCCACAAGAATACGCACGGAAATCTGGGGAATTATCAAGGCCAACACCGTCGGCATCGCGATTGTCATGGTGTCTTTCTTCCTGCTGAGTACAAGATACAGCAGGGTCGTCAATTTCTCCCGTACCTTCATTGCGCTGTTTTATCTGATCAATATGACGCTGACCATTCTGTACCGGTATCTGGTCAGAAAGACGCTGTATTATATCAGAAGAAGAGGCAACAATCTCAAGCACATGCTCCTCATCGGATACTCGCGCGCGGCCGAGGCGTATCTCGACAGAATCAGCGCGAACGCCCAGTGGGGCTATGTCGTGCATGGCATTCTGGATGACCATGTGCCGCGCGGGACGACCTACAAGGGGGTCAGAGTCCTCGGCACACTCGACAATCTGCAGTACATTCTCCCGGAAAACAAACTCGATGAAATCGCGATCACGCTTTCGCTGACCGACTATGAAAAGCTCGAGGGCATCGTCGATCAGTGCGAGAAATCGGGCGTCCACACCAAATTCATACCGGACTATAATTCGCTTTTTCCTTCCAAGCCGTACACCGAGGATCTGATGGGACTGCCGGTCATCAACATCCGTTACGTTCCGCTCTCGAATACCTGGAACGCGCTGCTCAAGCGCCTTGTAGATATTCTGGGATCGATTTTCTGCATTGTGCTGTTTTCCCCGGTGATGGTTTTCGCGGCGATCGGAACAAGATGCAGCAGCAAGGGGCCTGTCATTTACAAGCAGACCAGAATCGGTCTCCACTCCAAGCCGTTTACGATGTATAAATTCCGCACGATGCGTGTGCAGAGCCCGGAGGAAGAGAAGAAGGGCTGGACGACGCGCGGAGACTGCCGTGTCACGAAGTTCGGCAGCTTCCTGCGCAGGACCAGCATCGATGAGATGCCGCAGTTTTTCAATGTGCTGATGGGGAAGATGAGCCTTGTCGGACCGCGGCCGGAGCGCCCGCAGTTTGTCGAGAAATTCAAAGAGGAAATTCCAAGATACATGGTCAAGCATCAGGTGCGCCCCGGAATCACCGGCTGGGCACAGGTCAACGGGTACAGAGGAGATACATCGATCCGCAAGCGGATTGAGTACGACATCTTCTATATCGAGAACTGGAGTCTCGGGCTTGATTTCAAGATTCTGTTCCTTACTATTTTCAAAGGTTTTATCAATAAAAACGCGTACTGAGAGGCACGGCGGCGGACCCGGCATAGCAGAGACCGCCGCCGTGTTTTTCTTTTTGTTGCCATATTCTTTCAATAGCGATAAAATAATGAGACGTGTGTTTGTTTAAAGACCTATATTTGGAGGGGACATGTCCAGGCGAAATGACAGATATAACGATTCCTATGATCGTTATGACAAATATGACGACGGCTATGGCGCGGACGGCTATGATGACCGCTATGATGAAGGCTATGGAAATGCCGGCTACGACGACGGCTACGGCACCGATGGCGGTTATCAGGACGGTTATGACGATGACCGCTATGACAGCGCTTCCGGCTGCAGATACGCGGACGATGACGAATACGAATACAGCGGCCGCTATGACGAGCCCGGCGATGACCGGTATGATGACAGATACGATGACGACTATGACAGCCGTTACGATGACGGGTATGATGACGGTTATCGGAGGCGCGCGAGTGCAAAGAGCAGAAGGGGCGGCACGGCGCGAAAGAGCGCAAGACGCTCCGGAAGCGGTAAGAACAGCAGGAAGAAAATCATCCTCTTTATCGTCGAAGCTGCGGTCCTCGTTCTCGTAATCGGTATTCTGTACGCGGTCACACAGCTTTCCAAGGTCGGCAAGGTCAACCTGCAGGACGCGAAGATCGAGCAGAACGTCAGTGAGGAAGCAAAGGAAAGTGCCGAGAGCGGCGCCATGAAGGGCTACCGCAATATCGCGTTCTTCGGCGTGGACTCGACCAGGGGAGAACTGAACAAGAATACGCGAAGCGACTCGATTATCATCTGCTCGATCAATCAGGAGACCGGCAAGGTCAAGCTGGTATCGGTATATCGCGACACGTATCTGAATATCGGAAACGATGTTTATAACAAATGCAATGCGGCCTATGCACAGGGCGGTCCCGAGCAGGCGATCAACATGCTCAACGAGAATCTTGATCTGAACATCACGGACTTTGTTACAATCGGATTCGGCGGCCTGACGGATGTCATTAACGCGCTCGGCGGCATTCAGATCAACGTCGAGGAAGATGAAATTTCGCATCTGAACAATTACCAGTCGACCATGGCGCAGGAACTCGGAATGAAATATACCGAAGTGACACAGCCGGGGCTCCAGACGCTGGACGGTTTGCAGGCGACGGCGTACTGCCGTATCCGTTATACCAGAGGCTGGGATTACAAACGCGCCGCGAGACAGCGCGCGGTTATTTACGCGACCGTTGCCAAGGCAAAACAAGCCAATGCCTCGCAGCTAACCGAAATCATGAACAGCGCGTTCAAGGAAATCTATACCTCCATGGACGTTTCGGACATGGTTAAAGATGTCAGCAACATCGCAAATTACACGGTGGAAACGGAAGACAGTATCGACACCATGCAGAACGGCTTCCCGCAGGAAAATCTGCGGATACAGGCGAACCTCGGCGGAGCAAAGGGAGACTGCGTTGTTCCGGAAACGCTTTCCGAGAATGTAAAGTGGCTCCATCAGTTCCTGTTTGACGACAGCGCTTACAATGTATCCGACAAAGTGGACCAGTACAGCAAGGCGATTGAGTCGGACACCGCCGGAGCGCAGGCGGAGCAGATGACCGATGCCGATCATGCATGACGTCCGCGGCAGGAATAACAAAGATCATCCGATATCAAATCTTACGGGGAGAGCCGGCGGGCTCTCCCTTTTTGCTGCGGGCAGCAAGATTGCGGCTGCGGGACTGTTTTGCTATAATAAATAAGTTATGGACAAAGTGATTGATATCGTCCTTGTGACGTACCGGCCGGATGGACGGCTGCCGGATATTCTTCGAATGCTGCGGGAGCAGAAGATGCCGCCGCGGCAGGTGCATCTGATCAATACGGAGAAGAGTCTTTTTGACGAGGCACTTTCGGCGCTTGGAACGGATGAACAGAAACTGTGCAGGCAGTATCCGTTTCTTGATATAATACATATCAGGAAGCAGGAGTTCGATCATGCCGGAACGAGAAACCTTGGTATGCAAAGATGCTCCGGCGCGGATTTTGTCTGCATGATGACGCAGGACGCGGTGCCGGCGGACGAAGAGCTCCTTCCGGCGCTTGCAGGCGGCCTTTGCGAAGACGAAAAGATCGCAGTGGCGTACGCACGGCAGATTCCTGCGGCAAACGCTTCGGCCGCGGAACGCTTTTCGAGAAGCTTCAACTACCCGGAGAAATCTTCTGTTAAAACGCAGCAGGATTTCGCGCGGCTGGGCATCAGGACGTACTTCTGCTCGGATGTCTGCGCGATGTACAGGAAACAGATCTTTGATGAGCTCGGAGGTTTTTCGGAGCCTTCGATCTTTAATGAAGATATGGTTTTCGCGGGCACAGCGCTGCAGCATGGCTATGCCATCCGCTATGAAGCGGAAGCCAGAGTTGTGCATTCTCATAATTACGGAGCGATGACGCAGCTGCGGCGTAATTTTGATCTCGGTGTATCGCAGGCGGATCATCCGGAAATCTTCGCAGGCGCAAAGAGCGAAGGTGAGGGCGCAAGATATGTCCGGGAAACACTTACCTATCTTCGGGAGAATGGAGCAGCCCGTGAGATCCCGGTTTTCCTGTACCGGTGCGCGTTCCGCCTTGCAGGTTACCGTCTGGGAAAGGCATATCAAAGACTCCCGGCGTCTGTACGGCTCCATCTGACATCGAATAAAGAATACTGGAAGAACCCCGCAAAACCGGGTGCTCAAAAAACGGGAAAACATAAATGAGAAGGCAGCTCAGGCTGCCGGTTTGCAGATTACGGATACTGGAGAGAAAACTATGTGCGGAATTGTCGGATATATAGGAAAGAAACAGGCGGCGCCCATCCTTCTGGACGGACTTGGAAAGCTCGAATACAGAGGGTATGATTCCGCGGGACTGGCGGTGCGGGACGGCAGCGGCGATTTTGAAATCGTAAAGGCGAAGGGAAGACTCAAAGTCCTCTGCGAGAAGACGAACGGCGGCCTTTCCATGTCCGGCTGCTGCGGTATCGGACATACCAGATGGGCTACGCACGGAGAGCCTTCCGAGAACAACGCGCATCCGCATATCAGCAACGACGGTACGGTTGTCGGCGTACACAACGGAATCATCGAGAACTATCAGGACGTCAAAGAGAAGCTTCTCCGGCACGGATATAAGTTCTATTCCGATACGGACACCGAGATTGTGATCAATCTGATCGAGTTCTATCTGCGCAAGTACAATCTGGGACCGATTCATGCGATTACGCATACAATGATGCGTGTGCGCGGCACTTATGCGCTTGCGATCATGTTCAAGGAATACCCGGGAAAGATTTTTGTCGCGAGGAAGGACGCGCCGATGATTATCGGTGTCGGAAAGGGAGAGACTTTCCTTGCTTCCGATGTTCCGGCAATTCTGAAATACACGAGAAAGGTATACTACATCGGTAATCAGGAAGTCGGCGTTCTCGAAGCGGACAAGGTTACTTTCTACAACATCGATCAGGAAGAGATCGAAAAGGAACCCGTGGAAGTAACCATGGATGCCAAGGCAGCCGAGAAGGGCGGATATCCGCACTTTATGCTAAAGGAAATCCATGAGCAGCCGAAGGCCGTAAGGGATACGGTCAATTCCGTCGTCAAGGACGGTAAAATAGATCTCTCCGCCTGCGGCATCACGGATGAAGAATTGAAGAGCCTGCGCTCGATTTATATCATCGGCTGCGGCTCGGCATATCATGTCGCGGTGGCCACCCAGTATGTCATTGAATCACTCGCCCGTGTGCCGGTCCGCATTGAGCTTGCGAGTGAGTTCCGTTACCGGAATCCGATCGTTCCGGATGACAGCATGGCAATCGTGATCAGCCAGTCCGGCGAAACCGCCGACTCTCTGGCTGCACTTCGACTCGCGAAGGAACTTGGCATGAAGACACTCGCGATTGTCAATGTCGTAGGCTCTTCGATCGCAAGGGAAGCGGATCATGTTTTCTACACGCTGGCTGGCCCTGAAATCGCAGTTGCGACAACCAAGGCATACAGCACGCAGCTGATTGCGGGATACGCGATCGCGGTCCGGATGGCATACGCGCGCGGCGTCATTGACGATGCGAGATATGCAGAGCTGATTGCGGAAATTACGGCACTGCCGGAGAAGATTTCCCGCGCGCTGGACGATAAGGAACGAATCCAGTGGTTCGCGGCCAAGTTTTCGAACGCGCAGGACATTTTCTTCATCGGCCGCGGGCTGGACTACGCGATTTCGCTCGAAGGCTCGTTAAAATTAAAGGAAATTTCATACATTCACTCCGAAGCGTACGCGGCAGGAGAGCTCAAGCACGGCACGATTTCCCTGATCGAGAACGGAACACTGGTTGTCGGCGTGCTGACCCAGCCTTCGCTGTTTGAAAAGACTGTCAGCAACATGGTAGAAGTCAAGAGCCGCGGCGGCTATCTGATGGGACTGACAACATACGGAAATTATAATATCGAGGATACGGCTGATTTCACGGTCTATATTCCGAAGACGGACCCGCTTTTTGCGACCAGCGTCGCGATTATCCCGCTGCAGCTGCTGGCATATTATGTCAGCGTTGCGAAAGGACTGGATGTCGATAAGCCGAGAAATCTGGCCAAGTCCGTTACGGTTGAATAAAACGGCGCGGAGCGGCATCCGCGCGATGTGCCGGTGCCTTCCGGCACCAAAGGTGGCAGGATGGAACTGAAAGTTACGGGAGAAGGGGCAGAGAGCTATGAAGAGGTCATGCTGATTTACAGCGGCGCCCTCAAGCAGATCAATACGAAGCTGGAAATTCTGAATCAGGAATTTCAGCATGTACATAATTACAATCCGATAGAGCATATCAAATCCAGAGTCAAGACGCCGGGCAGCATCGCCGCCAAATTGAAGCGTCACGGCTATGAAGTGACCCTCGCGAACATGGTCAAATACTGCAACGATATCGCCGGAATCCGGGTCATCTGTGACTTCACATCGGATATTTACAAGATCGCGGACATGATCAGCAATCAGAGCGATATTCATGTGCTCGCGATCAAGGACTATATCGCGCATCCGAAGCCGTCGGGATACAAGAGCTACCATATGATTGTCACGGTACCGGTCTATCTTTCGGACCGTATCGTGGATACGAAGGTGGAGATTCAGATCCGGACGATCGCGATGGATTTCTGGGCGTCTCTGGAACACAAGATCCAATATAAGTTTACTGATGTGCCGCAGGGCATCGCGGACGAGCTGTTAGAGTGCGCCAATATGGTGTCGGCACTCGACGACAAAATGCTGTATCTGAATAACGAGATTCAGGAAATCAAGGTCGAAGAGAAAAGAGAACGCGGCGGACGGCAGGTGTGAGTGCCTGCCGGAAAGCCTGTAAATGAGGAGTGCCCGGGTACCTTGCGGCACCCGGGCTATTATGAAAAAATTATCTGTCTGCCTGTCTTTTGTTTGATTGTAATATAGCAGAAAGATATGAACGTTTTGTGAACACAACGCAAATATTTGCGCATTATAAACAAAAACGTTGTTTTGCACAAAGAAAAATTAGATATATTGTACATATTGATTGGAGCCGGCAGCCCTGCGGCCCCGTTGTAAAAAAGAAAACCGGATGCTATCATGGAAGGTAATCCGGTGCTTCCTGCAGGCGGGAAGCGGCATTTTTGAAAGGAATCGAAAATGAACGAAGAGTATTTTCGCAGTGATTATTACGCGGGCGCCTCAGAACGGGCAGATGATATGATCCGGGCAAACGGCGCGGCGGAGGCAAGAGAAGCGGAGCACCTGCGCAGTACTGCTGCGGAATATTCGAGCGAGATTGAAGAACTCAAGAAGCTCTATGAGAAGAACAGCGCCCTTGTCGAGCAGCTGCGCGCAATGAATGAAGAGACGGCGCGCAACACCTTGAAGAGCGTGCAGGACGCCTCGGCACAGATCACACAGAGCGCAGCTTCCTTCAAAGACATCGACCTCGCGGGCATGCAGCAGCAGATCGCGGCATCCGTAGAGGATTCCAGAAAGACGATTGCCGATCTTATGCAGCAGTCCGATGATTTCGCGCACAAGGAAAATGTCCGCGTATACCGCAATATTCAGGCGGCAACCGATCAGCTTCTGCAGAAGCAGACGCAGGAACTCAAAGACGGAATGGAAACTTTGAAAGAGCAGCTTACGCCGAAGAAGCAGAAAGCTTCCGCGGTCTCCGTTCTTACATTGCTTCTTGTCATTCTGTGCCTTGCTTACGAAGTCCTTGATTCTTTCGGCGTTATCAGCATGATTGTCAGGATGATCATCGGCGGCTGACGGCAGCAGGCTTATGGAAAGATTAGTCCACAGAATTACAATACGTTTTCTGGCTGTGTCCATGTTCGTACTGGCCTGCAGCCTTTTTTTTGTGCCGCAGTTTACGCCGTCCGGGCGGGCCGGCAACAATTCTTACCGCGTGATTTTAAACGGCACGGAAGTCGGGACGCTCGGGAGCCGCCAGGACGCGCTTTCCTGCCTCCGGCAGGCGCGCCGGGAGATCGCGCATACGAGCGATGACATGATCTTCATTGACGCGAAGCTTGAGGTCAAGGGAGAGAATGTCCTTTTCGGCGCGCTGGATGACAACAGTACGGTTATCGGCAACATGAAGAAGGTGCTTTCCGACCACGAGCAGCTTTCTCTGACGAAGTGTTACACCGTTAAAATCGGTGAATACACAGTCAATATGCGTTCGGCGGGGGACGTTGTTTCTCTGCTTAAAACTGTTTTGTCCAAATATGATTCCGACAACACCTACCTTGTCAACCTTGTGAAAGATGACACGCGGCAGATAAATGTCTATACGCCGCAGGTCCTGACGCAGGTGGAGCAGCAGAAAAACGAAGAGAAAGCCAAAAGCTTTCCGGCAGCCGGCATTGACGAATTCATGTCCGATGTTTTCAGCTCGGTGCAGCCTTCGGTTTCCCAGAATTTTGATGACTATAAGCTGGGACTGCAGTCGATTGACTTCGGCGAAGCCGTGGAAATCGGCGAAGCTTACATGCCGCAGAATCAGATCGCGTCTTTGGACGCGGCGGTTTCTGACGTGACCGGAGAGGTTGCGAGAAATCAGATTCATGAGGTGCAGCAGGGCGATACACTTTCGGGGATCGCGGAAAAATACGGTCTTACTACGGACCAGCTGATTGCAATCAACCCGATCCTGTCAAGCGGGAATTCGACAATCCGGCCCGGCGACGAGCTGACCGTGACGGTGGCGGAGCCGAAGCTGTCTGTCATCTACACGATGCAGGAATATAAGGAAGAGGACTATACCGCGGACACCATTTACAAGGATAACGATTCCTGGTATACGACAAAATCGGTGGTCATTCAGGAACCTTCTACCGGACACCGCAAGGCAATCGAGCTTGTCCGTTACAAGGATGGCGCGCAGATCTCTTCAGAAATTGTCATGCAGCAGACGACGGTGGAAGCCGTGCCGAAGATCATCGAACGCGGTACTGTAAATCCGCCGACCTATATCTGGCCGGTTTCCGGAGGCTATATAACATCCTCCTTCGGCAGGAGAAAACAGCCCAAGGCCGGCGCGAGCACAAACCATCCGGGCATTGATATCGGCGTGCCGATCGGCACTTCGGTCAGCGCGACGAGCGGCGGAACGGTCATTACCGCGGGCTGGCAGTCCGGATACGGCAATGTCGTGTATATCCAGCACCCGGGCGGCCTTGTCTCGAGGTACGGACATCTGTCAAGGATCCTCGTAAAGACCGGACAGTCCGTTTCGCAGGGGCAGAAGATTGCTCTTTCGGGCAACACGGGTAACAGTACCGGTCCGCATCTGCACTTTGAGATGCGCATGAACGGCGTGGCTGTCAACCCTCTGGGTTATGTAAATCGTTGACAGATAATACATGGTAGGGTATTCTATATTCGCTTTTTTTAAAAAAACAAATTCAGGAGTTCAGCATGGAATATTATGTCGTGAAAGGCGGCAGCCCGCTCTCCGGCGAAGTTGAAATTGCCGGCGCGAAAAACGCGGCGCTTGCGATCGTGGCAGCTGCAATCATGGCAGATGAGCCTGTCACCATAGAAAATGTTCCGGATGTCAGCGACATCCGCGCGCTGGTTGGAGCAATCAGCGACATCGGCGGCGAAGTCGCACACCCGGAAAGACATACATATGTAATTAACGGAGCGAATATCAAGGATGAGCCGGTAGATAACGAGGCCGTCCGGAAGATCCGCGGTTCCTACTACCTGATCGGAGCCCTCCTCGGCAAGTACCGCAAGGCGGAAGTGGCTCTGCCCGGCGGCTGCAATATCGGCTTGCGCCCGATTGACCAGCATATCAAGGGCTTCCGGGCACTTGGCGCGAACGTATCGGTTGTGCCGCCCGGACATGTGCGCGCGGAAGCGTCCTGCCTTGTCGGCAGCCATATCTATATGGATGTCGTCTCTGTCGGCGCGACCATCAATATCATCATGGCCGCGATCATGGCAAAAGGGAATACCATTATCGAGAATGCGGCAAAAGAGCCGCATGTTGTTGATCTAGCGAACTTTCTGAACAGCATGGGAGCGAAGATCCGCGGCGCCGGAACCGATGTAATCCGTATCCGCGGCATCGAGAAGCTGCACGGGACGAATTATTCGATTATTCCGGACCAGATTGAGGCAGGAACCTTTATGTATGCCGCTGCCTGTACGCGCGGAGATGTCACGATCACAAACGTGATCCCCAAACACCTGGAATGTCTGACCGCGAAGCTGACCGAGATCGGCTGCGAAGTTACGGAATCGGATGATTCGGTTCGGGTTGTCGCTACCAGACGCCTCGAACATACCAACGTCAAAACACTGCCGTACCCCGGCTTCCCGACCGACATGCAGCCGCAGATCAGTGTTCTGCTCGGCCTTTCCAGGGGAACGAGCATTGTAACGGAGAGCATCTTTGAGAACCGCTTCAAATACACGGACGAGCTGGCAAAGATGGGTGGCAATGTGCGTGTGGAAGGCAATACGGCGATCATTGACGGCGTGGAGAATTATACCGGCGCGAAAATCACGGCGCCGGATTTAAGAGCCGGCGCGGCGCTCGTCGCCGCAGCGCTGGCTGCGCGCGGTTACTCCGAGATCTACGATATTCACTATATCGAGCGGGGATATGAAGATTTTCCGGAAAAGCTCCGGAGCCTCGGCGCCTTCATCGCGAAGGTTTCCAATAAAGACGAAGAGCGGCGGGCGATCAACGGATTCAATATGAGAATCGTCGGATAAGGCATCGCAAGATGCGGCGGGTCTCCCTCTTTACAAATCCGCTGCCGCGTTATAGACTTGTTTTTGTAACTAAATAACGAGTATTTTTCAGGGCAGGGTGCAATTCCCTACTGGCGGTAAAGTCCGCGACCACGGCAGCAGTGCTGCCCGTGCCGACCCGGTGAAACTCCGGGACCAACAGTGTCGACTGCGGTGCAGTCCAAGTCTGGATGGAAGAAAAATAATCACCATTATGATGAGTGGCTGCCCTGTACGTATATTCTGCGTGCGGGGTTTTTCTGTTGCGGCGCCTGCCGCAGCGGAAGACTCTGTCCGTAAAGATGGAGCGCATGGTTTCACTCTTACGTGATTATATCCGGAAAACGCTCGGAGAGTCATTGAAAAGGAGAGAAAACCATGACAGAAATCACAGAAACCAGAAATCCGGCTCGTAAGAAATCCGCAATTACCGTGCGGTATATTGCGGTAACGGGTGTTTTGTCCGCGGCTGCCTTCGTGCTGCAGCTGATTGAGATACCGCTCCCGTTTATTATGCCGGCATTCATCAAGTTTGATTTTTCGGATCTGCCGGCGCTGATCGGTTCTTTCGCTCTGGGACCTGTCTGCGGCGTTATCATCGAGCTGATCAAGAACATTCTGCACGC
The DNA here is from genome assembly GCA_900317555.1 of uncultured Lachnospiraceae bacterium. Taxonomy (GTDB): domain Bacteria; phylum Bacillota; class Clostridia; order Lachnospirales; family Lachnospiraceae; genus CAG-791. The sequence goes on along the minus strand of ONHF01000003.1, from coordinate 19,540 downwards.
CGCGCTTGCGACAGGCTCCTTCGGTGTGGGCGAGCTTTCAAATTTCATTCTCGGTGCTGTTTTTGTGGCCGTTGCCGGCAGCATCTATAAGCGGAACAAGACCAGAAGAACCGCGATTATCGCAGCGGCGGTCGGCGCGGTTCTGATGGCGGTGGTTTCATTCCCATCGAACCTTTTCGTGGTATATCCGGTATATTACAATTTCATGCCGAAGGATGTTATTCTTGCCGCGTATCAGGCGATTTTCCCCGGCGTTAAGAGCATTGAACAGAGCCTTCTTCTGTTCAACGTGCCGTTTACCTTCGCAAAGGGTATGATTGATGTGTTCGTCACGCTCCTCGTTTACAAGAAGATCTCAACGGTCATTAAGGGCAGGTAATTCCCGCGGCAAACTTTACAAACTACGGTCAGACAGAGTAAGATTAACCCGTTCACGGAGCGAAATGGCAGCCGCGAACGGGTTGTTTTTATGAAAGAGCACATCGGGTGTTAAGATGAAACATTTTGAATCGAACAGTGCGGAAGACACCTACAATATAGGAAAAGAGCTGGGTGAAAAGGCCGAAGCCGGGCAGGTATTCGCGCTGGACGGAGACCTTGGCACCGGCAAGACGGTTTTTACGAAAGGCTTCGCCGAAGGACTCGGCATAAAGGAGCCGGTGAACAGTCCGACGTTTACAATACTGCAGATTTATGAAGACGGGCGGCTTCCCCTGTATCACTTCGACGTATACAGAATTGAAGAGCCGGAGGAGATGGACGAAGTCGGCTTCGATGACTATATATACGGAAGCGGCGTCTGCATGATCGAATGGGCGGATCAGATCCGTGAAATTCTGCCGGAGAAAACGCGGACAATCACGATCCGCAAGGACCTGTCGAAAGGGACCGATTACCGCGATATCACGATCACGGACGGACTGGAACGGGAGGAGTAATCGAATGAAGATACTTTCAATAGAAGCGTCCGGCCAGGTGGCCGGCTGTGCGCTGGTAACAGACGGTGTTCTGACAGGAGAATACAGCATTAATTTCAAGAAGACCCATTCGCAGACGCTGGTGCCTATGCTCGAGAATCTGCGCCGCATGACAGAGCTGGACCTGAAAACGCTGGACGCAGTTGCGCTCACAGAGGGACCGGGGTCATTTACCGGACTGCGGATCGGCGCCGCGACCGCCAAGGGAATCGGACTCGCACTGGATCTTCCGCTGATTCCGGTGCCGACCGTAGACAGCCTCGCATTCAATCTGTTCGGCACGGACGCGCTGGTCTGCCCTTTGATGGATGCCAGACGTTCCCAGGTTTATACCGGTATCTATGAAGAAAAAACAGAACCGGCATGTCTTCTACCCGCCTGCGCCGTCCCGGTGTCAGAGGTCGTAAGCCGTCTGAACAGTCTCGGCAGAGAAGTCATCTTCCTTGGAGACGGCGTCCCGGTTTACCGGGAGCAGCTGCGGGAAGAACTACGCGTTCCGTTTTTGTTTGCACCGGCGCATCTTTCGCTCCAGAGAGCTGCGTCGACCGCTGTTCTCGCGGACCTTCTATATAGGAAGAAGGGCGATGCCTGCTATGTGAACGCCGATGATTTCCGGCCTCTGTATCTGCGCAAGTCGCAGGCGGAGCGGCAGAGAGAGGAAGCGGAAAAGGCGGGCGAGATGGAAGCACTGGCTGCAGGCCGGCTTGTAAAGGAAATGGCATTGAAGAAGGAGACCATGGAGGAAGACGCGAGATGACAACGCCGGTGCGGGACGGGGTTCTGCTTAGAAGGCTCCTGCCGGAAGATGCGGGGGCGGCCGCGAATGTCGAAAGGGCTTGTTTTTCCGTCCCTTGGTCCGAACGGGTTTACCACGCGACACTCCTTCTTCCTTACAGCTATTACTACGGCGCGTTCCGGGAAAATGAGCTGGTCGGGACCGCGGGACTGCAGATTATCGCGGGAGAAGGCGAGATTTCGAATGTCGCGGTCCTCCCGAACGAGCGCCGCCGCGGAATTGCCGGAAGTCTTATAAGGCTTGCGCTCTCAGAAGCGCGGGAGCTTGGCGTTTCTGACTTCACGCTCGAAGTGCGGGAAGGAAATACGGCAGCGCTTTCCCTGTATGAGAGCTTTGGCTTTCAGATCGAAGGCCGCCGCAGGAACTATTACACGAATCCAACGGAAGACGCGCTGATTATGTGGCGTCGCTCCGGGAGGGAAGTTTGCAATGATTGATGTATGTTTGCTGGGAACCGGCGGCATGATGCCGCTCCCTTACAGGTGGCTGACGTCGCTCGCGCTTCGCTATAACGGCAGGACGATTCTGCTCGACTGCGGGGAGGGAACCCAGATTGCGCTGAAAAAGGCCGGCTGGAGCCCGAACCCGATTGATGTGATTTTATTTACGCATTATCACGGAGATCATATCGCGGGGCTGCCGGGCATGCTGCTGTCGATGGGCAACGCGGACCGGACCGAACCGGTTCTTCTGGCAGGCCCCAGAGGTCTTGAGAAAGTTGTCTCGAGTCTTCGGGTCATTGCGCCGGAACTGCCGTTTGAGCTGCGATATAAGGAACTGACGGAGAATGAAGAAAGCTTTCCGCTGCCGGACGCGCCGGAACTGCGTATTACCGCCCGCAAAGTGAACCACCGGGTAACCTGCTACTGCTACAGCTTCGAGCTTGGCAGACAGGGACGTTTTGACGCGCAGAGGGCAAAGGAGCTTTCGATTCCGCTGCCGTTCTGGTCGAGGCTGCAGAAGGGCGAGACCATCGAAGACGGCGGCCGCGTGTATACGCCGGATATGGTTCTGGGGCCTGCAAGAGAAGGATTAAAAGTCGCGTACGCAACCGACAGCCGTCCGTGCGGGAATATCGTGAAGGCCGCGGAGGGCGCGGATCTGTTCATCTGCGAAGGCATGTACGGAGATGATGAAAAGCTGCCGAAGGCAAGAGAGAAGAAGCATATGACTTTCCGCGAAGCCGCGGAAATCGGAAAGGCCGCGCAGCCTGCCCGCATGTGGCTGACGCATTTCAGCCCTTCCGAGACAAGGCCCGAGCAGTTCCTTTCCGGCGCGCAGCAGATCTTTCCTCCGGTTTCCTGCGGCAAAGACGGGCGGAGCCTTACGCTGAACTTTAAAGATGAATAAGGAAGCAGATTATGGCAAAAGACATCACGATTCTGGGAATTGAATCCAGCTGCGACGAGACGGCCGCGGCCGTAGTTGTAAACGGGCGGACGGTACTGTCCAACGAGATTTCTTCTCAGATTGATATTCATACGTTATACGGCGGCGTTGTTCCCGAAATCGCTTCGAGAAAACATATCGAACGCATTAATCAGGTTATCCGCAAGGCACTGGAGACTGCCGGCAAAACGCTGGACGATCTGGACGCCGTCGCGGTCACCTGCGGTCCCGGGCTTGTCGGCGCGCTGCTGACCGGCGTGTCGGAGGCAAAAGCGATCTGTTTTGCACGGGATATTCCCCTGATCGGCGTTCATCATATCGAAGGACACATCAGCGCGAACTATATCGCGGCGCCGGAGCTGGAACCGCCGTTTATCTGCCTTGTCGTTTCCGGCGGCCATACGCATCTTGTCATTGTCAGGGACTATGGCGAGTATGAGATTCTAGGCCGAACCGAGGACGATGCTGCCGGCGAAGCTTTTGACAAGGTTGCGAGAGCAGTCGGCCTCGGCTACCCGGGCGGACCGAAGATCGATAAGGCAGCGAAGGAGGGAAATCCGGACGCTTTGCATTTCCCGCGCGGCAAGGTGCGGGATTCGCGCTATGACTTCAGCTTCAGCGGCCTCAAGTCCTCGGTCCTCAATTATCTGAATACCGAGAAGATGGCAGGACATGAGATTTCCGTGCCGGATATCGCGGCCTCGTTCCAGAAGTCTGTTGTCGATGTGCTGGTCAGCCATGCGATGGAAGCGGTGGACGAGTATCATGCTGAGAATTTTGCGATCGCAGGGGGCGTCGCATCAAACAGCGCACTGCGCGCCGCCGCGCAGAAAGCCTGTGAGGAGAGAGGCGTCCGGTTTTTCTGCCCGCCGCCGGTTCTGTGTACAGACAACGCTGCCATGATCGCGTGCGCCGGGTATTATGATTTTTTGAAGGGAAAGCGTTCCGGGTATGACCTCAACGCCATGCCGAACCTTCCTCTGAAGTAAGGAGATACTATGACTTGTAAGCCGTCGACCGCCATTCTGCTGGCTGCCGGAAAAGGAACAAGAATGGGAAGCGGTGTCCGCAAACAGTACATGATGCTGTGCGGGCAGCCGCTTCTTGCATATTCATTGCGGACGCTGACAGAAAGTCCTCTCATCCAGGACATTGTCATGGTCATACCGGACGGTGAGGAGGCTTATATCCGGCAAAACATCACCGCCCTTGTCCCCGGCGCCGAACAGAAAATCCGCGCATATGTACCGGGCGGGAGCGAGCGCTACGCCTCGGTCTATCATGGAATTGAAGCGATTACGTGGCCGTGCGGGTATGTTTATATTCACGACGGTGCGCGTCCGTTTATTGATGAGGAAATGCTTCAGCGGCTCTTTGCAGCTGTATCACAGGAAGGAACCGCGGTTGCGGGCATGCCCAGCAAGGACACGGTCAAGCTCACGGACGATACGGCACATGTCACGGATACGCCGGACCGCCGCAGGGTGTGGCTGGTTCAGACACCGCAGACATTCGAATACGCATTAATCAAAACAGCCTATGAAAAGCTGTTTTCACATATCGATGACCTGAAAAGTCAAGAAATATCGATCACGGACGACGCGATGGTAGTCGAGCAAATGCTGCATCGCAGGGTCCGCCTTGTCGAAGCGTCTTACCGGAACATCAAAGTCACGACGCCGGAGGACCTTCTGATCGCGGAGGCATTTATCAGAAACAGAGGGTAACCGGCCGGGGGAGAAAGCATGTCATTTGTTCATCTGCATACCCATACAGAATATTCACTTCTGGATGGCTCCAATAAAATTACGGAATATGTCCGGCATGTGAAGGAACTGGGCATGAACGCGGCCGCGATCACGGATCACGGCGTCATGTACGGTGTCATTGATTTTTATAAAACCTGTGAAGCCGAAGGCATCAAGCCGGTTATCGGATGCGAAGTGTATGTAGCGCCGGGTTCGCGTTTTGACAGGAATGTCGGAGAAAACTCGGAACGCTATTACCATCTGATCCTGCTTGCCGAGAACAATCAGGGATACGCCAACCTATCCCACATCGTCAGCCGCTCTTTCACGGAAGGATATTATTACAAACCCCGTGTGGACTACGAACTTCTGGAGCAGTTTCATGAAGGTATTATCTGCTGCAGCGCCTGCCTTGCGGGCGAAGTCGCGCGGGATCTCGCGCGCGGAGATAAAGTCTCCGCGGAGAAAGCGGCGCTCCGCTACGAAAAGATCTTCGGAAAGGGCAACTTCTTCCTGGAGCTGCAGGATCACGGCCCCGATTATCCCGAGCAGCAGACGGTCAACGCAGGTCTTCTGGAACTCAGCCGACGGCTGGACATCCCGCTGGTTGCGACCAATGACTGCCACTACACCTACGCGGAAGACGCGGAGGCGCATGACATCCTGCTGTGCATCCAGACCGGCAAAAAGCTTTCCGACGAAAACCGCATGCGCTATCCCGGCGGACAGTTTTATGTCAAAAGCGAAGAGGAGATGCGCGCGCTGTTTCCGTACGCGCAGGAAGCCTGCGACAACACGCAGAAGATCGCGGACCGCTGCAATGTTACGATCGAATTCGGCAAAACAAAACTCCCCCGCTTCGACGTCCCTGAAGGCTATGATTCGTGGACGTATCTTAACAAGCTCTGCGATGAAGGCTTTACAAAGAACTATCCGGACGACGACGGAACGGTCCGGAAGCGCCTTGACTATGAGCTTTCGGTTATCCGGAAGATGGGGTATGTCGATTACTTCCTGATTGTCTGGGACTATATCAACTGGTCCAGAGAGCACGACATTGCGGTCGGCCCGGGTCGGGGTTCGGCGGCAGGCTCCGTTGTTTCCTACTGCATCGGCATCACACAGCTCGACCCCATCAAGTATGACCTGCTGTTCGAGCGCTTCCTGAATCCGGAGCGCGTGTCCATGCCCGATATCGATGTGGACTTTGAATATGAGCGAAGACAGGAAGTCATTGATCATGTAACGCGGAAGTACGGCAAGGACAATGTCGTGCAGATTGTCACGTTCGGCACGCTGGCGGCAAAAGGCGTTATCCGCGATGTCGGCCGCGTCATGGATCTGCCGTACAGCTTCTGCGATTCAATCGCCAAGATGGTGCCGAACGATCTCAAGATGACGCTTTCGCTCGCGCTTACGCAGAACCCGGAGCTGAAGAAGGCTTATGATTCGGACGAGCGCGTGCATCTTCTGATTGACATGTCCAGAAAGCTCGAAGGACTGCCAAGACACACCTCGATCCACGCAGCCGGCGTCGTGATCTGCGCGGAGCCCGCGGAGAACCTGATTCCGCTGCAGAGGGCGGCCGACGGCTCGATCACGACGCAGTTCACGATGACAAGAGTCGAGGAGCTGGGCCTTTTAAAAATGGACTTTCTGGGTCTTAGGACACTCGGCGTCATCAAGGACGCGGTCCGCATGGCGAATGCGTCGATCCGCAGGGCCGGCGGCGCGTATCCTCCTTATGAGCCGTCTGTCGGACCCGCCAGAACAAAAATCACAAAAAACCCCTGCCCCGTCCCGATTGATATCGACAGGATAGGGATGGAGGACGCGGATGTTTTTGCGTCTTTGGGGACAGGACACACAGATGGTGTGTTCCAGCTCGAATCCGGAGGCATGCAGAGTTTCATGAAGGAACTGCGCCCCGGGAGTCTGGAAGATATCATCGCCGGCATCGCGCTGTACCGTCCCGGCCCGATGGACTTTATACCGAAGTACATTGCCGGGAAGAAAAGCGGCGGTAAAGTGACCTATGATACGCCGCTCCTGCAGCCGATTCTGCAGCCGACTTACGGCTGCATTGTTTATCAGGAGCAGGTTATGCAGATCGTCCGGAATCTGGGCGGCTATTCTCTGGGCCGCGCGGATCTTGTCCGCCGCGCGATGAGCAAGAAGAAAGAGCGTGTCATGCAGGAGGAACGCCGTAATTTCGTGTACGGCAATCCTGCCGAGAATGTACCCGGCTGCGCCGCGAAGGGAATTGACGAGAAGACGGCGAATCATATCTTCGATATGATGATTGACTTTGCCCGCTATGCGTTCAACAAGTCGCACGCGGCGTGCTATGCGGTGGTTACTTATCAGACTGCCTGGCTCAAGTACTATTATCCGACCGAATTCATGGCTGCGATTCTGACTTCGGTCATCGATTTTCCGGCCAAGGTCGCCGGCTACATCCTGACCTGCAGGAGCCTTGGCATCCGCATTCTGCCGCCGGATATCAACGAAGGTGAAGCCGGCTTCTCGGTGGCGGACGGTGCGATCCGTTACGCATTGACCGCGGTCAAAGGCGTCGGACGTCCGGTCATTGATGCGATTGTAAAGGAAAGAAATACAAACGGCAGGTTCCGCGATCTGCAGGATTTCATTGCCAGGACGCAGGGAATGCAGGTCAGCAAGCGCGTCATTGAAAGTTTCATCAAGGCGGGCGCTTTCGACTCCTTCGGGGTTACACGCAAGCAGATGATGAGCGTTTACATCCGGATGGTCGATGAGCAGCAGGCCAGCGCGAAAAACAACATGGCCGGACAGCTCTCTCTTTTTGACCTTGTGCCGCAGGAGCAGAAGCATCAGTTTGAGATCACCTATCCCGATATCGGGGAGTATGACAAGGAGATGCTGCTTTCTTTCGAGAAGGAAGTGCTGGGCATTTACGTCAGCGGTCATCCGCTCGAAGAGTACGAGGCGCTCTGGAAAGGGCATATCACCAACAAGGCTACGGACTTTTATTATGACGCGCAGGCGCAGGGGAGTCCTGACGCCGGCCGTCCGTATGCCGCTCCGGCGGTTTCGCCGGGAGATACAGAGCCGGGCATGCAGCTGCGCGACGGGCAGGACGTTGTCGTCGGCGGCCTGATCACGGACGTCCGCATCAAATACACAAAAAACAATCAGGTCATGGCATTCGTTACCATGGAAGATCTGACGGGGGATTTGAGCGTAACTGTTTTTCCGAAAAGTTATGAGAAGTACAGCCCCTTTCTAAAAGAAGACGCCAAGATCTTCGTGCGCGGCCGCGTTTCGCTGCGCGACGAGCAGAACGCCGAAGTACTGTGTTCCACAATAACGCCGTTTGACGATGTGCCGAGACGTCTCTGGATACGGTTTCACGATATGGAAGCCTATACGTCTGCGAGCGCCGAACTGCTGCGGATTGTCGATGAGTACGGCGGGCGTGATCAGGTCGTGATTTATGTGGAAAATCCAAGGAGCCGCAAAGTTCTGCCGCCCGGACAGGGCGTGCGCGCGGACAAGGCACTGCTGGATCTTCTGCGGGCGCGGTTCGGCAACGGAAATGTGACACTGGCATAGAGGCCGGCTTTGTTTTAAAATATAATAAATATGTCTTCCGTAAGAAGCGCTGGCAGGTTGCTTGCCGGAAGACAGGCGATGACAGGTCTTCCGCGCAGCGCGCAGACATGGGGCTTCTTGCGGCAGACGGCGATCGAAAGGAGACAGCGATGGCTGATAATAAAATTCATACGGTAGGAATTCTGACCAGCGGCGGCGACGCGCCCGGAATGAACGCCGCGATCCGCGCGGTGGTCCGCGAATCGATCATTAACGGCATGTCGGTCAAGGGAATCCAGAGAGGCTACACCGGCCTTCTGAACGAAGAAATTACCGATATGGACAAGCACAGTGTTTCAGATATCATTCAGCGCGGCGGTACAATTCTCGGGACAGCCAGATGTGAAGAGATGAAGACGGAGGAAGGACAGGCGCAGGCGGCTGAGATCTGCAAAAAGCATGGCATAGACTGCCTTGTCGTCATCGGCGGCGACGGATCATACCGCGGCGCACTCGCACTTTCCAGACATGGTATCAACGCGATCGGCATCCCCGGAACCATCGATCTGGACATTGCCTGCACAGATTATACAATCGGCTTTGACACCGCCATCAATACGGCAATGCAGGCGATTGATAAGGTGCGGGATACTTCGTCTTCGCATGAGCGCTGCAGCATCATCGAAGTTATGGGCAGAAACGCGGGATATATCGCTTTGTGGTGCGGCATCGCCAACGGCGCCGAAGATATTCTGCTTCCTGAAAAGTATGACTACGACGAACAGAAAATCGTCGATAATATCATCAATAACAGAAAGCACGGCAAGAAGCACCACATCATCATCAACGCGGAGGGCATCGGCCATTCCACATCCATGGCAAGAAGAATCGAGGCCGCGACCGGTATCGAGACGAGAGCCACGATTTTAGGATACATGCAGCGCGGCGGCTCTCCGACAACGAAGGATCGTTTCTACGGTTCGATTATGGGTGCTTATGCAGCGGACATTGTCGCGGAAGGCAAGCGTAACAGAGTCATATCCTTTAAGGGCGGCGAGGTTGTTGACATCGACATCGAGGAGGCTCTTGCGATGCAGAAGACGATCCCCGAGTATCATTACAAGATCAGCCAGAACCTCTCCAGATAAATGTCTCTCACGCCCCATGCGGAGCGGGGGCGTGGAGACGAAGCCGGTGCGCGGAGCGGAATTTATGGAAACTATTACGTCTGCTGCCAACTCAAGAATCAAACGCCTCTGCGCCCTCCGGCAAAAGTCCAGAGAGCGCCGTAAAGAGGGTGTTTTCCTTATCGAAGGCCAGCGTCTTTGTCAGGATACGCCGGATAAATTTCTGCAGGAGTTCTATATTACGCAAGAGCTCCTTTCGGAGGTTTCCGGCAAGGCATCGGGCAGCAATCAGTTTGCTGACCGGATCAGACAATGGGAGAAGAAAACCTTCGTTATTACGAATGAAATCGCGGCAAGAATCTCTGACACACAGACACCGCAGGGCATTTTTGCAGTCGTGTCGCAGCCTTCGTATACGAAAGAGCAGATCCTTGATTTCGATGTCCCTCTCTATCTTCTTGCGGAGGACATACAGGATCCGGGAAATCTTGGAACCATCTTCCGCACGGCGGAGGCAGCCGGCGTTTCCGCGGTGATCATGAGCCGCGGAACAGTCGATGTTTTTAACCCCAAAACAATCCGCTCCACAATGAGTTCCCTCTTCCGGATGCCTTTTCTGTATGTGGATGATCTGGGAGAAGAAATCCGTGTTCTCCGGCAGCGGGGAGTCCGGGTCTATGCCGCGCATCTTGGCGGCAAACGAATTTATACGGAGCCGGATTATACCGGGGCGTGTGCTTTTTTGATTGGAAACGAAGGTAACGGACTGCGCGAGGAAACCGCGCGGCTTGCGGATGAGAAGATCATCATTCCGATGCAGGGACAAATCGAGTCGCTCAATGCCGCGATGTCCGCCGGAATTCTGATGTATCAGGCAGCCATGGAAAGGAGACCCAAATGGTAATCGGTTTTATCGGACTTGGAAATATGGCGAAGGCAATCATCGGCGGAATTCTGGGTCAGCAGATCGTGCACCCGGAAGACATCGTAGGTTCCAGTGCCACACAGGGGACCATGGATGCCGTTGCCAAGGAATACGGCATCAGGACAACGCCTTCCAACAAAGCTGTCGCGCGGGAAGCGGACATCCTGATTCTTGCTGTAAAACCGGTCGTTCTGCCGGTGGTGCTCGAAGAAATCATGGATGATGTTGATGAAAACAAGCTGATTATCAGCATCGCAGCCGGCAAAACAACGAAGTGGATCAGCCAGTACTTCTCCAAGCCGGTGAAAATCATCCGCTGCATGCCGAATACGCCGGCACTTGTGCAGGAAGGGTGTTCTGCGATCTGCAGAAATGAAAATGTCTCGGATGAGGAGCTTGCCACTGCGCTGTCCCTGATCCGGAGTTTTGGAATGGCGGAAGTCGTCAATGAAAATCTGATTGATGTAGTCGGTGCGGTGAGCGGGTCTTCGCCGGCGTTTGTTTTTATGTTCATCGAGGCCCTCGCGGACGCTGCGGTCAAGGGCGGTATGCAGAGAAAGCAGGCGTACCGCTTCGCTGCGCAGACCGTGATGGGAAGCGCGAAGCTGATGCTGGAGACAGGAAGACATCCCGCAGAACTCAAAGACATGGTCTGCTCACCGGGCGGAACTACAATCGAGGGCGTCGAGGAGCTGAAGTCGGACGGTTTCACCGGCGACGTTATGAAAGCAATTGATGCCTGTGTTGATAAAACCAGAAAATTATAATGTGATATTTCCAATGTGATGCCGGCGGGCTTGGCCTGCCGGCTTTTTCTTTGTTCTCGTCTGATACAATATAATCTGTGCATTACTGCCGCGCGTCGCCCCACATCTATCTTGTAACCTGCAAAAGCCTATCTCACTCCCTTAAAAGTCAAAACTTGACAAAATTATTACACAGTGATAGAGTACAACCAATTTGTCGTAACAAATACGTAACAAATTGAAATCGCGATTTAATAATCAGGAACAGAAAACAAATGAGAGCGCTTACAAAAGCTGCTGTCATTTGCAGGAGAGTGAATGAAGCTTACAAAAAGTATTACAGTTAAAACCTTTGCACTGATGGCAGCAGCCGTCCTCACCGTGTCGAGTCCGCTCGCCGCTTTCGCGGCAGATCAGACGTCCATGAATGATCAGGCAACAGAAGCGGCGCAGAAGTTTTATCGTGCGGCACTTGAAGCAGGCAATGATGAAGAGACGGCCATGAAGATCGCACAGGACGCGGTCATCAAGACCAAGAAGGCAATTGTTCAGAAAAAGGCGGAAGACATTTCGGACGGAACGGTTTCCGATGAACTTACCGATGAGGAAAGACAAATTCTGGACGAAGTCATGAAAGAAGATACCGTGCAGTCCGCGGCGGCAGCAAGTACAGAATCCTCCGAGACATCTGCAGCAAGCACTCAGAGCGGCGCTGATCTGCAGGCACAGGCGGAAAGCCAGAACGATGCCGCACTCTATCTCTCGCAGGCAGCCGCGCAGGCGAAAGACATTCAGGACGCAGCTTCCATGGCCAGCGAGGACGCAGCCAGCACCGAATCGACTGCTACAGCGGCAGCCAGCACGAATGCAGCTGCCACAGCCAACACGAACGCAGCCACTGCAGCCAGCACAGAAGCAGCCGCCGCAGCCAGCACCGAATCGACTGCTACAGCGGTAGCCAGCACGGAAGCGGCGACCGCAGCCAGCACGGACGCAGCTCCTACAGCCGGCACCGAGGCAGCCGCCGCAGCGACTACGGAAACAGCCGCTGCGCAGACACAAACTCAGCAGCAGACGCCGGCCGCGTCTTATCAGGCGGCACAGGCGCTGCAGGCACTGCAGCAGGTTCAGCTGCAGCAGGCGCAGGCCGCTGCACAGGCAGCACAGGCGCCGGCAGCCGCACAGACGAATACAGCAGTGTCCGCTTCCGACCGTGAGCTGCTCGCCGCGATCATTTACTGCGAAGCAGGCAACCAGAGCCATACCGGAAAGGTCGCGGTTGGCAATGTCGTTATGAACCGTGTTAACAGCGCTAAGTTCCCGAACTCGATTTCTTCGGTTGTTTATCAGAGAGGACAGTTTTCACCGGCAGGCTCCGGATGGTTAAACCGCGTATTGAAGAGAGGCACCGTTCCTGCTGACTGCTATGCCGCGGCTGACGAAGCACTTGCGGGATCGAAGCCGGTTGGAGGTTCCGTCTTCTTTATGCGCAGAGAACTGCATTCGAGCGGAACCATCATCGGAGCGCATTGCTTCTGGGGAATGATGTAACGGCCGGAAAGGGCTGCAGCCGCTGCGCCTTGATGGGCGGACATCGCTGACATACTTAAATATCAACAGATTCCTTGTGGACGCCGCGCGGCTTTTAACTGTGCGGCGTCCGCTTTTTAAACTTCACGGCGCCCGCTTTAAGGCCGCCTGCGGCATCCGCTTGCTTGCAAGGTGTTTGCGATTGTTTTAAAATACGCTCAATGAAGGGTGACAATGAGACTTCGGGGCAACGCGATCAGAAGACTTCAAAAAGGCAAAGCATAATTTTCGCAAATTACAGGAGGCACGGCATGAGCGTAGATCTGAAAGGCAGAGATTTTCTGAAACTTCTTGATTTTTCGGCAGAGGAGATACAGTATCTTATAGATCTTTCCGCAGATTTCAAGGATAAGAAGAAAAAGGGAATTGCTGTTGACCGCCTGCGCGGGAAGAATGTTGCCCTGATTTTCGAGAAAACAAGCACGCGAACCAGATGCGCATTTGAAGTCGGCGCGCACGATCTCGGCATGGGAACGACTTACCTTGATCCTTCGGGCTCCCAGATCGGAAAGAAAGAGTCGATCGCGGATACCGCGAGAGTCCTTGCCTCCATGTTTGACGGCATCGAATACCGCGGCTTCGGACAGGACATCGTTGAAGAACTCGCGAAGTACTCCAAGGTTCCTGTCTGGAACGGCCTGACCAACGAATTTCATCCGACGCAGATGCTTGCCGATCTTCTGACCATTCGCGAACATTTCGGTCGTACCAAGGGAATCAGACTGAGCTATTTCGGTGACGCAAGATACAACACCGGAAACTCTCTGATGGTTCTCGGAGCGAAAATGGGAATGCATGTGACCTTGTGCTCGAACAAAAAGTATTTCCCAGACCCTGCCCTGGTCCGCCGGTGTGAAGAGCTTGCCGCGGAAAGCGGCGGTTCTGTGCGCCTTACGGAAGACACTTCGGAAGCCGCAAGCGGAGCGGATGTTTTCTACACAGATGTCTGGGTTTCGATGGGAGAGCCTGATGAGGTATGGCAGGAGAGGATTCACGATCTCCTCCCGTACCGCATTACGTCAGAGCTTATGCAGCCTGGCAGCGCGGACGCGGTTTTCATGCACTGCCTGCCCGCGTTCCACGACCTGCATACCGGCATTGGTGAAAAGATCCATGAAAAGTACGGCCTTACAGAGATGGAAGTGACGGACGAGGTGTTTGAGAGCAGCCGGTCCATTGTTTTTCAGGAGGCCGAGAACCGTATGCACACGATCAAGGCGGTTATGGCGGCCACACTGGGCTATGCAGAGTAGATGCGCCGGGGGCTGCCGCCGCGCAAGTCTGTGCAGAGAGATGCGCCGGGTCTGCCGCCGCGCGTTCTGCGAAGAGTTAATGCGCCGGGGCTTGCCGCTACGGCAGGTTACGAATAGTAAAGAGGCAATCAGCATGAAAGAAAAAATCCTGCAGCTGCTCGAAGAAGCGGACGGTTTTGTTTCCGGACAGCAGCTTTGTGAAGCGCTCGGCGTATCCAGAACCGCTGTCTGGAAGGCGATCAGCGCGCTCCGGGCAGACGGCTATGAAATTGAAGCTGTAACAAACCGGGGCTATCGCCTGCGTGCCATAGAAAACGCGGATGTCTTCAACGGCGTTGAAATCGAACGCCGGCTGCGGACGAAGTGGGTGGGGCGGCCGCTGTTTTGCGCGAAGGAGACCGGCTCCACGAACAATGACATTCAGAAACTTTCCGACGAGGGATACGGCAACGGTACACTCTGCGTTTCGGAAAAACAAACCGCAGGCAAAGGCCGCCGCGGCCGCACCTGGATTTCTCCATCCGGCGGCAACGTATATATGAGCATTCTGCTCAAGCCTTCGATCAACCCGGACAGGGCGCCGATGACGACCTTGATTATGGCGCTTGCGGTTTTCAGAACGCTGGAGAAACAGAGCGCGCCGGCCGGTGTACGCTTTGGCATCAAGTGGCCGAACGACGGTGTTGTATCGGTTGACGGCGGCAAAACGTACAAGAAGATTGTCGGCATCCTGACAGAGATGCGCCTCGAAGAACGGGAAATCAAAGATATTACAATCGGCACAGGGCTGAATATCAATATCAGCACAGTTCCGCCGGAAGTCCGGGACACGGCGGCAACCATTGCGGATGCTCTGGGACGACCGCTCTGCCGCGCAGCGCTGGTCGCGGATATCTGGAACTGTTTTGAAGAAGATTATGAGAAATTCCTGACTGCCGGCTCGCTGAAGCCGCTGAAGGCAGACTATGAGCGGGGACTGGTCAACGCCGGAAGACGTGTGCGTGTGCTCGATCCCAGGGGCGAGTATGAAGGAACAGCTCTTGGCATTTCCGACACAGGAGAACTTCTGGTGCGCACGGCCGATGACAAAATCATACCCGTCAGCAGCGGCGAGATTTCCGTCCGCGGCGTCATGGGGTATGTTTGAACGCTGAAACAGAAAGGACAGTATGTCGGAATACGCAAAGAGAACTACGATTTATACCAACATAGACAGCGACGATGACACGGACGCGGCAGCTGCACAGAGGCACTACCGCGTTGTTTTATGCGGATCGAACGCTTATGACAAGAAATACTACATCAATCCGAAATTCAGCGGACTTCCCGAGACCGTCAAGGAAGAGCTGCGCATCATCTGCTGTCTGTTTACGGAGGAGGTCGGCGGTGTTTTTACGGTGAATCTTACACCGGGCGGAGAAGTTGTTCTGGAATCCGAAGCGGACGAAGACGACCTGCTTTATGACGACATCGGCTGCGGCCTTTTAATCCGGCAGGTCAGAGACAGCAAGAAAGAGCTGTTTGATTCGCTTTCGATTTATTTCAAGGTGCATTTTCTGCATATGGACCCCTCAGAGCTGCTGGAGGAAGACGCGCTTGCACCGGAGGAGAGCCTGCGGAACGAAGAGACTGCGGATACAGGCCGGCGTCTGGAGAACGGCGACGATTACCACAAGGAAAGTACCCCGGAGGATGTCGAATAACGATGCGCTGGCAGATAGGAAATGTAACCATACCGAACCGGACTGTGCTTGCACCGATGGCCGGCGTGTCTGATCTTCCGTTCCGGCTGCTTTGCAAAGAACAGGGCGCGGGACTTTCCGTCATGGAAATGATCAGCGCGAAGGCTGTTACTTTTGGTAACTGCAAAACAGCGGAGCTCGCCAGAACCCTCCCCTCCGAGGCTCCGGTGGCACTGCAGATTTTCGGCCACGAGCCGGAGGTGATGGCAGAGGCCGCAAGAAGAATAGAGGACTGGGACTTTGACATCCTGGACATCAACATGGGATGTCCTGTACCGAAGATCGTGAATAATCAGGAGGGGTCTGCTTTGATGAAAAATCCGGCCCTGATTGAAAAGATCGTCCGCGCCTGCGTCCGCGCTTCTTCAAGACCTGTAACGGTCAAGATGCGGCGCGGTTTTGACTGTAATCACATCAATGCCGTGGAATGCGCGAAGGCCGCGGAAGCCGGCGGAGCCAGCGCGATTGCCGTTCATGGAAGAACGCGCACCCAGATGTATTCCGGCGAGGCGGACCGGGAGACCATCGCCGAAGTTGTACAGGCCGTCCGCGTTCCCGTCATCGGCAATGGCGATATCAAAGACGGACCGAGTGCAAAACGGATGCTGGACGAAACCGGCTGCACGGCTGTTATGGTCGGCCGCGGCGCGCAGGGAAACCCGTGGGTATTCGCGGAAATCAATCATTATCTGGAAACCGGCGAAGAACCCGGCCGCCCGTCCAGACGGGAGATCGTGCAGATGATTGAACGCCACGCGCAGCTGATGCTGCTATACAAGGGTGAGGAACAGGGAATTCTCGAGATGAGAAAACATGTCGCATGGTACGTGCAGGGATTCCCGGGCGCTTCAAAGATCCGTTCAAAGGTTAACACCGTGACGACATTCAGCGAGCTGGAGGAGCTCCTTTCGAAGGAGTTTCCTTACGCGTAAAACAGGGCGCGGCAGCCGGCCGCATCGCCGCAGCGCGGAAAACGGTATCGGCGGGCAGCCATGCCGCCGCGCCCTGCACGGGCTGCCGGCTTCCCGGTTTAAATTGACATGGATGCGGATTATGGATATAATTGTAGGCCATGAGTTTGGCATTTTGCAGCTGGTTGATGCATCGTCAATAAATATATTGTAAATACAGGAGCGGTTATATCATGGCAGAAGCAGCAAAAACAGTTATTACTACAGCAGGTCTCAAGAAAATCGAGGACGAGCTGAACGATCTGAAAGTCAACAGAAGAAGAGAAGTGGCCGAGAAACTCAAGGACGCGCGGGCGCAGGGCGATCTCTCCGAGAACGCCGAGTACGACGCAGCCAAGGATGAGCAGCGTGAAATCGAAGCGCGCATTTCCCTTCTGGAAGAAAGACTCAAGAACATTGAGGTTGTTGACGAAGGAGAAGTTACCCTTGACAAGGTCAGTGTAGGCTGCAGGGTAAAGGTACACGATATTGTTGACAATGAAGATCTCGCGTATACGATTGTCGGCTCGAGTGAGGCGAACAGCCTGCAGGGAAAGATTTCGAACGAGTCTCCCGTCGGCAAGGCTCTGATCGGCGCCAAGATCGGCGATACCGTCAATGTGGATACGCCTGCAGGGACCTTCGGCTACAAGGTACTTGGCATCGAAAGAGGATAATGACTGCATAGAGGCCGCTGTAAAGGAAATAACGGCCGCAGACAGGCCGTTATAACTGCAGTCCGCATCAGGGGAGAGGAAAATGGCAGACAATCAGAACAACCGGAATCAGAGCGCGTCTTCACAGGATGCGGGACAGCTGAAAAAGGTCAGAATGGAGAAACTGGCCGCGCTTCAGGCAGATGGAAAAGATCCGTTCAAGATTACAACTTACGACCAGACCTACCATACGCAGGAGATCAAAGACAAGTTTGAAGATCTTTGCGGAGAGCAGGACGCCGAGGGTAATTATACGAAGGAGCCCGCGACTGTTTCGATTGCCGGCCGTATGATGTTCAAGCGTGTAATGGGTAAAGCTTCGTTTGCCAACCTGCAGGACCGCGACGGACGGATTCAGATTTATGTCAGCCGCAACGACCTGGGCGATGATGCTTATGCCGGCTTTAAAAAGCTGGATATCGGTGACATCATCGGTGTGAAGGGTTTTCCGTTCCGTACAAAGACCGGAGAAATCTCGGTGCATGTCAAGGAACTGACATTGCTGTCCAAATCGTTGGAACCCCTTCCGGAGAAGTTCCACGGACTGACAGATACAGATACCCGCTATCGTCAGAGATATGTCGATCTCATTATGAATGAAGATGTTCGCGAGACCTTCAAGATGAGATCCAGAATCATTCAGGAGATCCGTACATTTCTTGCCGGCCGCGACTTCATGGAAGTCGAGACGCCGATGCTCGTCGAAAACGCGGGCGGCGCCGCGGCAAGACCGTTCATCACGCATTACAATGCGCTCAATGAGGACAGAAGGCTCCGCATTTCTCTGGAACTGTATCTCAAGCGCCTCATTATCGGCGGTCTGGAGAGAGTGTATGAGATCGGGCGTGTTTTCCGCAATGAAGGTACCGACACCCGGCATAACCCTGAATTCACGCTCATGGAGTTGTATCAGGCATATACCGATTATAACGGAATGATGGAGCTGACCGAGTCCATGTTCCGCGATGTCGCGCAGAAGGTCTGTGGTACGACACTGATCACTTACGGCGGAAAACAAATCGATCTTGGAAAGCCTTTCCGCAGACTGACGATGGTTGACGCAATCAAAGAGGAGACAGGCATTGATTTCGATCAGGTCTCTTCGGACGAGGAAGCAAAAGCTCTTGCGCGAGAGCGCGGTATCGAATTTGAAGACCGCCATAAGAAGGGCGATATTGTCAATCTGTTCTTCGACACATATTGCGAGGACAAGATGATTCAGCCGACTTTCATCATGGATCATCCGGTTGAGATTTCCCCTCTGACCAAGAAGAAGCCTTCCGATCCTTCCAAGGTGGAGCGGTTCGAGCTTTATATCAACGGCTGGGAAATGTGCAACGCGTACTCAGAGCTCAATGATCCGATTGATCAGAGAGAGCGTTTTGCCGCACAGGACGCACTGGCGGCGGCAGGCGATGAAGAAGCGAACCATACGGACGAAGACTTCCTGCACGCGATGGAAATCGGCATGCCTCCGACCGGTGGAATTGGTTATGGTATAGACAGATTGTGTATGCTGCTTACGGACAGCGCTGCGATCAGGGATGTTTTGCTGTTCCCGACAATGAAGACCCTCAAGTCTGAAAACAATGAAGCACATGCGGACGAAAAGACCGGCGAAGAGAAGAGTTCCGAGGCTGTTTCTGATCAGTCCGGGTTCTTCACCCCGAACGAAAAGATCGATTTTACCGGTGTGAAGATCGAGCCGCTGTTTGCGGATCAGGTCGATTTCGACACCTTCTCTAAGTCCGATTTCCGGGCGGTGAAGGTAAAGGCGTGCGAAGCTGTTCCGAAGAGTAAGAAGCTCTTAAAGTTCGTTCTGGACGACGGAACGGGCACGGATCGCGTGATTTTAAGCGGTATTCACGCCTATTACGAGCCGGAAGAGCTGGTCGGAAAGACCCTGATTGCCATCACGAATCTCCCGCCGAGAGCGATGATGGGGATCGACTCCTGCGGCATGCTCCTGTCCGCGGTCAACGAGAAAAATGGCGAGGAAGAGCTGCAT
>ONHF01000020.1 GCA_900317555.1 uncultured Lachnospiraceae bacterium | reverse complement strand
GGAGCTGGCGGATTCATACGTGATCTTCCTTTGTTCTTTCGACCCGTTCAAAAGGGGTAAGTACTGTTACGTCTTCCGCTCCACCTGTGTCGGCTGCCCTGATCTGGAACTTGGCGACGGGCAGAGCAGGATCTTCCTGAATGCTGCCGGCCATATGGACGATGTCCCTCCGGAGCTGCGCGCATTTCTCGATTACGTAGGCGGAAAACCGGCCGGCAGATCAGACGATTCCTATGTTCAGCAGATTGACAGGGCGGTCCGAAGAGCTAAGAAAAATGCTGTCTGGAGGAAACAATATATGGATTGGGAAATGGAAAAGAAAGAAATCGAGTGGATGGCGCTAAAGAAGGGACGAGCTGAAGGCGAAGCAAAAGGCAAGGCTGAAAATCTCGCTGAGAACATTAAAACCCTCGCCGCTTACCTGAAATCCCTGGATGACTCTCTTACGATGGAACAGTCAATGCACAAGGCTTCCGAAATCCTGCAGAAATCGGATGTGTAAAATATGAGGGTTTCTTAAAGCGCTGCCGGCCATATGGACAATGTCCCTCCGGATCTGCGCGCATTCCAAGGTTACGTAGGCGGAAAGCCGTCCGGCAGAACTGAACCAATCATAATCCACCGCGCGCCATTCATTGAAAAGAGGCTGCCGTACATAACCGGCAGCCTCTTTCAAACTTCATGTCTTATGCAGGAAGTATATTACTTTTCTTCCTTGTTCTCTTCTTCGTTCTTCGTCTTGGCGATATACGCGTCAATATCGAATGTTACCGCTTCCTCGCCATTGTCATCACGGGACGAAGCAGCCTTCTGCGCAGCTTTCTTAGCGCGCTCTGCTTCTCTCTTCGCTCTTTCCTCATCTTCCGCAATCGCGCGTACGGAAAGGCTGATCTTATGCGTATCCGGCTCAAACTTGATAATCTTCGCCGTTACCTCATCGCCGACCTTCAAAACATCTGCCGGCTTCTCTACACGCTCCTTGGAAATCTGGGATACATGAAGCAGACCGTCAACACCCTTTGCGAGCTCAACAAAAGCGCCAAAATCTGTCAGTCTCGCAACCTTGCCGGTTACAATCGTTCCAGGCGCGAACTTTGTCTCCGCATCCAGCCAGGGATTCTCTTCCGGGAATTTCTGAGACAGCGCAATCTTCTTGCCCTCAATGCTCAGGATAATAACATTGACCTTTTCTCCGGACTTATACAGCTTCTTCGGATTGCCGACTCTTCCCCAGCCCATCTCGGAAACATGGAGCAGGCCGTCAACGCCGCCAAGATCTACAAAAGCGCCAAAGTCTGTGACATTTCTGACCGTACCTTCAACAACATCACCGGGACGAAGGGAGGAAAGCAGCTCCTGTGCCTTTTTCTCCTTCTCCGCAACAAGAAGCTGCTTGCGGTTACCGATGATCCGTCTTCTTGAAGGATCAAACTCCGTGATTACAAAAGAAAGTTCCTTGCCCTGGAACTGGGTAAGATCTTTCACAAACGTGTCCGATACAAGGCTGGCCGGAATAAATACTCTCGCTCCGGAAACCTCGCAGACAACACCGCCCGAAAGAACCTGAACAACCGGTGCTGTAAGAACCGTCTTATTGTTGAATGCTTCTTCCAGCTCCTTGTTGGCTCTTTCCTGTGCCATCTTTCTGTAGGAAAGGGCAACCTGGCCTTCACCGTCATTAACCTTGATGACCTTCACCTGAAGCTTGTCGCCGGGATTCAGCTTCGTTGTAAGATCGAGTGTCTTGTCCGCAGAATACTCATCGCGCGTAAGAATGCCATCAGCCTTGTAGTTGATGTTCAGCACAGCCGCATCGGGCTTAACGTCGATAACGGTACCTTCGACCACCTCTCCTGTCTTAATCGATTTAAATGATGCTTCCAGCATCTGTTCAAAAGTCTGTTCTTCTGACATCTTTTTGAACCTCCTCTATAATATTGTTAGGGGTCGAAGCTCCCGCGGTAATTCCAATGAGTTTCTCGCTGCCGTTCAAATGCAGATCAAGGTCTTCCGCGGTCTGGATCAAATATGTCCTGTCGCAGACTTCCTTGCAGATCTCATACAATTTAGCCGTATTGGAACTGCTCTTTCCACCTATTACTATCATAATGTCCGCCTTCGAAGCGATTTCCCCGGCTTCGGTCTGCCTCTCGCGCGTAGCATTACAGATAGTATTGTTAACAGTGACATTATATTGTCTCTGCTTCAAAATATCAACTAATTCTGAAAACTTGTTGCCATTAAATGTCGTCTGCGCAACAACGCACAGAGGAATGTTCTTATCCCCGTCAAAACATTCCGCCTCCTGCTCATTTTCTATAATCGTCGCGGGTGTTTTGGACCAGCCGACATGTCCTTCGGCTTCTGCATGGCCATGATTTCCGATGATAATGATTTTCTTTCCGGCTGCGCTCTCCTTCTCGACAATTTCATGGATCCGTTTGACGAACGTGCAGGTTGTATCGATGCACCGTGCGCACGAGGCTTCGATCTTCTGCTGCAATTCTTTCGTCACGCCGTGCGAGCGGATGACGATTGTAGCATCCTTGCGGCCTTCCAGCTCCTCCGGCGTATGAATGACATCAACGCCTTTTCGCCGCAGATCTTCGACAACAACTTCATTGTGAATAATCGGCCCGTAAGTGTAAATCGGGCTTCCGTTTTCCGCTTCGTTGTAGACTGCGTCTACGGCTCTCTTTACGCCAAAACAAAACCCTGCGGTCCGCGCGGTAATCACCCGGGGGCGACCTTTTTTGTCGGCATACAGATTCAGTATTGCCTCGGCGACCTGTGAAATGCTCATTTCGGAGCTGTCAATTAAAACAGCGTCAGAAGCCTGCCGGAGAGGCCCCTTCTCACGGTGTGTGTCCCTGTAATCACGCTCCGCAATATCCTTTGCGATTGCCTCAAGATCCAGATCTTCACTGCTGACCTGCTTTCCGGCTTTGCGCTTTTCCAGATTCTCCAGATAGCGGCGTCGTGCCCTCACCTCCACGCTGGCTGTCAGAAACACTTTGATCTGCGCATCCGGAAGAACAACCGTTCCGATGTCGCGGCCATCCATGACAACATTTCCGGAAGAAGCAATCTTCTGCTGCAGTCGTACCATCTCTTCGCGAACCTGTGGAATCGCACTCACAATGCTTGCCATATTACTGACTTCTTCGGTGCGGATATACGGATTGACATTCTCTCCATTCAGCAGAACCACCTGCTGCCCGTTCTGATACTCCAGCCGGATATCCGCATCTTTCAGGCGGCTGCACACCTCTTGCCGGAAGTCTTCCGTTAAGTCTCCGGAAGGCTTTGAAAGACCGCTCCGCAGCAAATACAGCGCTGCCGCCCTGTACATCGCTCCGGTGTCCACATAAACAAAATCAAGTGTACGCGCGACTTTCCGCGCAATCGTGCTCTTGCCCGCTCCGGCTGGTCCGTCGATCGCGATATTGAAATTTTCTTTCATTTATCTATCCTTCCTTCAAAGCCGCCGCGCTGATCCCCGCGAGATGTCCGGTTGACCACGCAATCTGCAGGTTATAGCCTCCGGTAAAAGCGTCCAGATCGAGCACCTCGCCGGCAGCGTAAAGTCCCTTGATTTTTCTTGACTCCATTGTGGACGGATTAAATTCCCGTACACTTATGCCGCCCTTTGTGACAATCGCCTCCGCGAACCCGCGGGCGCCTGTCAGCGTAATCGGGAGGTCCTGTATCAGTACGGCGAGCTCTTCAATTTCCCGTTCATTGAGCGTTCGTGCCTTTCGGGATTCACCGCCTTCCGCAGAGGCTTTTACGCTGAGGCTGCCGCTCTCCTGCCGCGCGGCAAAGATCCGCGCGATCTCGAGCGCCAGCCTCTCCGGAAACAGAGAGCGCAGCGCATTGGACAGTTCCCTGTTCGGTGCCTCCGAAAACTCCCGTTTCAGGCGGCTCACCAGCTGATCTCTTGTAAGCGCAGGTTTCAGATTCAGGTACAGGATAAAGCCTTCCTCATATTTGTGAAAATCACATAGCGCAGACGCGGTAAGAATCAAAGGTCCGCTCAGGCCGAAATGCGTAAACAGCATCTCTCCAAATCCCTCATAGACCGGTCTCTTCCTTCGCGCCGTACCTTTTTTCTTCCTGCTGTCGGCGCCTGTATCCGATGTGCAGGCTGCATTCTTTTCTTCGGAGCTATCCCGGGGCAGGATTCTGACTCCGACATTTTTGAGCGACAACCCCTGCAGCTGCAGCGGCCAGGTTTCTTTTGTGACAAGAGGCACGAGGGAAGGTGCTGTCTCTGTTACCTGAAGCCCTAAACTGCGCGCAAAGCGCAGACCGTCGCCGGTGGAACCGGTCGATGGATAAGAAAGGCCGCCGGTGGCCAGAATAACCCGGTCACAGCTGACCCTGCGGCCGTCATCCAGAACAACGCCCTGCACAACTTCCGCTGCCAGAATATCCTTTACGCCACAGTGAAAAACAATTTTTACGCCGTTTTTTCTGCAATGGCGGACCAGTGCGTCTGTAACGTCGAACGCGTGATCGGAAAGCGGAAACGCTCTCCGTCCCCGCTCAACCTTCGTGGGGCATCCGTTCTCCTCCAGAAAACGGATCATCGCCTGCGCGTCAAAATCATACAGCGCACTGTATAAAAACTTGGGATTGCGGGGCACATTCGGGAAAAAGTCGGCGGCAGCACAGGCATTTGTAAAATTACAGCGTCCTTTACCGGTGATAAAGATCTTCTTCCCTGCTTTTTCATTATGCTCGTAAATCGTAACATCCGCACCGGCGTCCGAGGCCGCGCACGCAGCCATAAGACCGGCTGCACCGGCACCGATGACGATAATTTTTGTTTTGCCCATAAAATGCGGTTTCTGCCCTTCTTCCGTCAACGTCCGGAAACGCTGCTCACATGGTCGCTGATCTGCTGCACGGTACTGCTGACTGTATAATTCTCGTCCCCGAAAAGAACCGAATGCAGCTTTTTAACATTATCCGTCAGGTGTACCGGTATGACACACGACTGATCGCCGATGTAGCCGACGGTGACCATACCATCAAACGGCATGCCGGTTGTCTCTGTAATATTGTATCTGGAAGCCTTCATCGCCATCGAAGCAATTTCTCCCATATTGAGAGAAGTGCGTATCTTGTCCGTCATATCGTTGGCAACCTTGAGCATCGTGACAGGTCCTGCTGCCTTCAGTTTCGCAAAAGCCTTCGAAAGGACTTCCTTCTGCCGCTGCGTCCTCTTAAAATCGCCACCGTCTGTATAACGGATTCTGCAGTAAGCTGTCGCCTGCAGTCCATTCAGTGTCTGCAGGCCGGTGTTCTGCACCGGCACATACTGCCTTCCCAGTTCCTGCGCCATCGTGGACTGATAATTATTCAGATGCTCGATCTCGTCAGGCTGTACGTCAATCTCAACGCCTCCGACCTCGTCAATCAGACTGGCGACGCCGTTAAAGCCGACCGTCACGTAATCATCGATATTCAGATCCAGATTCCGGTTCAGCATCGAGACGGCCTGATCGGGACCGCCGTAAGCATATGCCGCGTTCGCCTTCTGATACTTGCCGTCCCCGATATCCAGATAGGTATCTCTGTACAAAGATACCAGTTTGACATCACCTGTCGCATCATTGATCGAAGCGATGATCATGACATCGCTTCGGTTGTTGCCTTTATCCAGACTGTTGCTGACAGAGTCCAGGCCAAACAGCGCGATATTCGTATATCCGGCCATCGGTCCTGTCTGCTGACTCTTCTTAACTTCTTCGGAAACAAACTTTCTGACAGATCCCGCGTCAAACTTTTCCGAATGAAGGCCGCCGAACTTAGCCAGTACATACAGAACGGGGAGCAGGATAATCAGGATGAGAAGTGTCAGGAAGAAATTCCGGACCGGATGATGACGCTTCTGTCTGCTTTCCTGCTGTCTACGTTCCTGCTGTCTGCGTCCCTGCTGTCTGTATTCCTGCTGCCCGCGCTCCTGCCTCCGCTCCGGTCGTCTTTCCCGCGGCTGCCTTCTGGTGTCTCCTGCGCGCATATCTCTTTCCTCCTCGGCACTGCGTCTTACCGGTCTTCTGCGGGCAGGGGCTTTTCTCTTTTCTCTGCTTTCCGGAGCATCGTAGCTTTCCCCGTCGTAGCTTTCCCTGTATCCGGTCCGCTCTCCCTGCGCACGGCTGTCTTCTTCATACCAGTCTCCAGAATCTCTGCCGGTAGTATCCGCTCCTGCATAGTCACTGGCCGGTGCAGCACTGTCCGCCCGATGCCCCGAAGAAAGCATGCCGGCCTCCCGCAGCGCTTCTCTTACAACATCCGCCTCTCTTGGCATATCGGACGCATGCACTTCCATTTCCGCTGCAGGGATTTCTTCCGTTTCTTCGTCGTCAAATAAAAGACCGTCGTTATCTTTATCAAAGTCTTTATCCATATCGTTCCTCACAAAGGATATCTCCTTGTACCTCTCCTGATAAAAGGATACTCCAAGGTCATAGTCAGAACCACATTATAGTACGGATTGAATGGAAATTCTCTGAAGAATTTATTAAGAAAGGTCAGCGCGCATGAAAAGGATGATCCTGCGACTGCCGGATGACGAAAAAAGAGGAGCCGCTGCCGGCTCCCCTTTTTCGCATTGCCACGTCCTGATTACTTGTTGTAATTGACGATTTCAGCGAAATCAGCCTTCAGGGCTGCGCCGCCGATAAGACCGCCGTCAATATCCGGCTTTGCAAGCAGTTCCTTGCAGTTCGCGGGCTTCATCGAGCCGCCGTACTGAATACGGATCTTCTCTGCGGTATCAGAATCATAGATATCAGTGATTGTATCGCGGATTGCCTTGCAGACTTCTTCTGCCTGATCAGATGTCGCTGTTTTGCCGGTACCGATCGCCCAGATCGGCTCATAGGCGATGACCATCGAAGCAGCCTGTTCCGCGGTAACTCCCTGCAGATCGGACTTGATCTGCAGACGGATCCAATCCAGTGTAACGCCTGCTTCTCTCTGCTCAAGTGTCTCGCCGCAGCACAGAATCGGTGTGAGTCCCTTCTCCAGAGCCTTGAGCACCTTTCTGTTCAGGAAAGCATCATCTTCCTTGTAATACTGTCTCCGTTCGGAATGTCCGATGATGACGTATTTAACGCCGGCGTCAAGCAGCATATCAGCGGAAATCTCGCCGGTGAACGCTCCTGCATCCTGATCGGAAATATTTTCCGCGCCAAGCTGTACATTGGAACCCTTAATTGCTTCCGCTACCGGAACGATATCAATCGCAGGTACGCAGTAAACGACTTCTGCATCCGCGTCCTTTACGAGAGGTGCGAGCAGCTCCACCAGTGCCTTTGCTTCACTCGGAGTCTTATTCATCTTCCAGTTGCCGGCAATGATTTTTCTTCTAGCCATTTCGTGATCTCCTTAATAGCGCAGCGCGAAAACGCGCTGCATCTGTCTTTCGTTGTTTTGCAGTCTCAGTTTCTGTCATCCGCCGCATAAACGCCCGGCAGTTCCTTGCCCTCCAGGAATTCCAGAGATGCGCCGCCGCCGGTGGAAATGTGGGACATCTTGTCCGCATAGCCCAGCTGGTTTACAGCAGCCGCGCTGTCGCCGCCGCCGATAATCGTCGTAGCTTCGGTCTCTGCAAGCGCTGCAGCAACCGCCTTTGTGCCGGCTGCGAGAACAGGATTCTCGAATACGCCCATCGGTCCGTTCCAGACAACGGTCTTGGCGGATTTTACAGCTTCCTCATAAAGAGCGCGGGTCTTCGGTCCGATATCCATTCCCATCTTGTCAGCCGGAATCTTGTCGATATCAACAACTTCCGTAGCAATCGAAGCGTCATCGATCGGATCCGGGAAGTGATCCGTAATTACAGCATCTACAGGAAGAAGCAGCTTCTTGCCAAGCTTCTGTGCCTTTTCCATCATCTCCTTGCAGTAATCCAGCTTGGTGTCATCGCAAAGAGAAGTGCCGATTTCATATCCCTGTGCCTTTTCGAAAGTATAAGCCATACCGCCGCCGATAATCAGCGTGTCGCACTTCTCAAGAAGATTCGAGATAACATTCAGCTTATCCGCAACCTTTGCGCCGCCGAGGATGGCAACAAAAGGACGAACCGGGTTTTCAACGGCATTGCCGAGGAACTTGATTTCCTTCTGCATCAGATAGCCAACTGCGCAGTTGCCGCCCTTTTCGCGGATATATTTGGTGACAACAGAAACAGAAGCATGTGCTCTGTGCGCGGAACCGAATGCGTCACATACATAATCATCCGCAAGGTCAGCCAGCTCCTTCGCGAATCCCTCGCCGGCATCCTGCGGCTTGGTCTCCTCTTTGCCTCTGAATCTGGTGTTCTGCAGGAGAATGACATCGCCGTCCTGCATCTCCTGAACTGCCTTTGTAGCAGCCTCACCGGTTACATTGTAATCCGGAATGAACTTTACTTCCTTTCCAAGCTTTTCGGAAAGTCTTGCCGCAACAGGCGCAAGAGACTCGCCCTCGTTGGGGCCGTTCTTGACCTTTCCGAGGTGAGAGCACAGGATCACCTTTGCGCCCTCATCGATCAGCTTCTGAATTGTAGGAAGCGCCGCGACGATACGTGTATCGTCCGTAATCTTTCCCTCTTTCAAAGGAACGTTGAAATCGCATCTTACCAGAACTCTTCTGTGGGCTGCATTGAAATCATCCACAGTTTTTTTGTTTAATGCTGCCATAACCGGCCTCCTTCATCAAAACAATGAAGGCAGCGAAATCCCACGCTGCCTGTGGAAAACGAAAAACGAGGCCCGGGCCCACGAAAGGCACCGGACCTCGCAATCTGTTTCTTCAGTTAAAAACGATAAAACAATTCTGTCCCAAATTACTTGTTCAGCAGGGAACCGAAGTGCTTGATTGTTCTAACCATCTGGCTTGTATAGGAGTTCTCGTTGTCATACCAGGATACAACCTGAACCAGAGTCTTGTCGCCCATAGGCAGAACCTTTGTCTGTGTAGCGTCAAAGATGGAGCCTGCTGTGCTGTTGATGATATCAGAAGAAACGATCTCATCGGTATTGTACTCGAAGGATTCTGTCTCCTCAGCCTTCATCTGCGCGTTAACCTGATCAGCAGTTACCTTGCCGTTTACAACAGCGTCAAGGATCGTTGTGGAGCCGGTAGCTGTAGGAACACGCTGAGCAGCGCCGTTGAGCTTGCCGTCAAGTTCGGGAAGAACAAGGCCGATTGCCTTTGCAGCTCCGGAGGAAGCGGGAACGATGTTCTGCGCCGCTGCTCTGGATCTTCTCTTGTTGCCCTTTCTCTGCGGTCCGTCGAGGATCATCTGATCGCCTGTGTAAGCGTGAACAGTTGTCATAAAGCCGGACTCGATCGGGCACAGATCATTCAGAGCCTTTGCCATAGGAGCAAGGCAGTTTGTTGTGCAGGATGCAGCGGAGATGATCTGATCATCTGCTGTCAGAGTCTCATGGTTTACATTGTAAACGATGGTCTTGAGGTCATTGCCTGCAGGAGCGGAAATAACAACGTGCTTAGCACCTGCATTGATGTGTGCCATAGCCTTGTCCTTGGATGTGTAGAAACCTGTGCACTCCAGAACTACATCAATGTCAAGATCCTTCCAGGGAAGGTCTGCCGCGTTCTTCTCTGCGTAGATTCTGATTTCCTTGCCATCAACGATGATGGAGTTCTCGGTAGCTTCTACCTTTCCATCATAACGGCCATGTGTTGTATCATACTTCAGAAGATATGCGAGCATATCAGGAGATGTAAGATCGTTGATCGCAACAACGTCATAGCCTTCAGCCTTGAACATCTGTCTGAAAGCAAGACGACCGATACGGCCAAATCCATTAATTGCTACTCTTACTGCCATGTCATTTTCCTCCTAAAAAGAAAGTTTCGTTTGGTATCCGACGGAGCATTCTCTGCGGCGATGTAAACAGGCGCAAAAAGATGCTTGTCAAATTTTTGTCAGCGTTTATAGTGTAACAACTAGAAAGCGAAAATTCAAGATGCTTTCAGCAAAGTATTTGCGCCGGCGGGTTTTCGTTTTACAATGAAGCAGGCAGACAGGAGGTGGAGTATGCCGGTTATTTCCGATTGTCACGTTCATACATCTTTTTCCGCGGACTGTGAGGCGCCGATGGAACAGATGGTTCTCTCCGCAATACAAAGAGGTATTCAGACGCTCTGTTTTACCGAACATTATGATGAGGATTCTCCGTTCATCAATGATCCGGAGGGGGAACGGCTTCGGTTTGTGTTCGATTTTGACGTGTATTATGAAGAACTGCAGAGAATGCGGGAAAAGTATAAAGACAGGATCCGGCTTCTGTGCGGCGCCGAGATCGGTATGCATCCCGCCTGCCGCGACAGGATTCTCCGCTTTGCTGACCGGTATCATGATAAATTTGACTTTCTGATCGGATCAACGCACGCGGCAGACGGCCTTGATCCGTATTATCCGAGTTATTTTGAGGGTCGGAGTCTCGAAGACAGCTACCGTGCTTATTACCGCGCGTCGCTTTTAAACGTCAGAACTTTTGACTTCTTCGATTCGTACGCCCATCTGGATTATGTACTCCGTTATGCGCCGCTGAATGCTGTCCCGCAGCATCCGCGCGCATACTGGAATACGCTTTTTGAGGATGAAATCAGAGAAATCCTGGATATTCTCATAGAAAGAGGTCAGTCGCTCGAGCTGAATACGCAGGCCCTGTTCAGAGGCTTTCCGGATGCGAATCCGGACCGGACTGTTCTGGATCTCTATGGGAAAGAAGGCGGCACCCGGGTTACCGTCGGTTCGGATGCCCATGTGCCTGCCTGCGTCGGAGCAGGTTTTGACAGGGCACGGGCAACTCTGCTCAATGTCGGAATCCGGTGTGTTACCGTTTACGAACGCAGAGTGCCGCGCACTTATGCTATCTGAAATCAGCTGCAGATGGTCCCGCCGCACAGGATGTGATCGCCGTCATAAAAGACAGCCGCCTGCCCCGGCGTGATCGCTCTGACCTTCTGATCAAAAACAGCGGTGATCTCATCCTCTCCGGTCTTTTCGATCGTGCAGGGAGCGGTCCGATGTCCATAGCGGATTTTTCCGGAAGCGCGCAGCTTCTGACCCGTTTCCATCCCGGGAACCGACAGGAAATTCAATCCGCGGCAGACAAGCCTGTCGCCGAACACGTCTTCGCTTTCGCCGATCGTCACCGTATTGTTCTCTGCGTCAATACCGGTAACGAAAACAGGGTGTCCCATCGAGAGTCCGAGGTGTTTTCTCTGGCCGATCGTATAGTGCGTGATTCCCTTGTTCGGACCGAGGTCTCTGCCGTTTTTGTCGACAAATCGGCCGGGCGCGGGCACACGCTCGCCGGCTGTGCGGTCAAGGTAGCCTGCATAGTCGTCATCCGCGACAAAACAGATCTCCTCGCTGTCCGGTTTCGCAGCGACCGGAAGGCCCTGTTCCTTCGCAATCTTCCTGACATCTTCCTTGTAATAATCGCCTACCGGCATCAGCGTATGCGCAAGCTGATCCTGCGTCAGCTTGTATAAAGCGTAGGTCTGATCTTTCTCAGCCGTCACGGAATTCCGGATCGTGTAACGCCCGTTCCCGAGCCGCAGAATCCGCGCGTAGTGGCCGGTCGCGATGTAGTCCGCACCGATTTCCCGCGCTTTCTTAAGGAGTGCTTCCCATTTTACATACCGGTTGCAGGCTATGCAGGGGTTCGGCGTTCTGCCCGAGATGTACTCGTTGACAAAGTAATCAATGACATTTTTCTGAAAAACATCCCGAAAACTCATGACATAATACGGTATTCCGATGACATCGCAGACGCGTCTGGCATCATCCACGGCGCTCTGCCCGCAGCAGCCGCCCTCCCGCTCCATCTGAAGCGAACAGCCGGCCTCCCAGACCTGCATGGTAACGCCGATGACGTCATATCCCTGTGATTTTAAAAGGTATGCCGCGACGGAGGAATCAACTCCGCCGGACATACCCACAACTACTCTTTTTAACATAAATTATCCTGTTCTTTAATTTCCGGAATCCGCGGACTGCACCGCCTGTGCCTGCGAAGACTCTTCTGTCTGTTCCTGTTTCTGCGCTGCTGCCGTCTCTTCCGGCTGTTCCTGTTCCGATGAAGGCTCCGCTGTCTGTTCCTGCGGGGTGTCCACGACAGATTCCGCAGCCTCTTCCCGCGGCTGCCCGGCCGCGGGCTGCACGGACTGTTCCTGCTCTTGTGTCACCCGCTCCGACGCATCTTGTGCCTCTTCATCCGGAATCAATGCATCCGGCGCCTGCGCCGTAACAAGCGGTACCTGTCTCGCGCCTTCCTCAAACGGATAAACAATGCGGTACTGGCGTCTTATCTCGTCCAGAAGCTCCATCATCCGCAGTGTTTCTTCATGCGGCAGCTCCGGGCATTCTGTCCAGCCTTCCCTGACCGCGCGGGCGCAGGCCATGATTTCATACTCATAACCCGTTTTCTGCCTCGGCCGTTTGTAACGCGCAAGTTTTTTGTAATCACTGCCATAGACCGTCAGCGACTCGAAGTTATTGATATTCTCGACCACCATATACCCTTTGGTAAAGGTGATGACACCGCGACGGTCTCCGGTTCCGAGCATCGAAGCGCGCAGGACAGCCATTTTTCCGTCCTTATAAACTAGCGTGATACTGTCCTGTTCGTCAACATGCTGCGGCGTAAATGTGCAGTCTGCCTTGACGCGGGCAATATCGTCTCCGAAAAACATCGACGCGAACGTCAGCGGATACACGCCGAGATCCAGAAGCGCGCCGCCTGCCAGCATCGGGTCCGTCAGTCTCTGCACGCCCCGGATCGGGTAGGACAGCTCCGCACTCAGCATGACAGGATCTCCGACCACGCGGCTGTCAATTACTTCACGGATCGTCTTTGCAAAATGCATGTATCTCGTCCACATCGCTTCCGTGATGAATACATGTTTCTCCTCCGCAAGAGCAAAAAGCTCACGTGCCTGTCCCGCGTTTACGCAGAAAGGTTTTTCGACGATCACCGACTTTCCGTGCTCAATACAGAGCTTCGCGTTCGCATAGTGCTCGGAATGCGGCGTCGCGACATAAATCAGGCTGACCTTTTTGTCATTCACCAGCTCCTCGTAGGAGCCGTATGCCTTTTTGAAGCCATGTTTTGCCGCGAATCCGGCTGCCTTATCAGCACTGCGGGAAGCGACAGCATAGCAGCGTACACCCCGGATTTTCCGTACCGTATCCGCCATTGTCGCCGCGATATTGCCGGCACCCATGACCGCAAAATTGATTCTTCCGAACATAAGCACCTCCCGGGCAGTCCCGCCATCACTCGAAGGTAAAGAACTCCGATTTCACATATGCTGTCTGACCATTATATTTAATCTGACTCCATCCGTTCGGATCATATTTTATCACATCAAACGTATCTCCGGGATATGCGGAACCGATCTGCTCGGTTGTCGTGCCGGAGCCCTTGCGGATTGCCACAGTTTCCTTCGCCTTTGCTTTTGTCGGATTCGACACGGCAGATTCTGACGAGGAGGACGCTGCAGCGGAAGCTTCTGTTTTATCCTGCTGATCATCCGAAGAAGCAGATGCAGCATCGCCGTTGTTTTCCGCTCCGGAAGCTGCCACTTCCGCTTCCTGCGTGGAAGCATTCTCCGACTCTTCGCTCTTGCCTTCGCTGTCCTTTGCCGCCTTGAGCTCCGAGAGGCTCTGACCAACCTTTACGTCAATTTTCTGTGAAAGCTCATCCAGATACGCTACAAGATTCGGGTCCGATGCGAGAAGCTGATTATAATTCGCCGTGATCTGATTGTTCAGGTCCACGACATCATCCTGTACGGAAACCTTCTGGATATAGTTCGTAACATCCGCGTCGTGTTCTTCCTGTGTGTTGATAAAAAGCTTGCCTGACCCGTCGTCTCTCGTGCAGACATACATCGTCTGCATGCCGGGCACCAGCCAGTCATGATCCACAAACTTCAGAATCGTGTACACGTAGCAGACATAGGTTCCGGCAGACGGTCCCTGCTTCGTGTACACATCAATCGTAGGATACGACTCAATGCTCTCGGAAATCGTCTGGATACGGATTTTTTCTTCGTCCGAAAGCGGAGAGCTGATGGATTCAATCGTCTCGATATCCCCTTCCGCAAGCGCGTCATAGTACGTTTTGAACAGCTCGTTCACATCCGCATGCGCGTTCTTCTCCATGCCGACGAGGCCTTCCGCAGCTTCCATTGTTGCTGCCTGCCGGCTTTCTGCAGCCGGGCCTTTGTTGGTCCTGTGCGCCAGAAGACCGATAATGACAGTCAGCAGAATAGCAATGAGCAGAACCGCCGGCATAACGATCCTGTAGTTCTGCATGAGGACGGTCTTCAGGTCATAGAGCTTCTCGGAAGAGCTCTTTTTTCTGCGGTTTTGATGGTTACCGGAACGGGTGTTCAAAAGTATTCTCTCCTGGTTCATTATTTTTGGGTACAAAAAATGCGCCCGACAGGAATCGAACCTGCATCAAAGGCGTCGGAGGCCTCCGTTCTATCCATTAGACTACGGGCGCATGTCTAACAACAACTATTAACTTTTGTATCTTAGCATACCGGAATCAGAAAGTCCAGCATTACCAGGAAACTTTCTTCACATGGTGACTGGTATCACAGGAAACTGTTCCCTGCCGTATCGGGTAAAACAAAGACAGCCGCCGCAGAAGCATTTTCGCCCCTGCAGCAGCTGCCTGGCAGCTCCTATGAACTTTTCGGTCTGTCAGTCTTCCAGAGAATCGGTCAGTGTCAGGCTGTGCTCCTCGTTCATCTCGTCGCAGATGTCAAGGAATCTGTCCAGCGGAACATTGTTCAGCTGCTTGTTTCCGCGGATATTGATGGATACCGTATTCTCGGAAGCCTCTTTGTCGCCCAGCACAAGGATATACGGATCTTTGTAATTCTTGTACTTCTTGATCTTGGTCTTCATGTTGTCATCGCTGTAGTCCGCTTCGACACGAATACCGTTGTCAAGGAGAAGCTTCTCCACTTTCTTCGCGTATGCATTATGCTCCGGACGGATCGGAACGATACCGA
The DNA here is from genome assembly GCA_900317555.1 of uncultured Lachnospiraceae bacterium. GTDB lineage: Bacteria > Bacillota > Clostridia > Lachnospirales > Lachnospiraceae > CAG-791. The sequence goes on along the minus strand of ONHF01000020.1, from coordinate 26,071 downwards.
CCTGATACGGAGAAAGCCAGAACGGGAAATTGCCCTTGAAGTTCTCGGTAATGATGCCGATGAACCTCTCAAGCGACCCGTAAATCGCGCGGTGCAGAACGACCGGCATCTGGCTTGTGCCGTCCTGCGCAGTGTAGGTCAGCCCGAAGTTGTGCGGCAGCTGGAAATCAAGCTGTACAGTACCGCACTGCCATTCTCTGCCAAGCGCGTCCTTGATCTGCAGATCGATCTTTGGACCATAGAACGCGCCGTCCCCTTCATTGATCTCATAGCCGCCCTTGCCGTATTTCTCGTCAAGGATTTCCTTAAGATCCGCCTCTGCGCGGTTCCAGACTTCAATGTCACCCATAAAGTCATCGGGACGTGTGGAAAGCTCCGCGCGGTAGGTTACACCGAAGGTCTTATAGATTTCATCCGCGATTGAAATGATATCCGCGATCTCGGATTTGATCTGGGACTCCATAACGAAGGTGTGATCATCGTCCTGACGGAATTCCTGTACGCGGAAGAGTCCGTTCATCTGTCCGGACTTTTCTTTTCTGTGCAGAACATCATATTCGCTGTAACGGATCGGCAGCTCCTTATAGGAACGGTTCTTTCGCTTGTAAGTCAGCATCGCGTTCGGGCAGTTCATCGGCTTCGCCGCCATGGTGTCCGCCTCTTCTCTGCTGTAAACCGCAGCGCCTGCCATCATCTTCACGGTCTTGATGTCCGCGTTCGCCTCACTCAGATTGTCGGCGACATTCTGGATGTCCGCGTCCGCCTTCAGCCAGCCGGAAACACCGGGAACCATAAACATGTTGTTGATGTAGTGTGCCCAGTGGCCGGAAATCAGCCAGAGTTTCTTATTATTGATCAGAGGCGCCGAGATCTCCGTGTAACCGTGACGCAGCTGCACCTCTCTCGAATACTTCAGAAGCGCCTGATACATCTTCCAGCCTCTGGGAAGCCAGTACGGCATGCCGGGTGCTGTCTCATCGAACATGAACAGCTCCATCTGCGCGCCGATCTTCTTGTGATCACGCTCCTTCGCCTCGCGGATCAGATCTTTATGTGCCTTGAGCGCGGCCTTGTCCGGAAAAGCGTACGCGTAGACACGGGTCATCTGATCCCTGTGCTCGTCGCCTCTCCAGTAAGCGCCGGAAACAGAACGCAGCTCAAAGGCGGCAGACATCAGATCCTGCGAATTGGAAACGTGCGGTCCGGTGCAGAGGTCTACATAATCCTCACCGGTATAATAAACAGTAATCGGCTCATCCTCAGGAAGGTCATTGATCAGCTCTGTCTTGAATTTCTGATCTTTAAAGATCGAAAGAGCCTCTTCTCTTGTGACTTCCTTTCGTACCCAGTCCTCTTTACGTTTCAGGATCTCCCGCATCTTGTTCTCGATGGTCTTGAAGTCGGATTCCTGAATTGTCTTTCCTTCCGGCAAAACAAAATCATAATAGAATCCGTCCTCAATCTGCGGTCCGATCGCGTACTGCACATCTTTGCCGTAAATTTCGATGACGGCTTTCGCCAGAATGTGCGCGAGTGAGTGACGATAAACCTGTAAAAACTCTTCTTTTTCCATTTCTTCTTCCTCCGTGGAAAGGCGCTGCCGCAACCGGCGGCAAGCCTGTACTGGGCACAGATGCGGGGACATCCGTGCTTGCTTGATTTCCGGATATTTCTACGCCCGGATGATTCGGACTAGATTTTACTTCAATCAGGTTTGCTTGTAAAGCACTCTCATATACACCAAAAGGCATGCGCGCGGTTTCCCGGCACATGCCTTTTGCTGATTGTGAAATATTATTCGCGCACTCGCTCTAAGATCACGGATTATGCTCTGGAGAGATACTCGCCTGTTCTTGTGTCGATCTTGATCTTGTCGCCGATATTGCAGAACAGCGGAACCGCGATCTGCGCGCCGGTCTCGACGGTAGCGGGCTTTGTAGCGCCGGTAGCCGTATTGCCCTTGAAGCCGGGCTCGGTTTCCGTGATCTCCAGTTCGACGAACATCGGAGGCTCGATTGCGTAGATATTGCCGTTGTAGGAATCGAGCTTGACCATCTCGTTTTCCTTGACGAAATCCATATCCTTGCCGTATACATCAGGTCCGAGATTTACCTGCTCATAGGTCTCGGTATCCATGAATACGCACATGTCGCCGTCTTTATAAAGATACTGATAATCCTTGCGGTCAATCCTCGCCTGCGGGAATTTCTCGGTCGGGCGGAAGGTTGTCTCGGTAACGCCGCCGTTGATGACGTTCTTGAGCTTTGTTCTTACGAACGCCGCGCCTTTGCCGGGTTTAACATGCTGGAACTCGACAATTTCCAGTACCTGTCCGTCTTTTTCAATCGTAATACCGTTTCTGAAATCACTAGCAGAGATCATACTTATGTTCCTCCATGAATATAGTCGCGAATAATCTATGCATTCAATCCATCTTCTGTAATGCAGACATACCTATAAAAATTTATCTGAAATCGCGGGATATGTCAATTCTTTTTTGGGCATCCGTCGCTGCTGCAGCACGAAAAAATTTCATTTTCGTGCTGCATCTGCTGCTGTTTTGCCGATATATTCCATTGCTTCGAGATATCCGTCCAGCCCGTGTCCGTAAATCTGAAGGTCGCAGGCAGGCGCGGTCACGCTGATACTGCGGAATGCCTCCCTCGACTGAATATCGCTGATATGCACTTCCACCTTTGTCACAAACACACTTTTCAGCGCATCGTGAATCGCGTAGCTGTAATGCGTATAAGCGCCGGGATTAATCACTACGCCGATCAGGCTCTTATCGTAATAAGCTTCCTGAAGCTTGTCGATAATTGCTCCTTCGTGGTTACTCTGCCAGCACTCGGCCTCGAGTCCGAGCTCTCCCGCCTTCTTCTGAATTTTCTGAATCAGCGTATTGTAGCTCTCTGTGCCGTATACCTTTGTTTCCCGGATTCCTAAAAAATTCAGATTGGGTCCGTTGATCACAAGAATTTTATTCATGTGAAATCCTCCGTGCTGTCTGTTACAGGCAGCCATGTTCCTGCAGCACAATCTTTGTCCGCAGCGCGTTCTCCTCTTTTGAATATCCGTCCATAGCAAGAACGATGTCCGCGCAGGCAAGATACATCGGCGTCCGGAGCAGCATGAGTTCCCGGACACGCTTCTCTCTCCCGCTTCCTGCGAGCATCGGTCTTGACGCATCATTTCCGATACGTTCAATAACTGTCCCCGGGCTCACCTTGAAAAGAACGACAGTACCGAGTTTTTTCAGAAAAGGGATATTCTCTTTCCTTGTGACAATCCCGCCGCCGGTCGAGTAGACCGCCGCGGAAGCATTCCCGGACTTGTCCCGGACAAGACGTGTCAGAAGGCTGCTCTCGCGTTTTCTGAATCCCTCTTCCCCTTCCAGCCGGAAGATTTCGGAAACCGGCATCCCCGCCTCCTGTTCCAGCATTTCATCCATATCGTAAAACGGAATGGAAAGAAGCCTTGCAAGTTCTCTGCCGACGCCTGTTTTTCCGCTGCCCATAAATCCGATCAGTACAATGTTGTCCATAAATGTTCCCTGACCTTCTCCACCTGCTCCTCCCCCGGCGTTATGTCTGTCCAGAGCGTAAACGCGCTGATGCCCTGCTGCAGCAGCATATCCAGCCCGCACCAGCCGGGAGTGCCTTCCTGTCTTGCAAGCCGCAGAAACAGCGTCTCTTCCGGATTGTAAATAACATCATAGACCGCAGCCGCTTTCTGAAAGAAAGCGCGGTCAGCTACAGGTGTCTCATTCACTTCCGGCGCAAGGCCGGCCTTCGTGCACTGGATCGCAAGAAAACCGTTCTCTCTGATTTCCGGAGCCTTTGAAAGCGGCATCGACGACACCGCCATAGAAGGAAAATCCTTCTGTACGGTTTCTGCGAGACGCGCGGCATGTTCCACGGTGCGGTTTAAGATGATCAGCTTCCGGACGCCCTTTTCGCCGCACATATAGCAGGCTGCCTTCGCGGCGCCGCCGGCACCGATCATGACAACAGTGTCCGTCCGGATCAGGCCGTTCCGGCCGTATGTCTGATCCGCAGGGAAGCAGATGCCATTCGCATTTAAAGCGCTCCCGATCCCGGAGCAGTCCGTGTTATATCCCTTGTATCCTCCGTCCACACGAACGAGTGTGTTCACTGCCCCGATCTTCTCCGCCGAAGGATCAATGTCCCGAAGAAACGGAATAACCGCGGATTTATATGGCACTGTCACATTTATGCCGAAAAGATTAAGATCATACGCGCCGCGGACCGCCTCTCCAAGAGAGTCCTCGTCTTCAACCTGCAAAGGCACATAGACAAGATCCGTACCGGTCAGCTGCGCAAGCGTATTATGAATAAGAGGCGAAAGCGTATGACCTACGGGATTTCCGATCAGGCCGCACAGGCGTGTCTTCCCGCTGATCCCGGATTCAAGTACTTCCTGCATGCATTCCTCCCTGCCTCTGCGGCTCGCCAAGTGTCTTTCTGATTTTCGTGATCACCGGCCTTTCCAGAAGGCGCTTCCACCGGATCCAGAACTCTTCCCTGTCTGTTAAAGGCAGTGTGAGGATACAGTAAAGCCCCGCGTTGTTCGCGCCCCAGATATCCGTGTAAATCTGATCGCCGACAAAAAACGTCTCCTGCGGACGGATTCCCATCTTCGTAACAGCATCCCGGTAGCGTCCCGGAAACGGCTTGAGCGCGCCTGTAACAACGGGACTTGCGACCTGCTCCGCAAAGGTCAGCGCGCGTTTCCCCGTATTATTGGACAGGATGACCGTCCGAAAGCCAATGTCACGGAGTCTTTGAAACAACGCCGCGGCGCGCTCATCCGCCGGCGCGTTCGGATAAACCAATGTATTGTCAATATCATAAATGATACCGCGGAAGCCTCTGTCATACATCTTCTGATAATCGATGTCGAACGCGCTCGCCGCCCACGCATCCGGATAAAAGCTCTTTCCCATATCAGTTCTTAGCCCTGTCCTTGATGACCTTTTCGAGTTCATCCATGAATGTTTCGACATCCTTGAATTCCCGGTAGACAGACGCAAAGCGCACATACGCGACCGGATCCAGATCATGGAGCTTTTCCATTACCAGCTCGCCGATCTCGCGGCTCGAAATTTCCTTCTCTTCCCGGTCAAAGATCTCCGCCTCGATCTCATCCACTGTTTTCTTGATCTGATTGACAGATACAGGGCGCTTATGACAGGCGCGCAGAATACCGCCTTCGATCTTCGAACGGTCATAGGGTTCCCGGTTGTTATCCTTTTTTATAACAACCAGCGGTATCGTCTCCACCTTTTCATACGTCGTGAAACGCCTGCCGCAGGCATCGCAGATTCTCCGCCGCCTGATGGAATTATTCTCCTCAACCGGGCGTGAATCAATGACCCTGTTGTCTTCTTTACCGCAGAATGGACATCTCATGGTTTTCCTCTTCTAAACAGTTCTGTTATCTGTATTCTGATCTTATCATGATTTACGACAGGTGTCAGTTCCTGTCATGGAAAGCGCGGCTTCTCATCGGCAAAACATCACACGCACTATTACCTCACAAGCCGCAGAACCTTCCCGCACGGTACATACAATTCGTGAAGTGAAGTGAGTTCCTCTTTCGTGAAGCTGCTCTTTGCAGCTTTGAATAAAAGCTCGGCGCTGTGCCTGTTACCCGGACGGAAATATATGGTCCATTCATGCAGTCCGTCTTCGATCCGGACGTCTTTTACCGGGAAGCGGAAGCAGGGCTCTTTTCCCCTTTTCACCTGAAAATCCGCCGCGCGGATACCGATTGCCGAAATGCCTGCCGGGAGTCTTTCAAAGCCCTTTGCAGCGGGAAAACAGAACATCATTCCCCAGTCCGCGGACAGCGCGTGTGTGGCATTCACCGCATGAACCTGTGTGACATTTTCACAGCCGGACAATAAAGCTCCCGTCATGGTCTTCGGGTCGTCAAAGAAAAGTTTCTTCCGCTGCGCACTCTGCGAGACGCCGTCTTTCATAACGCAGACGCCGGAACTCATCGCGTAGACTTCATCCCGGTCTGTGGAAGCAAAAACGGCGGGAATTCCTCTCTGATCCAGCTGCTGCTTCAGCTCCCGCAGCATTGCTACCTTTGTGAAACCCTCCAGCGTGGAAAAGGGATCGTCCAGAAGAACGAGACGCGGTCCTGCGGCCAGCATGCGCGCCGCAGCGGCACGCAGTTTCTGCGAAGGTGAAAGCTCGCAGGGATAGTAGCCGCCGATTCCATCCAATGAAAAATCTCGCAGGTATTCGGCTGCCTTTCGGGACAGTGCGACTTTCGCGTCCCGTTTCATTATGCCGGCATCCTGCACAGCTGTCGGATTTCCGGCATTTCCGGGTTTCCATGCGCCGGAAAGCAGACCCGTTTCTACAGCAAGCCGTATATTTTCCTCCACAGTCATCGTCGGGAACAGCGCAAAGTCATGTACAAGAAAGCCGGTTCTCCGCTTGTTCGCAGGCACATTGATTTTCGCCATGGAGTCGAACAAGACCTCATCGTCCACTACAATTCTGCCCTCGTCCGGCGTAAGGATGCCGGCGATGCATTTCAGCGCCGCTGTTTTGCCGCTGCCGCTCTCCCCAAGAAGAGAAAAGATACCTCCTTCGCTCCGGAAGGTGACATCCAGTGTATAATGTTCCATTTTTTTGCGGATACGGACGTCGAGACTCATCGGTTAACCTGCGCTCCCGCGCGTTTCTTTCCTTTTCCCCATACTGCGCGATGCAGAATCAGCGCGCAAACGGCGGCAAACAGCAGCATGAACAGGACAAAGCCAAAAGCCTCGCCGAACTTTCCCTCTCTTGCAAGCGAAACGATCATCATCGAAACCGTTCCGGTCCTGCCCTCCATGTTTCCGGCAATCAGAGTCGTTGCCCCAAACTCACCGGCCGCCCGCGCAAACGTGAAAATCATGCCGCATAGAAGCGGCTCTCTTGCCTGTGGCAGCACGATTTTCCGGAAGAGCGCCCGGTCCGTCATTCCCATCGTCCTCGCCGCAATCACCGTACCCTGATCGACGTGCGCAAAACCGGACCTCGCGAACCGGTACATGATCGGAAAAGACACGACAAAGGAAGCGGCAATGCAGCCGATCCAGGTGCCTGCTACCGTAATATGCAGATTTTCATATAGAAGAAAGCCAAGCGGCGATCGGATTCCAAAAAGAATCAGCAGAAGGAATCCTGCGGCTGCCGGAGGCAGAAACATCGGGATGAGGAGGAGCGTGTCTGCAATTCTGCCGGACCTTCTACCCATCCTGCTTACCCGGAAAGCAAGGCGCGTCGCAGGAAAATAAACAAGCAGCGCCGACAAAAACGCGGCCGCCAGTGTCAGCACCGGCGCTTGAAAAGCCGGCTGCGCCCAAATATCGGTAAACAGCTTCAGAATATTCCGCAAATCAGTGTTTTCCCCCATCTCCGGCGCGGTTTCTCCGCGCACAGACTTCTTCGAGTACACTTCCGGCAATGCATCTTGCCTTGTCGGAAATCGTATAACAATTGGACAGCTCCGATGCTCTGGGATCAATGTCGGCAGTCTTGAATCCGGCCGTCACAGTAAATCCGTCCCGCAGCATGCCGCGGATAAGTCCTGCGATTTTCGCCCGGATCAGAATCTTTTCGCCGGCGGCTGTCTCTACGTACGCGATTGGATCATCCTTGCGCACAATATCCCCGATTCTGCGGACAGAATAAAAACAGCCGTCAGCCGGGGCGTGATACACGCGCTCTTTCGTAAAGCCGCAGATTGCGCCCGGAACAGCGGTGTCCGGTATTGCGCTGCCTTCATGGATAATGCGTCCGAGCGTATGCCCGCGCATTGTCTCAATAACAGCATCCACACAGTCGTCGCCCGGGCCCGCCGTAAAGCCGGGGCCGAGCGCGATCGTATAGGCGCCGCAGGCCGTCTTCCTGCATGTGCCTGTATTTTTCTTGGCAAGTATCGCGTCTACTATAATGTCCGGATGCAGGCGCTGCGCGCTCTGCAAGCCGGGATCAACAAGAACCGGGACCAGTTCCCTGTGATAATAATACAGAATTCTGTCCGCGCCGCCTTCACGAATATCCTCCATCCAGATTCTGCACGCGCGGACGTCCTCCACCTGTGCCTCTCCGTCATAAACAGCTTCCGAAAGGCAGACCTGCCTGCGGATTGCCGACGGCTTATCCGTCTCAAGAACCAGCAGCGGAAAGCCTGCCCGGAAAAGACGCGCGATCGTGCCGGTCGCGATATCTCCGCCGCCTCTGACAAGGATCAGCCTTGCATGTTTTTCCTCTGTCATACGCGCTTCCATGTCCGTTAAAACATCATGATATCGTAAACGCCCTGCGCCGCAGGACCTACGGTCTCCAGTACCTGCATCCAGGCAGCATAGTCTTCGGGAAGCATCCGGAGCGCAAGGCCGCACCCGGCGCTGATCTCCTGCGGAAGTGGAATCATTCTGCCCGGAATCCGCTTCTGTTCACAGAACGCTTCCATTTCCAGCGCGCGGGTATTTGTTTCAAATGCCATTACCTTATAGGCTTTTTTTACACGCATAAAATCTTCCTTCCGATAAACGCTGAACAATTCACGCCCGCAGGGACTGCGCGAGTGTCCGCAGCAGCTGTGCCGCGCTGTTCACGTCCTGTTCCGAATTCTCCGCGCTGAACGAAAAACGCACCATTCCCTGCTTCACCGTTCCGAAAGACGTATGTACAAGTGGCGCGCAGTGCGCGCCCGCGCGCACGCAGACACCGCCCTCTTCATACAAAAGTGACGAAAGCTCTGTGCTGTCCACACCCGCGATATTCAAAGACACGATCGGTACGCGGCGGGCATCTTCCGCCGCATAATCCCCGTAAAGCCGGATTCCCGGAATATCGATGACTCTGAGGATGAAATTCTTCTCTCTGGCCATTTCCGCATGGTGGCGCTTCGCGTCGTCATAATTTTCATGATACAGAACCGCGGCTCCAAGGCCCGCGATCCCGGAGACATTCGGTGTGCCGGCTTCAAGCCGCTCCGGCATCGCGGCAGGCATTTCCCGGGAAAAGCTGTCCATGCCGGTTCCGCCGGCGAACAATGGCTCCACCTCTGTTCCCTTCCTCACATACATGCCGCCGGTTCCCTGCGGCCCGAGAAGTGACTTATGTCCTGTAAAGCAAAGGATATCCACGCCATTCTCTCTGACATTGACGGGAATCGATCCCGCCGACTGCGATGCATCGACAATCAGAAGAAGGCCGTGCCGTCTGGTGAAGGCGCAGACTTCAGAGAGGTCTGTTACATTGCCTGTCACGTTGGAAGCATGCGTGATCACAACTGCCCTCGTATTCTTCCGTAGAAGCGTTTCCAGAAGATCCAACCGGATCCGCCCTTTGTCATCCAAAGGCAGAAATGAAAGTGAAACATTCTTCTGCTTCTGCGCAAGATATAATGGCCGCAGCACACTGTTATGCTCCGCCATTGAGGTAATAACGTGGTCTCCCTCCCGGAGCGTTCCATGAACCGCGATGTTCAGAGCCATGGTCGCATTCTGCGTAAAAACAATTTCCTCCGGGCTCTCCGCGCCGATATAGCGCGCAAGGAGCTGCCGCGATCGCAGCAGATATTTTGCGGCCAGCATGGAAGGCTCGTGACCTCCTCTTCCGGGATTTCCAACGGAATGGTACGCGAGCATCATTGTCTCTTCAACGCCGGATGGTCTCCATAAAGCGGTCGCCGCATGATCCAGATAAATCATTTTCGTTTCCTGTTCCTGTGCTGCGCGTTCCTGTCATGGCTTCACGAGCTTCTCCGCACCTGTCATCGTCTCCGCAATTTCATACATGTTCGTTATCCGGCCGGCCCGGAGACGATCCGTCAGACCATAGTGCTTCAGGCACGTGCCGCAGGTCATGACATCCGCGCCGTTTGCAATCAGCGTCTGAATGTCTTCGAGCACCGGCGAGCCTTCGCAGGTCAGCTTCGCGCCGCCGTTATAAAAGATGAAGGTCTTTGGCGGAACGTCTAACTGCGTCAGAGAGAAGAAAAAGCTTTTGATCAGGATTTTCCCAAGCTCGTCATCTCCTGTGCCGCAGACTCCGGAGGAGCAGACAACGACGGTGCCGCGGCTGTGCTCTGCAGGGCAGGCCGTTTCCGCTGAGGCCGGCTCCGGTATCTCCCGCTCCTTTCGCGCCTGCTCCGCCGTCACATGCATGACGACCCGGAAATGCCTCTCATCCAGTTTCTGCGAAGTCACAGGAAAGCCTTTCTGCTGCGCCATCTTCTCCAGATTTGCAGCTGATTCCGGATTATCCGTCAGAATTTCCACATCGTCATCGGCGGTCAGAGAGCCGACCGCCTTCTTCGTCATAACAACCGGTACCGGACAGACCTGCCCTGTCGCATCCACTGTAATCATCTTTCACCATCTTTCCATGACCCGCATGACTTCGTTCCCCTGCAGATCCATCACTGCCGCGTAATTGCCTTCCCGCAGGACCATGACCGGCTGCTCGATATTTTCCACATACTGCGTACTGTAGCTGGTACGGAATATCACGGAGCCGTCTGTTTTATCGACAATCATCAGAGGATGATCCGGATCCTGAATCGCGACATAATCGCCGTAAGGAATATCTCCGATGTACTCCGCCTTGCGGATGCAGCGGCTGCCCTGCCAGAGCGTTGCCTCGTCCTCTGCGCTGAAGATAAACATGTCCTTCGCGACACATCTGCCAATCCCCGGATTGGACTCCTCGTCCTTTGTCTTCGGAACAGCCAGTGTGTATTTCTGACTGCCGTCCTGCTTTTCCACAAGGATGGTTTTATCATCCGGCCGGTAGCCGTACCATCCGTCCTGCAGAGCGAAAGTGAACGCATGTCCGTCCTCCGAGACCGCCGGTGTATCCGAATCCGTGTAGAGCTTGTCTCCGTCTTCGCCATGCACTAGGAAAACCGGGGTCGAATAATCGTCCAGATAAGTCGAGGAAATCTTGTCGTTCCTGTTCGTTATAACCTGTCCGGCCCCCAGATCATACAGAAATTCGATTCTTCCATCATAATCGCCGTTCTTTTCAAGAGCGCAGGATACGATATCAGCCTGTTTATTCAGATCAAAATAATAGAAGGTCAGCTGGTCAAGATCTCCCTGCGAGATTTCCAGTTTCTTTAAATCGTCATCGGAAAGCATCTGCTTGGTCAGGACAACGTCTCCGTCACTGTTGAGAATACAGGTGTCGTCAAGATCTCCTGTGTAAGCGATATAATACGGATCAACCGCGTATCCGGTCCGCATATTCTGCGCGGCAAGATCAATGGTGCCGATCTCTCTGCCGGACCTGTCCGTGACCGTGATCACATTGTCGCCGTCATCGTCGTTCCAGTATGCATCCCCGACCTTATTGTAATAAGGCTTGGTCTTTTCAATTTTGCCGTCCCTGTAAATAAAATTGTATGCGGATGAATCTGCTTCATCACTGCTGCCTGTAAAACTTCCGTCATCATTGGCCGACATATATGTATAGGTTGGCTGCACGACCCATTTTTCCTCAAAAAGATCGTATAGGCCGGAAAGGCCTGTCTGATCGTCCGACGCGGAAATCGCGCTTCCCTTCCTGACAAGTGTCACCGTGAGCCGGGAAGACGGACTGACGCCGGAAATGGTTTTAACCTCCTTTAAGTGCCTGTCATAGATGTGGAGGCTGTCATCGAGCGCCGTCTGATGGCCGTCGAGCAGAATATACTGATCGTCTTTCAGAGACAGCTCCGAGCCGCCCCGGATCTGCAGCAGCTGCCCGGATACGGAAGCCGCAGAATTCTCTGTTGTGCCGCTGCTGCCGATGGCTGCACCGCTTTCTGCCTCCTTCCCTGCCGTCACCGGCACATAACCGAGTTTCTCGATCAGCTGCTGTCCCGGGGCCGAGGCAAGCCAGTCGTAAAGTTTTTTCGCGTAGGAATCCGCTGGCTCGTCGCTTCGTATCACCGCGTAGAACGGATTCACAAAGGGATAGGAGCCGTCCCGGATCGTCTGCGGCGACGGCTGTGCGCCGTCAACCGACACAAATTTCAGATTCGGCATGCTGTACATATTTCTCGCGTAAAAATAGACCGAATACCCGATCGCGTTCTCCGCGTTGGAATAAGACGCAACATTTTCAATCAGCTGGCCCATTTCCGAAGGCGTTTTATAAGACGGCGCCTGCTGCATCCTGATGCCCTTCATGACCAGCTTTTTCATCAGTGTCTGCGAGCCGGAATTTTCCACTCGCTGAAACGCCGCGATTTCCTTATCCGCACCGCCAACCTGACTCCAGTTCCGGATTTTTCCGGAATATATATCCTGCAGCTGTGCCGTGGTCAGCTTATCCGCCCGGTTTCCTGCGTTCTCGAGAAAAACGAGCGCGTCCAGACCGATTTTTTCCGAGGTAAGTTTTACCTTGTTATTCTTGATGTCCGCCTTCGTCTGGTCGGAGGGTTCATAGACAAGCAGAAGGTCAGCCGCATAATCGCCGTCTGCAAGCATGGCGTAGTAGGACTGGTCTGTTTTGGAGTGCGTAACTGCCTTCTGCGCTTCCGAATATGTTGAACCCGTGCAGAGCGCATACAGTTCATAGGACAAAGGGAGCGTCGCTGTCGATCCGTCAACTTTCGGATAGTCTTCTGCTGGAATGTGCGGGAGACCGCCAAGATCAATGCCCTCGGCCAGCTGCAGGGACAGATCCGCTCCGCTCTCCTCATCCAGAGTAACCGCCTCCGCGGCTTCTTCCTGTGTAGTTTCCGCCGCGGGAGCGCTTTCTGTTGCCGCCTTTGCAGCCGCAGCAGGCGCCTGTGTCGTCTCCGCCTGCGCCGTCTCTTTTTCGGTGCTCTGCGCAGAATTATCTGCACAGCCGGTCGTAAGGACTGCCGCCGCGCAGATGAACGCAGCTGCCAGCCACGCGGTATGATTCCACCCGTTTTTTCTCATCTGACCTCCTTATGCTTCTTATGTCATGCCGTCATTTAAAGGCACGTAACCAGAATTTCCTCATTCGGATTCTGTTTTCTTCCGCATACGCTTCCAATGATCCGTGCCGGATATCTCGCGGCGTACAGCTCTGTCAGCAGCGACTCGGCATCCTTTTCCGCCACGGAAAACAAAAGTCCGCCCGCCGTCTGCGGATCATACAGAACTTCCTGCTGCGCAGGTGTAACCGTATCTTCAAATGTTACAAACCCTTCCGCATAATTTCGGTTCTTCACCGCGCCGCCCGTGATCAGAAATTCTCCGGCAAACGCTTCCGCTCTCTGAAATTTCGGAACTGCAGCATAGGAAATTCTGCAGGAACAGCGCCCTCCCATCATCTCGTGCAGATGGCCGAGCAGTCCGAATCCGGTCACGTCTGTGCAGGCGTGAATCAGATATTCACCGGCCGCCTGCGCAGCATCCTTGTTCAGTCTTGTCATAGAGCGGTACACTTCGGACATTTCCCTCTCAGAAGCCGAGCCTGCCCGCTGCGCGGCGCACAGGATTCCGGTACCCAGCTTTTTGCACAGAATCAGCACGTCTCCCGGCCGGGCTCCGTAATTTGGCCAGATGCGGGAAGGATGCACTGTTCCTGTTACGCTCAGGCCGTACTTGATGTCCGTGTCATTGATCGAATGACCGCCCGCGAGACAGGCTCCTGCTTCCAGAACCTTGTCGCTGCCGCCCTGCAGAATCCTGCCGAGGATATTTAAATCCATCGATTCCGGGAAACAGACAATATTCAGCGCTGTCTTTGCCTGCCCGCCCATCGCGTAAACATCACTGAGCGCATTCACCGCGGCGATTTGGCCGAACAGATACGGGTCACTGACCATCGGCGGGAAAAAGTCGAGCGTATGAACGATGGCGGTGTCATCACTGATCTGATAGACAGCCGCGTCGTCCCGCGAGTCATAGCCTACAAGGAGTGCCGGATCCACCGGTCCCTTCGGCAGCTCCTCAAGCACATGAGAAAGCGCCCTGGCTCCCAGCTTTGCCGTGCATCCGCCGCTCCTGCAGAATATGATTTCATCTTCTTTCATAGATAACCTCTCCCAAATGGCAGACAAGAACATTCGAAACACCGCGTTCTCCGAGGAGCGCGCGGATCCTGCCGGCCGAAAGAAGATCCTCCTGCGTATCGCACTGGTTGAGAACAGCGATATAGTCTCTGCCTTCCGCGCCTTTGCGCGTCCCTTCGGGAGAAGCCAGAATCCGCGCGATCATCTCTTCCGTTACCGGAGTCTCAGGATCCGCGCAGAAGCGCCGCAGTGTCGCTTCATCCCCGTAGCAGACCTGCCCGAACGGCTTCCCGAGACAGGAGAGCCCCGCAACGCCGATCACGGTCTTTGTCTCCTGAAGCAGAACCGGCTCGAAGTCACCGGGGAGCTTCAGCGGCAACCCTCTGGCACCATCCGCTTCTGAAATTATTATATCAGCACGGCTGCATATTTTCCTGAAAAATGGCGCATCGGAAAGAGACGGTGCAGAATCCTGCTCCCGCGGATCGGAAAAAACAGATGTGAGCTTCTGCGGCTGCCCGCCGCACTGCCTCGCGCAAAGAAGAAGGTGCCCGGGAGGCGCCGCTGTATTCCCGAACAAAAGGAAGTCTTCTGCAGAGTTCTTTCCTGCGTCCAGCAGTCTCCACCCCTCCTGCGGCCGGGGGCGCAGAATATGTGTCGTTGTTGTAAGTACAACGCGGCGTCCGAGCCTTACATTCAGCAGCGCCTGCGCGTACATAAACGAAGTCTTGCCGCCGGCGCCGGTTATACTGATCACACGCTGTCTTCGCTTAAACATCCAGATCCCCTTTGGAGTCAATGTCAAACAGCTCCCGGTCCTGTGCGGGAACAAGACACAGCCGGTCTTTGTATCTTTGCAGCAAAGCCCGTCCGCCCGTTTCCGCCTCCGGCAGATCCAGAATTTCTTTATAGTAACACCCAGAAAAGACCACGGGATTGCAGGGTCCGTGAGATCCCTCGCAGGCAGCGATCGCCGTATTCGCAAAGGGACCGCGCGCGCATTCATGGAGCGGATCATGTCTGCCTGTCTCCCCGGGCAGCAGCTCTTCAAGACATACACCGCACAGACGCCATGAATTCAGGAGTCTTTGAATCGTTTCTTCCGTCATATACGGCTGATCCGCGACCGTAAACAGACATCCTTCGGAAATCCTTTTTCTCTCAAAGGAGGTTTCACGGTCGATACGCTCGCTCCTTCGCATCAGATGCAGAATGCCCAGCTTCATGGACAAGGCAAGTCCCTTCTCGGGGTGATCATTCCGGACCAGCCGCAGAAGCGGATATTGCCGTTTAACGATATCCTCAATCGCAGGGTCATTCGTTACAAGAACAATCTCATCGATCCGGCTGCTTCTCTGGAGCGAAGCCAGAATTTCCGTAATATGTAAAAACATCGGTTTCCCGGAAACCTCTGCCAGCAGTTTGTTTTCACTGCCGAAGCGGCTGCTGGTTCCGGCTGCCAGTATCACAGCGTCCATAGCAATTCTCCGCGCTATACTGTCTTATTTATTCTCCGCACTCCATGCTCCCTTTGACGAGCGTTTCCAGTCCGTGGCGCAGCGCCGTGCCGGACAGAAGGAAATCACAGTAATCCCTGCAGGCGGAAACACTGCCCGGCATGTTGATGATCAGGGTCTGCCCGCGGATTCCGCAGACAGAGCGGGAAAGCATGGCCTTGTCTGTTTTGCTCATACTGTAGGCGCGCAGCGCTTCCTCGATGCCCGGCACACGCTTTTCGATGACGGAGAGTGTCGCCTCCGGCGTAACATCTCTTGGTGAAAGTCCGGTGCCGCCGGTGGTCAGAATCAGCGTGTTCTTATCCACGTCGCAGAGCATTTTCAGGAGCGCTGCGATCTCTTCCTTTTCATCCGGAACGATCGTTCTGGACGTAACCTGAAAGCCTGCGTCCGTAAAGCGCTGCGCGAGAAGCATGCCGCTTCTGTCTTCTCTTTCGCCCTGCGCACCTTTGTCGCTGCAAATTACAACCGCCGTTTTGAATGGTATCTGCGTCTGCATTGCCTTACCTCTCCTCACGGAAATAACTAAGGCCAAGACTTGCCGGCGGCTGCTCCTCCGGCTTGTTGCGCTTGGAAGTCAGGATCAGAATGATGATCGTCACAACGTAAGGACTCATCTTTGTCAGCTCCTGCAGCGCCCTTCCAATGCCGGGAATATAGATGTACAGAATGTAAAGCGCGCCGAACAGGAAGGAGCCCCAGATCGCCTTCGAAGGATTCCACAGAGCCAGAATAACGAGCGCGACCGCAAGCCAGCCTCTGTCACCGAAGCCGTTATTGCCCCAGGTGCCGCCAAGGTACTCCATGACAAAATACAGACCGCCGAAGCCCGCGATCACTGCGCCGCTGATCGTCGCCACATACTTGTAACGGTTTACATTGATGCCGGCCGCATCCGCAGTCGCGGGGCTCTCACCGACGGCGGTCAGCTGCAGGCCGACTCTGGTCCTTTTCAGGATGAATGTGCAGACAAGCGCAAGAATGATCGCCGTATAGGTCAGGAAACCGTACGAAAACAGGAGCGGTCCCAGCACCGGAATCTGCGAAAGAACGGCAGGCTTTGCCTGAAAACCCGACGCCGTTGTTTTGACGGAAATCTGGCCGACACCGCCTGCGATCTTCGAAATCGAGCCGCCAAAGAAATTGCCGAAGCCGGTACCGAAGGTTGTAAGCGCGAGGCCGACAACATTCTGGTTGGCGCGCAGCGTCACCGTAAGGAACGTATAGATCAGGCCGCCGGCAGCGCTTGCGAGCGTGCAGCAAAGGAGTGAAATCAGGACACCCGTCAGAACAGACGGATTGTCATTGCCCTTTTCGTAGAAAAACGCGCCCATAAGGCCCGCGATGCCGCCCATATACATAATGCCCGGAATACCGAGGTTAAGGTTGCCCGACTTCTCGGTCATGATTTCACCGGTCGCGCCGAACAGCATCGAGATGGCCTGCACGATTGCCTGATGGATAAATGTAATGAGTACCATTTATTTCTCCTCCTTAGCCTTCGATACAACCGCGGTCGTGATTTCGAGCCTGTAACGGATGAAGAATTCACAGCCGATCATGAAAAACAAAAGAATGCCCGTAATAATATCCGACGCGTTTTCATTTAGTCCGTACTGCGAAGCAATCTGGATCGAGCCTTCCTGCATGAACGTCAGAAATGAGGAAACCAGCACCATCGCGAACGGATTGAACTGGGACATCCAGGCGACAATGATCGCGGTGAAGCCCCGTCCGCCCGCTGTCGCGGTGGAAATCGTATGGCTTGCGCCGCCGACAATAATCGCGCCTGCGATGCCGCAGATCGCGGAAGAAATCATCATGGTGCGGACAATGACTCTTTTCACGTCAATGCCGGCATAGCGCGCCGTATTGACGGACTCGCCGACTACCTGCAGCTCATATCCCTGCTTGGTATAACGCAGATACGCAAAAACAAGCACCGTGATAGCCGTTACAAGAATCACGTCAATCATGTAATCCTGCCCCGTAAAAGACGGGAACCAGCCGGCCTTTGTTCTCTGGTTGATGACACCGACATGATTGGAGCCTTTGGGATTTTCCCACAGCACAATACAGAATGTGACGATCTGCATCGCCACATAGTTCATCATCAGCGTAAACAGCGATTCGTTTGTATTAAAGTGCGCCTTGAAAAACGCCGGAAGCAGACCCCAGAGCATACCGGACAGCGCCGACACGATCAGAATGATGATAAAGAGCAGCCAGTCCTGCAGAACAGGCCCCAGATAAATCATGACCGCAGCTGTCGCGGCGCCGCCGATCAGAATCTGTCCTTCGCCGCCCAGATTCCAGAACTTCATCTTGAACGCGGGCGTAAGGCCGACCGCAATGACGAGGAGTGTCACCATTTCGCGGATTGTGACCCAGGCTCTCCTGCCGCTGCCGACCGCGCCGCTGATTATGCCGGCATAAACCGCCACCGGATTCTGTCCCGTAATGCCGACAATGACAAACGCGCAGACAATCAGAGAAAGGGCAGCCGCGATCAGACGGATCGCCCACGCCTTCGTCTTTGAAATGCCGCCGCGTCTGACCATATGAATAACTTTTCTGGTTTTTACCTCAGCCACGGGAAGCCTCCTTCCGCTCGTCTTTGCCTGCTGTATGTCTGCCGCTGGTCATCAGCATGCCCAGCTCTTCTTTCGTTGTTTTTCTGGCATCCACAATGCCTGCCACCGTTCCCTCGGACAGGACCAGAATTCTATCGCACAGCTGGATCAGGACATCCAGATCCTCGCCGACGCAGATTACGGCCGCGCCGTTCTCCTTCTGATCGTTGAGCAGACGGTAGATTGCAAAGGCAGAGTTGATGTCAAGTCCCCGCACCGGATAGGCAACCATCAGAACCTTCGGCGAAGAGGAAATCTCTCTGCCGACCAGTACCTTCTGGACATTGCCGCCGGAAAGATTCCGTACCGGCGTCGCAATGCCCGGCGTCACTACTTCCAGCTTGTCCACAATATCCTGCGCGAGTTCTTTCGGCGCTTTCCGGTCCGTAAGGAAACCTTTTCCCTTCTTGTAGCTGCGGACCATCATGTTGCCGGTCAGGTCCATGGAACCGACAAGGCCCATGCCGAGGCGATCCTCCGGGACAAAAGACAGGCGGATGTTCATGTCGTAAATCTGCTTGGGCGTCATCGTCGTCAGTTCCTTCACCGAGCCGTCAGGCGCACGGTAAAGAATCTGTCCGCTGTCCACATGCTGCAGTCCCGCGATCGATTCCAGAAGTTCCTTCTGACCGCTGCCGGAAATTCCGGCAATGCCGAGAATCTGCCCGGACCTCGCGATAAAGGAGACATTCTCCAGAACCCGCAGCCCCTCTCTGTTGCGGACCGTGAGCCCGCGGACATCGATCCTTCTGTGTGTTTCCTCCACTTCGGTTCTGTCAATATCCAGCGTGATATGCTCGCCGACCATCATTTCCGTCAGCTTCTGTTCGTTTGTATCTTTCGTCTCGACCGTGTCGATATATCTTCCCTTGCGCAAAACAGTCACGCGGTCGGAGATCTCCATTACCTCATTGAGCTTATGCGTGATGATAATGATCGACTTGCCGGCTCTCCGCATATTGCGGAGGACGTCGAAGAGCTTTTGTGTCTCCTGCGGCGTTAAAACAGCTGTAGGCTCATCCAGAATCAGAATATCCGCGCCGCGGTACAGAACCTTGACAATTTCCACGGTCTGCTTCTGGGAGACGGACATATCGTAGATTTTCATGTCCGGATCGAGATCAAAGCCATACTTATTCGTCAGCGCGTTGATGTCATCCGTAATCTTCTTCATGTTCAGCTTCTGGGGTCCCTGCAGTCCCAGAATAATATTCTGCGCTGCAGTCAGAATGTTGATCAGCTTGAAGTGCTGATGAATCATTCCGATGCCGAGCGCGAAGGCATCCTTCGGCGAACGGATCATGGCTTCCTCGCCGTTCACAAGGATCTCGCCTTCGTCCGGGAAGTAAATGCCCGAGAGCATGTTCATGAGTGTTGTTTTGCCGCTGCCGTTCTCGCCAAGGATCGAAAGGATCTCTCCCTTTCGAAGTGTCATACTGATCCTGTCGTTGGCGACAACTTCCCCGAAACGCTTGGTGACGCCCCGGAGCTCGATTGCGTTGACTGTGTTCTCCAAATCGGAACCTCCCTGAATAAACCGCTCCAAGTAAAAACGGAAAAGCAACCGGACCCGTTCTCCGGATCCGGTTGCGGAAAAACTGATTTGTGTAAAACCCGCAGACTTATTTCACCTGGGAATCAATGCCGTCGATAATAACCGCAAAGGAAGGAGCCGAGGTGTTCAGCTTGACATCTGATTCATGATAATAACCGTCCGAAATGCTGTCCGCAAAAGCCTTCTTCGCGTCATCGCTCTGGAAAGAGCTGTCAAGATCACCTGCAGCGAGAGCGTCTTCCAGAGACTTCCCGCCTACCGTGAACTTGGAAGTATCAAAAACATGCAGTGTTCCGTTCTTGATCGCGTCTTCGACTTCCTTCACCTTGTCAGCCGTGCCTTCCGCTACGACCTTGTCGTTAAGAGCCGTAATCTTGTCTGCACCGTCGTTGTAGCCCTGGCACCAGTCTGTATCAATCTGTGTGCCGTCAAGCACGCTCTGAACTGCGTATGTATAGTACGGCCCCCAGTTGATCGAAGCGGAAGTAAGCGCTTCGTTCGGAGCTGTCGGAATCATATCGATGTTGTAGCCTACGCAGGGAACACCGGCATCTTCACAGGCGCTCGGAGCACCGGTCGTATCCGCATGCTGGGAAATCAGAACGCAGCCGTCTGCGATCAGCTGTGTCGCTGTCTGGTTCTCCAGATCCAGATCCGCCCAGCTGTTCGTATACTTGACTTCCATCGTCGCGTCCGGGCATACGCTGCGGACACCGAGGAAGAACGATGTGAAGCCGGAAACGACTTCCGCGTAAGGATAAGCGCCTACATAGCCGATCTTGAGCTTGTCCTTGGTTACCTTGCCCTGATCCAGCATCTCGTTCAGCTTAAGGCCTGCGACAACGCCGGATACATAACGGGATTCATATACAGCCGTGAAGTAATTGTGGAAATTGGAAAGGCCCGCGGTCTTCGCGTCCGCGCCGGTCGCATGACAGAACTGTACATCCGGGAAATCCTGCGCAGCCTGCAGCATGAACGAACCATGTCCGAAGCTGTTCGCAAAGATAATCTGGCAGCCGTTATCCACAAGATCGGCGGCAGCGTCATAGCAGGACTCATCTTCTCCGATATTGGTCTTCGCGATGATCTGATCGTCCGAGAGTCCGAGGGACTCCTTCATCTCCTTGATACCTGCCATATGCGCGGCGGAATACCCTTCATTCTCATCGCCGACATAAATGACGCCGACCTTGAGATCTTCCTTCTTAACGCCCTCTCCCGAAGCCGCCTCAGTGGATGCCGGCGCAGCCTCCGTAGCTGCTGCTGCAGCCTCTGTCGAAGCGCTTGTCTCCGCCTTGGAAGCCTGCGCTCCGCTGTCTGTGCTGCGGCATCCCGCAAGTGCCGCGGCTGACATTGCCAGTACCAGTGTCATGCTGAGTACCTTCTTCTTCATAACTCGTCTCCTCCTGTCAATACGTTTTCCTCCGGATATGGCATCGTCTCAGGCGATGCCCCCTTCCCGGATTTGCCACAGACTTCGCTGTGTTGAACTTACGTGACGACACTACTCTAAGTCATGATGCAAATTGTTGTCAATGTATAGTTTGGCGAAGTGAAAGGTTTTATGCGTTTCTTCAGCCGGCAAAGGCAACATTTGCATTTGTCTCCCCGCCTGTCTTTCCGGCGGCGGCTTTCTTTACGGCTCTCCGCAGCCTGCTGCCGCCATCGCGATATCCTCCGCGCGCGCAGGGAGCGTCCGGAAATACGCGCCGCAGGCATTGTACAAAGCATCCGCGCAGGCCGCGGGCGGCGTATCGATGACGACTTCTCCGATGGACTTTGCGCCGTACGGGCCGCTTTTCTCATCGCTCGGCGCAAAGTCTACATGAATATTTCCAATATCGGGTCTTGCGGGCACCTTGTACTGCAGGGCAGAACTCTCGACCATGGAGCCGTCCTTGCTGTAGTTGATATCTTCATAAAGACTCATGCCGATTCCCTGCAGAATGCCGCCTTCCGCCTGCACTCTCGCAAGTGCAGGACTGACCGGCGTTCCGCAGTCTACAGTCGCATAATAATTCACGCACCGGCTCTCTCCGGTCTCAAGATCCGTTTCCAGTTCCGCGATTCCGGCCATATAGGGCGGCGGGGAAATCTCGCTGCTGTTCGTCGCCGTCACGACAACCGGGATATTGTTGCCTCCGGTGCTCTTTGCCGCGATGTCAAACAGCGATACCTCTTCATCTGTATATGTTCCGCTCTCTGCCGGCGCGGCGTGGTAAACCTTCGTTCCGTCGAAGTCACAGTCTTTTTCCGGACGACCGATCAGCTGCGCGCCGATCCGGATGATATTGGTCCGAAGCTCCTTTGCCGCCCGCATAACAGCGCGGCCGGTCAGATACGTCGTCGATGACGCGTAAGACCCCGAATCGTACGGCGAAAGGTCAGTATCCGCGCCGCAGACGCTGATCTTCTCCATCGGACACTCGAGGACCTCTGCCGCGATCTGGGACAGGATCGTATCCGCGCCGGTTCCCATGTCCGCGCAGCCAAGAAGCAGTGTGTAACTGCCGCCCTCCTCAAGCTTGAGCGTCGCCGAGCCGACATCGACATTGTTGATTGCCGATCCCTGCATCGCAAGAGAAAGACCGAGCGAATGGACTCTGGTAACACCGTCGTCTCCCGTCACTTTCCATGAAGGATACCGTTCTTTCCAGTCTGCCATGCGCGCCGTATGCAAAAGGCACTCGCGTAGTCTTGACGAAGTGTTGATCTGCCCGTAATACGCCGGCATCACTTCGCCCTCCTCCGTGATATTCATCAGCCGCACGTCTACGGGATCCCTGCCGATCCTGTGCGAGAATTCATTGACCGCAGATTCCACCGCGAACAGTCCCTGCGGCGCTCCGTATCCTCTGTATGCGCCGGCAGACGGATAATTGGTGTAAACGACATCCGAACAGAAACGCCAGACTTTCGTATGATACAAAGGAATCGATTTATGTCCGGAAAGGCCGACCGTCGTCGGCCCGTGCTCGCCGTAGGCACCTGTATTGGAAAGCGTATAGAGATCAATTGCCTTGATCGTGCCGTCTTTCATGCCTCCGAGCCGCACGTGCATCTCCATTTCGTGGCGGTTGCTGCCGGCGGTAATGCATTCTTCCCGCGTATAGACAATCTGTGAAGGCTTGCCTGTCTTCCATGTGACAAATGCGGGGTAAACTTCACAGACGCTGGTCTGTTTTGCCCCGAAACCGCCGCCGATTCTGGGTTTGATCACGCGGATCTTTGAAGAAGGTATGCCGAGCGCGGTTGCGACGTTCCTTCTGACATGAAATACAATCTGCGTCGAACTCACAATCACCAGCCGCCCGAAAGCATCTTTTGTGCAGAAAGCGTTAAGCGGTTCCATATACATCTGATGAACCGCTTTCGTATGATAGACTCTGTCAACGACGACGTCGCTCTGCGCAAGCGCCTGCTCAATATCGCCTTCGCCGCAGGCATCATGCGCGCAGAGATTGCGTTTCCGGTCTGCCCCGACATCGGAAAGCGCTTCCCAGTTTTCTTCGGGATGGACGATAACCTTATTATCCAGCGCGGTATGGAAATCCAGCACCGGTTCCAGCACTTCGTATTTCACGCGGATCAGTTTCATAGCCTTTTCCGCGTTCTGCACCGTATCCGCGGCGACAATACCCGCGATATCGCCGACATGGCGCATGTGGCGGTCGAGCACAAGGCGGTCGCGCGGGCTGGGTTCCGGATATGTCTGTCCGGCTTCCGTAAACCGCGGCATATTCTGATCAACGTCGTGAAATGTAAAGACCGCTTCCACCCCCGGAACTTTCATGGCTGCCGATGTATCAATTTCTTCGATGATTGCGTTCGCGTACGGAGAACGAAGAAGCTTGATCTGCAGACAGCCTGCCGGAGCAATGTCCTGCGTGTACACCGGCTTTCCGGTGATCAGCTGCTCCGCGTCAATCTTGCGGAAAGAATGATTCACGTACCGCAGCCTGTCCGCGTTTTCTATGTAGTCACCCATTTTTCTTCTCCCTGTAAGCGATGTAGTTTCGAATTCCCCGCATCTGACTCTGATATCCGCTGCAGCGGCACAGGTTGCCCGAGAGATATTCCCTGATCTCTTCATCGGCCGGGTGCGGATTTTCACGGAACATCGCGATGCAGGCCATGATCAGGCCGGGGCTGCAGAAGCCGCACTGTTCTCCGCCCTGATCGGCAATGAAGCCGCCGATCTCCTTTGCCTCTTCCTGCAGCCCTTCCAGGGTGGTGATCTGATGTCCCTCGCAGCGCGCGGCAAGGATGCCGCAGGACAGCACCGCCTTCCCGTCCATATGAACTGTGCAGGCGCCGCAGTTGGAAGTCTCGCACCCCCGCTTTACACTGGGGCAGCCGTGGCTACGCAGGAAATCAATCAGCAGCTCATCCGGCCGGATCGTATCCGCAATGTCTTTTCCGTTTACATTGATCGTGACATTCATACTTCCTGTGTCCTTTCCCGCACAGCCCTGTTCTCATGATCAGTCGCCGTTTCCGTAAGCTTCGCCAGCTGCTGACGTATGCTCCGGCGTACCAGAACTTCCAGCAGATGCTCCCGGTACTGTGCGCTTCCTCTTAAGTTACCGGACAACGCGATTTCCTTTCGGGCAAAACATACCGCATCCTCTTCCAGCTGCTCCGTCTTGCCGTGATAGAGTTCACTGCTGCGCTCTTCATTAAGCGGAAGCTCGATACATTTGGCGGCTCCCGGTCTTGCGCCGACCGCAATGCGAAGTAAAGCACCGGAGCCTTGCGTAACACAGCTCGCGCAGGTCAGTGACGGCAGATCTGTCCGGGTTCTGCGTACAGACAGATAAGTGAACGTGGCCGGGTTCTTTTCTATAATCAGCCGGACCACAATATCCCGGTCAGGAGCTGACGCAAGGTATGAAGCGAGCGGCACAGGTCCCGCCTTAAAAAGTTCCACCTGCGTATCCATGACCGACAGAATGGTCAGCACATCCGAAAAGCCGTATCTTCCCGCGACAGTGCCACCGATTGTTGCAAGGTTCCGGAACTGCACACCGACAATTCCCCGGAGTGCTTCTTTTACCGCTCCCTGCGAAAATGCGGACATTGCGGGATTCTGTTCCAGTTCCCGGAGCGTTGTCATGCAGCCGATGGAGAACGCTCCGCCCGTGTCCTTTATGCCGGACAAGCCCAGCTCCGAAAGATCAATTACTGCGGCGCAGGCCGCGGAAGACATCTTCATCCACTGCATGCCGCCAACGACGCGGTTACCCCGTTTCTGCAGCAAAGCATATGCTTCTTCCAGACTTTTAGGTTTTATATAATTCTGTGCTGTAAACATAGACGTTCCTCTCCTGTCATTCCTTTCTGATTCTATCGTAGATTTGCGGTTATGACGAGTGTTCCTGAGAATATTCCATTGAAAAATACATGCTATCCGTCTATAGTGAAATTTACAGGATTTTAACAAATTGAGCTTCAGCCGTCAGCCGCGCTGAAGCAGTGCTCGAAATATACTTGGGAGACAGAAAATGAAATTTCTTGAAGATCGTATCAGAAAAGACGGCCAGGTTCGTCCCGGCAACATTCTTAAAGTGGACAGTTTTCTTAACCACCAGCTGGATGTGGAACTGCTCGATGAGATCGGGAAGGCATTCTATGACAAATATAAGGATGCGGGCATTACAAGAATTCTGACAATCGAAGCTTCCGGCATCGCGATCGCGTGCAGCTGTGCGCGGTATTTCGACGTTCCTGTTGTTTTTGCAAAGAAAGCGAAGAGCAGAAATATTGACGGCGAAGTTTATACCTCGGTCGTGCATTCGTTCACTTATGGGAAAGACTATCAGATTACACTTTCAAAGAAATATCTGGGGCCGGATGATACTGTTCTTCTGGTAGACGATTTTTTGGCTGTCGGCAAGGCGATGCGGGGGATGCTGGATATCTGTTCGCAGGCCGGCGCGAAAGTCGCCGGGATCGGTATCGCGATTGAAAAAGGATTTCAGGAGGGCGGCAGAACGCTGCGGGAGCAGGGCTATAATCTGACAAGCATTGCGATCGTGGATTCCATGACGGATGACGGGCAGATTGTTTTCCGGGAAAATTAACGCATATTTGTCGCACGGTTCACATAAAAAGAGTACAAAAATGCCGAAAACCCTTCAAAGTAAAGGATTTTCGGCAAGAGGTTCAGAGCGGCTGACGGGAATCGAACCCGCCTCTCAGCCTTGGGAAGGCCGCATACTACCGATGTACTACAACCGCACGATAGAAGTATTATACCTGTTTCATACAGAACTATCAAGATGTTTTTCCGCAAGACAAAACAACCTATGGATCGAATAACTTTTACCAGTTATCTCATTTTCAATCAT
>ONHF01000019.1 GCA_900317555.1 uncultured Lachnospiraceae bacterium | reverse complement strand
TCATTGTATCCGAAACTCTTCAGGGCGCTGTCGTTATCCTTCCAGTCCCTTCTGACCTTTACGAAAAGCCGCAGGTTCACCTGACAGTCAATCATGTTTTCGATATCTTTCCTGGCGAGCATTCCGATTTTCTTCAGCATCTGTCCCTTCGCGCCGATAATAATGCCTTTATGTGATTCCCGTTCGCAGATAATATCAGCTTCGATGTCGCAGATCTGTCCGTTCCTGCCGGTCCGGTATTTCATCCTGTCGATCTGCACGGCGATGCCGTGCGGCACCTCTTCCTGCAGAAGGCGCAGCGCTTTCTCACGGATAATCTCTCCCGCGATCGCGCGCTCTGTCTCGGTCGTAACCTGCTCCGGGTCGTAGAAAGGTTCGCCCTCCGGAAGCCTTGCGAAAATCGCGGCCTTCAGATCATCGATTCCCTGACCGGTTCTCGCGCTGACAGGAAGAATGTCCTGAAGCGATTTTCCCGTAAGCTCCTGCCATTTCTGCGAATAGGCAGCCATGACGGGGAGCAGTTCATCCTTCTTTACAGTGTCCGTCTTCGTAATACACAAAAGGACCGGCGTTGTCTGCTCCGCAAGCACTTTCAGAACAGCCAGATCTTCTTCCCGGATCGGAACTCTGGGCTCCGCAAGAAGCAGAATCAGATCCACTTCTTTGAGCGATGCCTGCGCGGCCTTGAACATATATTTTCCGAGTTTGTCCTTCGCGGCGTGCATGCCGGGTGTATCGAGGAAAACGATCTGGCCCGCATCATCCGAATAGATCGTGCGAATCTGATTTCTGGTCGTCTGCGGCTTATAGGAAGTAATTGCGATCTTCTGGCCGATAAGCGTATTCATCAGTGTCGATTTGCCTACATTCGGCCTTCCGATGATGGACACAAAGCCTGCTTTTTTCATAGAATAAAATCCTTTCTGTCCACAGCCGCGCGTAGTCAGAGGAGCGGCCGGATACTGCCGAACAGATCCTTCCGCCCTCTGATTTTCGATTCGCTCCCGACGACGCAGATACAGTTCTGCGAAACAATCGCATCCAGATAATCTCCAAGTCTGCGGATATCCTGCAGAGAAACATCCAGCACCTGGGTACGCTCTTTCTGCAGATCTTCGTCTGTTATGCCGCTCAGCCAGCAGTTCATCGAAAACCCGCCTTCCGCGGACGGCGTCAGCGGTCTGTCAAGGCTGCTGATGGCGCCGATCACATACTTTGTGAGGGTGCGCTCATCTGCCTCAAAATGCCGGATCGCGTCCCCCGCCTTTTTGTAGACATCGAAGGTGCCGGAAAGGTGCGGATCGCGATAGGAAACCAGATATCCGATGCCGTTTCTGGAAAAGCCGCTCATGCAGCCGTACGCGCCGCCTTTTACGCGGATATTGTTCCAGAGATAATCATATCCCAGAATGGCACGCAGTACGGAAAGGGCGCCGGTGTAAGGAAGGCCCTTTTTATAGTAATCGCCTGCGGCGCAAACAAACTGCACCTGCCCCGCGGTCGTCAGCCCCTCATTCGCAAATGTCTCGGTAGTACCGGAAAGATTCTTTCCGGTATCCCCGGGAGCAGAAGACGTCTCTTTCGAAGAAAGCGAAAGAGCAAATTCGCGGATGGCAGGCAGATCTTCCAGAATCAGAGATTTCTCATCGATAATATCGAACAGGAGGCGCGCCCTGCTGCAGATGCAGCTTCTAAGCTCTTCGAGCGCGTTCCGCAAGCAGTCAAACTGCTCGTCAAAGTGCTCCAGAATCTCTTTCAGCGTATCATATTCGCCAATATTGTTCACGCTGTCCAGTTTCGCGTAAACGTCTCTCAGGTAAGCGCTGGCACGCTGCACCGCCGTGCTGTGACCTGCGGAAGGAAGGCTTGATTTCATGCCGGCAAGCTCTTCTTCCAATACAGTCCGGATTCTGTCCTTATCATCGAATTTTGTCCGCAGCAGTACCTCTCCGAGCAGTTCCAGTGACTCTTTGAAATTCCGGTGCATGGATTTCATGCCGGCTTCAAAGATCAGCTTATAACTGCCGTTTTCATGATAACTGGTGAATGCGGATACAGCGAAGCTGAAGCCGCCCGAAACGATGTGTATTTCGTTGTCGAGCGCGCTGTAGCTGTAATTCTGTGTATCAAGCGCGGGCAAAAGCGTCTTGAAGACACCGGCATAACGAAGGAGACGGTCCGGCAGATCCGTAATCTCAAAAACAGCGGTTGCGTAGTCGATTCCGCTTGTGAAAATATCATGCGCAAGAACCGGCGCCGGTTCTTGCGCAAGGAGCCGGTTCACTAGAGGTTTCGTTTTCCTGCCCAGATCCGTTCTCTCAAGCACGGGGATTGTCGCCAGTTCTTCTTTCGTGGAAGGCGTTTCCTGATAACGCCGCAGCGCCTCGTATTTCAAAAGGAGATTCTGTCTTTCCTGCGCGCTCATCTTGTCATGCAGCGCTTTCATTTTCTCCTTTTCGCGCTGCTCATTCTGTTCGGTCAGGCCCGGAACCGGCTGCAGAATCACGCTGCTTCTATGCGGATTGTCCAGGAAACACCGGCGGATCAGCCCTTCGAACCAGCCGCGTTCCGCGTCTTTGCGAAGTTCGTCAAATAAAGGTCCGATCGTTAAGCCGTCAAAAACCTTCCGGTCGTCATACAGCCATGTGTCAAGCGCGTCCAGTCCGTAAATCAGTCCTTTCGGATACGCGCCGAAATCCGCCTCGCGATAATGAAATTCATAATTACTGATGCCGGCTGCCAGCGCTTTCCGGTCGATTCCCCGATCCGCAAGCTCCCGGAATGTATCAAAAACCGTCTTCTCGAATTCTTCCTGCTGCTCCTTCTCCGCGTACTGCGCGCAGATTGAATAATAAGGCTGCAGAATTCCGGCGTCATACAGGCTTATAACATCCTGGCCGATTCCTCTTTTGCGCAACGCTTCCTTTAATGGCGCGCCCTCGCTGTCACAGAGTACATAGTCCAGAATTTTCATCCCGAGGTTGTCCTTCGCGGACGTTTTCGTCGGAAGGCTGAAATTCAGCGAAAGATATGTTTTGCCGGCTGTGTCCTCATCCGGCAGAATGGAATACGGATACTCCGCGCGGACAGGCGAAGTAAACGGAGGCTCCGGCACTACTGCAGAAGAAACATCCAGCTGTTCATACTGCGAAAGGTAAGCTTCATCCAGATAACGGAGCCTCTCCTTCATGTCCATGTCACCGTACAGATAGATATAGCTGTTCGACGGATGATAATACCTTCTGTGAAAGTCCAGATATTGCGCGTAGGTAAGTTCCGGAATGTGTTTCGGGTCTCCGCCCGAAACGATCGCATACGTCGTATGCGGATAGAGGGATGCCAGTACCTTGTCCGAGAGTACATCCTCCGGTGAGGACATGACACCCTTCATTTCATTGTAAACGACACCGTTGACCGTGATTTCGCTATCCGCGTCGTAATGACCGTCTTTATCCGGTACCGGCTCCAGATGCCATCCTTCCTGCCGGAAGATATTCTCCTCCCGGTAGATATTCGGATGAAAAACAGCATCCAGATACACATGCATCAGATTGTCAAAATCTTTTTCATTGGTGGATGCCACCGGATATACGGTCTTGTCGGGATACGTCATCGCGTTCAGGAACGTATTCAAAGAGCCCTTCACGACTTCGATAAACGGATCTTTGACAGGGAAATCCCGCGAGCCGCACAGAACCGTGTGCTCAATGATATGCGCGACTCCTGTTGAATCGGCAGGCGGCGTGCGGAAGCCGATATAGAAGACCTTGTTCGAGTCCTCATTTGGCAGGATCGCAACTCTCGCGCCGGTCTTCCTGTGCCGCAGGACATAGCTGTCGGAGCCGATATCGGAAAGATACCGGTGCTCTTCGATCTCGTAAGTTCCAAGTTCGTTTATCTCCTGTGGAGTAATTGCTCTGAATTCCGCGTCCATAAAATGCCTCGTCTTTCTTTAACGTAAAGAGCCGTACACGGAGTGTTCGTGTACGGCTCGTCTACGGAGCAGAGCCACGAGAATCCGAACTTCGTTCGGATGGGCTCTGCGCAGGTAACGTCTCCTGCGGAGACATTACAATTTCTGGATTAGACGGGAATCGAACCCGTGTCCAAAAACCCATTCAATGTACTTCTACTATCATAGCTGAGCGTTGTGTCCTAAGACCATTCCCTCAAAAGCCGGACGATCAGCGATCCGGCAGAATCAGTAGCCTCGAATACGCCCGCGGATCTGAGACAGGACCCGTGTCGTTTCCTGCGTGATTGGCGCCGTATCCGGAAGCCGCAGGTGACCTCCGGGCGACGCTGACTGCGATCAGGCAGCCAGAGCTAACTTATTGTTATTAGCGTTTATATTTAAGTTTGCCGTTTGACGATCGGCTTCGGATAGCTTCTCCACCTGCAGGATCCCTGTCGAAACCTTTACTAACCCGTAAGTGAAACGAAAACATACGTTTCCGTCAGATACATTCTAGCAGATTGCGCCGCAAAATCAACCCTTGTACTCGTTCTTGAAGTCCCGCTCGTTCTCCCGCCGCAGGTCATTCTTCCGGATCGACTCACGCTTGTCATACAGATGTTTGCCCCGCGCAAGTCCGATTTCGATCTTACATTTACCGTTTTTCAGATAAACGGACAGCGGCACAATCGTATACCCCTTTGCCGAAACCGCGGACGCAAGCTGCAGAATTTCCTTTTTGTGCAGCAGGAGCTTGCGTCTGCGCAGCGGATCGCGATTGAAGATATTGCCCTTTTCATACGGGCTGATGTTCATCCCGTCGACAAAGGCCTCTCCGTTCTCGATGTCCACATACGCTTCCTTGACACTGCATTTGCCGAGCCGGATCGATTTGATCTCGGTTCCGTACAGCTCAATACCGCATTCGTATTTCTGTTCTATGAAATAATCGTGGTACGCCTTTTTATTATTTGCGACCAGCTTTATGTTTGCGTCTGCCATGTTCAGACTTTCTCCCATCTTTACGCGGAGCCTTATCCCTGCTCTCGTCCTTTCCGGCAAGCCGGAAATCGACTGTCCGCATAATAATGTCCGCGCCGCTTGCGATAACGCTCACCTTTTGTCCGAGCTCGAACGTCCGGTGCGTATGTTCTCCCGTCAGTATATACTGTTCCGGATTAAAAATATAGTAATCATCCCGAAGGGAACTGACAGGCACAAGTCCCTCCACGGTATTTGGCAATTCCACATAAAGTCCCCAGCCCGTGACAGAGGAAATAACACCTTCAAACTCTTCTCCCAGATGCTCTTTCATGTATTCGGCAATCTTCTGCTTGATACTCTCCCGCTCCGCCTCATCCGCAAGCCTCTCACGCAGCGAGGACTGCCTGCAGACATCCGGCAGAAGCTGTGCGTAATGGCTGCGGCGTTTGTCTGAAAGCTTCCCGTGCAGATATTCCTTGATGATCCTGTGAATCTGCAGATCCGGATACCGGCGGATCGGAGATGTAAAGTGGCAGTAATACGAAAGCGCCAGACCGAAGTGGCCGCTGCAGGTCGTCGTGTATTCCGCGCGGGACATGCTGCGCAGCGTCATCCTGCTGATCATCGCTTCCTCTTTCGTGCCGGAAAGCTTTGAAAGAAGCCTGCTGATTTCCCGCGGATGAATGTCCGAAGCAGATCCCTTGAGCGAATAGCCGTAACCGCGGATGAACATCCGAAGCTGCCGCAGCTTCTCCTCCGGCGGTTTTTCATGTGTCCTGTAGACGAACGGCACATCCAGCCAGTAAAACGTCGAAGCAACCGTTTCATTCGCTATCAGCATGAAATCTTCAATCATTTCCGTAGCCGCGTTTCTTTCGTGCGCAGCAATATCCACAGGTCTTCCCTTTTCATCGAGATGAACTTCACTCTCCGCGAAATCAAAGTCGATGGACCCGCGTGCCCGTCTTTGTTTGTGCAAAACAGAAGCCAGCCGCTTCGCTCTGCGCAGCATCCGGACAATCTCACGTGTTCTCGTAATCATACCGCGACGGATGCCCTGCTGCCCGAGCTGCTGCGTAATTTCAGATGTGTCGCCGTCTTCCAGAAGCTTCATGACACCGGGGTAGCTGAGTTTTGCTCTGGAGCGGATCAGCGATTCCGTGATCCTGCTGTCCAGAAGTTTCCCTTCGTGATCGATGGTCATAATGCAGCTGAGTGCCAGCCGGTCTTCCCCCGGATTCAGAGAGCAGATACCGTTTGAAAGCTCATGTGGCAGCATCGGTATCACACGGTCAACCAGATAGATGCTGGTCGCGCGGCGCAGCGCTTCCTGATCGAGTGCGGAGTTCTCGTGGACATACTCGGAGACATCCGCGATGTGAACACCCAGAATATAATTGTCCCCGTCCTTTTCTACGGAGATCGCGTCATCAATATCCTTCGTGTCCGGACCGTCGATCGTTACAACAATCTGCCCTCGAAGGTCTTCACGTCGTCCGGGCGCCGGATCGTCCTCGTTTCGCGATGGCAAAACACCGGTCAGCTCCTGCGGCAGCCGCCGCGCTTCTTCCATGGCTTCTTCCGGAAATTCACCGGGCAGATTGTACGCGCGGATAATGGAAAGTATATCCACGCCCGGGTCATCCATGTGCCCCAGAATTTCAACGATTTTTCCCTCCGGAGGACGTTTCCCGAAGCCGTAATCGGTCATTTCAACAACCACCTTGTGGCCGTTCACGGCCCGCATGGTATCCTCCGGACGGATCAGAATCTGCCGGCTGATTTTATGGTTGTCCGGTGTGACCAGCGCCTGATGGTTCACGCGGCTGAAGGTTCCTGTCAGGCGTTTGATGCCTCTTTCCAGAATTCTTACAACTTCCGCCTCCTGCTTTCGGCCGTCCCTGCCTGCGGGTATAATATTCCCGCTGAAGGTCGGAAGCAGTTTTACCAGAACCTTGTCACCGTAGAACGCGCCTCCTGTAAACTCTGCGGGAACATACAGATCCTGCGGCAGGCCTTCGGCTGTAACAAAGCCGAAGCCCTTTGTAGTGGAAGTAAAAACACCTTCCATATATGTTTCATTCTTTTGTTTCAATCTTCCTTCTTTCTAAAGGGCACGTTCTGCTCTGCCTCGCGGCACCCGCTGCCGCTGCCGGCGTACACCCGCGGCGCCTGCAGCTGCTGGCAGGGATAAAAAAAGACGCCCCGTCCATGGGGCGCCTGCGAATCCGTAATCATTCCATCCGTTCCGCTCTGATCAGAGCACCTTCATATCCAGAAGCGTGCACAGAACGAAGAAAACTACGCAGAGAATCGTTGTAAGCTTAACAAGCCTTCCCTCCATGGAACGGCCTTTGTTCTTGCCCCAGTACGTCTCTGCGGCGCCCGCAATTGCGCCGAGTCCCTGAGACTTGCCCTCCTGCATCAGAACGATGGCAGTCAGAACGACGCTGATGATAATCAGAGCAATAGTTAAGATTAAACGAACAGTACCCATATCAGTATCCTTTAAATTCATATAATCGCGAAGGCGCAGAAGTCTCCGCATATGGATAATTATATACCACAGATTTCGGTTTTCTGCAAGAATTAATATAAAGTATTTGACATTATCGCCGCAGATGGTTATTATCTTGGTGTATGTGTCAAAGAACGTCCGTGTCCGGATCAATGGCACATCGCGGCTGATATCGCGGAGTACATCCGGATATAACATAAAATCCAATCACGCGTGTTTTATATGGAGGTATTTTACATGGCAAACATCAAATCTGCCAAGAAGAGAATTCTCACCAGCAATAAGAAGGCCGAGGCGAACAAGGCTGTCAAGACCGGCGTTAAGTCCGTAATCAAGAACGTTCGCACTGCTGTTGAGAGCGGAGACAAGGCTGCAGCACAGGATGCCCTCAAGAAGGCGGAAGCTACCATCGACAAGGCTGCGACAAAGGGTGTTCTTCACAAGAATACTGCTGCCAACAAGGTTTCGAAGCTCGCTTCTTCCGTTGCTAAGATGGACTGAGTTCGTCCGCATTTTATAAATTCAATCGATTGATGAAACAGCCCTGCAGAGTGGTTTGAATCTCTCTGCAGGGCTGTTTTTAAGTTAAAAAGCCGCAGGCAACGCTGCCTGCGGCTTAAACCACCGGATCAGCCGGCGAAATTGACAACCGCGTCTTCCGGTTCTCTGGTCAGAGCTGCGCTCTTTGCATGAAGAACAATGCCCTTTCCCTCATATTCCTTGAAATCCTCGAATCTGACATCCGCCGTGATTTCCACCCAGCTCTTTTCCCTGATCGCGTCAATCTTCTCCTGATCATATGCGCACGCATACCCCAGAAACTGCATATCCTGCGCGCAGCAGGTCATCGCCATCCTGCCGGGGACAAAATATCCCTTCGGGAAATCATCCGGTCGGGCGACCATGCCGGTGAAGCGGATTGTTTTGCCGTCATACCTTTCCGGATGCTCCATCGCATCAAGATACCAGACGCCATAATCGATTCCCTTACGAAGATCAATGACATCGGCATTGATATCAAACGGAAGATCCTCTTCGGTTGTCATGTCAATCTCGCCGTCTTTGTCTTCGAAGATCAGATCCGCCTGCTGGCAGATCGCCTTGACATTTCTCTTATATTTGATCAGTGTCTCTTCATCAATGTCATCGCAGCGGTTGAACATGACCAGCTCGGAGCCTTTGAGCTCCTCAAATAACAGCGACCGCATCGCGAGGTTCGAATAATAAACGCCGAAAGTGGAAGCGTCAATGCAGGTAATCTGCTGCTCCAGCATCCATGCGCTCGGAAGATGGAATTCCCTGTAATTCCACATGCCGTTCCATTCGATCAGAACGCGGCCCGGGTGGTATTTGGCGTTGAGCGCCATCATGAACGCAGGCGTAAGATCTTCCTGCTTCTCGACGGTAACGACATCTGTAAGCGTATGCTTCAGGAGCTTTTCGCTGTACTCTACCTCACCTTCCTCGCACAGGATCAGAAGCGTTCTCTCTTTGGACTGGAAATAGGGCTGTCCGATCGTATATGCGAAGAATGATGTTTTGCCGCTTTCAAGGAATCCGTTGATCACATAAACTGGGATTCTCTCTGCCATAGTTTCTCCTTCTGTCTTATCTGCGCTTCCAGAGCTTTTCAAGCGCGTCCTGATTCAGCTGCGAACCGATCACGCAGATCTTGCCGGTAACGTCCGCCGCACCGGTACGTACCTGCGGCTGGCCGGGGACATAGTCGAAATGAATCCATGTGCCGTTTGCGGAAGGCAGCATACCCTTGGAGCGCAGGACGATACCATAGGTCTTATTATCATCGAGCTTCTTCAGGATATTCTCAACTTCTTCTGCCGTGTACTTGTTCGGTGTCTCCATTCCCCAGCTTTCAAAGATATCATCCGCATCGTGGTCATGATGATGCTCATGTTCCTCGTGATCATGGTCGTGATGGTGCTCATGCTCCTCGTGATCATGGTCGTGATGGTGCTCATGCTCTTCATGATCGTGGTCGTGGTGATGCTCGTGCTCCTCATGATCATGGTCGTCATCATCATGGTCATGGTGCGCTCTGTAAACAACATTGCCCTCTTCATCGACGATCTTGTGTGACTCACCGTCGTGATGATGATGGTGATGATGGCAGGCTTCCTCACTTGCAAGAACTTCCGCGAGAATCTGTGCGTTCAGATCCTCTTTTCCTTCAAATGTTTCGAGAATCTGTCTGCCGTCCAGCTGAGCGAGCGGCGTAGTGATAATTGTCGCCTTGCTGTTGTGCTCACGGATCAGATCAACCGCTGCGTCAATCTGCTCCTGCGAAGCGATATCCGTGCGTGTCAGGATAATTGTGCCGGCATTCTCGATCTGGTTGAGAAAGAACTCGCCGAAGTTCTTGATGTACATTTTGGCTTTCTTGGCGTCAACAACTGTTACGGCGCTGTTCAGCTTCATATCCGGGATATGTTTTGCCGCGTTGTCAATCGCGCGCATGACATCATCGAGTTTGCCTACGCCGGAGGGCTCAATCAGGATTCTCTCGGGCGCGTACTGCTCCATTACCTGAGAGAGCGATGTCTCGAAATCGCCGACCAGCGAGCAGCAGATGCAGCCGCTGTTCATCTCGCGGATCTGAATGCCGGCTTCCTTTAAAAAGCCGCCGTCAATACCGATTTCTCCGAATTCGTTCTCGATCAGCACAACTTTGGTTCCCGCAAGAGCTTCTTTTAAAAGCTTCTTGATCAGTGTTGTTTTGCCGGCTCCGAGGAAACCGGAAATAATGTCTACCTTTGTCATGAAATATCATCTGCCTTTCTTGAAAAATGTCAGCGGGCCTTCCGGAACGCGTCTACAATGACGTTGCCCGGAACGCACGCAATGGTTCCTTCGTCTGTGCCTGCGGAGATCATGCCAAGATAATACCCGGCGCTGTTGTAGACACCGCCGCCGGACATGCCGTTCTCCGCGTCTCCTGCAATGACCAGCATGCCGCTGCCGATGCCTTCCACATCCGCAGATGCGGATAAAACCGTACCCGCGGCAAGCGTGCCGTCGCTCTTTAAATAATAGACCGTATCGCCCTGCTTCGTCTGATAATAAAGATCTTCCGAGAAGCTGACGCTCTCCGGTGCCTTCCCTTCACATCGCACCAGCAGGAAATCCTTCTTCGTATTTTCGCTGCGGACATCGCCGGTAAACGGGTTTCCTGTGCTGTCTGTAATCTGCAGCGTTTCGCCTGCATCCCCGCGAAGATGGCCTGCCGTTACGACATAGAACACATCTTTCCGGTCCTGCCGGTTCATCTGCAAAACAGTTCCGTGCCCCTGCGCACTGCCCGTCCGCACGTGGATTTCGGTCTTCTGCAGCTCCTGCTGAATCTGATCCGGAGAGAGGGCGGAAGGCGTCCCGACCTTGCCCTGCCGTAAAAGAATTCCGCGGAGAACAAACATCACGAGCACCGCCGCGACAATAACGGCCGTAAAAAGCTTCTTGTTCCGTATGGGCTGATTGTAAATACTCATGAAATTCTGTCTCCGGCAGTTCCTGCGCGTAGACGCACAGGAAAGCAAAACGAAAAGCCGCCTCTTTCGTGGCGGCCGCGGTAACAAACAAGTAAGCAGAGCGATAAGCCGGGTTATGTCGTTGGACGATCATCTTTCTAGTACTGACGTTGCCGCCAGCATCAAGCGACCCACCTGAAAACAGGGACAACTGTCCGCATCCGGGCCGGATGCTTCTATGAACTGTTCTCTGCTCGGTCTTGCTTCGGATAGGGCTTGCAATGCCTTCCCCATTACTGGGGAAGCGGTAGTCTCTTACACTGCCGTTTCACCCTTACTGCCGCTTCCGCGGCAGCGGTCTGTTCTCTGCTGCGCTTTCCCGGGAGTTACCTCCGCCGGCCGTTAACCGGTATCCATGCCCTGTGAAGCCCGGACTTTCCTCACCCACTTCCTTTCGGATGCTGCCGTGGCAGCCGTGGCCGCGATCGCCTGCTCTGCTTACAGTGAATTAATTTAACACAACTTGTTAGATATGACAAATCGAAATTATACGGGAAAACAGCCGCCGCCGACAAACTCCCTGCAGATCGAATTCGCGGGAATAGCTGCCGTATCAATTCCGACGAAGTAATCGAGGAACTTCAGAAGCCTTTTTGCCTCATAATAGGAAGGCTCGTCCTTCTGCACGTTGAAAAGGAGCGGCTCTGCAAACTGTTTGAGCACCGCCTGCTCGTAAATCAGTACGGAATTGAAAACCGCGTCCACGTTGTTCTGGAACGGGAAAATGTACTTCTCTTCTCCTTCGCGGACTTTTTTCCAGCCGTCGATCGTTTCCTGTGCGGAATTGCCTCTGGTTCTCGCATCACGCACAATGCGCCGCAAGAGCCGTGTGTCCGCCGAGGAAATCCGGTTGTGCTCGTCAATGTTAAGACTCGTCAGAGCACTCGTATAGATCTTGAACTTATTCTCGTCCGGCAGTTCTCTGGACGAGATCGGATTCAGGCCGTGAATGCCTTCAATGACCAGAATGTCGTCTTCATCCATGCGCAGCTTCTGCCCTTTGTAAACGCGTTTGCCCTTCTTGAAATCGAAGGTCGGAAGATCAACCTCCTCTCCTGCAAGAAGCGCCGCCATATCCTCGTTAAACAGTTCGGTATCCACTGCTTCAATGCAGTCAAAATCATAATTGCCGTCAATATCGACCGGCGTCTTCTCCCTGTTGACAAACCAGTTGTCCATGCTGATGATATGCGGCCGCAGCCCGAACGAACGCAGCTGAATCGAGAGCCGGTGGGCAAATGTTGTTTTGCCGGAAGAAGACGGCCCCGCCACAAGGACAAACTTCACATCCGGGCGGTTGTAGATTTCCTCCGCGATATCGCCGATTCTGCGCTCCTGCAGCGCTTCCTGCACGAGAATCATATCGCTGATATTGCCTTCACAGACTGCTTCATTCAGGTCGCCGACCGTGGAAATATCAACGAGGTCCCCCCACTGCGTCGAAAGCATCAGCTGTTCGTAAAGATTCGGCTCCTCTTCAAACGGCGTCAGTTCGTTCGGGCTCTCTTCCCCTGGAAGATTCAGAAGAATCCCGCCCTTGTACGAAAGGACCTCGAACAGATTGACATAGCCGGTCGAAGGCAGCATGTATCCGTAATAATAATCATAAAAGCCGTCCAGCGAATAGACGTTGATTGTGGAGCTTCTGCGGAAGTGGAACAGCTTCTCCTTGTCGCCCATGCCTTTCTGGTGAAACAGCGTCATCGCATCGTCAATCGGATAAGTCTTTTTGCCGATCGGCAGATTCTTTTCCGCCATTTCCCGCATCTTCTCATTCAGCGAACGAAGCAGCGCATCGTTTACCTTGATGTCGCCCAGAAGAGTGCAGTAATAGGCCTTGCCGAGCGTAAACTCGACTTTGACATCCATGCCCGCCGCGTCCTTGACCGCCTTGACGAGCATCATGATCGCTGTCCGCGCATAAGCCGCGTGTCCTGCCGGCGAAGCCGTCGTGATGAAGGTCAGAATTCCGTCCTTATCGACCCGCTTCGAAAGCTCGCGCATCTTGCCGTTAAAAAGGCAGAGGGCAATCGGCGCGGCATACTTATCCCGGTACATCTTCGCGATTGTCTCGAATGATGTCCCTTTGTCGCAGTTAATGTGTTCCCCGTTCACAAAAATTTCCGGCATGAGAGACCTCCCTATACTTCGAAAAACGGCTCCTTCTCCTTCGCGCAGACGACCGAAAGCTCCGGCATCTCCCGCTCCAGATAATCCTTCATATATGGAATGAACAGTTTTTCAACGCCGTAGTGTCCGGCATCGATAACCGCGATTCCCTTTTCCAAAGCGTCAAGCCCCGCGTGATGAGAGACATCCCCCGTAATCATCACATCCGCGCCTTTCTCTGCGGCAAGATCCAGCTCGTCTTTGCCGGAACCCGGCATGACAGCGACCGTGACAATCGCCTGCTGCGGATCCCCGTAACAGCGGACACCCGGTATGCGGAACACCTCTTTCACAAGCTGCGCCGTCTCCTCCAGTGTCATGTGCTCGGGCAGCTCGCCGATCCGCCCGAGGCCTTCCCGCGAGATCGAATCTTCATATGTGACCTCGAGAACATCGGGATGCAGAAGCCGCAGCTTCTCCGCCGCCTCACCTGCCATGCCCATGACATCGAAATTCGTGTGCATCGAATACAGAGATATATCATTTTGCAGCAGCCGCACGATCCGCCTGCCGACAAAATCCTGATCAGTCACATGCTGGATGCCGTTAAACAGAAGCGGATGATGCGTCAAAACAAGATCCGCCCCGCACCGCACTGCCTCGTCGACAATCTCGCTCGTGCAGTCGAGCGCTATAAGGACTTTCTTTACTTCCTTGTCCGCACGGCCTGCCTGCAGGCCGACATTATCCCAGTCCTGCGCGAACGATGCCGGGCAGAACTCCTCCAGCTGCTTCATAATTTCAGATAATCGCATAGTAAAAACTCCTGATAGCAACACGCAGCCGCATCGTAACGTCAGATCGCGTAACACAGCGCAAACGCGAGCGCCTGCATCCTTCCGATTTCCCCGCGGAGCACCTGCATTCTTGTCTTCGCCGCCACGCCGGGATCTGTCTGCTCACACAGTTTATTATATACTGAAATGCGGCTTTTCAGTGCTCCGAGCAGCTGCTTTTTCAGGCAGGGATCCGCGTTTTTAATAAGGCACGGCCCGTATTCCGCTTCCACTCCGGCGCGGAACGGTTCACTGGAAAGAATTCTGCGGATACTGCCGCGCTCCACGCCTGCCTGCGACAGTTCTTCGTCCGACATTTCGTCTATCCGCTGAAGCACCGCGCCCCAGTCAGGGCGTATGCATGGTGCTCCCGGAACGGCTTTCATAACGCAGTAATACTTGCCGTCTTCTTCCACGCACTTCTCATCTGTAATCCCGATACCGGAAAGCGAAAGACAACCCCGGACCAGCCACGGCTCGGACTGCGGAGAGAGGATCAGTTCCCGGAAGCTCTCTGTTTTGTCCGGATCAGCGCTCAGAATGGAAGCCATGAGCCGCCCGCCCATTCCGGCGATCACAAGCGTTCCCGCCTCGCCCTTTTTGTAGCCTGCAAGGCCGTCCGAAAGCCGTGTTTCACAGCGGCCTAAAAGCCCGGTCAGCATAAGGTTCTGCTGCGCGATAGAGAGCGGCCCGGGTGCGACATCCATCGCGAGCGCCGAAGGAATCGTCTCCTGCTGCAGCAGCCGGATGTCCAGATATGCATGATCGCAGCCAACATCGCAGATTCTGCTGCCGGGCGTTACAAAATCCGCTATGGTCTGCAGTCTTTTCGACAGATTGATCATACTGCTCCTTAGTCCAGATAATCCTTGAGCTTTCTGGAACGGCTCGGATGGCGGAGCTTGCGGAGTGCTTTGGCTTCAATCTGGCGGATACGCTCACGCGTAACATTAAACTCCTTGCCAACTTCCTCCAGTGTTCTTGCCCTGCCGTCATCGAGTCCGAAGCGCAGGCGCAGCACTTTCTGCTCACGGACAGTCAGCGTTCCGAGCACTTCCTTGAGCTGTTCCTTGAGCATCGTATATGCCGCCGCGTCAGCCGGCACCGGAACATTTTCATCCTGAATGAAATCGCCGAGATGCGAGTCTTCCTCTTCACCGATCGGCGTTTCAAGAGAAACCGGCTCCTGGGAAATCTTGATAATCTCACGCACACGCTCTACCGGAATCTGCATCTTCTCCGCAATTTCCTCCGGCGAGGGTTCTCTGCCAAGCTCCTGCAGCAGCTGCCTTGAAACGCGGATCAGCTTGTTGATCGTCTCGACCATGTGTACCGGAATACGAATTGTTCTCGCCTGGTCGGCGATCGCTCTTGTAATCGCCTGACGGATCCACCATGTCGCATAAGTCGAGAACTTAAAGCCTTTTCGGAAATCAAATTTCTCCACAGCCTTGATCAGGCCCAGATTCCCTTCCTGAATCAGGTCAAGGAACAGCATTCCTCTGCCAACGTAGCGTTTGGCAATACTGACAACCAGACGCAGGTTCGCTTCGACCAGCTTGTCCTTGGCCTCTTCGCCGTCATAGATCACATCGTTCAGCGAGCTCTTGGTCATGCCGGTGAAGAACTTGACCAGTTCTTCCACTTCCTGCGCG
The DNA here is from genome assembly GCA_900317555.1 of uncultured Lachnospiraceae bacterium. Taxonomy (GTDB): domain Bacteria; phylum Bacillota; class Clostridia; order Lachnospirales; family Lachnospiraceae; genus CAG-791. The sequence goes on along the minus strand of ONHF01000019.1, from coordinate 58,619 downwards.
TCAGTGGCGGTTTTGCGGCGGAAGGTAGCAGGCTCGTTTTCGTCTTCCTGCTCTTCCTCGCGCTCGGCCGCCTCATCCGCCTCCTCTTCGATTTCGGGTTCTTCTTCGCCCGTCTCTCCCGCCTGTCCTTTCTTGTGCTTCTGAATGCAGCTTTCCGCCATTTCCGCGGTGACCTTGAATGCCCTGTCATTCTCCGGCAGCGCTTTCATCTCGTCCAGAGCAAGAATCCTCTGCGCGATCTGGCCGCGTTCCATCGCCTTCGCGATCCGGATTTCTTCCTCCGCGGACAGAAGCTGCACTTTGCCGATCTCTTTCAGATACATGCGGACCGGATCCTCGATATTGATAACGTCGCTCCCGTCGGAAAGGCCGTTCTGCTCCGATTCCGCCTCTTCGCGCTCGCTCTGCTCAATCGCAGCCAACTCGCTTGCCGTGGCGTCATCATTGTCATCGTCTTCCAGAAGGTCGGCCGAATCATCATCATCCGCGCCCTCCGCATTGATCTGAATTCCCTGCTGCTCGAGGAAATTCGTTACGCTGTCCATATCGTCGTCGCTCAGAGAACACTCTGCGAAAGCCGCATCGATGTCTTTCTGATCGATCATGTTGTCGTTTTTCTTCGCGAGCTTTAAAACGTACGCGAGCTTTTCCCGGAACTGCGTCTGTTTCTCCTCGGATGTCATCTGATCCGCTTTCTTTCCCTTTGCTGTTTTGTCTTCTACCGCTGTCGTTTTCTTTCTTGTAGGCATATTGATCCCTTTCTTTATTGTGTGATCCGGATCTCCAGTTTTTCGAGATCGGCAATCTGCTTTTTGAGTTTCACAATGGTCTGCAGCGCGTTTGGATTTCCCTGCAGCGAAAGCATGCTCTGTTCGAGTGCGTTCCTCTTGACGGACAGAATGACGTCCTTGAGCGCCTTTTCCCGCTCTTCTTTCGTCTGCACTCCGTCCATTCTGGTCTCGAAGAGCTGCGCCGCTTCTTTCTGCTCCTCTTCGCCGTCAAAACAAGCCACGGCCGCCGCCGGCGAAGCGCTGCCTTCCGGCAGAGTCCCCGCCTCTACCTGCAGAGCGTCTCCGTACCGCTTGTCCAGTATCTCAAAATACCTTCCGGCGGCTGTTCTGTAAACGCCCTCGGCGAAATCTTCCGCCCGAAGGTACGGGCGAAGCTGCGGATAGACGGCCGGATCGTCGGAAATCCAGGTCAGAAGCAGCCGCTCGTTCCTGCGTTTTGCCTCTTCGAGCTTCCCGCGCCGCTTTCCCTCTGTCAGATTCACAGGCTTTTGCCGCTGCAGCTGCCTTGTCTGTAAAGTCTGTGCGCCGCCTGCCATCTGATAGGACGCCACTTCTCTTCTGAGTGTTTCCAGCGGAATAAAATATAGATCCGCCATCTTCTTCGTATAGTTTTCGCGCTCGATCTCGTCGTCGAATTCGCAGAGTCTTCTCGCGATTTCATGATAAAACCTGGTCTGCGCGGCCGGGTCCGACAGGTCATAGTTTGTCTGCATCTGCCGGATCTGATACAGGAAACTGTTTTCGGCATTGTCGAGGCGTTTCTGAAATTCCTCCCTGCCCGCGCCTTTCATGAACTCGTCGGGGTCCTTGTACGGACGAAGGTCGACGACCTTGCCGGTGAGTCCCGCGCTATGCAGAATACCGATGTTCCGCATCGCGGCCTTGACACCGGCACCGTCACTGTCGTAGGAAAGCAGCACTGTCGGAACATAGCGCTTTAAAATCTGCGCCTGTCCTTCGGTAAAGGAAGTTCCGAGGGAAGCGACCGCCTGTGAAAATCCGGCCTGATGCATCGCGATGACATCCATGTAGCCTTCGCAGAGGATAAAGTATCCGCACCGGCTTCGTTTTGCCAGATTCAGGCCGTAAAGGTTGTGCGATTTATCGAAAATCGGCGTTTCCGGAGAATTCAGGTACTTCGGTTTGCCGTCTCCCATGACCCGTCCGCCAAAACCGATCACGCGGTTCGTGACATCCATAATCGGATACATGACTCTGTTCCAGAACTTGTCATGGAGCCCTCTCTTTTCGTCAAAGGCGGCAACGCCCGACAACAGAATATCTTCGTCCGCGTATCCGCGCTTTCGAAGGTACGCGACCAGATCGGAGTCCGCGCCGTCCGCGAAACCAAGTCCGAACCGGTTCAGAGTTTCATCGGAAAGCTGCCTTTGTCTGAAATAGTCCATTCCGCGTCTTCCACGGGGAGAACGCAGCAGCCGGAAATAGTAGGTTGCCGCGTCTTTATTGATTGCAAAAAGCCTGTCCCGCTGCTCGTTTTTCTTCTTCGATTCTTCGCTGTACTGTGCTTCGGGGAGCTTGATGCCCGCCCGGTCCGCAAGGATTTTCAATGCTTCCTGAAATGTGGCATTTTCGTATTTCATTACGAATGTAACCACATTTCCGCTTTCGCCGCAGCCAAAACAATGATAAACCTGCTTCCCCGGCGATACCGAAAACGACGGCGACTTCTCATTGTGGAACGGACACAGGCCCATATAGCCCGAGCCCGAACGTTTCATATGTACATGTTCGCCGATCACAGATACAATGTCGTTCGCGGCGATTACCTGATCTATGATTTCCTGAGGATAATACATCCTTACTGTAACTTCCTCCCGTAATCTCTCATTTACTGCCAGCACCGCGGAATATAGATATCTTCATACCGTGCAATCGCGAACCGGTCCGTCATCGAACTGATATAGTCGCAGACGACCCGCTCATTTGAATCTCCCATTTCCCGCCTCTTCTGCAGATACGGCGGCAGCTCGTCTATATTTGCCAGATAGTGCTGGTACAGCGTCTCCACGACGCCCATTGCCTTTTTCTCTTCGCCCTTGGCTTTTGGGTTGGTGTACACACTCTCAAACAGGAACTTGCGGAAATCCGAAAACGCCTTCGCGACCGCAGGCGACATCTCGACGACCGGCCTTCCCATGCTGGTCGCGATAATATCATGCACAAATGTATCCAGCCGTTCTTCCTTCGTATGACCGAGAACACTTGCGATTTCTTCCGGCACATCTGCTTCCGTTAATATCCCGCCCCGGATCGCGTCGTCCATATCGTGGTGGAAATAGGCAATCTTATCAGAATACCGCACAATCCTTCCCTCGAGCGTAGCCGGATTTCCGGCTGTCTGGTGATTCAGAAAGCCGTCCCGTACCTCCCAGGTCAGGTTTAAACCCTTTCCGTCTTTTTCAAGGATTTCCACAACCCGCACACTCTGCACGGCATGGTTGAAGCCCTCACTGCACAGACGGTTCAATACCCGTTCGCCCGCGTGTCCGAACGGTGTATGCCCGAGGTCATGCCCAAGAGCGATTGCCTCGGTCAGGTCCTCGTTGAGCCGCAGCGCCTTCGCGATCGTTCTGGCGTTCTGCGATACTTCCAGCGTATGCGTCATTCTTGTCCGGTAGTGATCGCCGTCCGGCATGATGAATACCTGCGTTTTATCTTTGAGGCGTCGGAAAGATTTGCTGTGCAGAATCCTGTCGCGGTCCCTCTGAAAAACAGGCCGCAGGTCATCCTGCGCCTCCTCCCTTTCTCTTCCTTTCGAATTTACGGAAAAAGCCGCCCACGGGGCAAGAATTTCCTTCTCACGCTCTTCGAGTTGTTCCCGGATCAGCATATATTTCTCCTTCTGCTGTCTTCCTCTTCCGCGCCTGCAGTTGAACAAGCCGCGCAGTCAGTTCGCGCAGCCGGCCTGCGCACATTCAGAGCGAACAGCCTGATATTATTTATATTATGAATGAAGCCGCGATTTCCTTTTTTTCAGGAAAGGCTTTTTGACTTTTTTAAAAAAAGTGTTGACGAGGTGATTCCCATGCGGTAATATAATCCTTGCTTGCAGAGCTTGCCGGAAAGCAAGGACATGCAGAAGTGGCGGAATTGGTAGACGCGCAGGCTTCAGGTGCCTGTGACCGCAAGGCCGTGAGGGTTCAAGTCCCTTCTTCTGCATCACTTATGTAATAAGTGGCTGCAGCACAATTTCACAAATGCGGAAGTGTCGGAACTGGTAGACGAGCAAGATTAAGGTTCTTGTGACAGTAATGCCGTGAGGGTTCAAGTCCCTTCTTCCGCAGATGTTCCGGAGAAGCCGTAAGGCTTCTCCATTTTTTATGTAAGGCCACAGGCTATTTTTTTGTTTTTCCGCATCATACGATCTCTGGTGAACAATATGCAGTTTACTTCTTTTTCGTTTTTGCTGTTTCTTCCCCTGACCGCACTGGTATCTTATCTTCTGCCCGGCAGATTCCGCAAATACTGGCTTCTGGCAGCCAGCTGGTTTTTCTATCTTACCGGCGACAGAAAAGGCGCGGTCCTTCTGTTTGCTTCCTGTATCATCACGTATACGGCTGCCCGCCTGATGGACGGCAGCAGCTCCCGGAACAGGAAGAAGCAGATTCTTGCGCTATCACTCCTTCTTCATTTCGGCATCCTGTACGCTGCGAAATATCTGAATTTCACGCTCGCTTCGATCTTCTCCGCCGCGGGGAAAGAATTTCATCCGCTCAATATGATCCTGCCGCTTGGCATATCGTTCTATACACTTGCCGCCGGCGGATATCTGATCGACGTTTACCGCGGAAAGATCCGCGCGGAGAGAAATTTCCTGACCTACGCCCTGTTTGTATCGTTCTTCCCGGCGGTCCTCTCCGGCCCGATTGAACGCGCAGGACATCTGATTCCGCAGCTCGAAAACCCGAAATCTTTCGATCCGGACATGGTCAGAGACGGTGCTTTGACCATGCTCTTCGGCTATTTTATGAAGCTTGTTCTCGCGGACAGGATCCGCATCGTCGTTGACACGGTCTATCAGAATCCCGCGGCGTATCAGGGAACTCTCGTGGTGTTTGCTGTTTTGCTCTATTCCGTGCAGATCTACTGCGACTTCGCAGGCTATTCTTCGATCGCGACCGGTGCCGCCAGGATCCTCGGCATTGAGCTCATGGATAACTTCGACCGCCCGTACCTCAGTGGGTCGGTCGCACAGTTCTGGCGCAGATGGCACCGCTCGCTTTCGTACTGGTTCCGCGATTACCTTTACATTCCGCTCGGCGGCAGCAGAAAAGGGCAGATCCGAAGGTATTTGAACATACTGATTGTTTTCGCAGTCAGCGGGCTCTGGCACGGCGCCGGCGTCACATTCCTGTTCTGGGGCTTTCTGCACGGCATGTATCAGATCACCGGCTACCTTCTTGGCCCGCTTCGGGACAAAACAGTCCGCCTCCTCCACATCGACCGCGCCGCGCTGTCCCACCGCGTGCTGAAAGTTCTCGTAACTTTCGTCCTTGTGTCGTTCGCGTGGATCTTTTTCCGCTCGCCGGATATGCAGAGCGCCGTGACAATTATCCGCTCCATGCGGGGCTTTTCGCCGTGGATCTTCACGGATGGCACACTGTATCAGCTGGGCCTTGACATGAACAACATGAAACTCCTTCTTGCAGGCATTGCAATGCTGTTCCTGCACGATCTGCTCCATCTGCGCGGCATTTCCCTCAAAGAGAGCCTTGCCCGCTGCGGTATCTGGCTCCGCTGGCCGCTCATGATCGCACTTGTTCTCCTTGTCACAGTCTGCGGCGTCTGGGGACCCGGCTATGACGCTTCCACCTTCATCTATTCACAGTTCTGAGGAGGTCACGATGAAACACGGATTCTTCCGTTTTGTGAAAAGTGTTTTGTTTTTACTGGCGCTGACAGCCTGCATTGTCACTGCGGCACGCCTTCTCGAGAACAAAGACAGTAAGATCAAATATAACGCTTTCTTCGATGAAGCCCGGGAGAACAAACTCGACGTCCTCTTTCTGGGTTCCTCCCATGTGATCGACGGCATCAATCCTGTGCAGCTATACGGGGAGCACGGGATTACTTCCTATAATATGGGAGGCCATGGCAGCATCCTGCCTGCAACATACTGGGAACTGGTAAACGCACTGGATTACTGTACGCCGAAATGTGTTGTGATCGACACCTTCATGCTTGAAAAAGATTACAGGTATGTCGATGTCATGACCGGTACGGAAGACGAGGGTACCCGGCAGGCTTCCATTGACCAGCTCCATCTGAATATGGATGCTTTTCCGCTTACTAAGAACAAAGCTGCGGCAGTTCGTGACCTTCTGCAGGACAAAACAAACCGTGCATCCTTCCTTTTCGACTTCATCAAATACCACAGCCGCTGGTCCGGGCTCTCGGCGGACGATTACCTTCTGCTCGGGAAGAAGGGCGAAGACAGGACAAATCACCTTTTTGGCGCAGAAGCACACTTTGAGGTAGAGCCGAATATTGAAGAGTTTCCGCTTCTTGATCCGCAGGACGCCATGCAGGGAGAAACCATCGCCGCGGACTATCTTCGAAAGATGATTTCGCTTTGTCAGGAAAAAGGAATTCAGGTCATTCTCGTGCAGGTGCCGTTCTCCGCTTCCGAAGACTATCAGAGGGCGGGAAACAGCGCGCAGAAAATTGCAGATGAGTTCCATATACCATACTTTAATTTGATGTATGTAAAGAATATAATTGACCATAAGAGTGACTTGTCCGACCGGGGGCATCTGAACGCGATGGGACAGTACAAGGTCACAGCGTATCTTGGGAACGCGCTGGGCGGTCTTGGCATTCTTGCCGATCACCGGGGCGATCCATCCTATCGGGAGTGGGAAGACGCGCAGAAAAAGTGGCAGGATACCATTCTGGACGCGGCCTGCAATCCGTCTGATCTTTACTCGGAGCTGATGACTCTGCAGTTTCCGGAGGTGAGTTCAATCATCTTCATCAACCGCAGTTCCAATGCATTTTACGACAGTACGCTCATCCGACTCATCGAAAAGCTGTCCGGGACACGGGGAATTGAAGCAGTCTCCAAAAGCCACCGCTCCTACTGTCTTGTGCATGACAGCGCGGAGGGCAATACCGTGGAGACACTCGGAAACGTGCCGATCAAAGACTTTGACGCGAGTTTCGGAAAAGTGAATTTCGTAAGTCCCGACGAGAATTATAATCTTTTAAGCGTCGGAGACGATCTTACGGACAATCTTCTGGATTATACGAACAACGGCAATATCGATGTGCAGATTCTTGTTTATGACAATCAGACGCATGCGCTGATCCGGCACCTGTACTTTGACTACGCGGGGATGCGGGAACGCCCGGATCTGGATAAATAATTACTTATGTGGAGGGGTTACATGAAAAAACTTACAAAAGGGAAAATGTGGTGCTTTGCGATCGGTCAGTTCGGCTGGTCTGTTTTGTCGGCTCTGATCACCAACTGGCTGGTCTACTTCTATGAGCCGACGCAGGATTCCATTGCGCAGGGGCAGACGCTCTTCATACCGCAGGGGCGTGTGATCTTCGGCGTCGCGACGATCATCGGCGCGATTGCCGCGCTCGGCCGTATTTTTGACGCGGTCACGGATCCTCTGATTGCCAATCTGTCTGACCGCTCGAAGAATCCCGCTGGCCGCAGAATTCCGTTCATGCGAAAAATCGCAGTGCCGTTCGCTCTGATCACCGTGCTTGTCTTCTGGGCGCCGGTGAACGGCGTTTCTGCGGTGAACGGCTTCTGGCTGCTTGTTACACTGCTTTTGTTTTACCTGTTTATGACGACCTACTGCACGCCCTATAACGCTCTGATTTCGGAGCTTGGCACAACGCAGGATACAAGAATCAGCATTTCCACCTATATTTCCTGCACCTTTCTTCTGGGTTCGGCGGTCGGCTATGCAGCGCCGTACATCTGGGGCGCTCTGACACCGTCTCTTGGCCGTGTCAACGCGATCCGTGCAACTTTCCTTCTTTTATCCGTGATGGGGCTTGCCGCGCTTCTTGTTCCGACGTTCACGATCAGAGAAACCGATTATATCGACGTGAAGCCGACGAACGACGACGCATTCCGTTCTCTCGCCAAAACATTCCGCAATAAAGACTTCCGCGTTTTTGTCGGCAGTGATGTCCTGTATTTCATCGCGCTTACGATCTTCCAGACAGGCCTTCCGTTCTTCATCACCAAGCTGATGGGCCTGCCGGAAACAATGACTACACTGCTGTACGTCGGCATGACACTGCTCTCTTTTGCCTGCTATCCGCTCGTGAATTTCATCGCGCACCGCTGCAACAAGAAGCAGATCGTGCTTTTCGGCTTCTGCGGGCTCTCCCTCGCTTATGTTGTAACGGCGGTTTCCGGGCTGTTCGGCATCGGCGGCATGGTCTGGGGACTTCTTGTCGTCTTTGTGGCGGCTTTTCCGATGGCAATTCTAGGCATTCTCCCGCAGGCAATTGTCGCTGACATTGCGCAGGCGGACGCGATGCAGACCGGCGAAAAGCGGGAAGGCATGTTCTTCGCGGCGCGTACGTTCGCGTTCAAGATGGGACAGTCGATTTCGATGCTGCTGTTCACGGCCTTCGCGAGCATCCGTCCGGATACCGGTGCGGGCTACCGTATTGCGGCAATTACTTCGGTTGTGATTTGTCTTCTGGGCGCGTTCGTGCTGTCCAGGTACAACGAGGCGGAAGTGCTTGACGTTATTTCTCCTGCGTGGAGGGAAAGAAATAAAAAGAGTGAGTAAGTTGGAGCTGTGCGCGGGCATGGCGGCCTGGCTGGCGGCGTTCAGCCGGCCAGCGCAGTTTGGAAATTCTTGCCGAGCAGCCGTTTAATGCAATATGCCGCGGCTTACTCATTCTGCATAGTTTATTCAAGACATTTCTATTGTGCGGCGCTCTATTGCATAGATTTTGCTCAAATCTATGCAATATGCGTTGCACTTTGTGAAACGTCTTGAATTTTTTATGCTATTGAAGCGATCCTCCCGCTTTTGCATGAAGAAGCTTGCTTTACTTAATACAAAACCCGTCTCCGATGGATTCGCCGATCATCCGCACCTGCGCGCTCCTGTCCGTCGGCGTCGAAGGAAACGGCGCATAACCGCTTCTGTCCCCGCTGACCGGCCGGTAAAATTCCGCGCCGTCAATCCGATACTCTTCCATCGGATACGTTCCGTAGTCCTTCTGGCTGATGAGGTAACCGTGTTCCCGAAGTAAAGTTCCCTCCCGCGTAACCGCCACACATTTATACAGCACAAATACGATGCTGCATACCAGAAAGCCGCGCAACAGTAATCGCCGCCGTCTTTCCTGAAACCTGCCTCCCGCCGCGGAGACAATGACACCGGCCGAAAAGGCTGCCTGTGTATACACAAATACGCAGCCGTACCGAAGCAGCGGCGCCTGCGCAAACCAGAACACCGTGCACGCAAGACACACCCCTAGTAAAACAAGCTGACGCGCGGCGTCCTGCTCTCTTCTTCTTATTTCCAAGAGCAAAACAACGGCCGCCGGAATTACCAGTACCGCCCCCGTAAGAATTGCCAAGCGGTCGGCGCCCGCCTGTGCCGCAAACCACGGCCGCAGCCAGACCGAAATACTGTCTCCAAAGTGCGAAGGATCTGTAATGCCCTTGCCATACGCCGCGATTTCTGCGGCATCCGAGGCTGCTACACCTGCGGGTACTTTCCAGATGACATGGAATAAATCAAGTTTTGGAAAAGGGTACACCAGATATCCGGTCAGAATCACATTTCTTATAAAAAACGGAACCGCAGAGCCCGCGCACAATATAGCGGTAACAGCGATTCTCCTGAAATCTTTCCTGCGCAAGAGTCCCGCAACCGGCGGCAGACTGATCAACAGGATCATAGCCGCTGACAATTTGATCGTTACCGTAAACACCGCAAGAAAACTGAGAACTATATCAAGATGAAGCGGCGCGTCATCTGCCATCTGTGCTTCGTCCTTTCCGTCATCTGAAAACCGGATGAAAATATAGAACGCAAAACAGACCATGTAGTAATCCGACGCAGGCGAAACAATCTCGTCAATCACCGCGAACAGGTAAAACAGAGCCGAAAGCCGTACAAAATCCGAAGGAAGTAGCCGGAAAGACAATAGCCTCCCGCGCTGCGTAAACAGCCTGAAAGACTCCAGCGCCAGCATAAGCGCAAGATATCCCGAGACGGCATGGTAGGACTGCCCTCCCAGAAAAGAGAACGAAAAAAGCGCCGTGAGCGGAAAAGCGGCGCTGTTATAGCCAAGTCTTGTATGAAGATTTCCAAGTCCGCGGACTGCGCCGTACTTCTCGATCCAGTGTATGCTTTGCGCGTGATACAGATCCGTATCATAATGAATGTATCCGCGGGAAGCCGCATACGCAAAAACCATGACCAGCGCGATCGTCAGAGCTGCCTGCGCATACCTGCCGGCTGAGCCGGAATCGAGCGCGCGCACGCGCGCAAGGTCGCGACCTGCCCGTGTCCGCCGTCCGCCGCGCGCTAACAAAATAGCCGCCGCAGCTAAAGCCAGCAGCGCATACACAACAAACGCTGCCGCCGATACGCCGCCAAAGATACTCCATACCTGCGCATAAAATCCCGCCACGGCTATCCCGGTCATGGAATATAAGATAGCATCTGCGCCGGAAGGAGTAAGCCTGAACGCATGCAGAAATCCGCGTCCCAGCCAGTATGTTGTGATAAAAATCACGCCATAGATCAGCAGTACACTCAGCATAATCCCTCGCGGATCTTTTTCAGATCATCAACAGAAAAACGGTACTTCTTCCCGCAGAACTGACATGCGAGTTCAACCTCCCTGCCGGCTTCGATCATCGACACAAGTTCCGGTTCCCCAAGCAGCATGAGCGCCCGCTCCACGCGTTCCCGCGTGCAGTTACAGTGAAACTGCACCGGCATCTTCCCGGTCATGCGCACATCAAATCCATCCAGAACTCTCTCCAGCATGCCTTCCGGATTCAGACCTTCTTCGAGCATTTCTGTGACATAGGGGATGTTTTTCAGATTCTTTTCCAGCTTATCGATCGTCTCATCACTCGTAAAAGGCATCAGCTGAATGATGAAACCGCCCGCCTTGCGAACCGTGCGGTCCGTATCGACAAGAACGCCCAGGCCGACTGAGGAAGGAACCTGCTCCGATTCGGCAAAATAGTGCGTTATGTCATCCGCAATCTCTCCGGAGTGGATTTCTACCTGGCCGTTGTATGTTTTGCCGTCGTCAAGGTCGCGGATCACCGTCAGCGTCCCTTTCCCGACGCCGCGGCCGACATCCAGATGCCCGTCCGCTTTCAGCGGAAGCTTGACATCCGTATGCTGGACAAAGCCCTTTACATTGCCATGATGGTCCGCAGTCACGGTGATCTGTCCGAGCGGTCCGTCGCCGTTGAACTGGAGCGTCAGCAGATCATCCTCATTCTTAAGCATGTCATTCATCATGACAGCCGCGCTCATCGTGCGTCCGAGGGCTGCGGTAGCGAGCGGGCTGGTATTGTGCGCTTTTCTGGCCTCCTCGACCAGATTTCTGCTGGTTACGGCAAATGCGCGGATTTCGTCATTCGCCGCGATTGCCCGGATCATATAATCCTGATATTCTGCCATTTTCTTATCCTTCACAGTAAAACTTTTTATACCATACAGCGAATGCGCGGAGGCCGGTGCGCAGGTCTGTTCTTGGCCGGTAGCCGAAATCCTGCTCCAGCGCCGTCGTATCCGCGTATGTCACCGGCACATCGCCCGGCTGCATCGGAACCAGTTCCTTATGCGCCTCAAAATCATAATCCTGCGGCAAAACATCAGCCGCCACCAGTTCCTGTTGCAAAATGTCCACGAAATCGAGAAGATCGACCGGATGTCCGTTCCCGATGTTGTAGATACGGTATGGCGCGATCGGGAGGCCGTCTGCGCCGCTCTGGCGTTCAGGAGCGCCCTGCATCACACGCACGACGCCTTCGACAATGTCGTCAATGTACGTGAAATCCCGCTTGCAGTGACCGAAATTGAAGATGCGGATCTTCTCTCCTGCCCGAAGCCTGTTCGTGAAGCCGAAGTATGCCATGTCCGGCCTTCCGGCCGCGCCGTAAACCGTGAAGAACCGAAGGCCCGTGGACGGAATGTTGTAAAGCTTTGCGTACGCGTGCGCCATCAGCTCATCCGACTTCTTGGTTGCCGCGTAGAGCGACACCGGATGATCGACCTTATCGTTTGTCGAATACGGAATCTTCGCGTTGGTTCCGTAAACGCTCGAGCTGGACGCGTAGACAAGATGCCGGACGCCGGCGTATCCTGCCGCCGCACCGTCATAAGAATGCCGGCACGCCTCGAGAATATTGTAAAAGCCGATCAGATTGGACCGGATATAGGAATCCGGATGCGTAATCGAATACCGCACGCCCGCCTGCGCCGCGAGGTTCACAACAACGTCCGGTTTGCACTGCGCAAAAGCGCGCGTTACAAGCTCCTTATCCGCGATATCTCCCCGGATAAACGTAAAGTGCGGGTCAGAAGACAGCCTGGACAGCCGCTCTTCTTTAATCGCGACATCATAATAATCGTTCATATTGTCGATGCCGGTTACACGGATGCCCGGATATTCCGACAGAAGCCGCGCGCAAAGCGCGCTCCCGATAAACCCTGCCGCGCCGGTAACAAGAACACCGGCGCCCTGCAGATCAACATTCTTTTTAACCATCTTTACTCCTTCCAAAGCTCCGTTCCTCTTCGCTTACCGCTTTCCGGCTGACGTTTGCAGCCGACTTATTCAAGCCGCCCCGATTTGCGAAAGCTTTCTGACCCGTTCAGTTTTTCGGCGTAAATTCCATGCCGGACGTCTTTGAAATCTGATTGTCCTGATCAATGAACAGCGCGTCAAAACCATCCAGCCCCTCGATCAGCTTCATTCCCTTATCTACGCCGAGAATAAGACAGGTTGTCGAGAGAGCGTCGCAGTCCGCTGATTTTCCTTTGGAAGAACGGATCGTTACGCCAACGACATCATTTTCAATGGGATACCCTGTCTTTGGATCCAGAATGTGGTGATAACGGACACCATCCTTTTCAAAGAACCGTTCATATATGCCGGAGGTCACGAGCGTTCCGTCCGTTACTTTGCACGAGCCTGTGACCTGCGTCATTTCCGAGAAAGGCGTTTCAATCCCGATGTTGAACGGAATCTGCGAAGCGCCGTCCGAAGAAGGCTTCCCGCCGATACACTCAATATTGCCGCCAAGACTGATGATCGCGCTCGTCACCTTGTCCTTTGCAAGCTCTTCGGCTACCCGGTCCGCGATATATCCTTTGGCAATGCCGCCGAGGTCAATTTCCGCCTCGGGATCTTCCATCGTGATCGTGTTTCCTGAAAGGTGAATTGTCTTATAATTTACGTGTTTTACCGCCCCGGCCAGCTCGTCCTTGTCCGGCACCTTCGGATTGTCCGAATGGAAATCCCAAAGATCTTCCGCCTTTCCGATTGTAATGTCAAAACATCCCCCGGAAAGATCTCCATAATCGATCCCCATCTGCACCAGCTTCGCCGTGTCGTCCTGTACCTCAACCGGCTTGCCTTCCGCGTGGTTGACATTCCAGATGTCCGAGCCCTCGATGGTTTTGCTCAGCATCTGTTCATACTTCCTGCACATGGCAAAGGCATCTTCAATCGCGGCGTCAGCGTTTGCCTGCGACATGTTTTCCATGTCATAAACCGTGATCGCGCAGACAGTGTCAAAATAAAAGCTTTGTTTCGAATACGGCTCCGTAGAGGCCGCTCCTGAAGCCGTCCCGCCCTGCGCTGCGGCACCCGTCTTCGAAGAACACCCCGCCTGTGTTATAATGATCGGAATGAGCATTGCGGTAAGCAGGGCTTTTGTTATATTATTATGCATGTTTTCCCTTTCATCGAACAAAAACACACGGAGATTTTACCATGTTCAAAGTAATTAGAAAAGCGGACATCGTGCTCGCGGTGTTGTTCGCGGCGCTTGCTGTTTTTCTGATCGCGGCTCCGTTCAAGGCCGCAGGTGCCTCCGGAAAAGCACCCGAAGGCATAACCGGTTCGTATGTTCACATAACGCTAGGCTCTGAAGATTACGGTGACTACCCTTTGGATCAGGATACCACCGTTACCATTGATCATGGCAGCAACCATAACGTAGTAACGATTCAGGGCGGAAAGGTCCGGATGGAGGAATCCAATTGCAGGAATCAGGTCTGTGTGCAGGAGGGCACGATCAGCACTCCCGGGCAGAGCATCGTCTGCCTGCCCCACAGACTGAGCGTTCAGATTATCGGCAGCAGCACAGATGAGGATGGATATGACGCAATCGCCAAATAAAGATTTGAATACCGAAGCTTCGCGGCAGGATAAGCCTGCCGCTTCCGCGCAGAGTACGCCTGCAGGCAGCTCCCTGGTAACCCCCGCAAGAAATGTCGCAACGAGCGCCGTCCTCGCAGCGCTCGCTCTGATCTTCTCTTATATCGAAGTACTGATTCCGTTTCAGCCGGGCCTTCCCGGCGTCAAGCTCGGCCTTGCGAATCTGGTTGTCATCGTCTGCCTTTACAGGATGAACGCGAAGTATGCCCTGACCATCAACATCATCCGCGTGATCGTCGCGGGGCTGTTATTCACAGGTCTCTGGGGGCTCGTTTACTCCCTCGCAGGCAGCCTTCTTAGCTTTGCGGTCATGTATCTGCTGAAAAAAACAAACCTCTTTTCCGTGATCGGCGTGAGCATGGCCGGCGGCGTAGCCCACAATCTCGGGCAGCTCCTGATCGCGGCTTTTGCGGTTTCAACGGCAAGCCTTCTGTATTATTTTCCGATTCTCATTGTCTCCGGCATGGTCGCCGGTCTGATCATCGGCATCGCGGATTATATCCTGATCCGCCGGATTCCCGCTTCGGTTCTGCCGGCAAATCAGTACAAGAAGTGACACGCGCAGCGCTGACAGCAGCCCTCCGGCATCGCGCTCACCCTATGCCATCCAGCATCGCGGCAGTGACGCCGGATACTGCAACGCCGCGCCGGCCGCTGCTTCACTTTGTCTTCCGCAAAACAACACTGTCCTTCCCGTAATATCGGGCCAGAGCTTTGTTCTGCCAGTTGGACGGATCGGTCTCGATATCCGAGAAGAACAAAAGATCCGGCTTATAGTCAAACTCATCCAGCACCGCGTCTTTCACCGAGGCATCCCGGAGAATCTTCCTCCGCTCGTCATTCTGCTCCTTATATCTTGCGGCATGACCGTTTAATAAGTCTTGTGCCGCACAAGTTGCCATATAAAAGTCCGGGTCTGCCTTCACGGTAAGCGCAGAGCCGAAAATCAGCGCGGCCGCAAGAAATACGGAAACGCCCGACAGCGCAGCCGACAGCTTAGCACCGCCTGCCGCTCCTTGCGCCTGCGCAGGCAGCCGCGTCGCACCTGCTGCTTCCTCCAAGTGGTCCTGCCCGTCTGCGGCGCCGCACACTCCCGCCGCGCTTCCGGCACCGCCGGTCACATACTGACGCAGCCATCCGACGACATACACTTCCAGAAGCACCGCCACCAGAACATACTGCATATAAAAGAGCGCGACCAGCCGCCCCGCGCCGATATTGCCCTCCGCATACAGAGGCGGCGCGATGTTCGCGGAAACCATGCCATAGCCGAAGATCACTGCCAGCGCAGGGTAAGAGAAACGGAAGGAAACCTTATCGGCAGCCTTCCACGCAATGACTGCAGCAAGCGCGAAGAACAAGAGAACCGCCCAGGTCGTATATTCATTCACGCAGTACGAAAGTGTGTAATAGAGGGCGATCAGGATTGTTTTGACGGCACCAAACCCCTGCAGACTCTGCGCACGGTTATTATTGCCGGGCGCAAGGCAGGAAAGCGCAAACCCGAATAAAAGGAACAGGCACGGCGCCAGCAGCTCTTTATGCCGGCAGCGAAGTGCGGCGATGATCACAAGCACCGCAATGATCGCGCAGGAAAGCGAGGTCATATAATTGCCGCCGCCGACCGCAAAGCCGAGGATGCAGGCCATAACAAGATCATAGATTCTCTTCCCGCGGCTTTGATCGAAGACCGCCGAGATCAGAAGTCCCATCCAGAACAGACCGAAACTATACAGGAGCACATAATTGACACCGCTGCAATACCAGAAAAACGATTCGACTCTGGCGCTGCCTTCCGGCATGCACTGCACCGTGACAAGAAGCGTCACAAGGGCAAGGCAGCGGGAGGCGTATTTGTCGATCTTCCATGCTTTGACAAATAAAGCGCGGAAGAAGTACAGCGTTCCGGCCGTCAGCACAAAAATCAACAGAAACACACCGATCGGATACAGCCGCTCATCGAACACATTCGGCGGAACCGACATGAAGACCGTCGACGTGAAATACCCCATCCAGTGAAGATAGTCGTACCAGGCCATATAAAAGCCCTGACCGATCGCGGCAAAGATATTTCCGGTAGAAGAAAACGCGCGGTAAGCCGCAAATCCCATGCCGAAATCATCCGCGGACGCGTAGTTATACCTCGCGATCGCGAAGACCGGAAGGAGTCCCAGCACATATATGACGGCGAGAACAGCCGACAATTTCCGCAAAGAGATCTGCCCGGTCCATCGAAACTTCTCCGTTTGCATCTTTTTCATCACGATTTGCTTATTCCTTCCCGCGAAACGCAAAGAATTTACTCAGAAGATAATTGGCCACGAAAATTACGATCTGTGTCGCAAGCTTCGAAGCGAAGCCGTCCCACCCGAGCATTGTGAGCACGAACACGCCGCCGATTTCAAGAAGCATCGTGCCGATCCGGCTGCTCCAGAATTTCGCGATTTCCAGCAGCAGCGTGCCAAAGGACCCGCAGTGCGTCCGGAAGACGAACAGCTTGTTCGCAACATACGCGAACAGAATGGATATGCTGATCGACAGGACGTTGCTGATATTCGGATCATCGTGCAGCAGCTCAACCAGAATGAAATAAACTGAAAGATCAAGCAGGGTCGTCGCAGCGCCGATTACGCAGTACCGGAAAAACTCCGTATGCAAGATATTCCTGATCTTTTTCAAAATCACCCCTTATAGCGGTTCACAAGATCAATGACCATATCGCATTCTTCGTCCGTCATTTCCGGAAACATCGGAAGCGTTGCACAGTGCGAAGCAAGCTGCTCTGCATTCGGGCAGTCACCCGCTCTGTAACCAAGATCCGCGTAAGCTTTCTGCAGATGACACGGCACCGGATAATGGCGGTTGCACTCTACTCCTGCATCTTTCATATACTGCAGGAATTTTTCAGGCTCCGGAACCTGCACCTCGAACAGATGATATACCGGCTTCGTGTTCGAAGGGTGCCGCTGCAGTGTCACCAGAGGATTCGTGATGCCGGCCTCATAGCGGTGTCCCAGTTCGATGCGCCTCTCGTTCCACTGATCGAGATACTGCAGGCTGACACTCATGACCGCGCCCTGAATACCTTCAAGCCGCATGTTGTACCCGACGACTTCATGATAATAACGGACGCGGCATCCCTGGTTCTTATAGACATTCACCTTGTCGATGTATTCCTGCGTATTCGACACAACGCTTCCGCCCTCGCCGAACGCGTACAGGTTCTTGCCGGGGTAAAAGCTGTAGCAGCCGATATCTCCAAGACCGCCGACTTTTACGCCTTCATAGGCGGCGCCGGCCGCCTGCGCGCAGTCTTCCACAACATACAGGCCGTGCCTGTCGGCGATTTTCTTCACTGCGGCAAAATCGAACGGCTGCCCGTAAAGATGCACACCGATTATCGCTTTCGTCCTCGGTGTGATTTTCACTTCTATCAGGGAAGGATCAATCTCCCAGGTATCCGCCGTACAGTCGACAAAGACCGGCACCGCACCTGTATACGTCACCCCCCAGGCCGTCGCGATATAGGTATTTGCGGGTACAATGACTTCGTCTCCGGCTCCGATTCCGAGGCAGAGCATCGCAAGATGCAGCGCCGAAGTTCCGTTGTTGACGCCGCTCGCAGCCCGAACGCCAAGATAATCCGCGAATTCTCGGTCGAATTGATCCGCATATTTGCCGCCCGAAAACGCAGTATCTTCACAGCACTTCGTGATTGCGTCCAGATACTCCTGTCTGTGCCTGTCAAAATCCCGTTTAAGATCAACTCTTTTCAGCATTACCTTTTCCTCTTCTGTCTTCTTCCGCGAATGTCCTTCGAAGCTGACGGATTCTCTGCAGATAATTCAGTACCGTCTTCTTCACGTTAACTGTCGTGTCATAATTCTCGGTAAACGTAACCGGCAGATCAATAATCCGCATGCCGGCGCGCTCTGCCCGCAGCAGAATCTCTATCATGTAGAACCAGCCGTTGTCATCGCCTGCCGCGGCTACCAGCTTTTTCGCGGCGGCGTTCCGCATAAACGTAAAACCGCAGATGCCGTCTGTTGCTTTCATGTGGAGCATTGTTTTTAAGAGAAAAACCAGCCCCGCCGACGTAATCTTCCGGTACCACTTGCGGCCGATCGTCTTTGAATCATTCGAAAACCGTGTCCCGTTGACATAATCAAGGGACGGGTTCTGCTGAAAGAGCCGGATTGTTTTACCGAGATTCGCGATATCCGTGGACAGATCAATATCCATATATCCGACAAGGTCGGCGTGGCTCCGCTCCACGCCGGTACGGAAAGCAATTCCGACACCCTTTTCCTCTATCCTGACATACTCCACCGTGCCGGGGTGGCGCGCAGCCAGCGCGGCGCCGATCTGCGGCGTATCGTCGGTCGAACCATTGTCCAGAATCGTGCAGAGATACCGGACAGAGGGGTCCTTCTGCACGTACATCTGCATGTATCGGACAGTTTTTTCGATTCCGTTTTCGAGTCTCTTATGCTCGTTCAGCACAGGAAACAGCAGATTGATTTCCATAAAACTCTCCTACTGTTTAGGCGCGATTTTCTCTACGCCGGCGATCAGATACCGCTGCTTCTGATACATTAGCTTCAAGATCACCGACAGATATTTCATGATGATACTCAGCAGAATGAACACGCCCATGAAGGACAGCGACATGAATCCCATCGTCGAAAGCCAGCCGGAGACCGCCTGCGTCTTCATGCAGAATTCCCGGATGATTTCGATACCCATCAGCAGCGAAATCACGACAAATAGAGCACTGATAACTGTCGAGACCTTCTCCATGACATCGGTGAAATAAATCAGGCTGTCGAGCGCCAGATGCGTTCTCTCATGTCTGCCTTTCAGCGCCTTTCTGCGTGCATCGATGTCGATCGCGTGATATTCGATCACATCCGCCCGCAGACCGCAGTTCATGTAGATTGCCTTGCGGTAGGGAATATAGTCGCCGATAGACTTGATCCGGTTGACGGCGCGCCTCGACAGCACACGGAACGTCTCGGGGCCGATCTTACCTTCGGAGCCGCTGTTTCTGTTAAAGACGCTGTAAAACATCCTGCTCGTAAACCGCATGCCGTCCCGGCAGCCTGCCGCGACGACGTCATACCCCTCCAGTGTCCGTTCATAGATCTTCCGGATCAATGTTTTCGGGTAATCAATAAACAGGTTGTCGAATTCAAATACAAAATCACCGATCGCGAGATCCCTTCCGGCATTCATTGCAGCTTCCTGCCCCTGATAGTTACTCATCTGAATAATGCTCACCATCTGGGAATCCATCTTCGTGTGCTCGAAGAAATCATAGATTTTCGCGATTCCGTCGTCCGAAGACGCGTCATTGACAAAAATCAGCTCATACTTGTCAAAAAGAGCTGCCAGCTCCTGTGTGATCATGGACAGGAACATATCGATATATGCGGCATCGTTATGCAAATACATGACCGCCGAGACAAATTTGTGTTCCCTGTTCTGCGCAAGATCCATTACAGAAATTCCTCCAGATCATACACGGTATTGATTTTACCGGACAAAACACTGACAAGCCGCGGATACTCGCTGTTCACCCGGATCGCCGTCGGTCTCGAATCATCGACTTCCGAAGATTTCAGAATCGGTTTCATCGAATACAAGGATCCCTGATAGGTAAATTCATATTCCTCGCGCATATACTTGCGCGCGAGATGGCTCATATACGGCCAGGCGCTTTCCGGCCGGCAGGGACAATCCGTACAGTTGGCAAGCTGCTCCGGCCGGCAGCTTTCCTCCCCTTCCAGAGCCTGCCTTCGCTCCATGCACGGAAAGGCCGGCAGACGCTCATAGCTTGCCATATGCGGAGTAAAAGAAACACTGGTCAGCGAGTGGTAACCGGTCTTGCCAAACGGCATGATCGAAAAGAAAGGGCCGTCCATGACCGTAAGTCCGATCCCGCGCAGCTTTTCCGACGCCTTCGTCAGGATAATTTCGCATAGCTCATACTTGATGTTAAAGCCGGTGTGGGAAACGCCGTCCACGAGCTTTAAAACTTCATTGGTCGAAGCATAAGTCGCGTTCAATATGTAATCTGAGGTATATACACTCCCGCCGGCCATGTGCACTTCGAAATGATCCGGATACCGCGCGATGTCTTCTATCTTCGCATTATAGCAGATCGTCACGTTCGGCATCGCGCTTAAAGCATCCAGAAAGTATTTTTTCAAAATCATCGCGTCATATGTATACTCTTCGGTCAGGAACGCGCCGTCGCACATCCCTTCCTTGAAGTACAAAGACACCGGTGCTTCTTCGCAGCGAATGCCCGCGGCCTTGCAGAACGACTGAAACTGTTCGGCATTCGTCCACGAAAAGCGGCTGCTCGTCGCGTAAATCTGATGAAAGCCCTTTTCAATGCAGAACGGGAAGTCATCGCAGAAGCGGCGGAAATACCCGGCTGACTTTGTCGCGGTCGACAGGCTCCTCGGGTAATGATACCCCATATGAACCCTTGCCTGATTCACATAGGTTGCGCGCCCGAAAGCTCTGTCATCCTTCTCCAGAACCAGAATCTTCTCTTTCTTTTCCCCGCAGTGTTTTGCCGCGTACAGGCCGTAGAGCCCTGCGCCGATAATGATTTTGGTATAATTCATAATCTCCGAAAGACTGATAAAGCCCTGCCCCCGGCAGTAAAAGGCCGAAAGCAGGACCGGATCAGATTATAGTAAATGACGCCATCGTACACGGCGCT
This sequence comes from uncultured Lachnospiraceae bacterium, assembly GCA_900317555.1. Lineage (GTDB taxonomy): Bacteria > Bacillota > Clostridia > Lachnospirales > Lachnospiraceae > CAG-791. The sequence continues at coordinate 37,661 of ONHF01000019.1, read as the reverse complement.
GTTCTTTGGAAGCTCACGCTGTCTTCTCTTCCTTTGCCGGCTTCGCGGCAAGGTCCAGAATTGCATGCTTCGGGCACTTCACCGCGCAGTCACCGCAGCCGACGCACTTTTCAGGATCAATGATCGCCAGATTGTCGATTACGTGCACCGCGTCATGCTGGCAGGTTCTCTCACACATGCGGCAGGCAATGCAGGACGTCTTGCAGACTGCCATGGCTGCCTTGCCGGTATCCTTATTGGAGCACTTGACCGTAACCGTCTCCTTGTAAGGCTTCAGCGATATGATGCTCTGCGGGCAGACCTTGATGCAGGACTGGCAGGCCGTGCAGTAATCTCTTCCGACAACCGCGACACCGTCAATGACATGGATCGCGTCGAACTGGCAGGCATCGACACAGTCGCCGAGGCCGATGCAGGCGAACTTGCAGGCTTTGCTGCCGCCGAACAATGTTTTGGCGGCTTTGCAGCTGTCTATGCCTTCGTACTCGTACAGAGGCTTTGCGTTCTCTTTCGTGCCGTTGCAGGCAACGAACGCAACCATCTTCTCTTCTGATTCGGCGGAAGTGCCGAGAACCTTCGCAAGCTTTTCAGCTACCGCGGGGCCGCCGACAACGCACTTGCTGCAGGGAACGTCTTTATTGTCCGCCATAGCGTGCGCGTAATCGTCACAGCCGGCAAAGCCGCACCCGCCGCAGTTCGCTCCGGGAAGCTCCGCGCGAAGGTCAATGAACAGCTGATTTTCCTTGACCGCGAAAATCTTCGATGCGTAGGAAAGCAGAATTCCCGCGACAAGACCGATAACCGTCAGAAGAACGACAGAAACAACAATTGTACTCATCCGTAGCGCCCTCCCTTACTTGAACATTCCATTGAATCCCATGAAAGAAATCGCGAGGATCGAAGCGGTCGTAAGAACGATCGGAACGCCATGGAAAGACTTCGGGATTCTTGACTGATCAACAAGCTTGGAACGAACACCTGCCATGATTGCAAGTGCGAGCCAGAAACCAAGTCCGCCGCCGAATGCCTGTGCAATCGACTGGAAGAAGTTGTACTGCTTGTTGAAGTTATCAATGCAGACGCCCAGAACAGCGCAGTTCGTTGTAATCAGCGGAAGGTAAATACCCATACTCTTGTAAAGAGCGGGCATGTTCTTCTTCATGAACATCTCGATGAACTGCACGAGCGCCGCGATGACCAGAATAAAGGAAACTGTCTGCAGATAGCCGATTCCAAGCGGGTTCAGAATAAAGGTCTGAATGCACCAGGTAACTGCTGTAGCCAGTGTCATAACAAATGCTACGGCAATGCCCATGCCCTTCGCGGAGTCCAGATCCGTCGAAACGCCGAGGAACGGGCAGATGCCGAGGAACTGGGACAGCGGGTAGTTGTTAACCGTGATCATCCCGATAATGATAATGATCATGCTGGAAATTGTGCTCATTATGCTGCCGCTCCTTTCTCCGCCGCTTTATCGTCATCGGAGCAGACGCCCTGCATCGCGCAGCCGTCGCAGCCGAAGGAATTGCGGATCTTCGACTTGTCCTTTGTGATAAAGTGAACAAATGCCATTACACAGGCGAATACGAAGAAGCCGCCGGGAACCATCGTCATGATGCCCATGCCGGGGATACCCAGAGCCGCCTGCAGCTGGATTCCCTTGAATCCGGGCGCAAGGCCGAACCAGTCGCCTGCAAGCCATGTTCCGCTGCCGAGGATTTCACGGATTGAACCCATCACACAGAGTGTGAACGTAAAGCCAAGGCCCATGCCGATACCATCGAGAGCGGAATCAATCACGCTGTTCTTGGACGCGAACATCTCGGCACGGCCGAGGATGATGCAGTTAACAACGATCAGAGGCAGGTAAAGTCCCAGAGCCGCGTAGAGCGAAGGAACAAACGCCTGCAGAATCATCTGCACGATTGTAACGAACGCTGCGATAACCGTGATAAAGCAGGGGATTCTTACCTTATCCGGAATAAACTTGTGCAGCGCGGAAATTACCATGTTGGAACAGATCAGAACTGCCGTTGCAGCCAGACCCATGCCCAATCCGGTCTCAACCGATGTCGATGTAGCCAGTGTAGGGCAGGTACCGATGACCAGCACCAGCACAGGATTCTCTTTGATGAGGCCGTTGGTCAGAATGCTGAGTTTACTCTTCTTTGCTTCTGCCATTACTGTGCACCTCCTAACTCTTTATACTGCTCGAGCGCTGCGTAAACACCCTTGTGAATCGCGCCGCCCGAAACAGACGCGCCGGAAATAAACTGGAAGCCGGACTCTTTCTTGACATCTTCCGATGTCAGCTCTTTCTTGCCGTCATACTGTGCAAGATAATCCGGATCCTGATCTTTTGTGCCGACGCCCGGCGTATCCGAATGCGCTGTTACCGTGACACCGGTAATCGCGCCGTCCTTGCCGACGCCGACCATCATTGTAAGATCGCCGCCGAAAGACTTCGTAACAACCGTGAAAACATCACCCGCACCGTTCTCCGCAGCATACGCTTCGGTCACGTTTGCGCTGCCGTCTGTTGAAGAAGCGTACTTCTTGACATCAAGCTGCTTGAAGCTGTCGCCGTCCGGAAGCACTTTCATTCTTGCCTCATTGGCAGCCTGAATCGCTCTCTGTTCGATGACGCCGGTTGTGACATTGTTCGTGATTGCCAGAAGCAGCGTCGCAACCATGGCGATTACAGTCAGAATGATAACAGGATAAACATATTCCTTGAAATTACTGTTCTTCGTCTCAGCCATTATTTTGCAGCCTCCTTTCCTGTGGAAGCAGCTTCCTTTGCGGCTTTCTTCGCAGCCTTTTCCGCCGCAGCGATACCGTAGAATGAGCGTTCCGAATAACGGTCAATCAACGGTGTGACGACGTTCATCAGAAGGATCGCGAAAGATACGCCTTCCGGATAAGCTCCGAGAATACGGATCATCATGGTCAGGGCACCGCATCCGATACCGAAGATCAGCTTTCCTCTCTTCATGATCGGGCTTGTGACATAGTCCGTCGCGCAGAAGAACGCGCCGAACATCACGCCGCCGGCCAGGACATTGAAGATACCCATCGTAAACGCGTTGTATCCGGGTACACCGACCGGATTGAATGCGTAGTAGATCACCGAAATCACAAAAACAGTTCCGATGAACGCACACGGAATAATCGGGCTGATAATCTTCTTCCAGATCAGGAACAGACCGCCGATCAGAATCGCGAGCGCACAGGTCTCGCCAAGCGCTCCGCCGGTATTGCCAAGGAACATATCGGTCAGTGTGTAGTGTGCCTGACCCAGCGTTTTGTTTGCAATATCACCAAGCGGTGTCGCGCCGGTAACGCCGTCATAAACTCCGGAATCAATCTGGAATCTCGTAAGCGGCCAGGTTGTCATATAGGAAGTCCAGCTCAGAAGCAGTACCGCACGGCCTACAAGAGCAGGGTTTGCGATATTGCGTCCGATGCCTCCATACAGGCACTTTACGATTACGATCGCAACGCCGACGCCGATGGCGAGCATCCAGATCGGGAAATTCGCGGGCACATTCATCGCGAGGATTGCACCGGTAACACAGCAGGAAAGATCACGGGTTGTGTCGGGCTTCTTCATGATCTTGTTGTAGCAATATTCAAATGCCACGCCGAAGACCATGCCCAGAAGAATACGAATCAGAGCGCCGAAGCCAAAGAAGATTGTGGAAGCCGCTGCAGCGGGGATCAGTGCGATCAGCACATACAGCATGGTCCTTCTGGTATCCAGCGTTGTGGAAACATGAGGAGAATTCGTTACAAGAAGTCCTGTTTTGAATCTATTGTCAGCCATTCTTAGCAGCCTCCTTCTTATCCGCTTCCTTAACCATCGCCTTGCCGAGCTTGTTCATGAAAACGAGCGGTCTGTGCGCGGGGCATACGAACGAGCAGCTGCCGCACTCCATACACTGCATGACCTTCAGCTCGCGGAGCATCTGAACATCTTTCCTCTCATACGCGTCCGCGTACTTGACGGGAAGCAGGCCGAACGGGCAGGCGTCATGACATCTGCCGCAGCTGATGCAGGCTGTCTCTTCCGGAAGAGCCGCCTTCGCGGCTGTGAAAGCGAGAATGCCGTTATTGGCCTTCGTCGTAGGCTGCGCGTCTGTATAGACCGCGCGTCCCATCATGGGGCCGCCGAGCAGAATCTTTCTGGGCTCTGCCTTGTATCCGCCGCAGAAAGCGATCAGATCCGCGATCATCGTGCCGAACGGAACCATTACGTTCTTCGGGTTCGCGACCGCGTCGCCGTCTACCGTCACTCTTCTCTGAATCAGCGGAACACCGTCCTTCAGATACTGTCCGATAAATGCAGTAGAGGAAACGTTGGCAACAATAACGCCCAGAGATGCCGGCAGTACGCCCGCGTCGCAGGTCTGTCCGGTCACTTCATAAATCAAAACACGCTCTGCGCCCTTCGGATATCTCGCCTGCAGCGGGAATGTCTCGATATTGGAAAGCTTCTGCTGCGCAATCATACGGTTGAAGTTATCAATCGCATCCTGCTTGTTGCTCTCGATCGCGATATATGCCTTTTCCGCGCCCAGATATTTGACAAGTGCCTGCGCGCCGTCAAGAACATTCTGCGCGTCTTCAAGCATTGTCCTGTGGTCGGATGTAAGATAAGGCTCGCACTCCGCGCCGTTGACAATAATGTACTTGATGTCCTCAAGGTTCTTGGGATCATACTTGAGCCATGCAGGGAAGGTAGCGCCGCCCATACCGACAAGGCCGCTCTCCTTGATTGCAGCTACAAAGCTCTTGTGATCCGTTACGACCGGCGCCTTGATATTCTCATCCATTGTCTGAAGCTTATCCGTTTCAATAACAACAAACGTATCCTGGCCGCCCATCGCATTGGTCATCGTCTCGATGCCTGTTACCGTACCGGACACACTGGAGTGCACCGGAACATGTAAGAAAGCATCTGTGTCACCGATCTTCTGCCCTACCTTTACGGTATCGCCCTTGGCAACAAGAGGTTTGCAAGGAGCGCCGATATTCTGGGACATGGAAATCTTCACCACGTCCGGAACCGGCATTACTTCTGTCGCGTGGCTTGCCGTATTCTTGTAGTGGCCTGCATCGATGCTGCTTAAATGCTTAGCACGTAAGAACATAATGTTGTTCCCCCTTCATAAATTTCATGTGTCAGCGGCAGCGCCGCCCCTACAGTTTGGATCGGCGCGGGACTGCGGCTGAAAGATGATTTTTATAAATATTTTATTAAATCATCGATCACATACAGCGTCATTATACAACGGGTTTCAAAATTTTAAAATAATTTTATAAAATCTGGTGAGTGGCAGGCTGCCTTACATCTTATACATCCTTCCTGCATGAAGCCCGGAAAAACTGATACCCCGAATTACTGTCCTCTGTAATAATCTCATTTACTTTTTCGAGGCCGGCATTGTTTTTCTCTCCATAAATCCGATAGAATTCATGATACACTTTCTGAATGGAGTTGTACTTTCCCGCACTGTGAATCCCATATATTTCCGTTACACTGTAAGGAAGGGAATATAAGTTCTCACGGGTGACAATGACATAGTAGTTGCTGCTGGCCCGAGCTACTTCTGCAAAACGCCGCGAGGAAACAAACCGGTTTCCTTCATCAATAAAGACAACGCTGTCTTCATCGAGTTCCCTCAATTGTTTCTCCCAGTTCTGTCCCTCGACGACAACGCACGGACTGCTGCTGGAGATCTGTACCCCGGAGTCCTCCCCCTGCAGATTGAATTCCCGGATCATTCCAATCAGAGTCGTTTTTCCCGTTGCGCTGTCGCCCCGGATGATCGTCAGATTCCTCCGGATGGTAAATTCATACGTTAGCTTCCGATTGCTGATCCGAATGTGACGGCTTCCTTTCATTTCAAACGTACCTTCCTGCTGTCTTCAGCAGATCCATCATATTGGTAACTACTACATTGTCATTCATCACATAGATTTCAAATGCTTCGTCCCCAAAATCCATAATATGCCTAAGATTGATTGTCACGTCTCGTTCCTTACCCATCCGCAGCAGCCATCCCGCACAGTTGTCGCCACAATTAGAAGCGTTGAATACCTTCTCAGGTTCTTTCAGAATGAGTATCAAAGTCTTCACTCCTCCCGACAGACTCGTCGGAGGAATGACCCCCATCACAGGACTGTCTATTGCCCCGCTGCTCAGTACGACAGAACTGTCCACATCAAGAATCATCTGTCTGACAACCGGATCATTCAACCATTCCGGATCATAATCATTCTTGAAGTAAATTTCAGTATTAAATATGGCATTGTCCATGTCGCCAAAATATATCTTCAGCATCTGAATTCCTCTTATTTCAAAGCTTATATTCAAGTTGATAAATTTTCACAAGTTCCCCGCAATACTCCTCCGGCGTATCAAAATGCTCCTCAAGACAGTTCCCGCGATATTGCTCCTGCCGCTCTCTATCTTTCCACAGAGCATTGATCTTCTCTGTCAGCTCCCGGCAATTCCCGGCCTCAAACAAATCTCCGGTAACACCCTCTTTAATAATCTCCGGAACACCGCCAATTCTGCTGCCAATTACAGGGACTCCCAGAAGTATCGGCTCCAGAACCGAATACGGATAATTCTCGTACCATGTCGAAGGAAAAACCGTAAAAGCCGCATGACGGATCACCGAATACAGCGGTTCTCCGCCAAGGAAGCCCAGATTTATCAGCGTTTGCTCCTTGCCCGCGCCGGCCGCGGCCTCCACCTGCTCCTGCAGTTCTCCTTTTCCGGCCAGAACAAACGGAATCTCCGGCAGCCTCTTCGCCGCCTCCAGTACAAGATTCACACCTTTTTCCTGATCATATCTTCCGTAATAAAGAACATACGGTCCGATACCGCGCAGCAGCTCCGGCAGTACATCTCCGCGAGTCCGGTCCGGATTCAGATTCGCGAAGTTATGTAAGGTTACACATCTTCCATTCAGATCCGGATTTGTCTCGAGAAGCCGGCGGATGAAATTGCTCGGACAAATGATCGTGTCCACCTGACGGTAAGTGTGGCGTTTTCTGTAAAACTCCGCTTCCTTCTGACCGATCAGACTCCGCAGTCTCGAGTTGTGAATGCAGCGCTGCTGCGTGCAGAAACGGAAATCCCCGTCCAGACATTTCCTGCATAATTCTCCCGTGGCAGGAACCCGCATCATGTGATTCGGGCAGACCCACTGCATGTCATGCGCCGTGTAGACAATCCGGATCGAGGGATCAAAAGCCTTTACCTCATCAATAACGGACGGTGTCAGCTGAAAGTTAATGTTATTCAGATGCACGACATCCGGATGAAAATCCTCCAAAACAACACGAATCTTCTGCCGCGCCTCTTTGGAATAAATGATTTTGAACGGATAAGCGAGCGTCCGCAGCCGCCGCTCATGAAAATCGATCGGTTCGGTATAGCTGTCCGCATGATTTCCCACGATCCGGCCTTCATGTTCCATGCCGAAATACTGCACTTCATGCCCCATCTTACGAAGCTGTTCGCCGATCCCGAAGATATATGTCTCGGACCCTCCGTTCGGGTACAGGAATTTATTGACGATCAGAATTCTCATATTCCTCCTCCGGTGCGTCTGCCGCTAAGACAGTACAGCTCAATCCATTTTTGCGTTAACCTTTCAGCTATTCAGCGGACCCGACGCGTTACCGGTTCAATCATTCTGCTACACCGATAATTCCCTGACCCCTTGTACAGTGTAGGCCGCATATGCTGCCACGCAAAGGAGCGCCATAAACGCCATCGGTATGTTCGATCCTCCAAGCATTGCATTGCTGTATGTTACAACAGATGAAACAATCAGAACGAGGCTGACATATATCTGCTTCCGGCGCATCCACGTAAATGCGCTGATCAGAATGATTGCCGCATAATCGTATCTTTCATGCATGGCAGGCAAAAACATAAATGCTGTCCAGACCACCCACGAAGCCAGATATAGCCATTTTTCCAGATTCATACTGGCAGCCTTATAAATAATATATAACGCTGCGAATCCGAAAATTGCAATGCAGGCTGCCGTCGCCGTCCGATGAAGCCCCGGATAGTCTCCAAGGCCCAGCTGATAGAAATTCGCGCTGTTTATTGCCATGCCGTCATACTCGCCGGTTGCTCTCAGATATGTCTTATAGACATCCTGAAAACGGCGGCCGCAAATCACTGCAGGAAGCCCCGTCAGTATATACATAAGCGGAAGCTTGAAGAACTCGAAGATAGAAAAGTCTTTCCTTGCAAGATAAAGGATGACAAGAAACGGCAGAAAAAAGACAGCCTGCAGCTTCAGGCAAAGTCCAAATGCATAGATCGTAAAGCCGGCTGCGTAACGTCTTGACAGCACAAGATACAAACTGATGATGATCGCGCATGTATACAGACTGTCGCACTGTTTCCAGAGAGAGGCATTCATCAGCACGGATGGCAGGAACAATGTGCAGGCAGCAATGACCGCAGCCATTTTGCGGTTTCTCCGGCGAGATGAAGGAGATATTGACTGCCCGTGTTTTTCATCAAGCACCAGTGTGATTATTTTAAACAGAAAATAAGCGCCAAGATACTCAGCCGTCAAATGAACCACCGAAAGCGACAGATACGGTTCACAAGGCAGCTGCGCAATAATGGCAAGCAGCACATTGTAAGGGACATAATAGTCGCCAACTTTCGTTGCAAGTCCGTTAACGATTCCAAGTTCCCGATATTTATTTACCCAGGGGACAATAAAGTTGTTGTAGTCTGCCGACAGAACACAGTTCGGAATCATGACGATCCGGGCATACAAAGAGATTCCGAGAATCACGATCAGGCAAATCTCGAAGGCATTCTTTTCGACAAGATGAAATATGGCTTTATCCAGCGCCGTTACGTCATTTCTTTTGTCTGGTTTTTTCATGTCCGTTTTTTCATCTTCCCCCTTGCGGTAATTTATGTCTTAAAGTGTATAAGATGTTATTTTTGATATAGTTTCTTCCACCGCCGATACAAAATGAGAGCCGGCAATCCCATCACCAAATACAAAGCCGTCTTCCGAATCCCGACTCTGCCGCGGCGCTTTAAGATCTCTTCTTCGGACGACCCGGACTTGCGGTCCTTCTCCTTTGCAAAATGACTGTAAATCCGGTACAGCAGCATCATCTTGCATCTGGTTTTTGTATTGACCCGCGGATCATTCAGGTAAACGGACGAGCGGTACATCATACTGTACGGCGAATAAACCTTCATCTTCCTGCCGGTTTTCGTAAGCCCGCCCTCCAGATAGTCACAGACATAAATCACATGATTGATATTGACCAGCTTATAGTCGGAAGACATACGCATCCAGACCGCATCTTCCGGCATGTACTTTTCCCCCTCAAATACCGGGAACGGATATTTCCGCAGCACATCTGTCAGAAACACTTCCGCCCTGTCTCCTTCAATCCCGGCATTGATTCGTGACACACAGTAATCAGCGACCGTTTCATTTTCCGGAAACTCGCCCGCATTGACAACTCCGTGGCTGTCGGCTCGCAAAAAACACAAACCTCCAATGCTCTGCGGCCCCGGAAGCGGCTGATACTTTTCATAATACGCGCGGATCGTCTCTACTGCATCCTTAGAGAGCGTGTCATCGCTGTCCACAATAAAGGTAAGTGGTGCTATGATTTTGGAAATACCAAAATTCAGTGCTGTATGCTTGCCGCCATTCTCTTTGTAAAGATAGCGTATTGAAAACGGCGCTTCCTGTATCCACGCCTGTACTGTTTCTCTGGTCTGATCCCTGCTGCCGTCATCCACAATCAGCCAGTCAAAACATTGCTGTGTCTGCCCGCAAAGAGAGCGATACAGATTTTCCAATTCCGCGCACCGGTTATACGCCGGCGTCAGAATGGTAACCAGGTTGGAATTATAATCTGAGACCGCATTTTTCACATCTGTCTGACTCATTTCACTGAACCTCTACGTTCGGCTCTTTTTGCACAGACGCCGGCTGCGCCTGACGCTAATATTCCCGCGGCGGCTCCGGACCAAAAAACCACGCTGACCGCTCCCCGCAGGTAGTCATATTCCGTAATTTTACCTCTGAAGCAGAACATCGGATCCTTCTCATCCAGATAATTGAGCACACGGATGCCCGGTGTTTCCTCAAGTTTCTGTATTTCCACTTGCGAGAGGTATAACTCCTGCATCTCCCCGTCCGGAACATCCGTGCTGCGTCTTCTGCAGTAATATGCATCCTGACGCACCGCTAAATTTCCATACAGGATTGCAGCTGCTGCCATAGCTAGTACCGCTGCGGTCGCAGCCCTTCTCCCATTCGACCGCCAGCCGTTTCTGAATACTGCCAGCAGATTTGCCGCTGCCGCACAGGGATTCCATAGATGAAACTGATGCTTCCCGATCCCGGCGGCAAGGCCGCCAAACAGACAGAAGTTTTCTCCTTCTTTCTTTCGAAGAAGTTCACAACCGAGGAAAATAAGAGAAACATTTTTAAATGAGGTGTTGAAAGCAAACGGCTCGGAAACCGCTGCGGCAAGGCAGAAGAAAATCACCGCCATTTTCACGCTGTGGCGCCATGAGGGCGTCTCCTTCAGGCTTCTGCCTATCAGATACAGATACCCCGCCATCATCAGCGCAAAAATCAGGATTCCGCCATAGAATAAGAGTTCGGCATAAGAACTGTCCAGCGTCATGGTAAAGGAAGCGCCTTCCGGTTTTCTGCTGCCAAGCAGGCGAACGCCAAATACCGTTAAAAATTCCCGCGTCAGCATGGGTCTCGTTGTCATCGCCCTGTTCAGCAGATCAAATGCCTTTCCTCGAAGGATCAGCGGAAGAACAATCGCGCCGAAAATCTCGAGCGGAAGAAGACATTGCAGGAGGAAAGATTCTGTTTTTGTGATCAGTCTGTTTTTCCTGCGTTTCCATTCAAAATACAAAAGCGCCAGTGCAAAGGCCAGATACCCGATCATTCCGGTAAGACTGAGCGAATACAGGAAAAAATAAGCCGCGCCAAAAGCACTTGCAAGCATCAGAAGCAAAAATTTTCCTGCTTTTAATCTCTCCCCATGCAGAGTACTTGCTGTGGACGACAAAGTCTCTTGTCCGCAGATTCAGAAGCTGTGTCAGAATCTGAAACAGAAAAACCGGCGTCCAGACAGTCGCGGCAAGCTTCATCACGCGCTCCTGCCGGATTCCTTTGAGCGAAAGAATCAGAAGGCTGTATATGATGACCGAATAGTCACCGGTCTGCAGAAAGGAAACTCCCGTAAGCGCCAGCAGACCGAATACCAGACCGGCTTCCTTCTTTGTGTAGGTACTCATAAGAATTTTCAGAACTGCGAGGAGCGAAGCTAAAAGAAAACCTGCCTGATAAACCGGTCCCGCGGTCAGACCGAATCCCTTGATGGCCAGCATGATTGCAAAATACGCATAAAACAGCAGTTCCTGCACTGTCACCGGATACAATTTATTATTCTGCACTGCAATATCCTCAATTTCCGTTAGCGGTTAATCCGCCGTCAACGCTGCCGTCTGCCTTGTAGACTCGAATCCAGCACGCTCTTCCATTTTGCAGCGATTTTTTCCGGCATAAAATCACGAGTTCTTTCTCTTCCCTTTTCCGAATAGGTCCTGCGAAGAGCATGATCCTGCATCATGTGTATCATCGCCCCGGAAAGAACCGGCGCATCCCCTGCCGGCACCAGAATTCCGTACTTCGCGTCATCCTCGGTTTTCGTCATCCTGAACGGGTCCGTGTCCGGCGCCAGAATTTCCCTTGCGCCACATTCCGTCGCAATAACGGGAAGCCCGGACTGCATGGCTTCCAAAACGACATTCGGCATACCTTCGATCAGCGATGCCAGAACAAAAACATCCGCCTTTGCCATATAGTTCTCCGGGTCCGGGACATTTCCGGTAAAGAGAACCGACTGCAGGATGTCAAGATCGTCCGCAAGCGCGGTAAGGTCCTGCTGCAAAGGGCCACTGCCCGCAATAACAAGGCAGGTATCCGGCATTTCCTTATGAACTTTTGAAAAAGCCCGTAGAAGATATTCCTGCCCTTTTTCGGGTGAAAGTCGCGCCACATTCAGAAAGGTTTTCTTCCCTTTGATAAAAGAGATAAATTCCTGCCATGTTTCAGAAGTTCCCCGCGTGCGATCCTCCGCACCGTCTGCGCTAACGGCTGTTTCGGCAGTAACAGCCGGATGTACCAAAGGCTTAGTCGCAGACTTATCCGGCAGCATGTTGTAAATTGTAGTAACCTTGGAAGGCTCTGCGTGAAAGAAATCCACAACATCCTGATGTGCCAGCTCCGAGACAGTCACAATCCTGTTGCAGCGGTTGTAACTGTTTTGCACATACAACTTCTTCCATATGCTGTGCGTAAATCTGGACTCGACGTTGCGAACGGACACGACGGCTGCCGACCTCTTCCCTGAATGTACATTGAGAATATCCGCGCCGGGAAGAAAGCTTACACAGACGTCAATTTCCCACCGCTCTTTCAAATTCCGCAGTTCTTTCATCTGCCGGAGAACGCAGAGTGCTTTCCGGGCTTTGGAATCTTCTGACTTTGAACGATTCTGCAGGACAAGCACATTCTGCAGCTTCGTGTGAAGCTCCGGGTCATCGTAGACAACGCAGATATAGGACTCGTATCCCAGCTGCGGATGCGAGTTGAAGTATTCGGAAAGGGTAACAACCGCCTTTTCCGCGCCGCCTCCGCGAAGATGGTGTGTGAACCACAGGACGCGGCACATCTTTTTGCTATTCATGTCTTTATCAGAAATTTGCATAGGCAAAACCGGCATTGATAAGATAAGCTCATTTACTTCAGATACCTTTTTTCTGATCCTCCATCATTTCGCGGATCACGCTGTAATAATTGGCAAACTGGAACTGGCGCAGCACGCTCTGATACCCGGCCGCACCCATTTCCGGAATCCGGTCCGGATTCGCGAGCATGCCGGATAATTTCTTATACAGGTCGTCCTCGTCACAATCCCTGAACACTTCTCCAGTGATCCCGGGCCTAATATAATCTGCCGTTCCGTTGTCCGTACCGCTGAGTGAAGGTACGCAAAAAGACATTGACTCGATAACCGAAATTGAAGCGGGCTCGCCGGTACTGGCGAGCACATAGATATCCGATCTTCTGTATATGTCGTTTACTTCCTGCTTGGACAGGTTTCTATACAGCGTCACCGCGCCTTCGAGATGATTTTCCTTCAAATACGCGCACAGTCTGTTGTAATACTCTTCATGAAAAGGGTCGGAACATTCTCCCGCGATTGTCAGATGAATTTTCGGATACTGCTCCCGAAGTCTTGCAAAAACCCGGACCATCATGAAATGATTTTTCCGCTCCTGATACTTGCCGATCTCGAAAATATTGATCCGGTCGTCGTAAAAGTATTTTTTCTCCTCCGGAGGGCACATCGGTTCGACCAGAAACGGAGCCCAATAGCTGTGCGGATCCCTGACTTTTCCCGTCATGTCAATCCCGATCTGCCTTGTCGGAGTGATTCTGTATTCCGGGCAGCGGCTCCTGACGAAGCGGTGCATAAAATCATGTTTGAAATAAGACGGCTCTGCCCACACAGGACTGAGGTTGTACAGAAAGGCCGGAATCCCGTACTTTCTGCAAACCCTGTAACAGACCATTGTATAGATGGAGCGCTCGCGGAGAATGACCAGATCCGGTTTGAATTCTTTTACTTCCTTCTCAAATTTTCCAAAAGGCGGAAAGCCGTAATGCAGATTGATGTCTTTCGCGAACGCGTTTCGATGCGGAAGGCTCATATAAAAGCGGTAGAATGCTTCAAAGAGTCCGGAATACCCAAGTGTTTCGGGGACAACAGCCGTATGATCCTCCACTTTTCCCGTGTACCATGTCAGGAGCTTCAGCTCATCCCCGTGCGCCTTCCATCCCTTCATGATCGCGATCTGATTGGTATGGTATCGGTGCAGAACATACATTATACGCATGAATTCATTCCTCTGTTATCATCCCGGCACGGCTTAACCTTCCGGCTGCTGAGTTATTCATCTTTAAATACTTCTTCCCTGCTGACTTCGGTCACCTTGCCGTCGCCGACCTGATAGAAAATATCCGCGTTCCGGATCGTCTTCAGGCGATGCGCGATGATAATGATCGTCTTTTCGTTATGGAGACTGTCTACCGACTCCATGACCGCGCGTTCTGTATCCGAATCGAGAGCAGAGGTTGCTTCATCCAGGACCATAATTTCCGGATCGTTATACAGAGCTCTCGCAATTCCGATTCTCTGCCGCTGGCCGCCGGAGAGGCGTACGCCTCTGTCTCCGACATACGTATCATATCCGTCTACAAGATCGTCGATAAAGTCCGCAATCTGCGCCTTTTTCGCTGCTTCGACAACCTTTTCGTCTTCAATTTCCTCTTCCGGAATACCGAATGCGATATTATGGCGGATTGTATCGTCCGACAGGTAGATCACCTGCGGGATATATCCGATTTCACTCTGCCACGTCCTGAGATTTTTGAAGATGTCCATTCCGTCAGCGTAAATGTGGCCGATCTGCGGTGTCAGAAGTCCCAGGATAATATCGACCATCGTTGTTTTACCGGCGCCGGTTTTACCTGTGAAGGCTACTGTTTTGCCGCAGGGAATCCTAAAAGAGACATTTTGAATAACGTCTTCCGTCACATTCGGGTAATGGTAGCTTATATTCTTAATCTCAACCAGATTTTTGAATTCCCAGCCCGCGTTCTTCTCCGTTTCCTTCTCGCGCAGACCGTCGACATCCTTGAGATCATGATAGATCAGGTCAAGAGACGGCAGACTGTACACAATGTCCGTATAATGCTCGTTGATCTTTCCGACAGAAGGCATCATGCGGAACGCTGCTACCGCGAATACACTCAGCTGCGGGATAAAATCCATCAGTTCCTTCTGACCGTAGTTCAGCTTTAATATGACGGCAAGCAGAAGGCCGGTCATGCAGCCTGCTTCCACCATATATCTGGGAAGTGTGGCGACCAGTCTTGTGAGACGCAGGCCATAGGTATATTTATCAAAATTGTCTTCGTATATCGTGGTGAAATAGTTCTCTCTGTTCAGAACCTTGATTTCCTTGATTCCGCTCAGAGCCTGATTCATCCACTGATAGAGTTTCCCCTTATAGAGCTGCGCCTTCTTGCCGAGATCGAGTACGACATGCTTTGAAACCTTTGTGCTGATAAGTACTGTAAGAATCAGCACCGCCAGCACAATTACTGTAATGGACTTACTGACAACAAACAGATAAATTCCAAGAACTACACACACAATAATTTCTATCAGCAGTTCCATGAAATGGATGATGCCCTTGGCAAACATATCCGTATCTTCCTGCAGACTTCTCTGCAGCACGGCTATGTTGTGGTTGAGATGGAAGGTGTACGGCTCGGACATATACGCTTTCAGCAGTTTGACCGAGATTCGTTTCTGCAGTCTGTAACTGAATTTATAGATTGCGTTCTTCTCCCACATCAGATACACATTCTTGACCACGTAAATGACGATAATCAGTCCGGCGATTGCGGTCAGGTACTGCGTTGTGTTTTTAAAGTTAAATAACGCGTAAAAATAATGCAGCCACTTGTTAGTATAAATCTGATCCGGTGTCATCAGTACCTGAATGAAAGGCATAAAAATCGTGACACCCATCAATTCAAAAATACTGCCAATGAATACGGCAAAGAAGAGGAACACCATCGTAATCTTTTCTTTCAATGATAAAATGTATTTCATCTTTTCGTACATGTATTGATCTCCTCAGCCATGTTTCTTTCATTGTTGTTCTTTTAAAAACAATTCGGAGCTTACTAAATTTCCTGCCGTATCTCATCCAAATACTGTAAGTAGCCGGCTTTCCTGTTTGCTTCTATGCCAACAATACTGTGTTTAGGAATCGCAATCTTTTCTTTGGCATTCATTAAAAACCATGAATACTCCATATCCAGATTGCCAATATCGATGACACGATAACCTTTTAAGAACAAATCCTCAGTTAAAGGTTTTGCACATGCTCCTGCAGATATTAAAAACAGCCTATCTGAAGGAAATGCGCAACTGGCAGCAAGTATTCGATCATAAGCATTAAATGCGTTAGCAGGCGGAATCAGAATGCGCTCAACACTGCTGCATAAAGACAGTAAATCATTATCAACTCCATTATGAGTACGTGTTCCTTCTACTACTACAACTTTCTTTCCCTTCCAGATCATTTTTATCTCTTGAAACCACCCATCACATACATTCTTGTCTTCTCTCGTTATATAACAACGAGAGAAAAGAGTATTGGCATAGGTTCGGTCATGGCTGCATAGCTTATTATAATATTTGTGATAGAAGAGAAAATGATCTTCCCAAAATCGTTTTGAAGCAGGTACATAAAAATCAAGCCCATTAAAAATATCCTGAACAGATACCACAAGACCATCATGCGTGTACCCGAGTATATCCGCCAGCCGTTTCTGAAGTTCCCGGTTGCTGTTCTGCAACTGCAGATTTCTTCCTCTAATAAACGTAAGTTCACCGTCGCCAAAACGGACCAGACTATGGTCTGTATTCTGCAACATTATAATTGTTTCGTCTACAGACTGAACACGAATCATGGGGCCATTATGTTGTACAGTACTCATATAGCGTTGATAGTATTGATGAGCAATACTCTGCTTTACCCTGTCTTTAAAATTATTCATGAATCATATCCCTGATATTACTTGGAATTCCTAACAGACTGAGGAAAACACATTTTATCTGAATTAACAATGTTCTGCGAATATGTATTGAACAGGTGATCATCGTCATTACGTGCAAATATTTTTTGAAAAGGTTTTGTGTAGGATATCAAAACCACCATAGCAACTGTCACACAAATTGTTCCCATATGTAAATAGTTTCTCCGTTGTGTCAGTTTTTGGCTATACCGTTGTATCCCCTTCCCACTCATAGGAAGAAGCATAATCATATATGGCATGGCATATAGGCATTGTGCTTCCCAAAACAAATGAAACGTGAAACCACCTAAAAAAAATAAAGGGCAGAGTATTTCGCTCCAGTTTTTAGTCTTTGTTTCTGTAAGCCAATAATATAGAGCAAAACCGTATACAAAGGATAGGATGAAATTACAGTATTCTGTAAAAAAGAAACGTCCTCTTCCGGTAACAAGCCAATCCATATGTCCGGCTTCTCCCTCAAGTTCCCATAATACTTGAAATGTCGGATTGTTCCATTGGGACTGAATCTTTTTTGCCATAAAGGAGATAAAGTCAGTTTTATTTATGGAGAAATTCCGTAACGATTTCTGAATACTTTTTCGGGATGCTTCCTCGGCAACACCTGTATCATAATTAGATTTTTCATATACTGCAGTATTGAAACCATTATACCATCCGGGTGCGTTCTTTCCGTCCTGAAGGCCCATTGCAATCCATGCAACTTTGGGTACACCGGACGGTAAAATACCATCATTAACAACTTTGATGTATTGATGTATCCCTGCTGTAATACTTACTAAAACTAAGATCGTGCATGCACACCACGAAATTCCATGTACAATTTTTTTGCTGGAACGCGGGAGAAATAATAAATAAATTGCCTCTGCAATAAAGAAAATGGAATAATTAGACTTTAAAACTACAGCAATAGCCATAAATAAAGCCGAAGCAATTAAAAAGACTAAGTGATTATTCTCAACATATCGGCAAATTAAAGCGATGGAACAACACGATAAAAAAAGTCCTACCACAGTCCCGTAAACTAATAAGGAATAAAATAAGTACGGAATAAAGATAATTGACCATATTGCAGTATTAATAGCAGGGAGATCAGGAATTAATCTACTCGCCGTTCCAGAAAATACCCAGTACGTAAGTGCGATTAAGACAGCATTAACGATCTCAAAAGCAATATAATTGTTGCACCCAAAAATTCTTGACAAAGCCATATAGAAGAACAGTATTCCATACTGCTGCGGAAATTTGTCTAAATATTCTCCTGCATTCAGTGACGAATAATTGTGATGCAGAAACTCCCCCGCTAGTTCCATGATATGTTTTTGATCTGTTTTGGGATAAAAATCGCACAAGGTAATGATTAATAGCATCAACACAAATGCTATTGACAAGACTAAAGCTGATTGCTTTGTATCACGGTTATGTTTTTTCTCTCTGCCCGTAATACCAAATGCTTTATGATAGAGAGAGACAATTGCAGTGAAAACTACGAATACAATCAGATGCCCCCACCAGTGATCACGGATATAAAATGTATGCTCCGAATTAACTAATAGTGTTCCGGCATCAGCTGCAGACATGTTTTCCACTGATCCGAGGCAACTCGTGCTAAATATACTGGCAATAAAAAGATATCCCAAATTTAATGCCATACACCACCATATGATCCCAAACACAACTTTTCTTATCATTACAATGCATTTCATAACTGTTATCTGTTGAGCAAATCAGACTAATATTCAACCTAAAATTTATTCAAAATACATTTGTCAAAATCCAGTCAAACAAACTGCAGGAAATATATACCATAGCTGTTTCGACCAGAATAGTCGGTAACAAAATGTTATGCTTTGAACAGATTCTAACTGACTATCTAGTATCTGGCTGATTCGCGGTAATAATATTTCTTTGTCTGACAAATAATAAAAGCATGTTCTCAATATAAATGTTGTAATAAACATGTCGATCAGCAATTTCCTGTGATGAATTTCCACCGGATGAATGCACAGATACACTCCAATCGAATACATCATCAGTCCGTATGAAATCATCGAAGTTCCGACCCCACATCAAATTGGAAAATTCCGTGGACAATGATCCAGAGGATAATTGCAGCATCAACATCTGTTTACACTGATATTCGCACAGGTTATTCAAACAAACAGTAATATATGGATGAAACAATTAAATCACAATGTAAACTGTGATGAAGCAGTACTTCCCATCAATGACCGAAAACACAGTATCATAGATCTGGTGCAGTCTTATATTCGGCCATTGAAATTTTCTTCTTATCCTGCGCTCAATGTTATCAATCACTTTATTCACCGATCAGCTCCAGTCTTACGCCATCGTTCCCGACTTCCACCCTGTAAAATGCTCCGTCTTTAATGTCTCTTCCCGCAAATAAGTTTCCATATGTATTAACGAAAGCTGTGTTTATTGTATCCAAATACACATAACCATACCCTTCCACAGCAAGTTTATTACTCAAGTCATCGGATAATTCTTCTCTTAAGGAACCATCCATAGCATTTGTTTCAGGCGTCTCGTCATTAAGATTCGACGTTGCCGGAAACACAGAATAATAAAACTGCCTTCGGCGATCATCATCTTCGTCTGCCATACTCAGATAAAGCACCTTATCTCCGGGTTGTAGTTTAACATCGGAATGTTCTACTCCCCAAAAATTAACTTCTGTTTGATGCGCTGTAAATGTATCAACGACCGCCCCCTGCTTTATAGAAAGCACAATAACTGCTGTACCGATCAGCCATATCATCCGGTTTTTCTTTTCATTTTTTCTTTCATCCAGCATGATGAAAAACGCTGTTCCGAACAAAACGAAGGTAGCCGGCCAGATATATCGTTCAAAGGAAAGCAGCTGCAATACCTCATCCGGATTGAACATGGTCAAATATGCCGAAAGCATTGCGCAATAATACAATACTGCCGTTATCAGTGTTCCTGCCAACAGGTCTGTATCAAATATTTCTTCAACATCACAGTCGCTTCGGATTTTAACCCGGTAAAGAAGATAGAATAGAATGATTACAAGAAAACCCAAGGTCGATATCGGCAGTAAATGTCCGATTCCGCCGCTCTTCTCCGAATCGTTCATAGCCCTTATAAATGCCCAGATGGTCCCCCTGACCAGTTCCGGATCAGAAAGTCCCTCCAGCATCTTTCCAAAGAGTCCGGACGTATGATTGACGGTATCACCGACCAGCGGAGCGGGCGCTGGCGAACCGGCTGCTATTGCTTTTCCAACAGCCGCTGTGCTGAGTTCTCTCCATGATGCCCCTTCACTCTGCAAATTTTCGGCAGCCGCTGTCTGCGCAGGCATTGCAAGATATCCGTACCATGTTCCTACAGCAGCAATCACTGCACAGATTGCTCTCAGGAGCAATGCAGCCGATATCGGATATGTTTTGCCGCTACGTTTCCGCGTTATACACTCTTCAATGAAAATTCCGGCAATGATACATCCGGATAAAACAATGCCGAACTCTTTAATCAATGACAGAATAAACAGACCGGCGCAAAAGTTCACCGCATAGAAGGTATCTCTTTCTTTATGGTAACGGTAAAAGTTCCATACACAGAAAAAGCCGGCGCAGCCCAGCAGAAAATCCACATACAGAATGGAGAATGCATTATAGATTGGCGAGATATATACGCAGCTCGGAATAATAACAAATAATGCAGCTTCTTTCGCTCTGCTTCTATGGCCTTGATCAAGAATGGCAAATACAGGCAGAATCAGACTTACAATAAAAATGATCTGCCCCAGCATCGAAACGCCTTCTGAATACGTTACCCAGAGCTTCGTACAGAAATAGCACCATAGAGTTGCCACAGGCTGATAAGTACCAAATATATCTGTGGACAAGCCCGTATTTGAGAAATCGTTGTACGCGTAGTAATTTTTAACAGCAAGCGCCCAATGTCCGAATTCATCGGATTTACTGATGTGAAATCCATGACAAGCGATAAGAGCCAGCATAAGATACAGTAAAAACGCGGCAAAGCCGGGCGTCATAATATACTCCCTGCAATTTGCTCTGCCGCGAATAGTTTCAACAATTATAAAAATGGCTGCCGCCGCGGAAACCGCGACACAGACCATAAGTCCGGGAAGAAACGTCGTTACAATTCCGGAAAAATATAAAACTATGATGATCAGAAAAATGGAAGGTGCAAAACACGCCTCTATTCTTTTCTTCGATCGAATTGCCATAGCTCCGGCAATAGGAATAATCAGTAAAACTCCCATCTCCGCGTTGTCATCTCCTCTGCTTCTGACTGTTTTTCTCTGCCCTTACTTACCCCTTCTGCTCCTTCTCCCCGGACACCCGTTCCCTCTTGTCATCCGCCGTCTCCAGATGCAGAAATCGCTCATCCCGTATCGCAACTTCCTGTGCGAGCCCCGCTAGCCTGGCTTCTAAAGCTGAGATCCGGACGGCACTGTAGAAACATATCATGAGCAACAGAAAAATCATGACCAGATATACCAGATTCACAGGAGATGTTATCCCCAGCACCCGGCAAAGCCAGTAGACAATCTGCGGAAAGATACTGATGATCAGAAGGATCAGCGACATCATAAACCAGACGAAACCGTCCAGCAGCCGCAGTCTGGACTTTCGGATTCTGGATGCAATAAAGAAAGTTGTTAAGATGGAAGCAAAGATCAGTAACACTCGTAATGAAATCGGCATATTTACTCCTCTGAATCCGGCGTCCTGAAACAGGTGCTCTGCAACCGGTGCCGTGAAATTACCTGCAAATACCGGCGTTTTACAGCTTCTCTTTCCCCCGGAACCACTGCATGAACAGGATGGACGAGCAGACACGGACCATGTACTTGAAGATCGAGCTGAAATTGAAATAGCTGTGGCCCGCCATCCTCTTCCGCATATTTACCTGTATCTCTTCGACCTTTGCCCCACACCGGATCAGATAGGCAATCGTATCCGGCTCCGGCTCAAAGTTCATATATTTGGCGTATAAGCCCATCAGGCGCCGGCTGTACAGCCGCATTCCGGAAGTCGAATCCAGAATCTTTTTATGCGTCGTAAGATAGACAAACGCACTGATGACCGAATTTCCTGCTGCCCGCATGCCGAACGTCTTTTTATCTTCGACAAAACGCGAGCCGATGACGATATCCGCATCCGTCTGTTCCATTCTCTCGACCATCGCGCCAATATACGCCGGATCATGCTGTCCGTCCGCGTCAAACTGCAGCGCAGCATCATATCCGTTCCGGTACGCGAATTTCATCCCGGTCTGAAATGCGCCGGAAAGTCCTAAGTTAATTGGCAGACTGATCAGATTGAAGCCGTTTTCCTTACAAATTCTGGATGTCCGGTCCAGCGATCCGTCATTCACAATGACGTAATCATAGCTTGGATATTCATCCCGCAGCTCATTAATGACCGTCGTAATATTATCTTCTTCATTGTAAGCCGGTATCACGATCAGGATTTTGCGAATCGTCATTTCCTGCTATCCTCTCTGATTGCTGTCTTCCGCCCTTGCATAAAACTTCCCGATCAGAGAAGCGATCCATGACGGCCAGAATCTGCGCAGCATGGCAAAATCTTCTCTGCCGCGCTCATTGTTTTCAATCAAAGCCGTTGTTGTAGACTCCTCATGGATGCGGTGTCCCATTAATTGCTGCGGAATATAGATAAAGCTGCCCTGCTCCCTCGAGATCTTTTCCCACGCCTGCCAGTCAATGTTGCTGCCGAAGCCTTCCTCGAAAAGAGGAAACGGCAGATTTTCCATAACGTAAGTCACCGCCGGACAGCAGATTGCGTTGCCAAAACACAGGCACCCCCGCTTTGCTGCCGTCCTTCCCCGTTTCTTCACGGAAAGCAGCGGACGCAGGAGCTTTCTTTTGACTTTCAGATTTTTATTTTCATAAACCTTATTCGTTCCACGGATCTCATAATAATCCGTGAACAGGATCTGCGGGCGCTCCCCTCCCTGCCTCGCTTTCTCAAACGCGTCCAGGATCGATTCCGCATATGACGGTTCATAGATATCATCCTGATGCGCCAGAGTTACAAGGTTCGTCACCGCGCAGGAAAGCGCCGCATTCCAATCGTTGGCAATGCCGTGCAACTCATGCGTAATGACAGGTATGCCAAAGCGTTTCGCTGTCTCATCAATAAAACCGTTGCCGGTCGATGTTGAGATGACCAGCCGGACCGGTACGGTCTGCTGCTGGAGCGACTCTATGCACCTCGGCAGGTATGGACTTTCTTTGTATGCCAGGATAACGAAGGTCAGTTCGGCTGTATAGTTTTTCATGCTTTATTCGTCCCGCTGTCAGCCTCGTCTGCTACAGAATCCGATTGCATTTCCTGCAGCATTTTCCGAAGATCGCAATAGCTGTGGTAAATATCCGGATATCTGCGCTCGGAATAGCGATAATATGCCTTTGACAGCAGCGGCAGCTCTTCCAGTAAATGAATCGTATTCCCGATCCTGACTAAATTCTCTTTTTTCTTATCCGGGTTCCACAGGTCCCAGATCTGCGCCAGATTCAAAAATACTGGCTTCAAGTGGCTGGCTTCAACATAGACAGGCAGTAAAACTTCCGCTAGATATCCGAAGATCCTACGGTGCATTGTATCATAGCCTGTCAGGTTTGTTCGCTTTTCAATTTCATGAAGAAGAGGAAAAAGCCATGCGCAGTAAGTGTCATAGACCTCTTTCTTCGCGATCATCATATTGCAGTAAGACAGTCTCTGCCTTTTCATGATCGCGCAGTATGCCGGATAGTATTCCGCGCACATGTTTTGCAGCACTTCTTCCATAATCGAAATGTCGTTCTTGTAGACATAGGCTTCCAGATTGGTTCTGACCGTCTTGGGATAAGGGTTATAAGGAATCGGCAGAATGATATCAGCCGTACTTAACATCGCTCTGATCTGCTCCTCTTTGGGAGAAGACTTTAAAAGATCGGCGCCATAAAGATAATAATTCGGGAAAATGTGAACCTTATCGGATTTATGGAAAAATCTTCGGTAATGACAAAGCCCTTTGATATCCGCGTCCGAGTTTTTCCATCCCCAGTACAGCGCGGTCAGCTCACAGTATTCATGATTCTTCGCTGATATATTCTCTCCGCTGTCATCTCTTGTGTAACCATCCAGATGCTGCATCCGGAAGCTGCTTCCGGTCTCTACCGGAACACAGTACGAAGGAATGGCAAAGTCCATTTTACGGCCGGTCGCCACAAAGATTTGAATAGAATCATTCCGCATTTTTAAGCAGCACTCCTAAAAATCTGAAACTGTGATACATGAAACATAAATGAAGACATCGGATAACCATCTCCATATCCCATGTTCTCTTATGCCACTTGGAATAGAAATACCTGCCGTCTCTGACATAAATCTGAAAGCGTTTCAGATCTTTCTCCAAGCCGTTTTTACCAGCCCCTGAAAAATTCTGAGACACCTTCATGGATGGAATATACTGAATCCGGCTGCCGATTCCCAGAGCATAACAGCTGTTAAAGAAATCGTAATCTACGTAGTCAAGGAACAGATTCTTATCGTATCCGGCTTTAGCGAAGACCTTACGGTTTACCGCAATCCCCGAATTAATATAGTACCGCCTGTTCCTTCTTACAATCGGAGAAATCCGTTTCTGTGCCTTCACCTCTTTCACTTCCGGCGCATAGATGAGTTTCTCCTGCCCGCTGCATAAATGATTAAAAAATACCTGCAGATATTGACGGTCAAACACGGAATCCTGATCCGAGATCAGGACCCATTCTGCTCCGTGATCCAGCGCATATTGAATGCCGCGCATATACGCCGCAGGCAGCCCCTGATTGCCATTCATGGACAGGTATTCAGCGCCTGACTTTCTGGTACTCTCCTTGTTTTCTGCGCAAAACGAAGGCTGATCGGAATTGTCAATAACAAGAAAGCGGCAATCCCGATCGCCGCCGTTATCAGAAAAAAACTCATAAGCCTTTTTCAAGGAAATAAACGCCGGGCTCTCGCAGATTTTTACATTATATATAACAAGTAAGAAGTATAACATACTATATGAATAGTAACTCACCGAATGTTCTGTAGAATCTGTCGTATACGATGCCATACCGCAAAACCGTTAAGATTTTCCGGACTCTCCCGTAATTCGGGATAGCGATAAACGCGTCCAGCGCTCGTTTGTTCCGTTCATCCAGCTCCCCGCCAAAAATACTGCGGAACGACGCTGCCTGCAGGAAAAGATTTCTATATAGCGATCCGGATTCCTGATCTGCCTTTTTCCTGTCGTTTCCTTTGCCAATGCCTAATCTCGACATGACTTCCGTAAGGAAGCCGCCTTTGCGGGCGCCGATTTCATTGTCTCCGTGCTGCCTGTATACATAAAGCTGTTCGTCAATATATTCGATCCTTCCAAAGGCGGAAGCAATGAGTGCCGCCCAGTGGTCGTGCATGACTACATGTTCCGGCAAGGTGAGCATTTTGTCTCTCAAGGCATGGTTAATAATTGTACCACCACCTGTCACAATGTTTTGCAGCAGAAGATGCGGAAATTTGTTATTGTACTGATCCATCCCAAGATATGCCGTATAGGAGGGAAAAATCTCCTGCAGATCCTCTCCTGCCACTTTGGAATCACAGTGTGCAAGAAGCGGCATAGCTGCAGATGCTTCGGCCTCCATTCTTCGCATGACCTCAACAGACCGGCTGATCTTCTCCGGATACCATACATCGTCCTGATCGGCAAACATATAGTAGTCGGCGGAATCACCAGACGGATTTGCGAGTGCCTCCAGAAAATTTCTGCAAGCGCCCTTATTATCCTTGTTCCTTCCAAGATTCACAAACTTGTCCGGATACTGTTGTCGATAACGTTCAATGATCTCCAGTGTCTGGTCTGTAGAGCAGTCATCCGCCGCATAGATTTTCCAATTCTGATACGTCTGCGCAAGTATGGAGTCCAGAAACTCTGCCAGATATCGTTCCCCCTGCCAGGTACATAAAATGATAGCGACTTTCTTCATACTTTCTTCCTGTCCGGGATACACTGCTTTCGCAGGTACCGCTTTTCCAGCATGATGCGCACAGGTCTTGGAATCAGCTCTTCCACAGCCCGCCTTGCGTTCAGGATCGTTACTTCCAGCATCTGCATCTCATAATCCAGACCATTCCTGTACGCCATCCAGCAGGCACGGTGCTGGCCATCCAGTATCGTATCGAACTCCGATATGAGGATGATGTTCTTCTGGTCATACCCGTTTTCACTTAGTGAACGAATTAACGCGTCAAATCTTTCGGGAGACATCGAAGGCAACCCATGCTCTTCATGAAACCGGCAGTATTCCGCATATGCCTTTGTATCTCCTTTGAGATACCGGTATGGGAAGAAGTCCTTCATTTGCAGAAGCTGCGGCGGATTCGGGTAAAAATACATGAGCTGCGACAGCTTCACCTTCCGCAGCCTGTACAGTACAAACTGGTTGTCCAGCTGCCACAGGAAGAAATGCTCGTCAATATGATACGGCAATTCAAGGAGTCTCTGACTGGAAAACCGCCTGCATAGCTTCTCGAGCGGTTTTCTGAATGCCCTTCGAAATCCGCAGACTTTCATCCCCTGCATCCTGTATCCGTGCGCGGATACAGCAATACACAGATACCGCTCCAGAAGGTGTGCGAGACTAAAGCCTCTGGCGGCATCCATCGGATGAAAGTCTTCCGCTTTCAAATCAAGCGGCCGGATGTCTTCAAGGAATTTTTGCAAATACTTTGCCGACGCGGCAAAACAAGACCCCGCGGCAAACTTGTACCGGTCCGGTACGGTGATTCCTATTTTGCCAAGTTCTTCCTGCACAATCCGGACTTTGTATACCGGATCTGAAACCAGCAGGTTATCGGCGGCAACAAGCGCAGTGTCCGGCTGGTGCATCAGAATATCAATGACACTGTGAACAGTTTGCTCCCCGACGATGCCTTCAAACAGATTGGTAAACCAGTCTCGCCCAATAAAGAGCTGATCATAAATAAAGATTCTGCGTTTCGTACCCTTGGTCTGCAGCTTGAATACAACATCGAAAGAATCCAGATTTTCTTTCTGCAGTGCAAAAATAAAAGGAGCCACATCATATCCGCGGTTTGGATATGCCTGCAGCTCCACATTGTCCATCGCCTCTGTAATATTCAGCCTGCGGACCCTTGTTTCCATTTCAACCGGATAAGTAATAACCAGCTTATATGGGTAGCAGGTCAGACTTTTCAGGTATTCCCTGATTTCATCCCATTCCTCGAGATAATACAGATGCAGGATGATCAGAACTCTGCAGGCATTGTTTTTCTCAATCAAAGAGGCATCTCTTCGGAACGCTTGCTCTCTTTTGAACTTATGTATAGATTTTCGGATACTGTTCATCGTATTGTGCTCAGATTCGTTTCAATAATACCTGGTCCAGTCCAAACCGGTACAGGGCCATATACAGGCAGACAAACATTCGAACCTTAAAGAGTTCCCCGTCCGGCTTCGTTAATCTGATCAGCCTGTTCTTCTCAAATCCCGGGAAATAATGCGTCATCCACGCAAACAGTTCTCTGCGATACGACACAATATCTTCCGATGCAGAATTATGCGCTGAAATCAGCAGATGATAGATGCAGGTTTTCAGAAGGAAATAGCTGATCATTTCATCTGACTGCCATGAAGAAAAATCAGGCAGCGCCGTAAGCGCTTCTAAAAGCGGAAACAGT
Source organism: uncultured Lachnospiraceae bacterium (assembly GCA_900317555.1). Taxonomy (GTDB): domain Bacteria; phylum Bacillota; class Clostridia; order Lachnospirales; family Lachnospiraceae; genus CAG-791. Next base: position 10,120 of record ONHF01000019.1, on the reverse strand, counting down.
GTCACATGTCCATTCAATGACCGGTGACTCGTCCGGGAGAGCGATTCTTCGTTGACAATCCAGTCATAGCCTATGTATTCCGAATGAACCATGACAGCAGCTCTCTGATACACCTGAAGATTGAAATATATGTCTTCTCCGAGAACAAGCGGCTGAAACCGGATCTTGTTCCGGCACAGAAAATCCCGACTGTAAATTTTGCCCCATGGTGTGATATTCATAAAGCGGCACCATCCGGCATTCTTCAATTTTACACTGTTTCTGACTCTGCCGTCCTGATAAATTTCCCGGTATCCCGTCAAAACAACATCCGCGCCGCAGGATTCGGCCTTGCAGACAAGCTGCTCCAGATAGTCCGGCTCAAAATGATCGTCCTGATCGATAAAAGCGATGTACTTGCCCGTGCTGTTGTCTATCCCCGTATTTCTCGCTTCGCCCTGCCCTTGATTGGACTGTGTGATCAAACGGTAACACGCTGTCTTCTCATTGCTGAATGCCGCATCCGGTCCTTCCTCGGGAACACCATTCCGGGAACAGACCTCCCGGATCAGCGAAGAAGATTCATCCGTCGAACCGTCATCGACAAAGACCAGCTCCAGATCGCGGAAGGTCTGCCTCATAATGCATTTTAACAGGCTATCGATATACCGGCTGCCGTTGTAGACAGGGATAATAACTGATAATGTGTTCAATTTAAGATTACCTGTTCAGGCGTCTTCCTGACAATCCCATACCGCTTTCAAGGGAATCAGGCCATCGCTCAACGGCTCTGTTACCATTACCTGAAATTCAACGGCATGCTGAACTTTGTCCAGAACCTCTCTCTTTTCATCTAGAAGAATGAGATTCAGATAATAGGAGCCACTCCCCAGCAGAAGTTTCTGAATGCTGATTTCGTAACAGGCATGATCGTCCTGAAAATATTTGTCACAGTCCTTCAGACTATCAAATTCGGTACAGGGTCTGTTTTCGCTCGTGCAGATTTCAAACTTACAGAAACAGTTCTTTTTCTCCGGATTCTCCGAAATTTTCCAGCACAGCCTCATCATATCTCCATAATGAAACTGCTGGCACAAAGATCCGTTCATGTCTTCAAGTCTGACATCTTCAAAACGGATCTGCATATTTCCGGATCGGTCGGACATATTACTAGCCTGTTCCGCGTTTTTGGGGAAAGGATAGAGATGATTGGGATTTTCGAGTACTTTTCTCCCTTCCTCTCTTGCTTCTTCGATCCTTCTGTCTTCCGCAGCCTTGTTCATGGCGAACAGATAATGATCACACACCTTGCTTGCAGGACCATCTTCACGTATTTTACCGTTATCTATCCACAAAACACGGTCACAAATACTCTTAATCTGATCCATGGAATGTGAAACGATCACAATCGTGGTGCCTTTAGCCTTGATTTCTGCGAGTTTCGAAAAACACTTTGCCTGAAAATTAGCATCTCCTACAGCCAGAATTTCATCCACCAGCAGGATATCCGCATCTACATTGATCGCGATGGAAAACGCGAGACGCATATACATTCCGGAAGAATATGTTCTGACAGGGCTGTCAATGAACTTCTCAAGTTCAGAAAAACGGATAATTTTATCCAGCCTTTCGTCGATCTCATGTTTTCTCAAACCGAAAATCGATGCATTGATATAGATATTCTCCCGTCCCGTCATATCCTGATGGAAGCCGGCGCCAAGTTCGATCAGGCTTGAAATCTTACCACGCATCGTGATCGTCCCGCTGTCAGGATAAAGGATCTTGTTCAGCAGCTTTAAAGTCGTGCTTTTCCCGCATCCGTTATGACCGATCAAGCCGATTGCCTGTCCGCGCCGGCATTGAAAACTGATGTCATTTATGACATGGTTCAGCTCATACGCGTTCCGTTTGCGAAAAAGAACCCTGTCCTTGAATGTGTGGCTTTTATCTTTATAGATTCTGAAATCCTTGACGATATGGCTGACGTCTATCGTAATATCTTCATTGAACGGCATTACAGTTCCTCCGCGAATCTTCTCTTCAAATGCCTGAAAATCTGGAATCCCAGTATGAGAATCACAAGCCCTTCAAAGAAAGAAATCAGATAGTCTCTCGCCTGTGTCGGTGTATGGTAATACAGGATGTCATGATATATCGAGATAATGGTTGTAAACGGATTCATGTAAAGCAATTTCAGAAGGAACGGATTAATGCCTTTCAGTTCATACATAATCGGCGTTCCCCAGATTAATGCCATCAAAATAACGTGAACAACATACTCCAAATCGCGGAAATAAACAGTCACCGACGCAACAATAAAGGACATTCCGAGTACCAGTATGTACTCGATCACCACGATGAGCGGCAGCTGAATGATTTCAAGGCTGAATCCGACACCCGAAACAAGGATAAAAAAGCCCATGACAATGAATGACAGCAGCATGTTGATAAACTTAGCTGTCACTTCGGCAATTACCAGAACTTCCCGGGGAAAATAGATTTTTTTGACCATCTCCGCATTATAAACAATTGCGCCGGTCCCCTGACCAAACGAATCGCTGAAAAAGGTCCATGGAAGGATTCCGGTCATCAGATAAATATAGAAATTAGGCATATTATTATGGAATATTCCCGTAAAAACAATTCCATAAATCAGGATTTGAAACAGCGGTCCTAAAAATGCCCACAGAAAACCCAGAACCGATTTCTCATACTTGCCACGCAGTTCCCGTCTGGCCAGACTGAAAACCATATCTCTGTAGTTCCAGATCTCAATAATGTCTTGTTTGATACTCATAATAGTTTCAGGCGTTACTCCCTGTGTTCTGCGGGTTCCGGATTCATCGCCGGATGGTCAGTTGTTCTCATCCAGTTTCAGATACTTTCTCCAGAACTTCTCCGATGTCATATATCCAAAGCTTTCCCGATATTCCTTCCGGAGCTTCTCTTTGTTTTTCTTATATAATTTCAGGTCCTGTTTGTATCGTTTATAAAGGATTTTAAATCTCTGCTTATCCTGCACCCGCCTGTTCGCAGTTCTGTCAAGCGGGTTAATAGCGATCAGATTCTTATGGAATGCGCACCTGCCTGGCTGATGTGCCCAGTCATACAGCACATATGCATAATCCTTTTTCCACTTGGACTTCGGCGTATAAAACCTCTGTCCGTTGTATGTAAGATAATACCAGACACGCTGCAGAAAGGATATCGGATAATCTTTATCAAGTGTTGTCAGATAACATTCACCTGTTGGCATCTCTTCCAGCGGTTCCATAACCTGATTATACTGACTCAGCTTCTTCAATATCTCCGCACCGCGATCTTCCTGCAGGAACTCCGGTCCCTTCATATAGTCTTCAAGCGCCTGCAGTAAGGCTTCTACGCCGCCATAATTGTACATGAGAAGGTTCCGCTGTACTTCCGGAATATAACGATTGATCGGGTCTATTGCATGAATTTTTGGATCTGCAGAGCAAACGATGAAAGTGTTGCGAAATCTTTGGTAAAAATCCATGGATTCCTTGAATTTATATTCAAAGCTCATATGCCAGATACAAATTCCTGACATATTAATAATTTTCTGTGAGCAACGGACACCATACTCCAAATCATCATACCTTATAAATAATGGATACGGCAGTCCATACTGTTCAATATTGTTGATCGGAATACAACAGTACCACCATGCAGCAAACATATTTGTTACTGCAGGCAATTCTCTATTGATGTCCATAATTTTTTTTAGTGATGAAACATTCGCTCTCCACTTTACTGTTTTGAATTCCAGCGTTGGTGTCATAGAGCCAACATCTTCATAAAATTTGTTCAGCTCATCCATCCGCAGCATAGCTCCAGAGATGAAGGCATTCTGAAATGGTTCTTTCAAGAGTCTCAGGAGCGTATAGGTTCTACGAATGCTTTCCGGAAGTACAAGAACGTCATCATCCATCAAAAGAACATGCGTAGGCTTAGGCTGCATATACATTGCTTCCAGCATTCCTCTGGCATATCCACCGGAGCCACCCGCGTTATTATTAGGAATCAGTCTCACATGGCGTCCTGTAATGTCAGCATCTGTCAGCGTGCGGCCATTATCTACCACATTTATATACAGATGATCACAGATAGACTCCTCATGACTGTCAATCAGCTGTTCCTGGATTTTATTAGTATTCTTCTTGATGTATTCTTCTTTTCTGAAGGTCGTCGTAGCTATTACAAGATCAATAGGTCGAATACTTGTTTCTTCAAATTCACCGGTGAATTCTCCGCCCGCAAATATAATATTCTCCAAGCTTTGGATTTCAACACCAATAAATTCATAATTAAGATCTGTTATACTACAGGAATAAGCCTTCAATTCTGACGACTGTCCTTCTATTCTGGAAAGAACATGCCTTTCCGGCCGAGACGGATTTTCATTGTATCCTATAATAACCGCGGTAAACTTACCTTTCACGTGTATCGTTAAAGTTAAATTCGTCAGGTTTGTATATCTTTTCCATTTGTTTACCGGCATACCATTGACGTATGTGGCAAAATCAAAGTGCTCATAGGCCGGCATATATAAGGCAGCTTGGTCTGCCTGATATCCCTTATGGCCACGATAAAAAATATTATAGTGGCTTTCTTCCAGATCACTGGAAGGAAGTATTATTTTTTGAAGTACAATTCTTTTCATCGGTATTCGACCTCCTTCATCCAGTTAGTCGGATTCTTTTAATTCTCTTTTCCGGCTTTTTTGAATGATAGGTTTTGCAATATAAAATACAACAGCAGGAATAGTATAGAAACGGCTATCCCCTCATAAAGTCCGGGAGTTCTGTATTTCATAACAATGTGATGAGCTCCACCATCAAGCCGGATTGCCATAAATCCGCAGTCCGCCCGCTGGACATCCACCTTCTTACCGTTATCATAAAACTTCCATCCTTCCGAAAAGGGAACAGATGTGAATAAATACTTCGCGCTGTTTATATTTACATCCAGCGAATATTCATTTACGCCTATACTGACAAGACCGGAAATACGCCCCAGCTGATCAATGTTTTTCTTTACTTCGGAAACCGGCCGGACTACAAGATCAAGATCATCCCAAGTATATGTTCCGGGATCATTGAAGGTCAGTACGACTGTGTTTACCGGACTTTCCAAATTTCCTAAATTGATGGTCCAATCCGTTTTTCCGCCATACATATGACTGTAATATGTATTGCCGCTAAAAATGTCATATGCGCCAGGAACGTTCTGTTCTTTCTGATTTTCTGCTTCGCGATATCTCCCCTCCGCTCCGATCGAATAATTCTGTGCCTGACCATTCTGAAAAATCAAATGATTAAAACTAAGATAAACTTCGCCATCTGTTATATCATCAAAAGTCAACACAATCTGTCCTCCGGCAGAAGGCACGAAAACAGAATGTAGATTATCATCTATTTGTACATCACTGAATGAAGAAAGCGAATATTTAACCATTTTTCGGTTAATCACATTCTCGATCTGACTTAAACTCAGCTTCGTCTGCGCGGCAGGTTCGTCAATAACAACCGCCTTCATCAGCGCCTGCTGCCTTTCGATTGGCTTTAATTTCTGATAGGTATCATAGGTCATTGCTTTATCAAATGTATAGAATAAAGAGTTTGGCTGATCCGCGGAATAGGAACATACTGTTATCGGAGAATCAGAAAGACGGTTAATCAAGATATCTTTCTCTGCTTCCAGATTAGTAAAACCAATCGGCCGGAACGGCGTATCCTTATTCACAAAATAATGCGTAACACCAAGCAGCGCTTCCAGCTCGCTGCGGCGGTCGAGTCCTGAATAACCATAATTCCATGGTCTTGTATTTAACGCAATGCTTTTATGAAACAGGTCGATGTCATTGTTGTAAACACTAATATAAAAGTTGATCGCGCTCTGGTTATATAACCATGAAGCGTTATTAACAACATCGAGACCGCTTCTGTCTATTCTTGTTCCATCTTCAACCTTGATTTTGTTCAGCAACGGCAAACCGCCGCTATTTTTAGCAGTATCGTATGCCGTACCCGCATCAGTATGGCTGCCGAAAACATTATACAAATGCCGACTGTAGGAAACAGCGGAAAGAGCCGCTACAGACAAGGCGCATAAGATAACAACTGACCTATAGAATAAGCGCGCGCTGAACTTCGGGAATAGAAAAAGCATACCACAGCTTAAAAGCAGTAATCCGGACAGCCCCCAGTACGCTACTCCCCGAGCCGCAAATACTGTCGCTCCAAGTAATATATAAACAATACAGAGACCGCATACAGTGAACGCCTGCTTCTTCGACAGTTTCTTCATCGAAGGCAGCATCATCACGACGATATTGGATACCAGCAGACAATAGGCAAATACCCACCGATTGGCCGTATAATTCATTCCATTCATGATATGCCCAGCGAAGGGAAGACAAAGAGCGGCAACCATAAAAATAAATTCCACTTTGATCCTTCGATTCTCCCCCCGCCTCACGAACAGCAGGATAACGCAGATCAATGCCATGAATCCAAATCCGACCTCGCAGTCTCTTCCCAGCATTAAAAATGGCTGAAAGAATTGCAGAAATATACCAGCATAATACGCTTTATCAAAAAACAGCGGAAGGTAGTGTGGCAGTCCTAATCGCCCTGCATGAGCCATAACCAGTATGCTAGGAAGAAGACCCGCCGCAGCAATTCCAGCAGCAACAACCGAATATATTAAAAAACGAAGTGCTATCATCGCTATTTCAGTTATCGAATGTATCACACGGTTATAATAATCAGCGATAACGCGGAATATGACATAGAGAAATACAAGGATGGACATCATATAAGCAAAATAGAAATAGCTTACGAAGCTGAATGCCAATGCCGATATATATACCCCGCCATGTCGCTTATTTGCATATAGCCTGTCAACACCATCGATCAGTATTGGAAAAATAATAAGAGGATTAATAAAAAACGAATGATAAAAACCGATTTGCGCTGTCGCGGAAAATATGTAAATCATCGCGCCACATAATGTAGCGCCTTTTGTCCATCCTCGTGACTCTGCCAATATGCTGAATGCAAGTCCAGCGGCATAAAACTTTAGAATGATCATTACCGCGTATCCCTGCTCAGCATATACACTGGGGATAAACACCGATATCCAATTGAAAGGATCCCATAGATAAGCAGCCAGTGATGTCGGAATATCCGCACCATAGCCAATCGCCTGACTCCACATTGGCACTATGGGATACATTCCGTGAATAAGATTAAAGAAGATGGATCTCCCCCACCGGCCTAAGTAAAGAAAGCTGACATAATCCTGTGTAAAACCGTCAATACTCCAAAAGAAAGCTTTATGGTAAAGGAAAAGGTAGACCCCATAACAGAGCCAGAACATTCCTAAAAATAGCGCTGTATAAGCAATGAAGTATTTATTTTGATTATGGCACTTCAAGTATTTTTGCATAGACTATTATATGGTTTCTTCTTTTATATGAAGTCTGATATAAAGATTCAAATAATTAAAACTGAACACTGGTATTCTATTGCCGGTACCTTAATTGCCTTACTTTCAAAAAGTTCACGAAAAATATTATGATCAGTCCAAGAAGAAACTCAATGAAAACTACTAACCCGCAATAAACAACATTTGAACTGCCAATATTCCCTGCGATAACAGCTTCCACCTTTTCATGAATAATCGTATATACTGTCAGTATCCATGTAAATCCCATACCTATTGGCAAAAGCAATCTCGACAGTATCGGAAGATTTCTTTCGATATACTGAGAAAGCTGGTATGTAACAATTATTCCAGAGATTGCTCCCATTATTACGAACCCATATTGACCATAGTTTCTCGTACTCAGCTCCATTCCACCGTCATAAATCATACAGGCCCACATTGAAGAAAGTAGAAAATAAGATGCATATGTCTTGCTGATATAGTTAAGTATGTCACGCTCCTTGAATAAAATACCAATATAATAAATAACAAGGGAGTAACAAACGATATCCATACTCCACGGAAGCCAAAGTCCTATGTTACCTAGAATTAGTCCCAAAACAGATATGCAGAGTACTGTAATGAATATCTTCCTGTTGTCTTTGAGATACCTGGTAATAAATGCATAAAATGTCACACATAAAAACAGCACAAGGAAAATATAAACAGGGCCGACTGATTGAACGTCGGTGAATATTTGGTTCGTATTTGAAATGCCTGCGCAATACTTAATAAATTTCGAATGCCATGCATTATGATGAAAAGCAATATCAATGATAGCTGTGACAAAATACGGTGTCAGATACTTTTTGACAGCACAAAAAATCAAATCTCTATTGAATTCTCTTTGTCCATTGCAATACCCTGCGAAAAAAATAAAAACAGCAGCGTTGCATGAATAAATAATGGTTCTTAGCCTTTCGTTGATTGGAAATTGTCCCAAAACTAATAATGTAACAAATATTCCTTGTTCAATATATAATGCCACATCATTGTTCTCATTCCTCAAGGAATCTGTGAGCTGCTTACGTATATATTCGTGTTTTGACTTGAATATCTTCTTGGTAAGCTCGATAAATGCGGCTGTAACTATCGCAAATACAACATTAATTACAATGTTTGCCCAGATTCTTACATTTCCCTGAAGAGCGAATTTATCAAATATCCTGCCATAATACTCTTGAAGCGTATTGAGAGCGAACAAATGCACACAGAGGACTGTCAGCGAAATTCTTCCAATATAAGAAAGTAAGTTCCCTTTATATGTTAAAGAAATAAGATATATTAACAGGCATCCGGAAACTCCCACAGCAATTGATATCCATGGGTCTGGCATACTCGCAACTACAAAGCCGATATTACAATAATAAAAATGAATTCCAAACCATAAAACTATAAGAGCAATTACATAATTGTACCACTTGATTTTTTCAAGAACAGCATGCTTCTTTATTTCATATCCTAACCAGATGAAAAAAGATGCAAACATTCCTGATTGAATGCTGAATGGAAACCATATGAACTTTGCGGTTATACAAGCGATGATTGCTATTGTGCCTGTACTAACTCCCAAAAATATATCGTCATCTTTATAATTAATAAGAAGTTCGAAGATTAGTACAGCAAAAAACAAGGCCGGCAGAAACCATATAGCCCCTATCCTAGCTCCTATATCAACCGTACCAAATGTAGTTATTGCTCCCGAAGCAAAAAAAGAAATAAGGATATCTTTACCAATAATATTAGATATTGTCGAGATTGAAATATCTTTTGAGAAATACCAGCTGTTCCATATATTTGCAAATGATACTGCAAGGCATGTCCAGAAGTACGGGATCATTAAGCGTACAAACTTTCTGTTCACATACTCTTTTGTCAGCGGTTTCTTTTTCAAAGTGAAGCCACTTAATAAGAAGAACATAACTAAATGGACTCCATATACCCATCCAAAGTTCAATATACCGGTAAGTCCTTCGCTGACATGACCAGCAATGACAAGGATCATTGCTATTCCCTTGGCATTATCAATCCACTTTTCTCTGACTTTTACGGACTTACTCACTCTTCTCTCCCCTCTAGATAGATGTTTTTACACCAGTGTATATCCCGTCAATTTTCCCATTCTGAAAATGCCACCAGCCATATTGATTCTCTGCTATACCGGTATAATCAGTGATGATCCTTCCGTTTTGAACAAATCGCCATCCTTTTTCCGTTAATACCATTCCGGTCAGTCCCCATGCAACATGGCCATTTTTATAATACCATGTCCCCGCGTCATTCTCTCCCTCGCCGGTGTATGTCCAGTCAAGCCTGCCGTTACGGTAATACCACCACCCGTATTGATTCAGTGCCATGCCTGTATAATGCCAGTCCAGCTTACCGTTTCGAAAATACCACCAGCCATATTGATTATCAGCCATGCCGGTATAATCAGCATCAATCCTGCCGTCTCGAACATAGCGCCATTCTTTATTAGTTAACACCATTCCGGTCAGTCCCCATGCAACATGGCCATTCTTATAATACCATATCCCTGCGTCATTCTCTCCCTCGCCGGTGTATGTCCAGTCAAGCCTGCCGTCACGGTAATACCACCACCCGTATTGGTTTAGCGCCATACCTGTGTAAT
>ONHF01000016.1 GCA_900317555.1 uncultured Lachnospiraceae bacterium | reverse complement strand
GTCATTCCACTCCTTGGATTATCAGTTCACAGAACTGATTTAGTTCAGCGCTGTGCGCCGCCTTTTCAGCGGCGAACAAGTCGCACGCATGTAGATGAAGTCGAACATCTGGAACGCGCTGATAATTCTGGTAATCATGACGAAAAACATCGTCGGCGAAATCATCGGCAGCGTGATATGGAAAAACTGCGCCCAGAAGCCGGCGCCGTCTATTTCCGAAGCCTCGTAATAATCGTGCGGAATTTCCTGCAGACCTGCCAGAAACAGGACCATATTGTAGCCGAGTATCGACCAGATTCCGACGATCGCGACGGACAAAAGCGCAACCTTCGAGTCCGACAGCCAGTCAACAGACGAAAGGCCAATGGAATTTAAAAAATGGTTAACCAGACCGAACTTGGAATTGAGGAGCCATTTCCAGACCATGGCTACTGCCGCGGGCGCCGCGACCATCGGAACGAAAATGATTGTCCGGAATGCGGAACGTCCTTTCATCGGCCGGTTCAAAAGGACCGCGAGAATCAGCGCTAAGATGATGGAGACCGGAACCTCGAGCAAAACAAATTGAAACGTGTTGATTGTCGCAAGAAAAACGTCTTTGTCCTGAATCAGCTTCTGGTAATTCTGCGCGCCAATGAAGATGTAGGATCTGCCGAACGCTCCTGTTTTAAAGAAGCTCTGGTAAATCGTCTGAAAGATCGGGATGATGTTGAGGATGATTAAACCGACAATCGCCGGCAGAATCATTCCCCATCCCCACAGAAATTCACTTCTTGCGCGTCTTTTGCGACCGTCCATGTCAAACCTCCTGCTATCTGCGCCGCTGTAATGGCGCCGGTCAGGCGCGAAAAACGCCTGCCCGCTTGTGGCAGGCAGGCATTTTCCACGACAATTATCAAATGTCAAGAATACTTTTGCTGATCAGCTTCGCTGCTGTATAACCTGTGGTGTTTTTACTCTTCTGCCAGATCAGCGTTCATTTCTTTTGCAATATCCTTGGCTGTGTCGTCCATTCTTGCGGAACCGTCCCAGACACTGACGAGTTTTTCCTTCATCATCGTGTACCAGACATTTGTGTTCTTGGAGTGAGGATAAAGAACAGCATTATCCATTGCGTCGAGGTAAGGCTGAAGATCAAAGCCGGGCTGCGACTTTGCCCATGCATCACTTGCTCCGTCGTATGCGGAAAGCGTAACACCAAGCTCCGCCTGCTTCTTCTGCGCTTCTTCGCCGGTCAGATATTTAATCAGCTCCCAGGCTTCATCCTGATGCTTCGACTGTGCAGATCCGCTCCATGCAAGGCTGTTGGACATTGTTACCGCGCCTTCAGGTCCCTTCGGAAGCGGAGCGATCGCAATATGCTCTTTCAGATAATCATTGACCGAAAGCTCGGAGGCTGCCCACGAACCCTGGAAAGTCATTGCAACAGTTCCTGCTTCCTGTAAAGCCAGCGGATCATTGTCTGCCTGCTGGCTGTAAGGCGGCATCGAACCATCATCGATAATTCCCTGAATGACATCCAGTCCTTTAAGTGTATTCGGATCATCGAATCCGGATTTCTTCATATCATCGCTGATGACATAGCCGCCATAAGCATAGATTGTGCCATACCAGCCTTCCTGATCTGAGCCGGGTTTCATGGCGAGACCGTACTGAGAGCCGTCTGCTTTGGTCAGCTTCTTGCAGTCTTCGCGGAAATCATCCCATGTCCAGTCCGCTGTCGGATACGGGATGCCGGCTTCATCAAACATATCTTTGTTATACCAGACTGCCGCAGTGTCTCTGTCTTTGGGGATACCAATCTGATCGCCGTCCGGGTTCTGGAACGCCTTGACGAATTCTTCCGGGTATTTACTCATATCCACTTCCGGATCGTTCGCGATGCGGTCGGACAAGTTCATCAGAAGGTCATCATACTGCGCGTAAGTAGCTACCTGGAAAGTATGCATCCAGAAAACATCCGGCAGATTACCACCGGTTGCAGCCGCTTCAAGCATGGTCCAGTAATCTTTGTACGGTGTAATCTGAATATCTGTCTTGATCCCGGTTTTGGCAGTGAAATCATCCATAATCTTCTGAAGACCGGGCTGCTGGCCTTTGTCCCAGATGGCAACAGTCAGTGTAACATCCGACTTATCTGTACTGTCCTGTCCGGAAGTCGGCGCAGATGTTTCTGATGTTGCAGAATCCGACGTCTCGGCCGCAGTTTCCCCTTCTGTCTTTGCAGCGGTTGCCGCCGTGCCGCTTCCGGATGAGCTGCCGCATCCGGCCAGCGATGCTGCTGCCAATAATGCGGCTAAACCAATTGCCAATTGCTTTTTCATAACCTGTTCACCCTCCTTCGTTACGATATTCCCCCTAATCGGATGTTAATTTGCATCAAGTCCGATAAGCATATATTATCTTTTTTGTGCATTATATCAACGAAGTGAGGTAAACAAAACATGTCATTTTCGTGTCAGCTGTCAGGATTCAATGGATAGATAGCAGTCAGCATCTGTGGCTCGCGGCGCCTTTACTTCTTCTCCCCGCGCACCGCGTAGCTGATGACATCCAGCCCCGCGCCGCCGTATTCCTTCGGATAGGGGATGCCCATCCAGCCGTTCTCCCCAAGCTTTCGAACGATCTCATCCGGAAAGGTGTTCGTCTGATCAAGCTCAAGCGAAACAGGCTTGATTTCCGCTTCCGCGAAAGCACGGATCTTCGCCCGCAGTTCCTCGTGTTCCTGTGTGGTTTGAAATAACATGCCCAATTCCTCCTTTACCCAAGATTATTGTATGGTTGTTGCTTTCATTTTGTTCTGTTGTTTGTCAACATTTGTATTTATGCAATTTATTGCGTTATCAATAATAGTTACTATATTTAGTTTATAATTATTGATGATAAAACGCAATATACTATTTGAAATTTTAGGCATATTGATTAGGCTTTGGAGATGGTTCAGGCGCTCCGGGCCGTCGCAATCTGACCGGCTTGCAATCCCGCCGGGCGGGATACCTGCCTTATTAAATTTGGTGTGCCAGTTACTGTTCCTTCGCTGCCTCATACAGTTTCTGCGCGGACACAAGTTTCACGCAGACCGAGAAAAGCTTCGCCGCTGTCTTCAGATCCTCGAGCGGCGGATATGTCGGAGCGACACGAATATTGGAATCATGAGGATCATTGTGATAAGGCCATGTGGAACCGGCGGGTGTCATTTTAACGCCTGCCTTCTTCGCCTTGTCAATGATCTCCTTCGCGCAGCCTTCCATAGCGTCAAAGCTGATGAAATATCCGCCCTTCGGAGTTGTCCACGACGCTATACCAAGGCCGCCGAGATTCTCATCAAAAATCTGCTCAACCGCCTCGAACTTCGGTCTGATAATGTCCGCATGCTTTCTCATGTGCTCGGTCATTCCGTGAATGTCTTTAAAGAAGCGCACATGGCGAAGCTGATTGATCTTGTCATATCCGATCGTCTGGTGCTGGAGCTGTCTCCTGATGTCTTCCAGATTGTTCGGCGATGTGGCAAGCGCCGCGATACCGCCGCCCGGGAAAGTAATCTTCGACGTTGAAGCAAACTTATAGACCAGATCCGGGTTGCCGGCTCTCTTGCACTCCGCAAGAATCTCAATCAGATAATCCTGATCATGATCATACAGATGGTGGATGCCGTACGCATTGTCCCAGTAAATCCGGAAGTCTCTCGCAGCCGGCTTTAACCTCGCAAAACGGCGCACTGTCTCATCACTGTAGGAATAGCCCTGCGGATTGGAGTACTTCGGAACACACCAGATGCCCTTGATCGCTTCATCACTTGCGACAAGTTCCTCGACCATGTCCATATCAGGGCCGGTCGGCAGCATCGGCACCGGAATCATCTCGATACCAAAATACTCTGTAATTCCGAAATGCCTGTCATATCCGGGTACAGGGCAGAGCCACTTGACCTTGTCCAGCTTGCACCACGGAGTGTTCCCCATGACGCCATGCGTATAAGAGCGGGAAATCTGATCATACATGACATTCAGAGACGAGTTTCCGTAGATCAGGACGTTGTCCGGATTGTTTTCCATCATATCCCCGATCAGAACCTTTGCCTCGCGGATGCCGCCAAGCACACCATAATTGCGGCAGTCCGTTCCGTCCTCACAGGAAAGGTCCGCCGATGAAGACAAAACATCCATCATCCCCATCGAAAGATCCAACTGGTCAAAACACGGCTTCCCGCGACTCATATCCAGCTGCAGTTCCATGGACAGATAGCGCCTGTACTCCTTCTTCAGAGCTTCGATTTCTGTCGCGAGCTCCTCCGTGGTCATCTCTTTGTATGCTTTCATTCTCTGCTCCTTCAAAACTATGCCGTTTCGAATACGTGTATACAATTTGTATCTCCAAGAAGATACCACAAATCTGAGCAGATATCCACATAGAATTTAAAAAAATGCCGCAGCCGGTTGCGTCAATCCATGCTTCTCACTAAAATAGGTTCATGAATACAAAAAATAAAACTCTTCAAATCACTTATGGTGCCATGCTGGTTGCGGTTTTTGGTGTCTTTCTGCTGATCAACCGTTATACCGGCGGCTTTATGGAAGGCGTTCTCAGCTATGTTCTTCCGATTCCGATCGCGGCCTACACGGTCCGCTACGGGAGACGGCAGGCAGTCATTGTCTTTGTGTGCATGTGCCTGATCGCTTTTATCTTTGGAACATTCACCTCCATTTTCTATGCAGTGAGTGCTGCTTTCATCGGCTTTGTTCTGGGTGACCGGCTGTATCACAAGGCAGATCTGAACCGCACGCTTCTGTTAACAATGCTGCTTGCCATGCTGTCCGAGCTGATCAGCATTCTGGTTATCGCACAGCTGACAGGCGTAAGCATCGATGCCGATGTTAAAGAATTTCAGACCCTGTTCCAGCAGATGTTCGATAAAGTCTACGGCGGCAAGGTTGCCTTACCTGAGCAGCTGCAGTCCGGTGCTATGATCAAGCGGATTATGCTGGTTGCCATCGGCTTTACCGGTGCGCTGCAAGGTTTTATTATCTATGAGATTACGCTCATTGTTCTGCGCAAGCTCAAAGTCCCGGTGCCGAAGCCCACTCCTGTCTCTGACATCTATCCGCCGTCATGGACAGGGCTTCTGGGACTTGTCGGGTATTTTCTCTATTTCTACTCCATGTCGCACACATTTAAAAATGCGGCTGTTCAGTCGACTGCCCAGATCGCGGGCGTGATCGGCTTCTACTATCTGATGCTGTTCGGCATCATCGCGCTGGATCAGATTATCAAGACCTTTCTCACGCGAAGCATTCCGATCCGGATTATGCTGGTTCTGCTTGGAATGTTCTCTCTGATGATGATTGTTGTCATTCTCGGCTACCTCTATATTTCCGGGAATCTGCACCGGCTTCTGGCAGAGCGGCAGAGTCAGCAGACTGCGCAGAAGAAATAACCGCAGCGCTGATGCCATTTCAATTTGTCCGCGGTTATGCGGTATCAGCGGATCAGCTTCGCGCTTGTCACTACGCCATCCTTTCTGATTGTAAGAAGAAGTGTCGCAGCGCCGGCGTGAAGCTTTTGTTCCTGCCCTGACGCTTCTCGGGAAGACACTGCTTCTTCACCCGGAATCATTTCTGCATACACAGCGCCGGCATAGCCGGCATAGGATCCCAATTCATCTGCGTACAGTCTTGTGCCATCTTCTTTGTACCAGATCTGCCGTGTATACAAATTCTGAACATCATAAATCGTGCAGCGTTGTGCACCATCATTCACAGACTCACTAACCATTCCTGTAAACCAGCCGGCGTCAATCAGGCGCTGCGTGTTGTCTGCCAGATCCCGCCTGTTCGTAAATCCGCAGCCATCCAGCTCCGTCATGGCTAGGTGCGAATCCCGTCCATCCTCATAACGGCTGATTTCTCCGTGAATAATCCCGCCGTCGACATCAGACAGCACAAGTATCACGAAGGATGCCGCCATTACAAATACAGCGGCCGGCACGGCATGGAACTTTCTGAAAATCCGGACAAGCGCAAGGACACTGACGATCAGGAGCGTCGCTACAAACCAGAAGGACAGTACACGCCGCGCCGTGAATCCGTACAGGTGAATATATACATATATTTTCAAAATCGCCAGAAGCGTAAAGCCAATGCCGCTGAGCGCAAAGATTCCCGTCAGCAGATGAAGCGGGCCTCTGCTGCGCAGAGGATTTTGTATTTTACCATGCTCTGTATCAAGGAAAAAGCCGAAAAATCCCAGAACACAGAAATTCAGGATCAGTATCCTGCAGAGTTCCTGAAAACCGTTCCTTGCAAATTCCGAAGCAGACGGCGCTGACAGCACCTGTCCCGAAGATCCGCCGCGCGTCAGAATCAGGAAAAGCTCTGCCGCCTGCAGCGAGAAGAAAACTACATAAACTGCAGTCAGCGCACCCATAACAATACCTGCGCTGAAAGCCGGAACACGGCGCATAGGCTCCATGTTATCGCGGAAGTTATCCTCGGAAATTTTCAATCTGCGTCCACTTATGACCAGACTGCCGCAAACCATTGCGAACAGATAACAGCCCACCGGAATTGAGAGCAGAATCGCAGGCATCTGACTGCCGCGGAATAACTGCCGGAAAAAGCTGCCGATTCCTTTAAAGAACGAACTTCCAATCCGGCCGAAGTTACGGTCTGCCGCAGCAAGCTGCGACCACGCGAATAATACCACACCGGCTGCCGCGGCGATACTCAGAACAACCGGAACGGAGGGTCTTCGTTTCGCGCGAAACGGTCTGACAATACCCTTGATCAGGCTCTTGATACGCAGCAGGACATTCATCACAGGTACTGCAAACATCTGCGTCAGCACATCAGCCGGCAGGAACACACTTGTACGGCCGGCGGTCAGCATATCCGTGCAAACCGCCGTGTAATAAATTGCGGTCATATGCCAGAGGAAAATCTGCCAGATGCCAAGAGATCCGGAGTGCATGCCATGGATGGCAAGCGCTGCGCCCTGTGCAGCTAATATCATGCCCCAGAATAAATGCTCCCGGGACGTCCTGCCCGCACCCTCGTGCCGCGCAAGGCGGCTGACCACTTCTACTGCGGTCATAAATATGACTGTAAAGAGCAGCGCCGATGGAATCTGAATTCCCGGGGTTCCGATATTCTCATTAAACAGCAGCGCATGAATATAGAAATAAGCAATCGGATAGCTTAGAAGAGCTGCGGTAAAGAGGAGGGGTTCATTGGCGTTTGTTTTGCCGGTATTCATAACAAAATTCTCCATATCATTCATCTATAGGCTTCGTCTGTGCAGCATCTTCCCTATACTCCAGAAGATCCGCAGGCTGGCAGTTCAGCACACGGCAGAGCGCTTCGAGCGTTGAGAAGCGGATTGCCTTTGCCTTATTATTCTTGAGGATGGACAGATTTGCCGGAGTTATGCCGATTTTGTCGGCAAGCTCACCAGCGCTGATCTCCCGTCTGGCCATCATCACATTCAGATTTACGTAGATTTGTCCCATGTTCAGACCTCAGATCGTATAGTCCAGCTCATCTTTCATTGAAACAGCGCGCTCGAAAGCATCTCTGACGACCCGCACAATCAGCGCCATAAACAGGATTCCCGCCGCAAGCGCGCCGAACATCCAGTAGCTCAGAAGACCCATGATAAGGCATGCTCCTGCCGCATAGATGCAGCAAAGGCTGATCCGATAGAGCGTCTGCACGTTCTGCCTTGTAAAAACATTTCCCTGCGCCAGCCGTCCCAAAAAGCGGAACATCATGATGAGCATGACAAGTGCCAGCGTTCCGCAAATGTATCCGATCGTAATTGTCACGCCAAATGCATATGGCTTATCAGAGAGCAGGAAGTCCCGGCCATGGAGGCCGCGCACGAACGCATCCGTCAGCCATGGGCCGCGCACCAGCATGACCGCGCAGATGATCAGCAGGATGACAACACAGATTCTCGTAATACGTATGTTCCGGGTATCATAAACCGGATTTTCGATTTCATTCTTTGTCATAAAAACCCTCCGCGAAAAAAGGAGAAGTGAGCGGAGGGGAAAGGAAAATCCTCCGCAAGCTACGAGTAGTGTAGCATGCGGAGGATTGTTTTTCAATATAAATTTATCGTTTATCGATAAATTAGTTTAATATTGCTGTGTGCAACAGCGTTCTTTGTCTTCTTCGATATCACGTATTGTATATTTTCCCCTGCTATCGACCGTAAAGTCAACAGGAGCACCAGTACGCCGCTCCTCCTGAATCTTCTTACAAATAATCGACCCGCGTCCGCCGCCGCGCTATAATACAATTTCAGTTACGCAAATTATCGCTTGGAGGCTCATCATGCCCGGACTTGGTTCTATAATTAACGCGGCCGCCATCGCTGCGGCAGGACTCGCCGGTTGTCTCATGGGAAGCCGGATTCCGTCCAGAATTCAGGATTCTCTGATGACGGCGAATGCACTTGCTGTTTTGTTTCTGGGGATCGGCGGTGCGATGGCAGGAATGCTGCGGATCAGCGGCAGCTCTCTGGCAACGCACGGCACAGTCATGATGGTCGTCAGCCTTGCGGCCGGCGCCGTGATTGGTGAAATCATAGATTTGGAAAAACAATTCACCCGCTTCGGTGAATGGCTCAAGAAAAGGACTGGCAATGCGAAAGACCAGAATTTTGTGAACGCGTTTGTCACGGCTTCGCTGACCGTGTGCATCGGCGCGATGGCTGTCATCGGCTCCATTCAGGACGGGATGTACGGCGACCATTCGATTCTGATCTCCAAAGCTTTGATGGACTTCATTATTATTCTGGTGATGTCGGCGTCAATGGGGAAGGGATGTGCCTTTTCTGCCGTGCCGGTACTGTTGTTGCAGGGGGGAATGACCTTGCTGGCGCGTGTTTTGCAGCCGTTCATGACCGACACGGCGATGGCGAATTTGTCTTGTGTTGGTTCTGTTTTGATATTCTGTGTCGGCGTTAACCTGCTCTTTGGCAAAAGAATCCGCGTCGCCAATCTTCTTCCCGCTCTGCTGGTTGCGGTGGCGTTTGCGGTGCTGCCGGTGTGACGGCCGCCTCGTCACTTATCATATCTGTCCAGATTCGCGGCCGCCGTCAACTCGTTGTTGCGCCGCGACTCCGCTTCGTTCCTGTGATAATAGCACTGGAAAAGGATGTCGATGATGTGGAGCTGGCTCATTTTGGCGCCCATGGAGCCGCCCTCAAGCGGTCCTTCCTTCGCCCCGCAGATAAAAACAGTATCCGCATACCTCGTCAAATCCGACTTCAGATATCGGGTGATGACAGTGATTTTCGCGCCGCGCTCGCGCGCGATCTTCGCGATCATGACGTTGTCTTTCGTAGCTCCGGAATATGAGAAGAAAATCAGCATATCTTCCGGTCCGACCATGGACGCGGCCATCGCCTGCATGTGGGGGTCGATGACGTAGCAGACCTTCGGGGTGATGTGCAGGAAGCGCCCCTGCGCCTCTTCCGCGGTGATCATGGAATTTCCAACGCCTAAAAACATAATCCGCCGCGCACTCGTCATCATCTCCACGGTTTCATTTACGACCGCAGGGTTCAGCAGCGCGTTGGTCTCCCGGATCGCGTCCAGATGATATTCCAGAATCTGCTGGTACTGGCGTTTGCCGGCGTCGCTTTCGGAGAAGCCGGTGCTTTCACGCAGTTTTCTTGACCTGTCGTCTTCTTCCTTGACACTCAGTGACAGCATCATTTTGAATTCCTGATAGCCTTTGACCTTGATCGTCCGGCAGAAGCGGTGTACGGAGGCTTCCGCGACATGGCAGGCGTCGGAAAGTTCGGTAATGGACATGAACGGCACATCTTTGCTGTTCGCAAGTACGTAGTCGGCAATTTTGCGTTCTGTGCGCGTGAACTGGTTGTAGCCAAGCTTGATTTTGACGAGGATGTTATTACTGATTTCCATAGCTTGCCTCTCCGGGAATAGTTGTGGGTTTGCCGGCACCGCCCCGCGCGGGGCGGTGGTACCGGATGCGCGTAGTGCGGCGGTGCGCGTGGTATAGCGGCGCAGCCGCACCGAACCAATCATTCATTTGTATTTAATTATGAAGAATTCTGCGATGATGTCAATGAGGTTTGAAAATAATTTTCCAATAACATTAATCATCGGGTAATATATTTTTCATAGAGGGACGGCCTGCAACGCCCGGGCAGACCGTATCTCCTGGTTCCCAGAATGAATGTATATATATCTCGCCTATTCATTTTCGGACGAGATTAACATTGCACTTATTAACATTTCTTACTCATCATCATAATGCCCACCACATTGGGCAATGTAGATAGTTACCTCGTCGACCCTGAAAATCAAACGGTTTTTATGGTCAATTCGTATACTTGCGTATCCTCTGAAATTGCCTTTTAACATCTCAACCTTCCCGTAAGAAGCCTGATAGCCATTTCGCATGACATCTTTGAGCAGTTTGTTTACCTTTTTCAACGTGGCTTTATCTGCCTGCAGTTCTAAATAGTCATCCCAAGCACCTACTGACCATAGAATCTCCCTCATAATTACTCCTCAATCAGGCCGTGTCTGACAACATTTCCATTTTCTATTTCATTGATCCGTTTCTGTAGTTCTGCCGCCTGTGCATATGTAAATCCATTCTCATCACGCATAGAAAAGCTCATACTCTGCGTGCGGACTGCCTGCCGTACCAGAGCCAATGTTGCAGATGACATGGAAAGACCAAACTCATCACAAAGTTTGGAGTAGCTGTTTCGGGTCTTCCGATCCATTTTAAATGTGAAATTTGTCATTTCCTCTGTTTTTGGCATAATGAAACCTCCTTGCTTACACTCTCATAATAGTGAAAACTTTACGAAGTATCAAGTACATTTTATGTGCTATAGCACTCAATTATAAAGTTAATTAGAAGTTATACGCAATATAATAGCAGTATGGCGGTAAAATATGCAAAAATCAAACGTGATATTCAACACAAATTTAACTGATACAATCCGATACCCTTAGAATCACTGCTCAAGGAACAATTCAGCACTTACAACTACCCGAACATAAAATCAGTCCCGGCACAGCTTCCATCATTTTGTCATTGCTGCACCGGGACTCGACTAATGTCCGTTCTGTCTGAACTAATTTCTCTTCGCATTATTTCAGACCCCGCCTGTTTAATTTTTTCACGTTACAATTCACTGCTTTCTTCATTTCCTCCCGACATACATATGTTCCGGGAACATCTCGCCAAAATCCTTCAAAAACGAAATAGCCTCATGTAAGAATCTCATATTGTCTCCTTTCTGAAAACAAAGGGAGCTTCCGAAGGCATCCACGGCGCCTTTCGGAAGCTCCCTTGCTTCTCTTATCTTTGTTAACTGTATAGTACACCCGGTGGAAACAATATTGAAATACTTTGATTGTATTTTAATTATTTAATATTTGTATAATACTTGTTTGCAAGAAGCCTTTCTTGCAAATTCGCTTTTTCTACACTTTTGCAAGAAGAAATTTGTTGTCTCACCCGTTTTCTTCCGGCAAATCCCGGGATTTCTTCTCTCACAACGAAGGCCTTCTTGCAAATCCTGCCATCGTTCTGTTTTGCAAGAAATCGGATTGCCCGCACCCATTGCCGCTGCGCCGCAGCCGTCACTGCCACAAGCAATCCCATCGCTACTGCGCCGCAGCCGTCACTGCCGCAAGCAATCTCGCCGCTGCGCCGCAGCCGTCTAGCCACAATCACAATGCTCAACCGCGCGGCTCGGCCCAGCCGCGCACCGCATTCACCGCCTGATGCCAGCCCGCAATATGTTCCTGCCGCAGCTCCTCATCCATCGACGGCATAAACTCTCTGTCAACGCCGAGGTTCGAGATCACCTCGCCGCGATCCTTCCAGAACGAAGTCGCGAGGCCGGCGAGGTAAGCCGCGCCCATCGCGGTTGTTTCGACGCAGCTGGGGCGGCAGACCGGCGTATTGATGATATCCGCCTGAAACTGCATCAGAAAGTTGTTTTTGCTCGCGCCGCCGTCTACTTTGAGGTGGCAGAGGTGAATGCCCGAATCCAGCTGCATCGCGTGCAGCACATCGCTCGTCTGGAACGCGAGCGACTCGAGCGTCGCGCGCACGATATGGAATTTGTTAACGCCGCGTGTCAGGCCGAGAATTGCGCCGCGCGCGTACGGATCCCAGTACGGCGCCCCCAGTCCCGTGAAAGCAGGCACCACATAGCACCCGTTTGTATTCTTCACTCTTGTCGCGAAGAACTCCGACTCCGGCGAATCGTCCAGTATCTTGAGCTCGTCGCGCAGCCACTGGATCGCGGCGCCGGCTACGTATACCGATCCTTCCAAGGCATACGTCACCTTGCCGTCAATCCCCCACGCGATCGTGGAGAGCAGCCCGTTGTTCGACAAAACCGGCTCATGACCTACATTCATCAACATGAAGCAGCCGGTGCCGTAAGTATTTTTCGCATCGCCCGGGTCAAAACACCCCTGCCCGAACAACGCCGCCTGCTGATCCCCCGCGTCTCCGCTGATAGGAATCGGGCCGCCGAAGAACTCCGGGTCCGACTCGCCGTAAACACAGCTCGAAGGCTTCACCTCCGGCAGGATGCTCATCGGAATGTCCAGAATCCTGCACAGCTCTTCATCCCACTGCAGTGTATGAATATTGAAGATCATGGTTCTGGACGCGTTCGAGTAATCCGTGACATGCGCCGCTCCCTTGGTCAGCTTGTAGATCAGCCAGGTATCCACCGTGCCAAAACAAAGCTCCCCCTGCTCGGCCAGCTCCCTGACGCCGGGAATGTGCTGCAGAATCCAGCGGATTTTTGTGCCGGAGAAGTAAGGGTCGATGATGAGGCCTGTTTTGCGGCGGAAAAGCTCGTCCATCTCCGGTGACTTCTTGAGCTCCTCGGCGTAGTCCGCGGTCCGGCGGCACTGCCAGACGATCGCGTGATAGACCGGCTGTCCGGTCGTGCGGTTCCAGAGAATCGTGGTTTCGCGCTGATTCGCAACGCCGATCGCGGCGATGTCTTCATAGGTCGCGCCGATTTTCTGCATGGCCTCGCGGGCGACCGAAAGCTGCGTCTGCCACAGCTCGTTCGCGTCGTGCTCCACCCAGCCCGGATGCGGAAAGAACTGCGTGAACTCTTTCTGCGCGAGGCTGCGGATTCTGCCGCTCCTGTCAAACAGAATGCAGCGGCTGCTGGTCGTTCCGGCGTCAAGCGCCATTACATATTTCTTCATGATAATCCCCCAAAGTGTTCACCAGCCGCGGCCCCTCGCCGCGGCTGGCAGTATATTGCTGCATTATATCACGCGCCGGGCGGGCGGCCGGACTGTGCAAAGATACTTCGCGCCGGGCGCGACTTTTGTCCGCCGCCCGCAGCGGTGCAGTTCCGGCCGCCCGCCAGTCACCCGCGTGCCACCGGTGGCGCACCCTTACAGCACGTCACCCGTTGCGATCACATCGACGCCGGTGCCCGCCACATTGCGGATCAGAACATCCCCTCGCCTGACCGGAGCCTTTGCGCCCGCTTTGTGGATCTGCGCCATGACTTCGAAGATTTTCTGTTTGGGGACGTCGGATGCTGTTTTGCAGGGGATGCGGACTTTTCTGCCGCCGCCCGTGACAGGAATCGTCGAAGTCACCGTCCTCGCGGGCGCCGTGACCTCTTCCCTCGCATAGGCGTCTCCCCGCGGGCAGGTGTTTCCTGTCACCGAGAGGATTTTACCGGCGTCCATTTGGACGCTGACCTGGCACCCCATGGGGCAGCCAATACATGTCAAAGTACGTTCTTCCATCTATGTCACCCCCTTTACCTGCTCTGTGCTGCCTGCGCGGCGCTGTTCTCTTCGATTGAAATCTCAATGCTGTCTGCGTTTTCATGCTGCAGCAGCTCATCTTTTGTGATGATAACCTGTTCCATCTCGCCGGGCGCGATGATTTTCTTTTTGAGAGCCCGCAGCCGCTCGCCGCCAAGACGCACGACAACGCTCGAATCCTTGTAGATTGCGCCGACACGGAAACGGATGATCAGGTTGCCGTCCAGCCGCTCCGGATTGACAAACGACGGCACGGTATAACGGACGCCGTTTCCTGTCCGGATTTGAATTTCACCGGTTTCCGTCTGAGCTTTTATCTCGCCGGCTCCGGTCCGGGTTTCGGGGGCGCCGGGCGGTGTTGTTTTGCCGGACGCTCGGGCTACAAATCTCGCCGCGTTCGTGCCTGCGCGGGAGGCCTCCTCGGACACGTTGTCCACGAGGTCATGCACATGCAAAACATTCCCGCACGCAAACACCCCTTCCTCGCTCGTTTCCAGACTCTCGTTGACGACAGGGCCGTTCGTTACGCCGTTGATCTCAATTCCCGCGGCGCGCGAAAGCTCGTTCTCCGGAATCAGGCCGACCGACAAAAGCAGCGTGTCGCAGGTATACCGTTCCTCGGTTCCCGGGATCGGGCGGCGGTCCGCGCCGACCTGCGCGATCGTCACAGCCTGCACGCGCTCTTTACCTTCAATGTTGACGACCGTGTGAGACAGCTTCAGCGGGATACCGAAGTCGTCAAGGCACTGCACGATATTCCGCTTCAGGCCGCCCGAGTAGGGCATGAGTTCGGCGACGACTTTGACTTTGGCTCCTTCGAGCGTCATACGCCGCGCCATGATCAGACCGATGTCGCCGGAGCCCAGGATCACGACTTCATGGCCGGGCATGTAGCCTTCCACGTTGACAAGGCGCTGCGCCGTGCCCGCGGAGAAGATGCCCGCCGGCCGGTAGCCGGGGACGTTCAGAGCGCCTCTGGGGCGTTCGCGGCAGCCCATCGCAAGGATGACAGCCCGCGCGCCGATCTGGAAAAGACCGTCGGTGCGGTTGGTAGCGGTGATGATATGGCGTACGCCATCCGCCGCGCCGGGGCGCGAAATAACCAGCACCATTGTATTCAGAAGATACGGAATGCCCGCTTCCTTCACCTGATCGATAAAGCGTCCGGCATACTCGGGGCCGGTCAGCTCCTCATGAAAAGTATGCAGCCCGAAGCCGTTATGAATGCACTGATTTAAAATTCCGCCTAGCTCATCGTCGCGCTCTATAATAAGGAGATTCTTGATTCCGGCCTTGCGCGCGGAAAGAGCCGCCGCAAGTCCTGCGGGGCCGCCGCCGATAATTACGATATCAACTGTTTTCATCACTGCCCCTCCCCTCTCTGAATGTCCAGCACAATATTCGAACGGCCGCCGCTCTTTGTGATCTTCTCCATCGGCAGCCCCAGCTCACGCGACAAAATGTCCATCACGCGCGGGCTGCAGAAGCCGCCCTGACAGCGTCCCATGCCCGCGCGGACCCTGCGCTTGACGCCGTCCAGAGAACACGCGCCAAGAGGGCGCCGGATGGCGTCGATGATTTCGCCTTCGGTGATGTTTTCGCACCGGCAGATGATCTGCCCGTACGCCGGATTCCTGCGGATCAGCTCGTTCCGCTCCTTGAAAGGAAGATTCTTCGGGCTTATGATGCCCTTGCGGGTGCTTTTCCACGCTTTCTTCGCGCCAAAACAAAACCTCCCCGCAACCATCCCCCCAATATACTCTCCGATGGCCGGAGCGCTGGAGAGGCCGGGCGACTCGATGCCGGCGCAGTCGTAGAAATCGGGAGCGTCTTCCACCGGGCCGAGCACAAAATCATGTCCGTCTTCATGCGCGCGCAGGCCGGCGAACGAAGTGATCACTTTGCGCAGCGGCAGGTTCTTCACGGAAATCTGCGAGCGGGAAATGACCTGATCGAGGCCTTCCTGCGTGGTGGCGGTGTTTTCGCGGTCCGGAACATCGATCGCGGTCGGTCCGACCAGAGTGTTGCCGTGGATCGTAGGAGCAACCAGAACGCCTTTGCCGAATTTACCCGGCTGCTGGAAAATCGTGTGCTGCACGAAGCCTTCGGTCTCATGGTCGAGAAGCAGATAGTCGCCGCGTCTTGGCGTAATATGCAGCTTTGCAGCGCTGACCATGTTGTGGAAGATGTCGGCGTAAACACCGGCCGCGTTGACTACGCAGCGCGCAAGATATTCGCCGTTGTTCGTGCGGATGTGCCAGCGGCCGTTCTCGCTGCGGCGCAGCGCTTCCACTTCGGTGTTAAAGCGGAAGTCCACCCCGTTCTCAAAAGCATTCTCGGCCATGGCAATGTTCATCAGGAACGGGCAGACGATGCCCGCGCTCGGCGCGTACAAAGCAGCTACGACATTGTCCGAAAGATTCGGCTCCATCGCAAGCGCCGCGTCATGATCCAGAAGCTGCAGTCCCGGAACACCGTCCTGAATGCCCTGCTCATAGAGGCGTTTCAGGTCGGGGAGCTGTTCTTCATCCACGCATAAAACAAGCGACCCGTTTCTCCTGAACGGGAAATCCAGATCTCTCGAGAGCTGTTCCATCATCGCATTCCCGCGCACGTTCATCTTCGCCATCATTGATCCCGGCTTGCAGTCATAGCCTGCGTGCACGATCGCACTGTTGGCTTTGGATGTGCCGCAGCAGACGTCCTCTTCTTTTTCGAGAACGCATACATTGCAGTCATAGCGTGAGAGTTCCCGGGCGATTGCCGCGCCGGAAACGCCTGCGCCGATGATTACCACATCGTACATCATTGTTCCATTACCTCCTTGAAAAAGCGTACAAGTATTCCACCCGTCCTGCATCTCCCATCTCCAAAGCAGTACGGAACAACTAGCAAATTATATGTGCGGCCGGGCGGGCGCAGCCGGCTGCGACTGGTGACATTATCAGCAGCGCGTCAATGCAATACGTCGCCGCACGCTACGCGGTCCAGAGCCGCTGATCCGTCGTCGAAACAGCGACCGCCCCGGCATTCAGCGCATTCAGCACTTCCTTTTTGGTTGTGACAAGGCCGCTGGCCATCAGCGGCACACGCGTAATTGCCTTAATCTTGCTGATGAATTCCGGCAGCAGAATCGCCGGAAGAATTTCCACGATATCAGGCTGTACTCTGGCCTCGCTCTGCCGCTGCACATTCCGCAAAGCAATCGAATCAATCATAAAATACCGCAGCACCGTGTTCATTCCCAGCGACGCGGCATGCTCGATCAAATTCGAGCGGGTGGAGATAATGCCGGCGGCGGATGTTTTGGCGTGGATGAAGTCGACCGAAACCTCCTTCGGCGCAAGCCCCGTGATCAGGTCCATATGGACGAGGACGGTTTTGCCGGCTGCGTTCAAACGGCTGACAATGCCGGGGATGCTTACGATATCGCCGTACAAAACAAACACAACCCCGATATCCGACGCAATGCATTTTTCGAGGCCGGCGTCGTCCTTGACCGCGGCGACAACAGGATTCGCCTCTACCAGATCGATAAATTGCTCATGTTTCATCAGAAACCTTTCCGCTCCGCGCGGCTTTTTCGTTTCCGCGCAAAAAGAGCACAACAAAAGTATACAATACTTTCGCCGTGCTCTTCATCTCATTGGCTCAAAATATAATCGCCGTCAGGCGTTGCCTGTCTCCGGCTTCGCGGTGTTCATCTGACCTGCGCTGCTTAGTAATTTTCCTCGCGGACCTCAAAGAATGCCTGCGGATGCTTGCATACCGGGCAGACTTCGGGAGCGGATGTGCCGACAACGATGTGGCCGCAGTTCCTGCATTCCCAGACTTTGACTTCGCTCTTCTTGAAGACTTCATTGTTCTTCACGTTTGCAAGGAGCTTGCGATAACGCTCTTCGTGTGTCTTCTCGATTGCAGCTACGCCGCGAAACTTTGCCGCAAGTTCATGGAAGCCTTCCTCGTCCGCTTCCTTCGCCATACGGTCATACATGTCGGTCCACTCGTAGTTCTCGCCTTCCGCGCCGGAAAGCAGATTCTCGTCCGTGTCACCGAGCATCCCCAGTTCCTTGAACCAGAGCTTCGCGTGCTCTTTCTCGTTGTCCGCTGTCTTCTGGAAAAGAGCAGCGATCTGCTCGTATCCCTGCTTCTTCGCTACAGACGCAAAATAAGTATATTTGTTGCGGGCCTGGGACTCGCCGGAAAATGCTTCAAGAAGGTTCTTCTCCGTTTTGGTGCCGGAATAAGGGTTCATCGTTTTACCTCCATGTATAATTTTTGTTCGTGAAAATTTCTGTGTCAGTCCGGACAGAATGAACATGCCTGTCCGGTCGGCGGAAAGTTTTACGTTTATATTTTAGCAAAAACAGTGGGATAGATTCAAGAGAAAGCGTATGGGAGAGCGGGCAACATTTGGCATCCGGCCTCTGCGTCAGGTTACTCTTCGCAGATGATATGTTTCGCTTCTGGCTTACCCCAGTGCCTCTTTCACCACCTGACGATACCCGTCCACCATGACACAGATATCCAGCCCGATGGCGGCGCTGTCCACATTCATCTTGAAATACTCCTGCGCCTTCTTCGCGTTATCGCAGTAAATCATGCAGAACTTACCGGCTGCATGGCAGGCATCTATAATCCTGCGCACTGCCTTCAGAAATTCCGGATTGGAGAACTGTCCGGGCATTCCCATCGCTGTCGAAAGGTCGTACGGTCCGATGAAAATTCCGGCGACGCCCGCGGCTGCGGCGATATTTTCAATATCCTCCAAGCATCCCATTGTCTCACACTGAGGAATCAGAAGCGTCTCTTCATTCGCGTTCCGGAACCATTCATCCAGCGAGCCTCCCATATCATATGTAAAGCCGTTCGATCTCTGTCCCGCGACGCCGCGGCTGCCGATCGGATAATACTTGCCATACTCCACAACCTGCCGGACATCTTCAATCGAATGTACCTGCGGTATGATTAAACCTTTACAGCCGACATCCAGAAGTTTTAAAACAGCAGGTCTTGAAATTTCCCTGACTCTCGCGAGCGGTGTCAGATTTCTTCTTTCTGCCGCGCAGACAAATTCTCCGACGCTTTCCGCCTCGAACGGGCCATGTTCTGTGTCAATAATGACATAGTCCAGACCCGCGAATCCCATGCTTTCAATAGCTGCGGCGCTGCCGCTCTCGAAAAATGTTCCTACAGTTTTTTCTCCCCGGTCGAGTTTTTCTTTCCAAAGATTCTTCATAAATACCCCCTTTGCTTCTTGCGGAACAGCCGGTTACTCCAGCCCTGCCCCTTTCATCGCGGAAACCGCATGGTCTGTATAAAACTTATAGAATCCTTTTCGTTTCGGCTGTTTGGGGATCCCTGCCTTTGACCTTCTTTCCAGTTCCGCAGTCGCTTCTTCAATCGAGCATGGAACGCCATGAATTCCTGTCATGTTAATTTCCCGTGTCTCACAATCGTAGGAGATCAGATCGCCTTCTTCCAGGAACGCGATTGGCCCGCCGCTTGCCGCTTCCGGGCTTACATGGCCGATTGCCGCTCCTCTGGTCGCTCCGGAGAAACGCCCGTCCGTAAGAAGCGCGACTTTTCCATTAATTGTCGGATCACAGACAATCGCTTCCGTTTCCATCAGCATCTCCGGCATACCGGCGCCTCTGGGTCCCTCGTAACGGATGACCATAATGTCTCCCGGATGAATTTTATGTTCTACAACCGCGTTATAGGCATCCTGCTCGCAGTCAAAGACTCTCGCGGGTCCGGTAACTTTTCTCTGCTCGGGCACACACGCCGAATATTTAAAAACAGACCCCTCCGGCGCAATATTCCCCTTCATAACCGCAACGCTTCCAATTTCATGAATCTGATCAACCGGCAGAATTACATCTTCTCTTTCAAGCCCGTAATTGTGAAGATAACCAAGGTTTCTTTCGAAGAAATTAGACCTCTGCAGATCTTCCAGATTTTCGCCGAGGGTTTTGCCTGTAACCGTCATGACATTAAGATCAAGCATCTCCCGCAGTTCCATCTGAACCATCGGAATTCCGCCGGCGAACCAGAAGGACTCTGTCTGATGCTGTCCGCTCGGCGTCACGTTACCGATATGCGGAACTTTATGGTTGATTTCATCAAACAGGTCAATCGGCAGGTCATACCCCAGCTCTCTCGCAATGCTCGGCAGATGGAGCGTCGCGTTCGTCGAGCCACCGATTGCGCTATGAATGATAATGGCATTCCGGAACGCCGCTTCCGTCAGGATCTGAGACGGCCGGATATTCTTTTCGACCAGCTCCATGATTTTACGGCCTGCTTCTCTTGCATAGTCCAGAATGTCACGCATAGTCGCCGGCGCAAGGGCGCTGCCGGGAAGCGCGAGTCCCAGCGCTTCTGCCATACACTGCATTGTACTGGCTGTTCCAAGAAAAGCGCACGCGCCGCAGGAAGGACAGCCGGTCAGCTTATAATCCCGGATCTCTTCCTCTGTAATGGCGTCCTTTCTCTTCTGCCTCAAAGAGATATCTCCGGCAAGAATCGATGTGGTCGCATTCGGACCGGGTCTCATGCTTCCGCCCGGAATGAAAATCGAAGGGATATCCATCCTGGCAATTGCCTTTAAATGCGCCGGCACGGATTTATCGCAGCTCGAAGAAAGAATCATACCGTCCCACTGAACCGCGCTCGCGTGCATCTCCACCATATTGGCGATTGCTTCGCGGGACGCGAGAATGACATTCATTCCCGGTCCTCCCTGCGCGCAGCCGTCGCAGATGTCCGTGCAGTGATACTGTGCCGGGAAACCGCCTTTTTCGAAAACGCCGTACTTGGCCTGTTCGGTGAGTCTGTCAAGATGTACGCTTCCCGGGTGAGAATCGCCATACGCGTCTTCTATCATAATCTGCGGCTTCTGAATGTCATGCTCGTCCCAGCCGCTGCCCATTTCGAGAGCGTCAAACTGCGACCACCATAATCTTTCGCTTTTACTTCTCTGATTCATCCTTATCTGTCCTCGTGTTTACCGCTTCCATAATGGATTTGCGGTTCTGTTCCAGATGCTCGGCCATCGTCTTTCTCGCCATTGCAGGATCATGCGCTGCGATTGCGTCGACGATATTCCGATGTCCGGAAATTGTTGCAGCAAGAAGCTTGGTTCCGTTCAAAGAACCGAAAAGACCGACTGCATAAGTAATGACCGGAATCAGTTTCGGTACGACATCATTATGCGTGCAGTCGGCGATTGCGATATGAAAACGGTTGTCATTCGGAAGATGGTCTCTTTTTTCCAGTATATCTGCCTCGACTTCACCGCATATTCTTTTAATATTCGCAATGTCTTCATCAGTTGCGCGTTCTGCCGCCAGCTGCGCGACCCACGGTTCGATCTCCATACGGACCTCCAGCAGGTCCTTCGCGAGCTTGAGCTGGTCTTTGTAAAACTCGAACCCCAGAGGATCACTGACCTGTCCCGGATTATTGGCTATAAATGTGCCTTTCCCCCTTTGAATGACAAGTATGTTCCTGGCCACCAATATCTTGACGGCTTCTCTGATGGAGCCCCGGCCGACATTCAGCAGACTTCCCAGCTCGAACTCGTTCGGAAGCTTGTCTCCACTTTTAAGATTTCTGGTTATGATCAGCTGCGAAATCTGCTCGGCAACCCTTTCCGGGAGCGGCAGATTGTTGGTTGTAACATTCTGAAACTGATTTTCCTGCATATTGATTACCTGATGACCACGATGCCTTTCCAATGGAATGAACAGCCGCAAATACCATTTATGGTATTTACTGATTTTCAAAATTATATCACAGAACATCTGGAATTTAGGTAAAAACACAGGGAGGCCGGAGCTTATCTTCTCCGGCCTTCCTGTCATTGAATAACCATTTTCCGGGCAGGAACCTCGCTCCGGAAGACAGTTCGATCAGGCCGTCAGCAGTCGGACCTGATTATAAGTTGTAAGAAACCGCGTCACATCAGTCCCGGAAGAACTCCCTGGAAAAGGCTGAGGATGCTGACAAAAATCAGGATCGTTACGCCTGCAATGAAGCCGCCGATCGTCCAGCCGCGGATCGTATCTGTGACATCGATATGGAAGAATCTGGAAATTGCCCAGAATCCGGAATCGTTCGGAAGAGAAAGTCCGATGCCGCCCGCGCAGATGGCAATCGCGCAGAGAATCGGAGAAACTCCGGAAGCCGCGGCCGCCGACGCCATAATGGCAGATGTCGTTGTAAGAGCGACTGTTGTGGATCCCTGAGCGCACCGCAGAACCTGCGAGATGACAAAGCAGAGCACAAGGATCGGAATGTTGAACTTTCCGAAAAAGCCGGTAATAAAATCAGCAATGCCGGAAGCCTGAAGGATTCCGCCGTAAGCTCCGCCGGCACCGGTGATCAGAAGGATCAGGCCGACCTTGTCTGCGCCGTCCGACATAATCTCGGTAACGGAACGCTGCAGATACGGTCTGGAAATCAGGGCACCGTAAAGGACACCTATCGTCATTGCTACATTCTTGGAGCCGAGGAACTTAAGTACATTCAAAACAGTTCCTTCCGGCATAAACATCGGACCGAACGAACCAATCAGAATCAGAATGATGGGAACAAGCAGAATGGACAGAGCCATTCCCGCGCTCATCTTCGGCTTTACACCGGCTTTTCCTGTTTCCTCCGCCGCTTCCTTTATTTCGGCGTCCATATCGGAGAAGTCCCATGTTTTGCCGGCTTTATGGTCCTGTTTGTTCAGGAATCCGCCATAGATGATACCGCCGGCGAACATGCCGACAAATGCGGAAATCAATGCGTAGAAGAAGAAAATACCTACGTTAATTCCCATGTTCTCGGCTACAGCGAGAGGCGGGGCTGTCGGAAGTACAAGGGCAAATGTGCAGGTTGTCGCAATGGATATCGCGCAGGCATAACCTGTCATGGAATAGCCGGTTCTTCTGGAAAGTACACGCAGCATCGGCGCGAACATGATATAAACAACATCGCCGAATACAGGAATACCTGTGATGAATCCGGAGATCGCGACAGCAATCTGGGACTTGTCATCGCCAAGTTTCTTCAGAATGCCATTCGCGATATTGTCAATACCGCCGGACTCGTACATGAACATGCCGAGGATAACGCCAAGGCCGGTTACAATACCAATGCCGCCAAGGGTCGAACCGAACTTGGCGGTTACCGTGTCCGTGACATCCGCAAGAGACATGCGGCAGGCTATACCTGTTCCGTATGCAGTTACCAGCAGTGCTACGAAAGCGTTCAGTTTCAACTTAATGATACAGAACAGCAGCACCGCGATTGAAATCAGGAAGATTACCATTAACATAGGTCATTTCTCCTTTTACTGAATGTTCCCCCCTGTTCTGCGGACTTTCTATTATTCCGCTTACAGGATCTTCGCAGGCGATGGTTCCTGAAATCGCCCGCACCTTCATCTATCCTGTCTGAAACATAATACGTCATACGTCTAGTGTCAATCCAAAACATGTCAAAAATTAAATTTTCATTAATAATCTCTAATCTGCAGATTCATTTTTTGGCATTAATTTACAATTCTCCGCGTTCTCATATTATATTGTTGTATAGAAAAATTCTCGTTTCGAAAAAAAATCTTAGAATATACCATCATTATGCATATATTTCAATTACATGTTTTCTACAATTATTCGTTGCCATTTATGTGCAATATTCGCATTGTGTCGTATGACGTATGACGTTATAATGAAGTCGCCTGATGAAAAATCAAGTTGTATATCCACACATTGGAGCATTCTTATCCACCTTAAATTTCATATATCGAAAGGAGAATATTAACTTATGAAAGCTGTCAAAATCGAAAAGCCCTGGGAAATTGCCTGCGTTGAACAGAACAGACCTGAGAAGCCCGGAAAGGGACAGGCTCTGATCCGTATCATGACCGCCGGCGTATGCGGTTCCGATATCGGCGCGTTCCGCGGAACCAACAAGCTGGTTTCCTATCCCAGAGTCATCGGTCACGAACTCGCCGGAATTATTGAAGCCATTGACGAAGAAGACAATCCGAAGGGATTCAAGGTCGGTGACAAGGTCATCGTCGATCCTTATGTATATTGCGGTCACTGTTATCCCTGCAGCATCGGAAGAACCAACTGCTGCGTAGATCTGCATGTGCTTGGCGTTCATATTGACGGCGGCATGGCCGAGTATTTCTGCCATCCTTCCAGGCTGCTTGTAAAGATGCCTGATGACATGGACTGGGTTCTCGCGGCTATGGCAGAACCTCTTACGATTTCTCTTCATGGTGTTCACAGAGGTGCTCTCAAGGCCGGTGAACATGTGGCGATCTACGGCGCAGGAACGATCGGCGTTCTCGCGGGCATGGTTGCGCAGGCTTACGGCGCGCACGCAACGATCATCGATCTTGTACAGGAAAGACTGGATTTTGCAAAGAGCGTCGGTGTTGAGAACATCATTAATTCCGGCAAGGAAGACGTTGTAGCCAGAATTAATGAAATTACTAATGGCGTAGGTGCGCAGCTTGTCATGGAATGCACCGGAGCAAATCCCTGCATCCGTCAGACTCTTGACATCGTTTCCAACGCGGGCCGCATTACATTCACGGGCTGGCCGTCCAAGGAGACTTCTCTCCCTACCGATATGATTACCAAGAAAGAAGTTGATATCCGCGGAGCACGCACCAGCGCAGGAGAATTTGAAGAGGCAATTGAGCTGATCAACTCCGGCAAGGTTGATATCCGCAGAATTCTGACAAAGGTTGTTTCTATGGACGAAGCACCGGAAACCATCAGAGACATCGAGAAGAACCCCGGCAACTACCTGAAAGTTGTTGTTAACGTTGGTTTGGACAAGTAAAATTATTACGTAAACAGCAGTCAGCCAGAGCAGCTTTATGCTGCTCCGGCCTTTTTCGAGTTGCGAGGTATTAATTTATGAAGGAACTCTACCTTACAGAAGAGAAA
This sequence comes from uncultured Lachnospiraceae bacterium, assembly GCA_900317555.1. GTDB lineage: Bacteria > Bacillota > Clostridia > Lachnospirales > Lachnospiraceae > CAG-791. The sequence goes on along the minus strand of ONHF01000016.1, from coordinate 84,163 downwards.
AACGGTATCTCTGATGCGCAGCTGGACGAAATGCTGCGGAATCTGTTAAACCAGTGGCCCGATATTCATAAAGTTCTGATCATTCCTCCGGATTATACACGGTGCTACTCCTACGCCGGTATCATCACGCAGAAGATCTATCAAATGATCGGTGACAAAGCGCATGTCGATGTCATGCCCGCGCTGGGTACCCACATGCCGATGAGCGAAGAAGAAATGCAAAAGTTCTTCGGTGATGTGATCCCAAGAGACCGGATCATCGTCCATCACTGGCAGACTGACACCATCCGGCTTGGATATGTCCCCGCGGAAGTATGTTCAGAGATCAGCGGCGGGCTTTTCCCCGAGAAAATTGACGTCGAAGTCAACCACCTTCTGTTCGACGGAGGATATGATCTGATTCTCTCGGTCGGGCAGGTTGTTCCGCACGAAGTCGTCGGCATGGCGAATTATTCAAAGAATATTTTCGTCGGCACCGGCGGACGCGAAATGATTAATAAGTCTCATATGCTGAGTGCGATCTGCGGCATGGAACAGGCGCTTGGCGTGATGAACAGCCCTGCGAGAAAGCTGTATGATTACGCACAGCAGCACTTTATTGACGGCAAGATCCCGCTTGTATATCTGCAGACGGTCACGACCTCCGAAAATGATGCGGTCAAGCTTCACGGTTTATACATCGGGCAATCCAGAAAACCTTTTGAGCATGCCTGCGAACTGGCACAGAAGCTCAACATCGTTCATGTGGAAAGAAGGGCCGCAAAGGTTGTCGCATACCTGGAACCTACAGAACTGAAAACCACATGGGTCGGCAATAAAGGCGTGTACCGCACCCGCATGATGATCGCGGACGGCGGTGAACTGATCCTTCTTGCACCCGGTATCCGGGCGTTTGGCGAAAATGAAGAAATGGATGCGATGACCCGCAAATACGGATACACCGGAACAAAGCATATCCTCGATCTCTATCGTCAGGGCGCCTTCGAGGGAAAACTGATGAGCGCGGCACATCTGATTCAGGGATCCACGGATGGCAGATTCACAATCACCTACGCTACCAGGCCGGATCTGATGTCCAGAGAGGAAATTGAGGGCGTAGGTTATCAGTGGGCTGATTATAACGAGATCAGTAAACGTTATGATCCGGAGAAGCTGAAGGACGGCTGGAATGTTTTGCCGGACGGAGAAGAAATCTATTATGTGAGCACACCTGCACTCGGGCTCTGGAAAGTGGATGACTGACACATTCGTTCCGGCGTCCGAAAACGGGAAATGTATGATTACAAGGAGGAAAGCATATGAACAAAGAAAAGCAGTTGATCAGTCAGCGCATGCGTGAAATTTCTCCGGAAATGGATCCTCTGCGTCTTGGAACCGGCTGGTCCGTAGAAGACCTCTCCAAGCCTCAGATTTTCATTGAGAGTACATTCGGAGACAGTCACCCGGGATCCGGTCATCTGGATAAACTTGTCGCTGCCGCGCGCGAAGGTGTCTCCGAAGAAGGCGGACATGGCGCGAGATATTTTACAACTGATATGTGCGATGGTGAAAGCCAGGGCACAGACGGCATCAACTACTCACTTGCCAGCCGTGAAATGATCGCGAACATGATCGAAATTCAGGCGAACGCAACACCTTTTGACGCGGGCGTTTTCATTGCGAGCTGTGATAAAGGAATGCCCGGCAATCTCATGGGACTTGCCAGAGTCAATATTCCTTCGGTTGTTGTGACAGGCGGCACAATGGCAGCAGGTCCGGAAATGCTCACGCTGGAACAACTGGGCATGTATTCCGCCAAGTATGAAAGAGGCGAAATTGACAAGTCCCGTCTCGACTGGGCAAAGCAAAACGCCTGCCCTTCCTGCGGTGCCTGCTCTTTCATCGGCACCGCGTCGACCATGCAGATCATGGCAGAAGCACTGGGCCTGACCCTTCCGGGAAGCGCGCTGCTGCCCGCTACGAGTCCGGACCTTGTCGAATATGCGAGAGAAGCCGGCCGTCAGGCTGTACGCCTTTCCAGGATGGAGCACATGCGTCCCAGAGACATCGTGACTCTTGAAAGCTTCGAGAATGCGATTCTGGTTCACGCGGCGATATCCGGCTCCACAAACGCGCTGCTTCACATTCCGGCAATAGCGCATGAATTCGGCATTACAATCACAGGCGATACGTTTGACCGGCTTCACCGCGGCGCTCACTATCTTCTGAATGTGCGTCCTGCAGGCGAGTATCCGGCCGAGTTCTTCTATTATGCAGGCGGCGTCCCGGCGATCATGGAGGAAATCAAGAGCGTGCTTCACCTTGATGTAATGACCATCACAGGAAAGACGCTTGGCGAAAATCTGGAAGAGCTCAAGAAGAACGGCTTCTATGACAGATGCCAGGAATGGCTTGACAAAGCAAATAAAGCCCGCGGAACAAACATTAAGAAGGAAGATGTCATTCATCCGTTTGACAAGGCAATCGGAACAGACGGATCTATCGCGATTCTCAAGGGAAACCTGGCTCCGGAAGGCGCAGTCATCAAGCATACCGCCTGCCCGAAGGAAATGTTCAAAGCAACGCTGCATGCAAGACCGTTTGATTCCGAAGAGGAATGCATCGACGCGGTACTGCACCACAAGGTACAGCCCGGTGACGCCGTATTTATCCGCTACGAAGGTCCCAAGGGCTCCGGCATGCCCGAAATGTTCTATACGTCGGAAGCCATTTCCTCGGATAAGGAACTTGGCAAGTCGATTGCCCTTATTACAGACGGTCGTTTTTCCGGTGCTTCCACCGGCCCTGTCATCGGTCACTGCTCACCGGAAGCGCAGGCAGGCGGTCCGATCGCTCTCGTTGAAGAGGGTGATTTGATCGAGCTCGATGTTTTTGCCCGCAAGCTGAATATTGTCGGCGTCAAGGGCGAGCGCAAGACTCCGGAGGAAATGGAAAAGATCCTCGAAGAACGCCGGAAATCATGGGTGCCGAAACCGAGAAAGTATAAAGCCGGCGCACTCCGGTTATTCGCGGAGCATGCCGCTTCACCGATGGAGGGCGCTTATCTGAAGTTTAATGACTGACTTTGTTAAAAAACAGCAAGGGTAAATCGAAGAACGATATTCCTGCAATGGTTGACAATGTTTTGACGGGTATTTCCGTCCAGATCATGACCGTATGATCTGGGGTGAAACCGGCAAAGCCGGTTATGGCCTTTTATATAATAAGCAGCCGCCTGACAGCCTGAGAGCTGCACTTCACTGGTCTGTCAGGCATAAATCTTATCACAGGAAATCCTATTTACAGAAATTTTTGCATACTCTCTGCGTAAATTCCATTTGCCGAGACAAATTTCGAAATCGGAGTATCATGTATCTATTTGATTTATTCTTCACTTCCTTCCACGCATCCTTTTTCAATAACAGCAGGAAGTGCACCTCCTCCTGTTATTGAATTTGCAGACGCAGATGGCAGGCCGCTGGCCTTTTCGTATGAGGCAGGCCATGGCATACAAGGACTTCAGCCTTCTGTAATTAAAAAATTGTCCTGCAGATGGAACTTGTTTGAGTAAAATACAGCGTCTAGCAATTTTTATGATCCGCAGAGCGCAGCGGCTCAACGGCATCCGCTCGCTCTTAATGCAATACGCCGCCGCAGTCTCATTCTGCATGAAAAATCCAAGACATTTCTATAACGCGGAGCTGTATTGCATAGATTTTTATCAAATCTATGCAATATGCTCCGCGCCTTTCAAAACGTCTTGGATTATCCTATGCAAAGCCGGGCTTGCCAGCGCTATTGCATTGACAGGGCGGTGCCGCGCCGCCCTGCCTGCCTATCTCTTTTACTTCCGGATGCCCTGCAACACATCCTCAGGAATTGTGAACTCTACATTTCCCATATACATCGGCGCAACATCGCCCTGCTGATAAGCAATGACAAGCTGGTTCTGCTGGTTGATGTAGAATTGTGTTTTATCGGTCAGAAGGTCAAAACCATTGTCTTTGCGCTCCTGCGCAGTCCAGAAGATCTGATTTTCATCCTTCTTGTTGCGGTCTTTCATCTGCTGTTCGATGTTGTCTGCGATCGGTGTTTTGTAGTCGGCACCATCCTTAAACAAATCTTTCAGCGCTACTCTGCGGCCGGTCGAAAGATTAATTGTGTAATAGTAGTCTGTTTCCATACTGTCGGCTGCGGTTTGCAGGCAGATCAGTTTCAGTGTGTAGTACTGATCGGTCGTTGCAACGACTTCCGAGGAAACCTGCACATTCTGATAGCCTTCCTTCGTCATGTTGTCTTTGAATTCCTGCACCAGCTTGTCCGATGCAGCCTTGATTTCCTGATTGATTTCTGCGGCGGATTTTTTGGCGGTGGCAGCAGGCACCGTCTGACTGCCCGCCGCTGAACTTGTGTCCCCGGCACTCGACGCAGCATCGGCGATCTCAATCTGCGGCACCTGCACATCCGCGGAATTATGCCCGTCATCCGTCTGATAACTCCGGAATGTAACCGCCTGCACAAGCCCTCCCAGCACCGGAATGCTGCCAAGCGCCTGCGCCGCATGCACGGATACATTCGGAATCGCTACAAACACAGCAGCTGCCGCAGCCAGCGAAAGCACTGTTTTGCGGAAAGTATAGATTCCTCTACTGATTGTTTTGACTCCTTTGACACTGTCATCTCCCAGTGCTGCCAGATCCCGTTCGTGCTGCTGTTTGGCGGCTTCGATCGTGTTCCTCAGGAGTTTTTCCTGTTCTGCTGTCATCTTTACTTCTTTATATTCCTTTTCCATCTGTCTGAACTGATTGTTTTCTGTTCTCATTGTGATTTCCTCTTCTGCATGTCTGCTGATTCGCGGTCTTGTTTCCATCTCAAACACTCAGCTGCAGATGCAGCTTGTCAAGCGTCCGGTAGAGCTTACTTTTGACTGTGCTTTCGTTTAAATGAAGAATTACTGCGATTTCAGAAAGCTTTAACTCATCAAAATACCGCATCTGTATAACCGCTCTCTCCTCCGGCGGCAGTGCTTCCATGGCTCTGTGCAGATCAAAATTTTCATAGGAGTCAGTGACGGCTTCTGTTTTGCCGGAGTGTTCATCAGCTGACCCTTCATCCGGAGCCTCCGCTCCAGCCAGTTCACTGTTAAACCTGCTGCGTTCTTTCAGCATCCGGAAAGTCTCATTCATCATGATCCGGTAAACCCAGGTGCCGGCATGCTTCTCGTCCTCCAGAAGGTGCGATTTACGGATCGCGCGCTCGCACCCGCTCTGCACAATATCCATCGCGTCCTGCTCGTTGCGGGTGTAGCTCATCGCCATCCGGTAATAGGTATTGTAATTCTGCAGCAAAACCTGTTCGACAAGGTTTTGTTTGCGCAAAGTTTCTGCTTTCAAGTCTTTATTCCTCGTTTCAATCTTTCCTTCGTGCCGTGCGGCACGCTACTCACGTAAATGAGATTTTCGATGCATCTATATATTAGACCGTCCGGCGGCATGAAAAGTTTCAGGCTTCTATAAATTTCGTCACAACGCAAAAACAATGCCGCCGCCAGATTCCCACCCGGCGACAGCTTTGCTTATGCTATCTGTTCATTCTTATCTGAAGTTTTTCTTATGCTTTCTCGCGAACCAGACGGCAAGGCCGGCTGCTGCTGCCGCGAAAAGTGTAAGGTACAGGCCCATCTGCGACTCATCGCCGGTGACAATGGCCTCGCCATTGCTGACCGGGGTTGAAACGATCTGCGGCGCGGTCGCTGTTGTGGTGTCAGTGACAACCGGGGCAGAGACTGCTGCTGCGTTAATGACTGCAGGCTCTGCTGCTGTGGTATTCGTCGCAGTCGGAGTGGAGGCCAATGTGATCCTGGTTACAACCGGATCGGAGGACTCTGTCGTGTTATTGGTAACAGGGTCGGTTGGCTCGGTGTTGTTATTGGTCGTATCATCCGATGAGCCAGGGGTTTTGTCATCGGTTGAGGGCGTGTCAGGGGTAGAAGGGTCTTTGGCATCTTCCGATGCATCAGATTTATTTGTGTCTTCGTTGTTACTTCCAGAATTGTCTTCCGGCTTCTGTTCAGGTTTTTCCTCAGGTTTATCGTCCTGTTTTCCCTCTGTATTGTCCTCCGGTTTGTCGCTCGGCTTCTCATCTGGTTTCTTCGGCTCTTCATAAGTCAATGAGAAAGATAACGTAACCGGCGTACTTTTTATAAGCACTCCGATCATATCCTGAAAGCCTTTGCCATCAGGGGCTGTCTCATTATTTGCCGGTGTATACCTTTTCAATCCTCCGTCTATCCATGAAAGATCCGCGCCGATTGTTGCTGTACTATTTTTCGCAGGTTTCACATTGGTCATTAGTACAAAAGATTCGCCTGTTTTTATTACTGTAGAACCAGTTTCTGTTGTTATGCCAGCAGGCAGAGAAAGTGTAAAATCGTGCATTACCGGTGCTTCTAGTGTGAGCGTTCCGGTTTTCCATAATTTGGTTTTATCATCATAAACAAATCTATTATTACCTGTGACGTTAATTTGGCCTGCTGTTGGTTCTTCTTTCAGCACGTTTGCGTTTTCGGATATCGCAGTATTGTATAATTGTTCCGCCAGTGTATCACTTCCAGGGACGTGGCTATTGTTGTTTTTCGGAACTCCAAACTCTTTCATTAAGTACCAGACAGCATCACGCGTGTTATCGTAAGCTTGATCTTTGGTAACCATATCTTTGCTGTTTCCAAACACATACTTATATGCATTAAGAGCATTATTATATCCATAATTTTTTATCACAGAAGCTGCTCTCCAGAATGTTGCTGCTATAATATCATCATGAGTATGTCTGGATGCAGTAACTCCGTTTTTATAATAAGTGTAGGCATTAGCCAAAAAATCATCAAGTTTATTCGCATTTTCTTTATTAGGAGCCACATTCTTATAGGTGAATTGGGTTTCTCCCAAATCCGGAAAATCAGACCGGATCCACGCAGGTGGTATAAGCAGCTTGTCAAAATCATCTTCACTCAAAGGTTCAGACTTATCTTCAATCTGAAAAAGGATGAATCCATTATATGGGTATCCCGCATATAAGAGTTTCGTCATCTGATTCTCCTGTTCATCCGTCAATCCGGTATCGACCGGTTTATAATTTGCCGGTGCCTGAAAGGTAGGTGTATTATGCGGCCAATGCAGATCGTTGTTCATACAAAACACCACCATGTCCTGCCCATTGACCTTTACACCGTGTAATGTTGTATTTTCATCATAATCGATCTTTACTGTTTCCCCGCTCCCCTGCGAGCCGCTATCTACATTCTCCCCCAGCGTCCCCGCCGCCGCATCCGCAGACACCGCAAGCATTCTCAGCGCCAGCGCAGGTGAAGCCTCTTCTGCCGTGTCAGTGCTGTTTTCTGCCGCATTCGCTTCCGAAGCTTCCTGCTCCGCCGAAGGCTGAGGCTCCGCGCTCTCCACTCCTGTATTATCCGTTCCTGCTGTCCCTGTTTCCGCAGTCACTTCCTGTACCTGCGTATTCTCTTCCGCGTGAACCGCCAGCGCGCCTGCAGGCAGAGAAGATATCGCAAGGCCGGCAGAAAGTACCGCGGCACATACCATGGAGGTAATTCGTCTGATGAAATTCTTTTTAGTCATTGGATAAAATGCGGCTCCTTTGGTTCAAATTATTACAGTGAATGAAATATACTTAATTAGTTGCAATATTATTACATGATTTATCGTTCAAATCAATAATGTATACTATTATTGATTCATTAAATTTATATTATCCGCTGTCAATCCAGACACGAAAAGCAGCCGCCCCTATGATTTCTCACAAGAGCGACTGCTCAAAACAAATAGTATTATTCTCTCCGGCTGTCCGGCTGCCATGGTCTATGACAGCCTCGCCGTCAGTCAAACCGGGCGCATCTCTCCAGCGTCCTCGCAAACTTCGTTAGCCCTTCCTCATCCTCCGGACGGAACCTGTCTGTTTCTGGACTGTCGATATCAAGGACACCGGCCAGCCGGCCGGTCTGATCATGCAGCGGAATCACAATCTCCGAATTGCTGGCGCTGTCACAGGCAATATGCCCCGGAAACTGATGGACGTCTTTGACACGCTGAACCTGATCCAACGCTGCGGCAGTTCCGCAGACACCTTTCCCAAATGGAATCCGGACACAGGCCGGCTGCCCTTGGAACGGTCCGAGGATCAGCTCATCATTTCTCCGCAAATAAAACCCCGCCCAGTTCAGACGGGGCAACTGCGTATACAGAAGCGCCGAGGCATTCGCGAGCACCGGCAGAAACCATTGATCACTTTCCGCAAGGCTTTCCAGCTGTTCACACAAAATTTCATAATCTGCCATTGCAAAACCTCTCTTCTTACTGTGCCGCGTATTGCGATTTCGCTGTACTACAGAACTCGCAGCACCGCGAAATACGCGGCGCGCTCATCAAGCGGCGCTCGTTGCCGCGTGCACCCGCTCCGCTCATTACTCCAAATTCAGCTTCCGATCCAGGCACAGCCAGGTCACAAACCAGTAAATCCCGGCAAGCACCGCGCAGTATACGCAGGCACCCATCATGAACGGCGTGAACCCGGCGCTGTCAGTAACAGCCGTGGAGCCGGTCAGCATGATATTGATTTTCTCGCCGGCGCCCGCAAATCCCATCGTCAGGAACGAGTCGATTATACTGAGCAGGATGAATGCGCCGATCGACCAGAGAAACCGGTACTCATTCGCGCAGGCGCCAAGTGCGATGGATGCGTAAACTTTCACAATCAACGCGATCAGCGACAAAATCAGAAAAATCACGCCCCACGCAATACCTGTCGTATACTGCGAAAGCCGCTCCAAAAGATACGGCATCGCTTTCATCATCTCGTTCCACTCCTCCGTGCGGATACTTCCGGACAGAAGCATCATCACCGGAAGCGACAGGAACCCTGCGGCGCTGCCGATCACAACCCAGACCGCGGCGCTGATGACTTTGCTCGCGATATGCTCGCCGACCGTCGCAGGCAGCGCAAACATCAGATAGCCTTCCCGCCCGAGCAGATTTTTATAAAACCGCAGCAGAACCGTGAGCACGGTCAGGATGACGGCCGCGAACATCAGAATAATATATGCTGTCGTCAATATTCCCGCCAGAACAGAACCGCCCGTCACATCCGACACTCTCCACGCGAGGCCGTTTGCCGCGGCTACAGCCAGAATTGCGCCGTACAGCGGCAGCAGCACTCTGCTGTAGGATTTCATATCATATTTTAAAAGCCTGTTTAACATTTAAATACCTCCCGGAAATAGCTGTCAATACTCATTCCTTTTTCAGTGCGCAGATCGTCCGCGTTCCTGTGCAGGTAAACCTGTCCTTCCTTCAGAAAAACAACTTCGTCCAGCACCTTCTCGACATCGGCAATCAGATGTGTCGAGATCAAAACAAGCGCGTTCTCATTATAATTTCCGACAATCGTGTTCAGGATATAGTCGCGGGTCGCCGGGTCCACGCCGGCAATCGGCTCATCCAGAAGATAGATATGCGCGTCGCGGCTCATGGTCAGGATGAGCTGTACCTTTTCTCTGGTGCCTTTGGACATCTTTTTCAGCCGCTGACTTTTCTGAATACCGAGGCTTTTGATCATTTCTTCTGCTTTCGCGCGGTTGAAATCATCGAAAAAGTCAACATACATATCAAGCAGTGTTTCCAGCTTCATGTCTTCGGGCAGGAAATCCCGGTCCGGCAGATAGGAAACCAGCCGCTTCGTGTCTTTCCCGGGAGCCATGCCTTCGACAAGAATCTCGCCGGAAGACGGAACAAGGAGGTGTTCGATGAGTTTGATGAGGGTTGTTTTGCCGCTGCCGTTGGGGCCGACCAGCCCGACGATCCGTCCGCTCTCCAGAGAGAGGGTGATGTGGTCGAGTGCGGTTGTTTTGCCGTAAGTTTTCGATAAATCTTTACATACAATCAGATTCATTTGCTATTGTCCCTCCATTCGCTGACGGCTTCCACGATATCGTCGCGGGAGAGCCCCAGCTGTTGCAGATGCTTGAAAAGCTCCGCGATGTACTCGTCACTCAGCTGCATTCTCGTCTGTTTCATGATTTCTTCCTCTTGTGTCACGAATCGTCCGCTCGTCCTTTGCGTGTATAATAGGCCTTCCTGTTCCAGTTGCGTCAGTGCCCGCTGCATTGTGTTCGGGTTGACGCCGGCTTCCTTCGCGAGATCCCTGACAGCCGGAATCCGGCTTCCGGGCGCCAGTTCACCGCTGACGATCTGCCGTTTTATCTGGTCGATGATCTGCAGATAAATTGGTATTCCGTTCTTGAATTCCCACTTCATGGTGTCCTTCCTGTCTGCGGGGCGCCCGCATACTGTATTATTAACTTAGTACAATGACACTATATCTCCTTTATCGTATTGTGTCAATACATTAATACAATGTTTTTCAAAAAAATAGGACTGCCTTTAAAGCGCGGCTCACTAAGGGATTGTAAATTCGTGAAATAATCAGCATCTCGCCCATTGGAGTCTACCTGCGTCTGCTGTTACGAATTCGCTGATCTGCCTCGAAAGCGTCCTTATCAATAATGGGTTCATGCGTGGAAAACAAAAACTCCCCTGTCATCTGACAGAAGAGATATAAAAGCAATGTTTTCACATTCTATTCGAGAAATTCATTTTTGTGTGATAAAATAATTTTTCCGCAAATATCATCACACGCCTCAAACGGAACGGATATATCTCTCTTGAGAATGTAGAGAATATTTGCCGCGTAATGGACTGCAGCGTGGATGATATACTGGAATTTATGCCGGACGATACTGATAAAGCCACCAAAAATGTCAGCACTGCTGACACAATTGAGCTGGACAAATCATCTCCTTATTATGTCCGGCTGCAAAAGCGATGAGGAACGGGAATTTTATATGAAACTGGCGATAAAAGAGCGATACAGTTCCCGCCAGCTTGAGCGGCAGATGGACAGCGGGTACTATGAGCGGTACATGCTCTCAAAAAATAAGCTGCTGCCGGACCCCATTCAATCACGGCAAAATCCATTCCTTGATCAGTATGTCGTTGAGTTTCTTGATTTGCCCGATACTTTCCACGAGAATGACTTTCGCAAAGCTCTTGTCAAAGGAATGCGTGATTTCATTCTGGAACTGGGGAAGGACTTCTCGTTTATAGGCGAAGAATATCCAATACAGGTGGGCGGCGAGGACTATAGGATTGATCTTCTGTTCTTCAACCGCAGCCTGCACTGCCTTGTAGCTATAGAACTTAAAGTCGGGAAATTCAAGCCTGAATATGTTTCCAAGATGGACTTCTATCTTGAAGGACTGGACAGACAGGTCAGGAAGCCGGATGAAAATCCGAGTGTAGGACTGCTATTGTGCGCATCCAAGAATGATGAGGTGGTAGAATACGCCATGAGCCGTACACTATCGCCGATGATGGTCGCCCAGTATCAACTGCAATTGCCAGATAAGGATGTCCTGCGTAAGAAATTGCAGGAATTAATAAATTTGCCCGAGATAGATGAAACTGAAGGAAATAAAGGCGTGTAAGTTAAATGCTGCCTGAAGAGATTGTCTTTTCCAACTTGCGCGATTCAAAAACGCGACCACACGGAGCATTGATGCTCTCATGTGATCGCTGTTTTCAGGTTTGCTGATTGAAGGCCTCACTAATCATATATAATTTTCATTGAATTCCTAAGTGAAATCCTCCGAAAGGCAGCCCTGCGTTTCAATGTCTGTAAAGTTGTTTGGGCTCCGCAACTGTGCGTGCTTTACCACTCCGCAGTATCATTACGGATCTGGAGTCCCACATGGAACGCCTTGCCGACAACCGGGCCGATCTTCCTGTAGGTTCCGGTTCCCGGATCAAAAAGAATCGGATGGAACTTGTCCGGATCGACGTTGCCGTCCGTCATGATGGAATCATCCGCAAGCTCGTTCACAATTGTTCCTACCAGAATGCCGGTCTCATCGTCGTAGCTCTTGACCTCACATTCCAGCGTCAGAGGATATTCCTCGATCACCGGTGCGTTGACATGCGGCGCCTTGTGAACATGTACGCCGGACTTAAAAATTTTATCGTCCTTGTTTCCGGAAACGAGGCCAAAATAATCCGAAATGACCATTGTCTCCTCTGTCGCGAAAGCAACCGTGAACGCTTTGGTAACCTTGATATTTTCCGTGGTCTTGTGTTTTGCAAGGAAAAATGTGATTTCACCGTAATCCGACTGCGCGCCCCAGGCAGCGATCATGGCATCCGGCTTTCCCTCAGCATCATATGTTCCAATGACAAAAGCACCTTCCGGCAGAATGACTGCCTGTGATCCTTTGATATCCATTTGTTTACCTCCATTTGTATTCGCAGCTGACGCTGTATGTAAATTCAGAATAGGCTCTCGCGCCTTTGACTGTCAAGCGGATTCATACCGCGTCGCTGCAGCGGCGCTCCGGCTCTGCCTGCGCCGCCTTCTGGGCGCGCTGCTGCGCACCTCACCGCGCGCCCGTGCTCTCTTCCTGCGGCACTGCGAAGTTCAGCGCTTTCTCTTTAACCGTCACCGTAAAATGACTGCTGTAAATAATCTCTCCGTCCAGCGAATAGGCAGAGCCCTCCGCGGCAGTCACTTCGACTTTCTTCGCGCGGCGGTATATGATGACATCCTTCAAGTCCTCGCGGTCTAAATGGCCACCGTTCTGATAGACTTTCAGCACACTGACCGCGCGCAGTCTCGATATAGGAAGCACGACGCAGATATCTATCAGCCCGTCATCGGGCACCGCGCGGGGCGCGCAGCGAAACGATCCGCCGACGTACTGCCCGTTCGCGATTGTACACAGCAGCATCTCCCCGCCGGGGTTGAGCACTTCTCCGTCGGCTGTAATCGTAAAACGGTTGCGCATGCTGTGAATCAGCGCTCTGATCACGCCCATCGTATAGTAACGGACGCCGGCGCGGCCTTTCCTCGCGCGGGCATTTGCGACTGTCATAGCGACCGTCGTGTCAAATCCGAAGTTGATAACGTTGTCTGCATAGCGGGATCCGTCATATAAAAGGTCGATTTTCCGATTCTTCGCGGAAAGCAGCCGCCGGATGTCCGTAAAATTTGAAACGCCGCCAAAGATCTTTACAAAATCATTGCCGCTCCCGCAGGGATAGCACGTAACGCCCGCGTTCTCTTCGCAGGCTGCGCCAGCCACAACCTCGTTGAGCGTTCCGTCTCCGCCGCAGGCAATAAAACGCACCTCCTCGCCGGGGTTCTCCGCGAGATATTTCCGCACATACAAAGTGGCATCGCCCTCGCCTTTTGTCTCGTAGAGCGAGCACATGCTCCGTTCGGCTTCGGAAAGTACCTTCATCTGCCCGCGGATCTGCTGCACGGCGCCGCCGTTCCCGGCATGCGGATTAATGATAAAAATGTATTTCATAACCCCCCGTTCTATCCGGCCACAGACGTCAGCCGAGCATGATTTTGCCTTGTGTGATCAGAAACTCGCCCGCGAGATAGGTCAGCATCACGGTGAAATGTTTCCGGAAAACAATCTCCGGCTTTTTAAAATACCGCACGAGAAACAAGGTGCAGTCCGAAATGAAAAACAACACCGCCCCGATGAAGGAGACGGCCGCGCCTGTTTTGCCGAGCGTAATCATCTGCATACACGCAAAAACATTCATCGCCGTATTACACAAGAGATAAAAGTACATCGGAAACTTCATTTTGTCTGGAATCGTGCCGCACAGCGCGCGGACAATCAGGGCGGATATGCCGCCGTAGACAAGCGCGAGCAGAAGTGCGAGCGGCCAGCGGACCAGCTCTTTTATGATGCCTTCCGAAAAGACCAGAATCAGAAACAGATGCGCGAACATAAAGCTCACGCCGCCCGCCGTAAACCAGCCGTTGCCCCTTGGAATCAGGAGAATGTCACCGAGCCAGCTCGCCGCCAGCGCGAGAATCAGGTAAACGCAGAGTCTGCTGTCGGCAGTAATATAAAAGAGCAGCAGAAATCCCAGAAGCAGCGGCTTGGTCCGCGCGCGCTGCTCTGCCTTGTCTTTCCAGCTCGCATAAAGATGCAGCGCGCCGGTGATGATGAACATCGCGAAGCTTACTATGTGCATACTTTATCCCTGTACCGTTCCGCGGTTGTACTCCATATTGATCTGCGCGATTTCTTTCTTGCCGTCGATATAGTCCTGGTACATTCCCCACGGGTCGCCGCCGCCTAGCCAGCAGGCCGAGCAGTTTTCGCAGCCGCCTCCGCAGCTGAGCGACTCCTTGATGATTTTCTCACGCTGTTCTCTTGTTGTGTCTTTAATCAGTAAGCTTTTGTATTCCACTTCTGTATGCCCCTTTTATTCCGTTTTCCCCTCACATTGTTATTATCGCACGCATGCAAGCTTTCGTGTATTCTAATTCGGAGAAAAGTGCAGGGCGCGCAGGCGGTGCGTCCATCCGGGGAGAAGAAATCTTGTCTGGAAGGACGGCAGGCAAACTTGTATGAAGTAGCCGGGGCATGCATCCATCTGCACGTAAGAAAGCTTGAATGGATGGACGGCTGATGGATAGCTGGCAACCTTTTTCTGCCCGGAACAAAGCATTTTATGTAGAATTGTCCTTCTACGTGCTTTTTTCTATTTATAGAATGACGGGTCGACGCAATCTGAGCGCGGCGATGCATGGCAGATTCCCTCCGGGTAGAGATATTTCTATACGGAGGGAATTTTTTTAAGCTTCCTTGATTATGACATTCAGAGAAAGTCCTGCTGTATATTGAAATTTCATTCTGGAGGGAAAGATGTTTCCTTCTGCAAGTGAAATATGTTATGCAGATGGCAAGATGGGAAAATTTAATGAAAGCATTGTATACTCTGCCTTCGTATTTCTCCGGACGGATGGAAAAAGGGCAAATTTCAGCAAGCAGCTGGAAATAGCAAGCTTGTATCTAGCCTGATTTCTCTTCACCGTCGCACACTTAGCCTCATTCTCTTCATCGCGGTGCTTGCTTTCATGCAATATCGCCGGATCATTGGGATTTGCATAGAGAATCCAAGACGTTTTGCAAGGCACGGAGCCTATTGTCTGGATTCGAGCCGAATCCAGACAATACCGCGACGTACGATAGAAATGTCTTTAAATTTCTATGCAGATCAAGCAGGCAGCGCGATACTGCATTGAACAGACGGGCAGGTCTGCTGCCGCGACGCCGGGATAACACCCCGGTAAAGTGTCCGGCCCGCGATTCATGCAGCCGAGCCGCGCGGACAGGATGTCAGGCCACTGCCGCCCCGCGCGGCGCCGATCATCCCGCCGGACAGCCGGCGGGGCGCGGCGATGAGACAAAGTTGATGTTTTGCTTCCTTGAAGGGGATGCGCTTTTGCTGTAGTATTCTGATGATATCAGCCAGATACCAGAAACGGAACGATGCTTATCGAAGAGAGGCCAGAAAGATGATTGACAGCGCACAGACCGAAATGGCACAGGGAAAGGGCATCGCGCTGGAGCAGATTTCCAGCGTCAACGACAACATGTCCCGTTCCCACTATCATGAATATTTTGAGTTGTATTTCCTCGATTCCGGAAGCCGTCATCAGCAGCTGAACGGAGTCGCGTTTGACAATATCCCGGGAGACATTATGCTGTTCGCGCCGCTTGTCATGCATCATTCTTACAGTGACAAGGATGCTCCGTTTTCGCGGGTTGTGATTTACTTTACGCCGGAAATGATCAGCGATCCCGTGCTTCTTGCCGCCGCCAAGGAGGGGAGCGGTCTATACCGGCCTGATCCGCACCTGCTGCACTGGATCCGCCGTACAATTTTCGACATGCTGGAAGAGAAGGATAATTCCGAAGAATACCATGACACGTATCTTTGCTCCCTGCTGAATCTCCTGCTTCTCAAGGTTCTGCGGACACGCCACGAGAAAGGTTCTACCCAGAACAAAAACCGCATGCAAAAGATCATGGCATATATTCACTCGAATTATGCCAATCCTCTCTCGCTCCCGGCGCTCGCGTCCCATTTCTACATCAGCGAATACTATATGTGCCGGGAATTCCGCAAAGCTACCGGCCGCACGATCATCCAGTACATCCAGCAGACCCGCATCATGAACGCGCAGCGTCTGTTCATGGAGACAGATCTGAACGTCACGCAGGTTTCGGAGCAGACAGGGTTCGCGAGTCTGACGCATTTCAACCGGATTTTCCAGCAGATCACAGGTGAAACGCCGTCCGCTTACAGAAAGCATGCCCGCGAACTGCATAAGTCGTCTTCATAGCACCGCAGCAATCCTCTACAGGATTAGGAAAAGCAGGGCTGACCGCCCGGCTTTTCCTCTCTCATATATACCTTCGACCCGGCTTGCGCGCGATCACGGCGGCGTCAATCACTCCTCCGGCAGCACCATGCCCACCAGATCAAACTTCTCGGTGGACACCGTAACCTCGAAGTCATCCTGCTGCGGGCGGTCAAACTTCACAAGGACCGTGCGGTCCGGCATGTTATAGAACCAGCCTTCCCGCGCCTTTTCGAAGTCGTCCTTTACAATGAAGCGCGGGAGCCTGCGGCCGCAGACATCGCACCAGTAAGCGCCCTTCTCCTTGCTCACGACACGCAGCTGAATCTGCTGCACCGTTGAAGAAAAACTCCCGCTCTTGCGGAAACGGATCTTCGTTCTTTCCCCGCTTGTAACCTCAATCTTCGTCAGCGCGTAAACGCCGTCTTCATACTGCATCGTATGTCCGTCATCGTCGTAGAAGTCAAACGAAGCGTCTTCCTGCGCACCGATCAGAATATCCAGATGCCGCATCGTGTCTTTCGTAATCTTTTTGATGTCGCCGGTCGTCATGAAAATGCCGCTTCCACGCAAAAACATCGGAATGCTGTCCTTATCAACAGGAATCACAATCGTCTGCCCGCCTTCGTACTGCTTCATGTTGTCGGCCATGTCGTACCAGAGAGCTCCTGCGGGAAGATAAACTTCTCTTGTCTTCGCGCCTTCTTCCACGACATTCGCAACAAGAACCGAAGGACCGAACATGAATTCCATGTGGCGGTCGCTGTAAAGGGCTTTGTCCTGCGGGAACTCATAGAAGAGCGGACGCATGACCGGCGAGCCGTCCACACTGGCCTCGCGCATCAGCGAATACAGATACGGCAGCATCTGATAGCGCAGGTGGAACGCGCGGCGGATATACGGCAGGTCTTCCTCATACATCCAGGGCTGCGTCACGGTATTGTCCGTGTTCGCGGAATTGATAACAAAGCGGGGCTGGAAAATCGCGGTCTGGATCCAGCGGAGCAGCATCTCCTCGGTCGGCGCAGGACCTGTAAAACCGCCGATGTCGCAGCCCATGTTCGCGCAGCCGGAAAGTCCCATACCGAGAATCGTATCAATATTGAACTTGACCGTGCGCCAGTCCGTCAGATTGTCGCCGCCCCAGACCTGCGCATAGCGCTGGATGCCGGCAAATCCCGCGCGGTTGATGACATACGGCCGCTCGCCCTTCCATTTTTCAAGGAGTGCTTTTCTGCCGAGCCACGCCATCATGTTGGAATGGATGATCTTGAGCTCGGCCATCGTGCCGCCCTGCCCTTCAAAATCGCAGTAAGCGCTCCTGTCCTCCACACCGTCCATCTCGCAGTTGTCATTCCAGACCGTCTTTTCGCCCATGGAGAGGATTGTTTTATCGAGGAGTTCTTTCCACGCGTCACGGCCTGCTTTGCCCGTAAAGTCGATGAACCGGCCTTCGCCGCCCCACCAGCGGCCGTAATAATCGTTCTTGCCGTCCGGCGTTTTGATGAACGCGTTTCTCTTCTCGTAGAAGTCCGCGTACGGATGATTCTTCAGCACACCGGGCTTCAGATTACAGATCACGTTGACGCCGCGCGCCGACATTGTGTCAAAGAATTCCTTAGGGTTCGGGAAACGTTTGTGATTCCAGTTGAAGGTATAGCGCAGATTGTCTTCTTCTCCTGACGAATACCCCGAAGCGAGCCAGAAGTTGTCGATCGGAATATCTTCCTTCTCGTGTTTGTCGATGACGCGGTAAATTTCCTGATCGCAGTCCTTTTCGAGCTCGGCGTAGTACATCGTCGACGCGCAGTAGCCAAGCGACTGCTTGGTCGGCAAAACAGTTCTGCCGGTCAGCCAGGTGTAGTGTTCGACGACGTCGCGGATTGTTTTGCCGGTCATAAGGAAAAGATCAATGTCGCCGCCGTCCGCCTGATAGTAACAGTAGCGGTCCCAGTAGCCGCTGATCTCCTGTCCCATGTCGAAGACGCAGTCATAGGAATTATTGTAGAAAAGGCCGACCGGGCGCAGCGCGTCCTCGTTCAGACGGATGTAGAACGGGATGTGCTTGTACATCGGATCGCCGAATTCCGGATCGTGACCGATCGCGTCCTTGGGCGACATCCGCAGGCGCCTGCCCTTTTTGTCGAGATAACCTGTTTTCTCGCCGAAGCCGTAAAAATGATCCCTTGCGCGGTCCATCAGCGAGTAATGGGAAACGCGGCCGAGCTGATCTTTCTCGAAAGCTCTTTCCCGCAGGTCGGCATACAACTGTTCACCGGTTTTCTCATCATACAGGACGAAGGATAGCGGGCATTTTCTCATGACAAGACGCAGAGCGCCGGTGTGGAATACCAGTTTGTTCTTCCCGTCTTCATAAGGAACGTCCAGCGCGGTGATCCGTTTCCTTTCACCCGCAAACAGAGGGTCCAGGCGGTCTTCCCAGGCGGTTGTCACAAGCGCGTAGGACGCTTCCGGAAATGTTCTGTCAAACGAAACGCGGATACGGATGACGTCTTCCTTCAGAAAAACAAGCATCAGGTCTGCCGCATCGGCATGAATGATATAGCCGTTTTCTGTTTTGACGATGGATTTGTACTCTTTGAGCAGCATTTTCAAATTCTCCTTATAAAAAAACGGGGCAGGCCTTGCGGCGCTGCCCCACGCGGAATTTACCACCAGAATTTGTCTACCAGACCGAGCAGGTACGGGATGATCATCGGGATCGCCGGGATAAAGGTAACAGCGAACAGCGCCGCCACCATGGCAGCGAAGATCTTTACGATGTACGGGGTAACACCCTCGATCTTTGTATGCGCGATACCGCAGCCGACGAACAGGCAGGAGCCTACCGGAGGCGTTACGGAGCCGATGCCGAGGTTCATGATCAGCATCAGACCGAAGTGAACCGGATTCATGCCGACAGAGGTTGCGATCGGCAGGAAGATCGGCGTGAAAATCAGAACTGCGGGAGTCAGATCCAGGAACATGCCCATGATGAGAAGGAATACGTTCATGATCAGGAGGATGACGTAGCGGTTGCTGGAAACGCTCATCAAAGCATTGGAGATCGCGCCCGGAATGCCCGTGAAGGACATAACGTAGGACATGATCGTGGATGCAGAAATCAGGAACAGGATGGTCGAGGAGCTGACCATGGTGTCCGCGAGCATGTCATAGTAATCGCGGAAGGTGATTTCACGATAGCAGATCGCGAGAACCGTGCAGTACAGGATGCAGACAACGCCTGCCTCGGTCGCTGTGAACCAGCCGGCAAGGATACCGACCATGACAATGATGACCGCGAGCAGAGACGGGATCGAATCCGCGAGAACCTTCCCGGCGGGGTCTTTCTCTTCAATCTGGGAGGCCGTGTACCCTTTCTTTTTCGCGAGGACAATGGTTACGGCCAAAACAGCGATGCCCAGAAGCGCGCCCGTGAAATATCCGCCCATGAACAGAGCCGCGACGGAAACGCCGCCGGCCGTGATCGAATACAGGATAAGCGGACCTGACGGGGGAATCAGAATACCGGTCGGCGCCGAGCAGATATTGACTGCCGCGGAGTAATTCGGATCATAGCCTTCCTCTTTTTCGAGGGGGCTCATGATGGAACCCATTGCCGAAGTCGCTGCAACGGACGAACCGGAAATCGCGCCGAAGAACATGTTCGCGAGAACATTGGTCGCTGCCAGATATCCGGGAACCTTGCCGACAACGAGTCTTGCGAGTCTGACCAGTCTCTTGGCGATACCGCCTTTGTTCATGATGTTGCCGCCCATCATAAAGAACGGAAGGGCGAGCAGGGAGAAGGAATCAATTCCGGAAAAACATCTCTGCGCGGCAATAATCGAAAAAATGTCCGCAGGAATGAAAAAACAGCCTGTAATGATCGAAGCAATGCCGATACCAACCGAGATCGGCACGCCCGCGAACAAAAGGACGAAAAAGGATCCGAACAGGATCGCGATAGACTGACCAATCATTTCTTTGCTCCCTCCTTTTCAGCTTTTGCGCTGCGGTAGTCCAGCAGGTATTCCACGTACTTGAGCACTCTTGCGGCAACGATCATGATACCTGATGCCGGAAGAATCGCGTACAGCACCTTGAACGGGATGTGCATAACGGAAGAAGCGTTCGTGCTGTATTTCGAAAGCATCATGCCGCCGTGAATGAAGACATAAATTACGAAAAACATAACGCAGCCTTCAATGAAAACATTCAGAATGAGTTTTCCGATGCCGTGTGTTTTGCTCTTCAAAAGGTCCAGTGCCAGATGCTGATCGGTGTAAAAGCAATACGCCGAGCCGATCATCGAAGCCCAGATCAGTACATAGCGGAGAAATTCATCCGTAAATGTCGAGGGATTTTTCAGAATCCATCTTGAGAAAATCTGCCAGAAACCGCCTGCGATCAGCGCGAACATGGACACTGCCATCAGGAAACGCATCACGCCGTCGATAATTTTATTTACCTTTTTCATGCTGTTCCTCCTTAGGACGCGCTGTTCGCCATCCCGCGGATGGCTTCTACAACCTTGTAGCAGTCAGGCTCCGAAGTCCTGAGTTCGTCGTAGATCGGCTGGCAAGCCTTTTGGAACGCTGCTTTGTCGACGTCTTCCACAAATTCCACATGGAACTTGGTCTCGGCGTCCTTCTTGACCTGTGCCTCGAAATCCGCCCAGGACTTCTTGTACTGTTCGGTCATGTTATTCGCGGCGGTCTGCAGCTCTTCCTGCTGCTCAGGTGTCAGGCTGTCCCATACCTTCGTAGAGATGATCACAATATCCGGAATTCTTGTGTGCTCATCATAGCAGTAATATTTGCTTACTTCACCGTGGTCACGAAGGGCGGTGATGTTGTTTTCCGCGCCGTCGATGACGCCCTGCTGCAGTCCTGTGTAGATATCGGAGTAGCCCATAACCGTTGCGGAGCCGCCGAGGTCCTTCATCATATCAATGGCCATCTTGGAATCCATTGTACGGATCTTGAGGCCTTTGAGGTCGGAAGGCTCGCGGATCGCTCTCTTTGCCGTGTAGAAAGAGCGCGCGCCGGAATCCAGCCATGTCAGCGCGATGAAGCCCTGATCTCTTGTGGACTGGAAAACTTCCTTCGCCGCGTCCGAATCCATGAACTTGTAGAAGTGATCCCTGTCGTCAAAAACATACGGCACTGAAAACGCGTTAAACTCGCTGCTGAAGTTGCCCAATGTCGAAGCGGAAACCTTCGCCATGTCCAGAGCGCCTGCCTGAATCTGCAGAATCATGTCGGTCTCGGAACCCAGAATGCCATTCGGGTAGATCTGCATCTCCACGGTGTCACCGGATGTTTCTTTGATTTCATCCGCCATTCCTTCGATCGCGATGTTGACCGCGTGGTCTTCGGCCAGGTTATGACCGATTTTCAGCTTGGTGATTTTCTCACCTTTTGCGTTGACGGAAGGCGTGGCGTTCGCGCATCCTGTCAGGCCAACGATCGCGGCGCTTACAATGGCGAGCGCCGCCATTTGGAATCGTCTCATATCTTATCCTCCTTATATTTCCTTCACCTGACTTCCGGAATCAGGTTACTGTCGTTTTTGTGGGGCGCGGCGCGGAGTTCGCGGGCGCCTTGCCCGGTTTCCGGGCAGCCGGCGCGGTGCAGCTTGGCCGGGCGATCGCGATGCCTGCCGGACGTTCGCACGGTGCGGCGCGCAGCGGCCGGCGCAGCTGCTGGCGATCGTAAGGCGCTCCGGCAAGGGTTCATGCGCCAACGCTCCGCGATCGCGCTACTGCCCAAGCAGATCCCGCAGCGTTGTCAGCAAGAGATTTCTTGCTCTTCTGAATTCTTTTCCGGTCTTTTCCTGCAGAAACTTCCGGAAATTTTCCGGTTCGCTCCCAATCGTCCCGCGGTCCAGCATCATGACCGTATCCGGCCCGGTGAACAGATAGTAGTACTTCTTGTCCTCCACCAGCCGTTCGATGCTCTCATACGGAATTGCCATGCTGCCTTCGCCGGACAGCCGCAGATGATCGTCATAGAATTCATAGCGGTATGCAGGAAGCTGCATACCGGACTTCTTTCTCGCTTCAACAGTATCCGAAGCCCGCATCACCGCGGGAAAGTTACGGCTGACAATGACCCAGCCACCTGACGCAAGCAGAAGGATCCGCAGAGCTCTTGGCACGGGCAGCAATACCGCCAGCGCCACCAGAACGATCCCCGCCGCAATAATCGCAAACTCCTGTTTCTTCCGGTACTGGTCATATTGCGTACAAAACATAACCTGAATTGTATGCGGCGTATGCTGCATTCTGCAGGAATACCTGGCTTTGTTCAAGTTGACTCCTTTTTCACACAGTTTATTTCTTTTTAAGAAAATTAATCGAAAATTTATTGCTTTATGCAAGCATTTTACACTGCGGCGTTGCGCAAGGCTTTACATTTTCAGCTCTTGATGGGCGATTTTTATACATATCTTGCGGTTGGAATGCGTGGCTGCGCGAGGCGGCACAGCTGGCGGCAGGGCAAACACAAGTAAGGCGCCGGCTTCCGCCGGCGCCCGCCATCTTTACATTCCGATTAAATCAAACTGCTCGAACGAAATCAGCACCTCATGATCCTTCTTCGGATTCGGGTAGACGACTTCGACGGATTTCAGACGCTGGCTGTAATACCAGCCGCATGCTGCTTCCTCAAACTTTCTTCTGTGCAGGAAATGAGGAATTTCCTGTCCGTCAATCTGCACGTAGAACGGAGCCTTTTCTCTGTGGATCGCATCCAGATGGATCTTCTCCACCGTTGACGCATAGCTTCCTTCGGAACGGAAGGAAATGATCGTCCTGGTGCCGGCTGTGACGGAGATTTCTGTTTTGCGGAAAACGCCGTCTTCATAAGCATTCGACACTCCATCGTCTTCGTACATCGTAAACGTGGAATCCACATCCGGCGCCATCAGAATGTGCAGCGCCTTCACCTTCCCGGTCGTCAGGTTCATCAGCTGATTTTCCGACATCGGAATAATCGCGCCGCTCCTTACAAAGAGCGGGATGCTGGTGATGTCGACCGGAAACTCCACGGTTTCCCCGGGCTGATACGGCTCTCTCGTGTAGAAGTTGTAGAAGCGCTCGGCGCTGTTTTGTGGCACAGGGAAGCGGACTGTACGCGTCTTTGCGCCCTTTTCAACCACGTTCGCAACAAGAAGATTATCGCCGAGCATAAAATCCACGCCTTCGTCATATGTCACGGGGTCGTTCTGGAACGCGAGGAACATGGCCTCCATGATCGGAAGGCCGCTCGTATGTGCGCGGTACTCGAGCGAGTACAGGTACGGGCTCAGGCGGTAGCGGAACGAAATCGCGTCGCGGATTGTCTGCTTCTGATTGCTGTACATCCACGGCTCGGTGACCGTGTTGTCCGTGTTCGTCGAATGAATCGAGAAACGGGGCATGAAGATCCCGTTCTGCACCCATCTGACAAACAGCTCTTCTTCGGGCGCCGGTCCGTAGAAGCCGCCCACGTCAGAGCCGATATTCGCAACGCCCGAAAGTCCCATGCCCAGCATCGTCGCGATATTGTATTTCAGCGCTTCCCAGCAGGTCAGGTTGTCACCGGTCCATACCTGCGCGTAGCGCTGAATTCCGGCGTGTCCGGAGCGGCATACCGAGAACGGACGGATCTTCGGATTGTACTCTTCGATCGCCTCATTCGAAAGCTGACACATGATGTTGCTCATGACCGGCTTGAGATTTCCGATTGTACCGCCTTTCCCCTCAAAATAAACCTTCTCATCCTTATCCACACAGCTGTCATATTCGCAGTTGTCGTTCCAGATGGACTCGCAGCCGTATTTCAGGAGATGTTCTGTGATGTATTCTTTCCAGTATTTTCTTGTGGAAGGCTTCGTAAAGTCCACAAAAACACCGGGACCGCCCCACCACGTTCCGATGCCGAGTCCCTTTGCGGGGCCTTCGTCGCAGGGGTTATCGTCGGATGCCTTGATGAACATGTCTTTTGCTTTCATCTCTTCAAGCAGAGGATGCACCAGGAGCATGCCGGGCTTGATGTTCGGCGAAACTGTGATGCCGCGCTCTTTCATCGCTGCAAACCACGCCGCAGGATCCTTGAATCTGGTGTTATTCCATGTAAACGAGCAGCGTTTGATGCCCTGCTCGGTCTCGACCGCGCAGTAGCCGGACGAAAGCTGGAAGCCGTCCACCGGGATTCCTTCTTCTTTTGTCGTGTCGATGAATTCGAGCACCGCGTCGTCGCTGTCTTTAGGCAGTTCCGGATAGTACATCGAGCTGCCAAGGTAGCCGAGCGCCGCCTTCGGGAGCAAAACAGACTTGCCCGTCAAATCCGTATACCGCCGGATGACGTCTTTCATGGAAGGTCCCGCGATCAGGAACAGATCAATATCTCCGGCATCCGCGCGGAAGCTTGCGTAGCGGTGCCAGTAGTTTCTCTTCTCCCTGCCCATGTTAAAGTCGCATTCCGCCGTGCAGTGGTAGAAATAGCCGACCGCCTGTCTGGATGTCCGGTTCAGGCGGATGTAAAACGGGATATGCTTGTACAGCGAGTCTGTTTCCTTCGGGTTATATCCCATCGCGTCGCCGGGCGCCATGTTCATGAACTTTTCTGCTTTGTTGATTTCTCCGGACTTTTCTCCAAATCCGTAAAAACAATCCTCCGCCTCAATCTGACAGCTGTGAATCCGTCTGCCGTTCGAATCCTGCCGGTAGGCAAGATCCGGAATGTCCGCGTGCAGGAGCGATCCGTCCTGATCGAAGACCAGAAGGCGCATCGGTTTTTTCTCGACAACGACCCTGAGCCGCCTTCCCTGAATGACTGCGCGGTCCTCGCCATCTGTAACAGCTAATGGCGAGAGCTCTACTCTCTTTCTGTAATCTTTCAAAAGCTCATCGGTTCTGGAATCCCATGCCGTCATGGCAAGGCTGTAGGAAGCCTCGTCCCAGTCCCCGTCAAATCCGGCACGGATGCGGACAATGTCATCTGTCAGAAAAAGCACACGGATTTCCACCGCATTGGTTTGGATGTGTGCTATGCCGTTTTCCTGCGTCACGGTTCCCGCGCGATAGCAAACTTTCATTGAGATCCTCCTTGTATTTAAGAAGATTTTCGTATCCACGAAGAGGCATATCTCCTCTTTGACGTGGTCACTGCGCTGCGGCAGAGCTTCCTGCCACCTGCACCTGTGTCATCACTAAGCTGCGGCATAAACTTTCTGCCGCCGCATTTACGTTTCCATCATATCAGCAAGAGAGGACAAAGATTTTACAGATTTTGCGAATAATCAGCGGATGTTATACATTCTCTGCGGGATAGGGTGCGGGGTAGGCCGCGGCGGCGGGACATGGTGCGCCGCGAGACGGGCCGCAGAGCAGGCGGACGGGACTTGGCGGTGCGCGGTCGACGATTCATGCAATGTCGCCGCTTCCATGAATTTCGTCATGGAAAATCTATGCAAATTTGTAGGGTGCGGGCCGTATTGCCTTAAAATCCCGCAAATCTATGCAATAGCGGCCCGCACTAGAAATTTGTCTTTAAATTTCTATGCAGAATGAGCCGGCGGCGCGATATTGCATTGAAAGCTGCCGGGGCGCGGCGCGTGCGTCCATCCGGGGAGAAGAAATCTTGTCTGGAAGGACGGCAGGCAAACTTGTATGAAGGTAGCCAGGGCATGCATCCATCTGCACGTAAGAAAGCTTGTATGGATGGACGGCTGATGGATAGCCGGCAACCTTTTTCTGCCCGGAACAAAGCGCTTTATGTAGAATTGTCCTTCCACGTGCTTATTTCTATTTATAGAATGACGGTTTGACGCAATCTGAGCGCGGCGATGCGTGGCAGATTCCTTCCAGGTAGAGATATTTCTATCCGGAGGGAATTTTTTTAAGCTCCTTTGATTCTGACATTCTGAGAAAGTCCTGCTATATATTGAAATTCCATTCCAGAAGGAGAGATGCTTCCTTCTGCAAGTGAAATATGTTACGCAGATGGCAAGATGGAGAAAATCTAATGGAAGCATGATATACTCTACCTTTGTATTTCTCCGGGTAGATGGAAAAAAAGCGCATTTCTCTACGTAGATGGAAAGAGCAGGTCCACTGGCGCGCCGCCGACCCGCGCCCGCCCGGCCCTGCACCTCTACATCTCCCGCGCCCGCACCGGCAGCTCCACCGTAAACACCGAGCCATACCCGGGCTTCGACTCGGCGCGGACGCTCCCGCCGTACAACTCCGCAATCCGCCGCACAATCGCAAGCCCGATACCATTGCCGGACGAAACGCCGGACGGATCATGCTGATAATACTTGTCAAAGACATGTGCCATAGTTTCCTGATCCATTCCGATACCATTATCAAAAATTTCAATGACAAGAGTGCCGTCCGGCTTGTCGCACCGCGCGCCGAGGGTGCCGCCACCCGATTTCTCGCACCGCGCACCGACAACACCGCCCTCCGGCGTAAACTTGATGGCGTTGCCGATCAGGTTAATCCAGATCTGCTCCAGCTGCTCCTCATTCCCATAGAAAGAGAAATCGAAATCTTCGGGCAGGTCCGGAGTCAGATGCTTCTGCTCCATTTCGCGGCTCTGCGCGATGAAACACCTGCGGATCTGCTCGCCCATATTGAACCATGTCTGGTGGACCGGAATCTGGCAGGCCTCCGCCTTCGAGAGAATCAGCGTGTTCGACGCCATCCGCGAAAGCCTGCCGGACTGCTCCGCGATGACTTTCAGATACTCCATCCGCTCTTTCGACTCGATCCCGCCGCCGGTCTCATACAGATAATCGGCGAAGCCTTTGACGGAGGTGAGGGGTGTTTTGAACTCGTGCGCGAAGTCATTTGTAAACTGCGTCATCTCGTCTTTCGTCCGCTGCAGCTCTTCCACCATATGATTGAAGTCCGAATAGACCGCCGCATACTCGCCGGCGTTCGCCTCGTCCAGCCGCACCGAAAGATTTCCGCCGGCCACCTGCCTGAGCGCGTCTGTCAGGAGATCCATCCGGCCTTGTATTTTCCGCAAAACAAACCGCAGCGAAACAAACATCAGCACCGTCATCGGCACAACCATAAAAACCATGCTGAGCGCATTGGACCTGTTCATCGGCAGGAACAGTACGGCCACCGCACCGTACGCCATAACCGATCCTACAACGACAATCAGCGTGAGCATCCCTGCCCACGCTGTATTTCTAATCGATAGCTTTCTATTATTTTTGATCCGCTTCATCTTTTCGTATTTCCGCTTTGTAGCCGAGCCCCCGCACCGCGATCAGCTCGAAATCCTGACAATCTTCGAATTTGGTACGCAGTCTGGAGATGTAAGTTTTGATCGTACTGTAGTCTGAATCACTGTCAAAGCCCCAGATGTCATCCATGAGCTGCTGCCGCGTAAAAACAACGCCCGGATACGACAGCAATTTAAACAGCAGCTTAAACTCCGTCTCCGTCAGGTCTACCGGCGCTCCATTTAAAACTGCGCTGTGCTTTTCTTCGGAGAGCTCCAGATCGCCGATCACAATTCTCTGTTCCGCTGAGATTCTTGCCCGCCGCAGCAGCGCCTCAATATGCCACTCGAGCTCTTCGCAGTCAATCGGTTTTGTCAGATACTCGTCGATGCCGGAAGAAAAGCCTTTCTTCTTATGATCGAACGTGTTCATCGCCGTGAGCATGATGACCGGTGTATTATCCTGCTGCCCGCGGATCGTTCGCACAAACGTTATTCCGTCCATGCGCGGCATGCAGATGTCGACAATCATCAGATCCGCATGCGCCGTATCCAGAACCTGCAGCGCCGCCTCGCCGTCACAGGCTTCGAGAATCCGGTACCTGTTTCTGAGTTTGGCCTTGACAAGAAGGCGCACCGCCGGATCGTCTTCTACCAGCAGAATAGTGACCATTGTTTATCCCTGCTCATGTACCCGGCTGCCGACGATTTTTCAAAGTTCATCGGAGGCCGCCGGAGATCCGGATGCCGTTCGCACGGCGGCCTGCGGCGGCCGCCGGCTTCGCGGCCGCTATTCGGCCGGCGCAATCTCCGGCATCCACCGGTCCGTCCATTCAATGACCGGCTTTTCACCTTCAAAGCGCACCGGCAGCCAGACATAATCCGCCACAGACGTATCCGCACTCTCAAGGCTTGGCGCTTCCATAACAATTCTTCGCTCTTCTTCCGTACAGCTGTAACGGTCCGGGTCGCTGTGCGAAGCGATCACCCTGCGGAAAAGCTCCTCTTTCTCCCTGTCCATCGGATACCCCGGCACCCACCGATCGGACAGCGCCATATACTGCTCTTTCTCGCCGGGCAGCCGGTAAATCTGCGTAAACTGACTGTTGAACGAAGAGAGCGAATTGTCCGAAGGATACGGATCTCCGACCGGCACAAACGGCTCTGTCCAGCTCTGCGCTGCCGCGCAGTCACTCTGATTCGGAATATAACCTGTCATGCCCGAGGAAAACATATACTTCCTCCCGTCACGCTCCGCCATCGCAATGCCTTCCCGCACAAACGGCGGAAAAAGTCCCGTATAGGACATCGTAAGAAGCTTGTCGGCGGACAGCCCGTCTTCCGAAATCTCGAGTGTCGCAACGCCTTCATGGCCGGCGACCAGATACAGGTAATGTTTACCCGTCTCTTTGTCAATCACAATATCGAAGTCGCCGACCTCTTTGCCGAGCGGCCGGTAATTCTCTTTTTGCAGCTCATAAGGCCCGGTCAGAGCGTCCGCAGTCAATACGGCAAAACAAGCCTCATTCCCCGAAAGCTTCAGCCACGCAACGTATTTGCCTGTCGACTCGTTCTTGAAGATGTGCGGTCTGTCAACCCGCTTGTCCGGAAACAGACAGGAATCCGGATCGTCCAGAACAGGAGGAATGATGAGCCCCAGATCCTCGAAATTCATCAGATCTTCCGAGCGGTAGCACCGGATGCCGAAGGTCCAGATCGTGCTGCTTTTTCCGCCGTCGGTGTGCTCTTTGTTCTCGCCGTACCAGTAATACACGCCGTCTTCATGGAAAATAGCGCCGCCGTGCGCCTGAATCCGTTTTCCTTCCGTATCAAGGAACGGTTTGCCGGGTTCGATTGCGTTCTGGTGATGTTTTGCGGGGGTCTGCGGCTTCCGTCCGACGTTTTCCCATGCGTACAGACTCCGCCCCGCAGCCTTTGCGCGCGCCTTGTCCTGCTCCAGGATCTGACTGTACCGCAGAATCTTTGCCTTTTCCGCCGCAGTGTACCCGCCGGCCGATCTGCCAAGCTCCTGCAGGGCTTTATCCAGCGCGTCCAGCGCCTGCTGCGGAATCAGACCTCCGGTATACTGCGCGAGCTTTCGAAGCGAAAGCCCCCGCGCCTGCGGATTCTGTCCGAGCTTGTCCCGCAGCCCCGGAAGAAAACGGTCAACGACAGCGGCGCAGTCCGCGTCGCTGTCAATTTCATTCAATGTAAGATCAAGTCCGTACTTCATTTCGCACCGTCCTTATTCTTCGGCACTTTCTGCAGCGTTTCATTGATGTTCCGGATCATTTCCTTTGAAATTACGTTGCCCCCGGCTTTCAGCAGAAGACTTTCAAACTTCATACCGGCCAGCATCTGCTGCAGCGCTTTGTTGCCTTCGGTGCTCTTTGCGACATCGCCGCGGCTTCCTCTCGCTTTCTGCATGATCTGTCCGACAACCGCGCCGGTCGCCGGATTCTGCATGAGCGTCCCCAGCGTATCATGTACAGAGTAGTAGTCCGGATTCCCAGTGATCTTGTCAAACCAGTTGACAACCTCTCCTATTTTACCGAACTGATAGGAAGCATCGGCCTGTTCCACATGGCGGATCAGGATTTCATCACTGACTGCCTGTGCGCCTTCTCCCGCTTCCGCGCGAAGATGCATCTCACCCGTAAGCGGAACCTCGAACAGGTAAACGCCTTCCTGGCTGCAGTCGGTGTTGTTTTGCCGCGCCAAAACAACATCTCCGTCATACAGCGTTACCCCGGACAGGTTTGAGTAAACGCGGACCAGCGTCTTGTCGCCCGTGCGGTTTACAAAACGTCTGCCGCAGATATGAACGAACGGCTCGCTGCTCCAGAGCGCCTTGTACAGATAGAACGCGTCCTTGCGCGTCTTGTGATCAAACTCCACGAGTCCTTTCTGGTTCTGCCCGTGCTTGCCGCCTTCATCTCTGCCGTCCGCGGCAAAATCGAAGAGGTTCCAGACATAAGTCGCCCACAGATACGGCCGCTCTTCGATCATCTTCGCGATGTGCTCATGGTAGACGCACTGATATTCCTCGCTGTAGTCGCCCTGCACGGGATGCTCTGCATGGAAGCTGATATTCGCGTCCGCGCCGTACTCGGTAAAGCCTATGACGCGGTCCGGGAACAGTTTGTGATATTCATCAAAGAATCGGTCATTCTGTTCCAGTTCGCCCAGATACCAGCCGAAGTACAGATTGTAGCCTGCAATATCCGCTACCGGAATTAGCGGACTGTCTTTCTCGAGCATGAACGCGTGCGCCATGGCAGTCGGTCTCGTGCTGTCGAGGCTGTGGCAGAGTTCATTCAGCTCCCTGTGATTGTCCATGAGTTCTTCCGTAACCTGGCTGCTGGCCGTAATTTCATTGGAAAGTCCCCAGCAGATGATTGAGGGATGATTATAGGACTGCGTGATCAGCTCCCGCATCTGGCTGATCGTGTTTTGTCTGCCTCCCGGCATGAATTTTGTGATGAACGGGATCTCCGCCCAGACAATGATGCCGTTTTCATCGCAAAGGTCGTAGAATTCCTGCGCGTGCTGATAATGCGCAAGCCGCAGCGTGTTGGCGCCGATGTCTTTTATGACTTCCATGTCTTCCTGCATCATGGCGGGCGTCAGCGCGTTTCCGGCGCCCTGCCTGTCCTGATGGCGGGATACGCCGCGAAGAGGATAGGATCTGCCGTTTAAGAAAAAGCCTTCCGAAGGATCAATCCGGAAACTCCGGACGCCGAACCTTGCGCTGACCTGATCCGGCTCTTTGCCGTCCGCCATAAGAACCGCCTTTGCCGTATACAAATACGGATCAGAAACGCCGTCCCACAGATGCACGTTTTCCACATGCAGCAGCGCCTTCGCGCTCCCGTTTTCAACGGGAACCGTCTGCTCCTGTCCGCAGGCGGAGATGGTTACCTTCGCGCCGTCCGCGGTTCCCTCGACCTTTGTTTCCACGAGGATATCCGCGCTGTGCTTTGCAAGGTCTGCCTTCGGTGTGATCCGGATTCCCGGCGTGCCGTCTTCGCGCAGCGCAAAGTGAGTGGAAGGCACCGTGATCAAAACAACGTCGCGGTATATTCCTCCATAAAACGTAAAATCTGCCTTCTGCGGGTAGACTTCTTCATTATCGGAGTTGTCCACCAGAACGCAGAGAAGATTTTCCTCTCCTTCCGGGCGGAGCGCTCCGTTTAACAGAACACGGAACGTGCTGTAGCCGCCCTGATGTTTTGCGAGCTGTTTCCCGTTCAGGTAAACCTCCGCGCTCATCGCCGCGCCGCGAAATTCCAGATATATTTCTTGATCACTGCCCGCCTTCGGCGTTACAAGAGTCCGTACATAAGCAGCCGTGCCGCGGTAATAATCGTTGCCGCCGTCCTGACCGTCCACTGCGTTGTACGTATGCGGCAGTGTGACAGCTTCCCAGGCTTCCGGCAGGGTGGCGGGCACCGATGCTGTTTTGGCGAATTTCCAGTTATCGTTTATGATCTGTGTCGTTCTCAAGTTTTCGCTCCTTCGGTTATTGTTTGCCGTTTTCTTTCAGCTTCTTTCCAAGGCCGTCAAAATGCTTTGCCGCGAGAATTACCACGAACAGCGCAGCCGCGGGAACGATGCTGTAGAGAATCCGGATCATCAGCATCGCGCTGCCCGGCTGTGTCACAACTTCTCCGGATTTTGTCGCGATGAAGCCGGAAGCCTGCAGCAGCAGACCCATCAGTCCCGCGCCGAGCGCGTTCATGAATTTGATCATGAAGTTCATGACTGCCGCGGAAGTCGAGTCCATTCTCGGCAGGCCCAGCATCTCATTGTACGAAGAGCATTCCATAAGCATCGGCGCCTGCAGATACGCGCCGGGCAGACTCGCGATTCCGGTTACAATAAAAGCCACCATCAGCATCGCCATACTGCTGCCCGCGAAGAAATTGACGATGTATCCCGCGATGCCGACAGCGCTGCAGAGGATGACGACTCTGCCGACACTCATCTTCCTGATCATCTTCGGAAAAGCGAACATAAAAACAAGCATCAGGATGGTCATGGCCTGCAGCTTGCTGTACTGGCCGATATCGCCGACAATAAACTTAAAATAATACTGTGCAGAACCGAGTCCCATAATGAACTGGACAGAACCTGCGACAATGCCGACATCCCATACATACGGATTCTTTTTCAACATCGTGAAAATCTGTCTGACCGTCGTCTTTTCCTGCACCTTCTGCTGACCAGGTGTGTAGACTTCCTTGACAAACAGGAAACGGAGCATGCCGAGGATCAGAAGCGGCACCGCGTAAAGAAGTACGAGCCGGCTCCAGCCTTCCGGCGTGACCGCGATCTTTTTAATCAGAATCGGGAACGAAATCGAAACGACGGATGCGCCCAATGTACTGACAATACCGCCGAACGAAGAAACCTTGATAATGGTTTCGCGGTCCTTGAACGCCCGCACAATGTAAGCCTGCTGACAGCCATACAGCAGCGTCGCGAAGATCGAGTAAGTCAGAGTATACATGCAGAACAGCCAGACGCACTTGACCGTCAGGGACAGAGACGGCGGGCAGGAAAACAGTGCCACCGTGCTGATCCATGCGCCGATCACCGCAAATTCATACGGTCTTGCCTTACCAAAACGGGTGTTGGTGTTATCAATAATGTACCCCGCAAAAAGATCTGTGACCGCGTCGAAAATCTTGCTGGCCATCATCAAAGATCCGATGATGCCGACCGGGATTCCCAGTTCCGTGCTGGCGTACAGACTCAGGTACCCCAGAATAATGACCATGCAACCGAGTGAAATGTCTCTCGTCTTCCACGCGAAGAATCTTCCGAGCGGAAATTTTTCTTTAACTGTGCTGTCAGATTTCATATGTCCTCCCTAATATCCTCCCTCAACAAATGCCTTGCAGTATCCTGCCGCGCGGTTTTCCGCGCAGTCTCCCTGCAAACGGAATACGGAATATGGAATCATGATAGCGGTCTGCGGAATTAAATACCTGCATGATTTACATATATTTATTCACAATATTGTTTCTGTTTCAAAATTGCTGTACATTGTGCTTATATATATGAATATCAGAAATGTAGGTTCGGGACAGCGCCGCAGGAGGCCACGTGGCGTAATACGGCGCGGGCATGGCGCTGCGCAATACGGCGCGGCGCACTGAAAGCAGGCGGCAGGGGGCGGCGCGGCCCCGCCACACCACGGGCGCCGCCCCCTGCCGCCCGAAAGGAACGATATGACAGATCAAATCCGTATGCTCAGCAGTCTCTTTGAAAGCTTTTTTCAGGAGCTGAGAATACGCACATGTGAAAGCCCGCTTTCGCTTCATGAATCGCAGCTTCCGGATTACGGTCTTCGCAGCATCGTTTCGCTGCAGCCGGATCCTCTTCTCCCGGAAATCCCGCCTTCCTCTGAAAGCGAATCCCATCTGGTCATGATCACAGATCATTTTCTGTGTCATTACATCGCTCTTACGTACGCCGGGATGGATCATCTTCTGCTCATTGGGCCTTATCAGCTCGCCGTTCCGACGACAAAGGATATCCTTCAGATTTTTCGTTCTCTGGAAGGCGCAGCTATCCGGCTCTCCAGCCTGCGCAGCGGCTTTGAAGACATTCCTCTTGTTACAGACGCCTATATGCTGGAAGCGTATCTGAGAGCTTCGATCCGGACTGTTTTTCCGTCTTCCAGCATTCACTTCCATGAAATTTCACTGCAGTCCGGGACAGGCGTCCGTCCGGTGCTGCAGCCGGAGGAAGACGATAAATCTCCGGAACGGCTGCAGGCACTGGATCAGCGGTACCATATCGAACAGGAGATGATCGAGGCCGTCGAGCGTGGCGATCTGGAGAGTGCGCAAAGAAAGCTTTCTCTTCTTGGCAGGGCAGGACTTCGAAGCCGCAGCGGCAGCACCGTCCGGGACGCGAAAGACTATCTCATTATCATCAACACGCTTTGCAGGCGCGCTGCCTTCAAAGCCGGCATTCACCCGTACTACATTGACAGACTCTCCGGCAAGTTGAATCTGCAGATCGAAAACTGCGTGTCCTATCAGGACATGCAGCGGCTGCAGCTGCAAAGCAAAATCATCCGCCAGTACTGCATGCTCATCCGCAATCAGTCGACAGCCGGCTTCTCTCCCGCGATCCGCAAAGTCATGAATTATATTTCAATTCATGAAAACGAGCCGCTCACCCTTTCCGGCATCGCGCAGGCCACAGGCATGAACCGGGGCTATCTTTCCGGCCTTTTTCATAAAGAAACCGGAGAAACGCTGACGGACTATCTGCATGCCCGCAAGATCCGGAACGCAATTTTTCTGATGAACACCGGGCGCACAAACATTTCGGAGATTGCCTCTCTGTGCGGTTTTGACAATGTGAATTACTTCACGCGCCTGTTCGGAAAAGTCAAAGGCATGCCGCCGACAGCCTATCTGAAAATGCTGGAAGGCGGCAGGGAGACGCTGCGGAGCGAATAGTTTATATTATATTTTTTATACGACATTTCGTTTCTTTACTTAGTTTATCTATTATGCGTATATAGAATTGAATATGCATATAACATATTGCGTCCTTTCCGGCTATACTGTACTGCAGTTTAATGGATTGCCCGGCTTGTCCGGGCTTGCCGGAAAGGATGCGAAATGCCGAAAATCAGAAAAGTTGTCTCTACTGTCTGGTATAACAAGGAAAATTATCATGCGCTGCGGAATGTTTTTCCGGAAGCGGACTTTGTCTACGTAAATTTCTATGACAAGGAAAAACTCGCGCAGGAAGCAAGGGACGCGGATGTCGCGATTCTGCTCGGCGACGTCGACGACTGTCTTCTCGGGCAAAACACGCTCAAATGGGTTGCCTGCGACCACGCGGGGCTCAACGGTTCCGCGCGGGATGAAGTTTTTGCGAAAGATTTCATTGTCACCGGTGCCGCGGGCAGAAGCGCGCCGGTTCTTGCAGAGCATGCGGTCTATTTCATGCTGCAGCACTGCTATCATACGAAGGAACTGCTGGCTGCGCAGGCGGCCGGTCACTGGGGTGTGGACGGCTCGAACACATGGAAAGGGCTTTACGGCCGCAAAGCCGGCATCGTCGGCATGGGCAATAACGGACGGATGCTCGCGGAGCGCCTGCACGCGTTCGGGATGGACATTTATGCCTTTGATAAATTTCCTGTTCGCGGGATGGATTACATCCGGCACAGATTTGCAGGTTCCGATGGGGATTCGATTGACACCCTGCTTGCGGAATGTGATTTCATCATTCTGACGCTTGCGTTGACCGACGAAACCTATCATATGTTTGACGCGGAAGCTTTCCGCAAGATGAAGAAAGACGCCTTCCTTATCAACATCGCGCGTGGCGGCATCGTGGACACGAAC
This sequence comes from uncultured Lachnospiraceae bacterium, assembly GCA_900317555.1. Lineage (GTDB taxonomy): Bacteria > Bacillota > Clostridia > Lachnospirales > Lachnospiraceae > CAG-791. Next base: position 48,279 of record ONHF01000016.1, on the reverse strand, counting down.
GCCCTGCTGGAAGCTCTACGCAGCGGCGAAATCGGCGGCGCTGGTCTGGATGTGCTCGAAGAGGAGCCGCTTCCGCAGGGTCATCCGCTCTGGACTATGCAGCAGGTTTATATCACGCCGCATACAACGCCGCAGGTACCGGACCGGGCGAAGCGTTCGATTGAAATTATCCGGGAAAACAAACGCCGCTTCGAAGCCGGTGAACCGATGCTGAATGTTTTGAAGGAGTCGGACCGTTTCGGCAGCAGCGATCAGAAGAGCGGTTTTGCGAAGCTTACGAATTCCGGACTTTCCAAAGAACAGATTGAAAAGCTGCCGCTCGACAAATACCTCGGCGAACGCGGCTGGAGCGATCCTTCCGAGTGGAATTATGTAGATTGAGCATGGGTTACGCCGCCCGGGCGGCGTAACCCATGCAGCCGGAGCGATAATCCGGGCGGCCTTTGCAGGAAAGCGCGGCAGCCGTTTCTCCTGCATGGAGGAAGTGAAATGGACAAAGAAAAAGAATCCGAAAACCTGCAGCTCTCCTCTGACGAAGTTGCAATGCGCGTCGGACTGTTAACAGATCTTCTCCAATGCGGCACGCAGATGGTTGTCTCGACGTATACCGTTTCCGGCACACTCCTTACGACCAACGCGAAACACGCGATCTATGACACGCTTTTTCGTTCGTCGGGAAGGCTGGATGAAGCGATCGCGTTCGGACGGGAAAATTCCGGACCGCTTATCATAACGACGAAGTACGGACTGATGTGGAGCGTCATCTACGAGCAGGATGAAGATGCGGAGGCGGATCTGCTGTATACGCTCGGGCCTGTTTTGTCGTCACCGCTTATGGAAGAGACGATTGCCGATATCCTGAAAAATCCGCAGATCCGGGCAAGCTGGAAGCCCAAGTTCATAAGGTACCTGAAGGCGATCAAAACCATCCCCGTACCGGAGTTCTTCCGGGACACAATGATGCTGCATTACTGCGTGACCGGCCGTTATATTAAGGCTTCGGAGATGACCTTTCAAAGCTTCGAAGAGCCGGACGACGCTTCCTCCGGCAGGCGCGGCAATTATGCCGACTTTTTCGCGTTCGAATCCGGAATCATCAATTATATCCGCACCGGCGACATTCATTATAAGGAAAAGATTCCGTCTGCTTCATCAACGCTGCACCTCTTTGAGGCAATCATCGGCGAGTCTATTCCTGTTGCCAGGCAATATGCGACGGTCTTCTGCGGGCATTGCATACAGGCGGCGATTGAGGGCGGCATATCGCCGGACTCCGCTTACACCAAGTCGGCCATCTACCTGAAAAATCTGACGATTGCCACGACAAACGCAGAGATCATGCAGGTCTGCCACTGTCTTTTTGAGGATCTTCTGTTTCAGGTGCACAACCACAAAGGGAGGCCGGCCTGGTCAAAGGAGATTGTTGCCTGCACGGATTACATCGACGCGCATCCTTGCGAGAAACTCGGCATCGATCTGCTGGCGGACCGGATCGGATACAGCAGGTATTACCTCTCCAAGAAATTCAAAACAGAAACCGGCATGAGCATCAACTCCTACATCAAGAAATCGCGGATTGAACATGCTTCGTATCTGCTCGTTACGACGAGGATGAGCATTGATGACATTTCCGAGCAGCTGCACTTCGGGAACCGGAACTTTTTCTCCAAGGTTTTCAAGGATGAGACCGGCTCTTCGCCGGCGCAGTTCCGGGAGGCGCACAGGCATTTTTGATGAGAGCGGGTGCAAGCTGTGGCTGTTGCGGCGGATGGCGGATGGGCTGTTGCCGCGCGGCTGGCGGCGGGTGGGCCGTGTGGCTGGCGGCGGGTTTACTCCGCCGCGTGGCCGGGCTGTTCCGCGATGACGCGTAGTTTGTTCCCCCCGGCAGCCGGGCTGTTCCGTTTCATGCAATATCGGGCCACAGCCTCATTTTGCATAGATTTTCCAAGACAAATTTCTTGTGCGGGCCGCCATTGCATAGATTTGGCTGATTTTCAGGCAATACGGCCCGCACCTTGCTCGTTTGCATAGATATTCCAAGACAAATTTCACATCTGGCCCGATATTGCATGAAGCCTGCCCTGCTGCGCTGATTCAATTTCCCCGCGCCGCGCCGGGCAGGCCGTATTCAGTCCAATATCTTAAAGGGCTTCCATTTCAGATAATCGCCCGATACCAGTTGATAATTTCTTCCGCGAAACTCACCCTGTATGCTGTCGTGAAATCTCGCTTCTCCATGACAGTGCGCGTAAATTACCTGCTCCGCGCCGAACTCTTCCGCCATGTCCGTAAATCCGCTGCGCTCCTCAAGAATATTAGTCGGCGGATAATGCAGAAACATGATAAATTTGCGGTATCCGGCTGCCCTCGCTAAATCAAAGGATTTCCGCAGCCGCACAAGCTCTCTTTCCACAAGTTTCTTTGCGTGCTCTTCTTCCTTCTCATCCCAGCCCGTGATTCTTCCCCGGTGGTCAAGATAGAACGGGCCCTCGAAAGTATATCCTTTTGTTCCGACAAGCGCGTAATCCCGGTAGCTTTCGTAGCTGTCCTGCAAAAATGTAAGCGCAGGCTTATACAACTTGTTCAATTGTCCGGTCTTATTCACTTCCCAGAAATGGTCATGATTTCCCCTCGTCAAAATCTTTCTTCCCGGCAGATCGCTGATATACTGTAAATCCTGCGTACACTCTGACAGCTTCTTTCCCCAGCTGTGATCGCCGACGAGGACAAGCGTATCTTCCTCTGTCAGCAATGCGTCGCAGTTTCTTCTAAATTTCTCTTCGTGATTTTTCCAAACGCGGTCATGCAGTTGTGCCTGTGACTTCAGTACAGACTGATAATGCAGGTGCAGATCGCCGATAGCGTAAAGGCTCATATTGAATCTCCATGGTGATGAATTTTCCGGTGGGGTGCGGGGCGGCCACCGCGCGATGCATTCCTACTCTTCACAAAATTCCAGCACCCTGTCATAAAAGTCCCGGGCTTCCTCATACGCGCCATGCCCAAGTCCTTCATAGACATGCAGCCTGCTGCCGGGAATTCCCTCACAAAGCGCGAAGGCAGCTTCCGGACCGACCACACGGTCATCGCTGCCCGCAAGAATCAGCGTAGGGCAGGAAATCTTTGTCAGCTCTTTCCCTGCATCGAATGAAAGAATCGCACGGGCATTGATCAGAAACCTTTCTGCTCCTTCGGGCTTCATCAGCTTCGCGAGGAGCGGAAATATCTTCTTATTCTTCTTATAATACGCTTCCGAATACATCTTTCGCGCCGTATCTGTAAGAAGCGCGGCATAATCGCCGCGTTCCGCAAGTGTGATCCAGCCGCCAACCGTTTCCTGCAGGAGCGGAGCCGCGTTCGGCGCGGTAACGGCAAGAATCAATTTGCTGACAAACTCCGGCGAGTCAGCCGCCATGTACTGCGCGATCATACCGCCCTGCGAAACGCCCATCAGACAGCATTTCTCAATTCCAAGCTTTCGAAGCGCCAGCGCCTGATCGCGCGCCATCTCGCGGATCGAATATCCGTCCGGCATCGGATCTTTCCTGCTGAACATATAGATTGTGTAGTTTTGCAGGAACTTTTTATAAGGAAGAGACAGCATCCACGCCTTTCCCTTTACGCTCATAAGGCCGTCCGACAGACCGGGCAGAACAACGAGAATCTTCTTTCCCTGTCCGAATGCGGCATAATCCATTTTGCTTTCTCCAAGCATCACGCTGGCATCCTGATACATCCCTCTTTCTCCCTTCGCCGCCGCGCTGCAACAACGCGTTCTATAATTATCTGACAGGAACAGATTATCAATAAAACCGCTTTGCGGGGGCCTGTTATCCACAGGCCCCCGCAAATGTGTATATCCTATTCACATACATCGTGACTGACTTCCTCTGTAAACAGCTTTCCAGCTTCCGCCTGATCGCGGGTCTGGCCGAGCGCCCACATCAGCTTGGTCACGATCGCTTCGGGCGTCATATCATGGGCATCATAAACGCCGGGAAGTTCGAGGGCGCCGCGGCCGACCTCATAAATCTCCAGATCGCTGCCTTCGTGCTGCACCTGCGTCGAAAAAACCGCAATTTTCCCGGCAGCCGACCACTCCGAAAGGGCTTTCAAAAGCGCGCCGTTACCGCTGTCCGGCAAACCGCCGACACCGAAACCCTCAATAATCAGAGCGTCATAATGCTCTTTCAGATAATCAAAAATACCTGCCGTTACGCCGGGAATCAGACGCAGTACAAAGACCGCCGGATCCAGTTCCGTGTAGAAGCGCATCGGCGGACGCTGCGCAGGAGCATCGAGATACCGGATCAGATGATCGCCGCGAAATACCGCGGTATCCGGATAATCGATACTTGAAAACGCGTTATAGCTTTTCGAGCGGACTTTTCTTGCCCTCGTTCCCAGAATCACATGTCCGTCAAAGACAATCTGAACGCCAAACGCACCGTCCGCCGCCGCGTAACGAAAGGCCTGCAGCAGATTTTTGCGTGCGTCTGTATCTCTGCTGTAAATCGACTTCTGGCTTCCCGTCAAAACAATCGGGCAGGCAGGATTCTGAATCATGTAGCTGAGCGCCGCGGCAGTATATGCCATTGTATCCGTTCCATGCGTAATGACAAAGCCGTCATACATCCCCCAGTTTTCACGGATCATATTGACGATCCCCGGCCACTGCGCGGGTCCCATGTTCGTGGAATCAATGTTGTATAACTGACGCGCTTCGACCGCACAGATCTGCGCGAGCTCCGGGACATACTCAAGGAGTTCGGATGATGTGATTTTCGGAGAAAGCCGGCCGCTGCGGTTCGGTTTACAGGCAATCGTGCCTCCGGTTGCGATCATAAGTATTCTTTTCATGCCCTCTATCATAACGCAGTTTCCGTCAAAACAGAAGCCGCGTTAATGCAAGGACAATTCCGGCATTACCGCCGCGGCAGCTCTTTGTCAAAGCCGTGCGGGCTGCAGCAGCGTGAGATCCTTATTATCCCACACCTCGTCCAGCATCGCCGGCGAAATATAGATTGTCTGCAGTGAAAGCGTATTGTGGATCTCCAGAATCCGCGGCTGCCGGTAATCAATGCCGCGGCAGCATTTGAGCGCAATCCGGACTGCCTCTTCTCTGTCCCTGGCGATGACCGGAATCCGCGCGTCCTCCGGCGCACGCACGGCAAGTGCGTTCGCATAAACACTCTCGAAATCCATCTTCTCAAAAACATTCTTTGTGATCACATCGAACTGCCCGAGACCGATCGCGTTACCGTGAGACTTCTCCGTCACATCAAGAAGAACCATCCTTTGAAATTCCGGCACATGCAGGCGTTTTCCATGAAGGAGACTGCTTCTCCCAAGGATATTCGGATCATACCCGGCACCGGAAATTTCCTTGCCGATTTCATCGACAATCAGAATATCCGCCTTTTGTATCCGCAGAAACGGCATCAGCCGGACACAATCCCTTGCAAGCTCCTTCTCCCGCCCGATCATTATAGATGCAGGAATGGCTTCAATGTGACAGGTATGGTCCAGCGCGTTTTCCATAATGCCGACGCCGAACCCGATCTTCTGCGTCTTTATGATCAGCCTTGCAGTTTCTTCAAGCGCGGCGGCAAACTCCTCCGGCGCCGTCTCATGCAGCATCGAACAGCCCTTCTGATCGCCGAGACCGATCGCCAGCATTTTGCAGAGGCCGCTCTGCAGGGGGCCTTCAAAATCCGTATGCAGCTTAATCCGGTTGATCGGGATAACCAGATCCGCGTTCGCCGCGGCGGCGTCCCAATAGACCGGAAGCCCGTTCCCCCTGCTGCCGATACAGATGGTATCTGTGTCCGTAATCACCGGAACGCCCATCGCTTCTTCCGTAATGCCGTAGCCTTCCAGCACGGTCTTCTGTCCTTCGGGCGTTCCCCCGCCATGACTTCCCATGGCGGATACAATAAACGGCCGGCAGCCTTGTTCTGTTAAAAACCGGATAGTTGTCTGTACGATCAGTGCAAGATTGTCAATGCCGCGGGAGCCGACCGCAACCGCTGTGCGCATTCCGGGCCGCAGCATGGACAGAATGGATTTTTGATGAAGCGATGTCAGAAGCCTGCCCCGGACATCGACAAGACGCGTGTCGTCAAAATGCTGTTTTACCGGCAGCATTTCCGGCAATGGATAGGAAAGATCTTCCTCAAGAAGAACCGGCATATAACGCCTCCTCTCTTCAGACCCGTGCGCATGCACCGGGAGCCTGCCGCGCTTCCGCCCCGTGCGAATCCGCAAAGGGGCTGGCGCTTTCAGCCCGCATGCGCATTCACCAGCAGCTTGCTGCTCTCTTCCCGGATGATTTCCGTACAGTGCTCACGGTAAGCCGCGAAAGCGGGCGTACTCTTGACATGGTAGTTTCTGGGCCTTTCCAGATCGATATCGAGAATTTCACGGACTCTGCCGGGTCTTGCACTCATGATCACGACACGGTCCGCAAGGAAAATCGCTTCATCAATGTCGTGCGTGACCATCAGAATTGTTTTGGGCGATTTCTGCCAGATATCTATCAGCAGCTCCTGCATGACGCCTCTCGTCTGCATGTCCAGCGCGCCGAACGGCTCGTCCAGAAGAAGAACACTCGGGTCCGTCGCGAGGGACCGCGCAAGCGCGACTCTCTGTTTCATGCCGCCGGAAAGAGATTTCGGATACTGATTCTCAAAGCCGCGCAGCCCGACAAGATCGATATATCTTTCCACGATCTCTTTACTTTCCGAAGGTGTGTGGTACTTGAGTTCTTTGAGTCCGAAGGCGATGTTTTCACGTACGGTAAGCCACGGAAACAGCGTATAGGACTGGAAAACCATACCGATCGAGGCGCCGGGCCTTGTCACTTCCTTCTTGTGGCAGAAAATTTTACCGGTCGTCGGCGTTTCGAAGCCGCCGACCATGCGAAGAAGTGTGCTTTTGCCGCAGCCGCTCGTGCCGAGGATCGAGATGAACTCACTGTTGTGGACATGCAGATTGATTTCCTGCAATGCCTGCACTGTACTCTTTTTGGTCCTGAACTGTTTGGTCACACCAATAATGTCCACGCCGTTGTGCAGACGGTAAAACTGTCCCTGCCCGTCTTCATAATATACATTTTCGTCTACAGGATAATCTGTATTCAGTACAGTCTTTTTCATCATCCGCACTCCTTGCAATATTACTTTTCCTCATTCCAGGGGAATAGAGCTCTCTTCAGGAACATCATCAGCATATCCAGAACCAGTCCGATGAGGCCGATCACGATAATGCCGACAAAGATTCTCGAAATCCGGAACTGCCGGCCGGCCTGCGTAATCATAAAGCCGACACCTTCCGAAGCGCCGATCATCTCGGCGACGATGATATATGTCCACGCCCAGCCCAGAACCATCCGGAGTGTGTCCATGATATCCGGCATTGCTTTCCGGAGAATGACCTTCCAGAAAACGCCGGCTCTGGATACGCCGAGCGTGTAGGAAACCTCAATCAGCGATCCGGATACGTTCCGGACATTGGTCGCGACCATCAGAATGATCTGCGCGAGCGAACCGACAATGATGATGCTGATCTTCGAGCCTTCCCCGATGCCGATCCACAGGATGAACAGCTGAATGAACGCGGAAGCGGGAAGGTAGCGGAAGAAGGAAAACAGCGGCTCCAGACAGGCAGCCATCGGCGCGTAAGTACCGATAATCAGCCCGAGAGGAATGCCGACGACCGCCGAAATCAGAAAGCCGATCAGGACTCTCTGCACGGACATGCGGATGTCGAACAGGAAATTGCCGTCTGTGAACATGGCAGCCGCAGACTGCACAACTTCCTTCGGTGAAGGCAGGAACATACTGCTGACATGCATGACAAAACATGCATAGCACCACAGTCCGAATACCGCCGCGAAAGAACAGACCGCTATAATAATGTAGCTTCTCTTTGTGATGGAGCCCTTGGGAATAAACGCCTTCGAGAACGCCGTTTCGCCGCTTTTATCTTTCGCTGTGTAGACGATCGTTCCGTCCAGTCTGTTTTTATCCACAGGATGCAGCTCCGGAGTCTCCGTGCGTATCCAGCTTCTGTCACCGTATAAAGCACTGTCATTTGTCATGTCACGTCACCTCATTAACCGTGTCCGGCTGCCGGGTCCGTTTGGACGAAGCAGCCGGACAGAAATGCTGAACAATTTTTAGTCGGTTCCGGAAATGAAGCTGCCATTGATGACATCATCCGGAGAAACGGCGCTGTCGATCAGCTTGTTATCGAGCCACAGATCCGAGGCCATCTTCGCGACCTTCTGAATCTCGCCGCCGAAATACTTCTCGTTCGCTTCCTTGTCATAAAGCGTGACGCCTGACAGTTCGCCCGCAACCGCGTCCGTCGTGTCATCGCCGGTGTACTTCATCAGGATCTTGTAGGCGTCTTCGGGGTTTGTTTTGATGTAATCCAGAGCGTCATACCAGGCTTCGCAGATACCTTTCACGGTTCCGGGGTACTTGGCGGCAAAATCCTGATCCATTGCGAGGCAGTCGACGATGATGCCGGGCGTCTCACTGGAATCAATCAGGATGTGACCGTTCGGGGCTTCCTTTGCTCTGGAAAGCCATGGCTCCCAGGTAATCGCGGCGTCAACCTTGCCCGCGACAAAGGCTGCGCCCGCATCGCCCGAGGACATGTTCTGAATCTTCATATCATCCATCTTCATGTCATTTTGCTGCAGCAGATAGTTGAACCAGAAATAGGACGCGCCGCCCGAAGTATCCAGAGCAACGGTATGTCCCTTCAGATCCTTGAAATCCTTGATATCCTTGATAGCGGATATGCCGTCACCGCCGCTGGAAGTATCTTCCGCAAGAACGATCTGGAGATTTACGCCCTGCGCACGGCTCATGACCTGTGTATCCACCGTAGTGGAAATGCCCTGAATTCTGCCGGCCGCAAGCGCTGCTCTGGAATCCGCCTTGGACTCGAACGACTCGATATCACAGTCAACGCCGTACTTTTCGAAAAAGCCCATATCATCGGCGAGGTTCAGAGGTGCAAATCCGATCCACGAGGCATGTCCCAGAAGAACTTTCCCATCGTACATGGCGTCTCCGGAAGAAGCTGCGGCTTCCGTTGTTCCTGCCGCCGGAGCTTCGGTCACAGCTGCCGCGGCTTCGGTTGTCGCGGCTGCAGGCGCGCTCGCCGCTTCCGATGAAGCGGATGAAGAAGCTGCGGGAGCACTGGTTTTGGAGCCGCAAGCTGCAAGCATTCCGGCTGACAAAGCAGCCAAAGTCAGACTCATGACAAATCTCTTTTTCATTCTTATACCTCCTCATGAAATGAACAAAAGGCGCCTGGAGAATATCTCCGGACGCCTTTGCCTCGCTGATTGAATAATGATTTCATTACTGTGTTCGTATCGGAATGAATACAATAATCATAACCGATTCCGTGAAAATGTAAATATTGAAATTGTCACAATATTTATTCCGTAATCGCCATTATTTTGTTAATTTCTTATGCCTCGCCCTGCGCGGAAACGACTTCAATATACCCTTCATCCGCGTTGACTTCGACCTGATCCCCGGTTTGGATCTCCTTATAAAACGCGGGATCAACGCGGTCAACCATCGGAATATCCATAATGATGGCGCTGGAAACCAGCACGGTTTCCGGATACTGAATAATCATGGCTTTCGGAAGATTGCCGTTTTTGTTCAGCTGGAACAAACCGTCCGCCTGCACGACGCTGGACCCTTTCCCGCCCGGAAAGATCAGAATCTGCCCGGCTACGGACTGCCCGCAAAGAGAATGCCCCTTCTCGATCACGATCCCGCTTTCCGGCCGGATCAGATAAAACATAATCTCATCCGAAGATACAAGCGCGCTGCCCCGGGCTTTCCCTTCGGAAATTTTATGACAGAAATAACGTCTGCTCATCATCTCACCTCCCCGGTAAGCGCCGCGTCGATACAACTGTCCAGATTGCGGATTACGAAATTGATGCCGCGCCTCTTCGGATAATACGCGCACTTGGGCGATTCCGTAACGCCGGTCTTCCCTCCCAGCCAGTTCCAGCAGGGCTGATCCGGACAGGTATCCGGAATCACATTGCCTCCGGCATACTCGATCTTTTCCGTGATTCCCATTCTGTCGCACAACTCCTTGACATGGTAGGAAGTCAGAACCCACAGCGGCACTTTCAGCTTCTTTCCATCAAGCCGCTCCGCGATATGGCGCGTCTGATCCAGTGTAAAATGCGGGCAGCCGAACATTGCAAAATCAATCTTCCGGTTTCCTTCACATGAGATCTCTTCCAGAATATCCGTAAGATCCTGATTGGTGATGACCACTTCCCGCTCCGGTTTCTTACCGCTGAAGGCCTGTTCCAGCGTCTGCGCTTCAGGTGTAAAACCGAGGATATGATACATACCATAAGCGCCGGACGTGTTGAGCTGCGCGCCCAGATTTGTCAGGGATTCCATTGAGATCTGTTCTGGCAGCCCTTCAAAGACCGGAATGCCCGGTCCGATTTTCTTACCGCAGTAGCCGAGAAGATGATATTCAAAATCACTCTTCATGTCGGCCTCCACATGAACCAGAATATTGCCCTTCCGGTTTTCGTCAAGAAGCAGCCCGTAGTACGGCACAAAGCCGGTGATCGCTGCACACAAAGCACTGTTGGCGCCCTCTCTGTTGCTTCTGGCTCCCCAGACGGAATTGACAAACGGCGTCGCGCTGGACTCGGAGAATGCGCAGATCTCACCAAAGTGCGGGACATTGGTCCCGACATACGGCGTGCAGTTGTATGTCAGTGTTGCGCCAAGACCCTTGTAGGCGTTATGCGTACGCATCATCATCTTCGCGTCCTCTTCACTGACCATGCCATGCTCCCGGAAGAACGAAACACAGAATCCGGGATTGACCGTAGGTGAAACGCGGCAGTGCGCTCCTAAAGACAATAGCTTCTCCGCGAACCAAAGATCCGCGTCCTGATTGGACAGCGCGACGTGGGCTCTTGTGATCGGGACCATATACGGAGCGTCAAACGATTCGCCGATCGCAGTCTCGATTTTCATCGCGTACGCGGTTCCCCGGCCGTATTTGCCGTCCAGCATGTCCTGCTGTTCTCTGGTAAGTTTCATGGCTCATCCTTTCCGTGGCGGGAAAGAATTAAAAAAGAGGCGCCGGCTTCTCATCCGAAACCGGCGTCTCTGCCGAAAGGCACACGTAAGAAAATTCTTCCCGTGCCACTCACTGTTTGATTAATCGCAATCATAAATGGTCTCCCGGTTTTTGTAAAGTGGTTTTTTTATAAAAATCATGGGATTTCATTCCTGCCGCCCTCGGTTTTTCCTTGCAAAAACCTTCATTTAACGGTAGTCTTTCGTTGTATATTCATTACAGATACATGATCTGTAATCATTTCATTCAACCATGCGGGATATACGCAGAGGACGCAGAATATGGCAAAACAAAACGAATGCAAATCCATGGAAGAGCTCACGAGTCTGATGCTGCGGATTTCCGAGGCTTCTCCGGTTTACAGAAGAATCGCGGCTTATATCGAGCAGGAATACATGCAGGTTATCTTCATGACAGCAGAAAATCTTGCGGAAGTGCTGGGCATCAGTCAGGGCAGTGTTTCCAAGTTCTGCATCGCGATGGGTTACCGCGGATATTCGGATTTCCTGCGGAGTCTGCAGCGCCTTGTCTCTCGCGATTTTTCCGCACCGAGGCGCTATCATTACACTGCCGCGAGCCAGCATCATACCGAGGACGTGATCGCGAAGGAGACCCTGAACATCCGCTCTCTGAAAGAAATCACCGCCCTTCCGGAATATGAAAAGCTGGTAGAGTGCGTTGCCGGCAAACAGGAGCTGGTTCTGTTATCCGCGCGGATGAGCGCGACACTCCTTCCTTACACCAAATATATCCTCGACAAACTGCGGGACGGCGTCTTTCTCGTAACACCCGGCTCCGACTGGGATCTTGTCAGCCTGCACCATCATCCCGAAACAACCGGCATTATCGCGGTCGGACTTCCCCGGTATCCCCGGGTGCTCACAGAGAAAATGGCGGAACTGAAAAAGGCCGGATTTTATATTCACGCCGTAACGGACAGCCGCTTCTCTCCGCTTTGCGCGCACGCGGACAACGTCGTGCTCATTCCGACAACCGTAGCTTCGATCTTCGACATTTACAGTACGCCGATTATGTTTTTAAACCTGCTTGTCTCGGACGCTGCCAGAAAAATGCCGGGACTTGAAGAGCGGCTCGCAAAGATCGAACAGCTCGAAAAGGAAGAAAATGCCTATATCGGTTAAGACGGCAGTTGACACGTGCGGCAGATCGTGCTATATCTTTCAGATATCAGACAAAGATGTCAGGAGGCGCAATACCTTCTGACATTTTTTGTTACTCTTTTGGTAATGAAATCATTACATATGTGTTCTTCGGAATGAACGCATAATCATTCAGTTACAAATACATGAGGACCCGGATATGGTCACGTTCGTTTAAGCTCCAAAGGAAGGAGGCAGAATATGGGAGAACGTGTACTGGTCAACGGAGCCAGGCTGCTGGACAATCTGTCCGCGATGTCCACGTTCGGCATCAATCCGCACGGCGGCATAGACAGAGCATTCGCGCAGGAATCGGACCGGCAGGTACGGGCATGGATACTCGAAATGTGGGCCCGGATGGGACTCGAAACCGGCACGGACGCCATCGCGAATCTGTGGGGCAAAAAGCACGGGTCGGAAAATCTCGCGCCGATTGTCTTCGGCTCACACCACGATGCGGTTCCAGACGGCGGAAAGTATGACGGCGCCATGGGCGTTATCATTGCCACCGAGATCATGCAGACCATTTTGGAAAGACAAATCCCGACAAGGCATCCTTTAGCCGTTGTTTCCTTTACCGCGGAGGAGCCGAACGCTTTTAATCTCTCAACGCTCGGCAGCAAAGTTCTCTGCGGCCGGCTGGCGAAAGAGGATCTGCTGTCAAAGACAGACAGGAGCGGAAAGGTGCGGCTCGAGGACGCTGTGAAGGAACTTGGCGGCAATCTGCATCATCTGGACGAGGCGAGACTGCATTCCGGCGACATCGCGGCTTTTCTGGAAGCGCACAACGAACTCGGAAGACAGCTGGAAATCAGGGATCTTTCGGTCGGCGCAGCCGCTTCCATTACCGGCATTTACCGGGAAAAGATTACCGTGACAGGAGAATCCAATCACGCGGGCACGACGATGATGCAGGACAGAAAAGACGCGTTCCTATCGCTTTCCGAAATCGCGGCAGCTCTGGAGCGCGGCGCTCTGCAAAGAAATTCTCCGGAAGTCACCGCAACCATGGGATATGTGAATCTTCATCCGAATGAAGCCAATATTATCCCGGGCAGTGCGGAAGGCATTATTGATATCCGTACCTCGAACGACGAGGATCTGCAGTTCGTTCTGGGCTTTGTCGAAGAAGCCGCTGAAAAGGCCCGCAGCAGGCGGGGCGTTCAGGTCCTGCGGGAGTGCCTTCTCGATCAGAAAGCGCAGCCGCTCGATCCGTTCGTCCGGGAAGCCATTCTGCATGGAATGGCAGCCGAAGGAGAACCCGAAGTCACGCTGACCAGCATGGCCGGACACGACGCGGCAAACATGCAGCGGATTGCTCCTTCCGGAATGATCTTTGTACGGAGCGTCGGCGGGTACGGTCACTGCCGCCGCGAGTACTGCAGGCCGGAGGACATTGTGAAAGCGGCAAATGCCATGCTCTTTGCCGTTCTGGAACTGGATCAGAGCATGGACGCAGCAAAGCCGCAGCCTGCGGAAACGGCTGCAGCAGTCAATTGGGAGGCAGCATCATGAATGAAAACTATATGACTTTCACACTGGACGATGAACTTCCGGAGATGCCGGCATTTGAGGAAGGCATCCGAAGAGCCCCCTCCAGAGGCTTTCGCCTGAGCGAGGCACAGACCGAAACCGCCCTGAAAAACGCGCTCCGCTATATTCCCCCGAAGTATCATAAGCAGCTGATCCCGGAGTTTCTGAATGAGCTCTATACAAGAGGCAGAATCTACGGCTACCGCTTCCGTCCGGCGGGAAGGATCTACGGAAAGCCCATTGACGAGTACAAAGGCAAGTGCATCGAAGGCAAAGCCTTTCAGGTCATGATCGACAACAACCTTGACTTTGAAGTCGCGCTTTACCCCTACGAGCTGATCACCTATGGTGAAACCGGAAGTGTATGCCAGAGCTGGATGCAGTACCGGCTGATCAAGAAGTATCTCGAAAATCTGACCGAAGATACCACGCTTGTCATCGAGAGCGGCCATCCGGTAGGTCTGTTCAAATCAAGACCCGAGGCACCGCGTGTCACGATCACCAACGCTCTGATGGTCGGTGAGTTTGACAACCTCTCCGACTGGGAAATCGCCGAGGAAATGGGCGTTGCGAACTACGGGCAGATGACTGCCGGCGGCTGGATGTACATCGGGCCGCAGGGCATCGTGCATGGCACTTACAACACTCTCCTGAACGCCGGCAGACTCAAGCTCGGCATTCCCAAGGACGGCAACCTCTCCGGCCGGCTTTTTATCTCTTCGGGACTTGGCGGCATGAGCGGCGCGCAGCCCAAAGCCATTGAAATCGCGGGCGGCGTCGGCATTATCGCCGAGGTTGATTTCTCGAGAATCGAGACAAGGCTCCGTCAGGGCTGGGTCAGCGAGTGGTCGGATGACCTTGCGGTTTGTTTTGCCTCCGCGAAGAAATATCAGAGCGCCGGAAAGCCGCGCTCCATCGCCTATTACGGCAATATCGTGGATCTCTTGCAGTACGCCGCAGACCATGATATTCATGTGGATCTGTGCTCTGACCAGACCTCCTGCCACGCGGCCTACGAAGGCGGGTACTGTCCGCAGGGCATCACATTCGACGAGCGTACAAAACTGCTGTCCGAAGATCCGGATAAGTACCGGGAGCTCGTGGACCGGTCCCTTCGGAAACACTTTTCTCTTGTCATGGCGCTGGTGCATAAGGGAACCTACTTCTTCGATTACGGCAACTCGTTCCTGAAGGCGGTCTATGATGCCGGCGAGAAGGAGATCTCCAAAAACGGCGTGGACGACAAAGACGGCTTTATCCTGCCTTCCTATGTTGAAGACATCATGGGACCGCAGCTCTTCGATTACGGCTACGGGCCGTTCCGCTGGGTCTGCCTGTCCGGAAAGGACGAAGATCTCGTCAAAACAGATCACGCCGCCATGAGCTGCATCGATGTGAACCGTCGCTATCAGGACCGCGACAATTATAACTGGATCAAAGAGGCCGAGAACAATCATCTCGTCGTCGGCACGAAAGCCCGGATTCTCTATCAGGATGCGGAAGGCAGGGTTGCAATCGCTCTCAAGTTCAACGAAATGGTTCGCAACGGCGAGATCGGGCCTGTCATGATGGGCAGAGATCACCACGATGTTTCCGGCACAGACTCTCCGTTCCGCGAAACTTCCAATATAAAGGATGGCAGTAATGTCATGGCAGATATGGCCGTGCAATGCTATGTCGGCAACGCAGCCCGCGGCATGAGTCTGGTTGCGCTTCATAACGGCGGCGGCGTGGGCATCGGAAAAGCCATCAACGGCGGCTTCGGACTTGTTCTGGACGGTTCCGGACGCGTCGATGAAGTCATAAAGAGCGGACTGCTGTGGGATGTCATGGGCGGCGTTGCCAGAAGAAACTGGGCACGCAATGAACATTCGATGGAAACAGCGATCGCTTACAACAAAAAGTATGAGGGTGAAAGCCAGATCACAATTCCGTATCTTGCGGACAGTGAAATGGTACATGAAGCAGTCAGGCAGCACTTTGCGTAACCGGCGCCTGAAGGAAGCGGTGATCTTATGAAACTACTGATACCGGAGCTGCTCTTTGAAGACGGCGGATTCCAACGCGGCGGCGCCGTCCTGATTGACGGCGATACCATAAAAGACATCGGTTCTTCCGATACGCTGCGTCAAAGCTATCCTGCCGCGGAGGTCATGGAACTTCCGCGGCAGGCGCTGGTCCCCGGCACTGTCAACGCGCACAGCCATTGTTTTCAGATCCTTCTTCGCGGCATCGCCGCCGACCGTCCGTTTCTCGAGTGGCGGGACCGGTCTCTCTATCATTATTCTCCCCGTATGAATCTCGAGGATATCTATAACGGCGCGCTGTTTGCTTTTGCGGAAATGATGAAGCGCGGGGTAACCGCTGTCGGTGAATTCTTCTATCTGCATACGTATGGAACGGAAAGCGATGAAGCCGTCATCGAGGCCGCAAAGGATCTGGGTATCCGGATCTGTCTTGCGCGCACGATGTATGACTGGGACGGAGCGCCCGCAGGATATGTGGAAAACATTGCCGCCGCGGTGGAAAACACCAGGCGTCTGCACAGCAAGTATCTGCGTGATCCGATGGTGCGTGTTATTCCGGCTCCGCATTCGCTGCACGCGGCATCGACCGAAATGATACTCGCAGGGCACGAACTTGCCGCGGAGCTTGGCACCAGAATGCATATGCATGTTGCCGAAGAGCCGTTTGAGGTCGAGCAGGTCCGCAGGGAACATGACGGGATGACACCTCTCCAATATCTGCATTCCCTCGGCGTCGTCGATGATTCTCTGGTGATTATCCACGGGGTATATCTCACGCCGGAGGAGATCCGCATTCTCGGAGAAAAAGGCGCGGGTCTTATCTACTGCCCTTCCAGCAACATGTTTCTGGCAGATGGCATCACCGACATCCCTGCTATGATGCAGGCCGGCGTTCCGATCGCTCTTGGCGCCGACGGCGCCTGCGGCAACAACCGCATCAGCGTATTCGAGGAAATGCGGATGTGCTCTCTTCTGCAGAAGGCCAAAACCTGCAATGCTCTGTGCGTCAACTACCACGATACGTTCCGGATGGGCACGGATACCGGCGCGAGGCTTCTCGGCTTTCCCGCCGGCAGAGTGGAGAAAGGCTGCCTGGCCGATTTTACCGGCATTGATCTGGACGATTTCTCGATGATGCCTGTCAGTGACTCTCTCGAGCAGGTTCTTCCGAACGTCGTCTATTCCATGGAGCCGACAGCCGTACGGACTGTCATCGTCGGCGGGCGTGTTACCGTAAAAGACGGCATTCTTCAGACCTTCGATGAACAGGTCATCCGGGAACGGGTTGCGGATACAATGCGAAGACTCGGCTGAGCGGCGGACAGACGTCGCCCGTAAACGCGGAGGAAGATCACTATGGCTGAAATCACAATTCTCACACACATTGCGGAACTTGCAACGCCTCTTGGAAAGGCGGCCCGCCGCGGTAAAGACATGAATGAAATCCGGATTCTCCATGATGCCGCGGTTGTTATACAGGACGGAATCATCACAGACGTTGGAGATACCGCCGGTATTCTCTCCCGCGCCAGAACAAGCCGCGCCGCCATCCGTGATCTCTCCGGCCATGCGCTCGTTCCGGGCTTTGTGGACTCGCACACGCATTTTCTGTTCGGCGGGTTCCGTCCGGAGGAATTCATGCTCCGCCTGCAGGGTGCTTCCTATCTGGAAATTCATAAATCCGGCGGCGGAATCGAAAACACCGTCCGCAGCACAAGGGCAGAGACCGCGGAGCAGATGCTGCGCGACGGGAAGGAACGGCTCTCTGACGCCCTTTCGATGGGCGTGACATCCATGGAAGGCAAGAGCGGCTACGGGCTGGACAAAACCACCGAGCTGACAATGCTGCAGGTCATGCGGCAGCTGAATCAGATCCAGCCCGTCGAAGTGACGCCGACCTATCTTGGCGGTCACTCTATTCCCGCGGAATACAAAGGACGCGCGGATGAATACATCTCCTTCATGATTACGTCGATGCTTCCTCTGATTAAAGAACAGAAGCTTGCGGCGTTTGTCGATATCTTTTGTGAAGACGGTGTTTTTACGGCAAAACAATCGGAAACGCTGCTCCGCGCAGCTTCCTCTCTGGGCTTTGGCACCAAAATCCACGCCGACGAAATCATGTCCACCGGCGGAGCGGAGCTCGCGGCCAGGGTTCCTTGTACTTCTGCGGATCATCTGCTGATGATCTCGGAGCAGGGCATCCGGGATCTTGCCTCATCCGCCGCGATCGCGACGCTCCTTCCCTGCACGGCTTTCTGCCTCGCAAAGCCTTACGCGCCTGCTAGAAAGCTGATCGACGCGGGCTGCGCGGTTTCTCTTGCAAGTGATTATAATCCGGGCAGCTGTTATACCAATTCGATACCGCTCTTGTTCGCGCTTGCCGTCATTCACATGGGCATGACACTGCCGGAGACACTGACAGCTCTTACGCTGAACGGTGCCGCAGCCATTGGACGCGCGGATAAAATCGGGAGCATCGAGCCCGGCAAACAGGCGGATCTTGTTGTTCTGAAACAGCCGTCCTATACGTTTCTCGTTTACAACACCGCAAAAAACCAGGTAATAGAAGTGATAAAGAAAGGGAAAAGCGTATATAAGATATGACAATTCGGATCGTGCAAAAAGGTAGTCAGAAGACAGCGAACTGGTCCGGCGGGACGACGACGGAGCTTTTCATCTATCCGCCGGACGCTTCTTATGAAAGCAGAGAATTTCTGTTCCGTATCAGCACCGCGATGTGTACACAGGCAGAATCGACATTTACAAATCTGCCCAGCACAAGGCGGATTTTGATGCCGCTTGATGAAAATCTCAGACTACAGCACGCGGGCCGGCCGCCGGTTGATCTTGCGCCCGGCATGTGCGATGTCTTTTCCGGTGAGGAAACAACCCGTTCCTACGGTTCCTGCCGGGACTTCAATCTGATGCTTCGCGGCGCGGCGCAAGGCAGCATGGACTATAAACGGCTCCGGGCAGGCGAGCGCATGTTCATTTCTGCTCCTGCCTTCACCGGATTGTATCTGTGGAAAGGAGAAGCTGTCTTGAAGGATACCGCAGCCGCTTCTCGTCCGCTACCGATGCAGGCCGGCGATTTCGCGCTGCTATCTTATGGAACAGACGCTGCGGATAATTCCTCCTGCAGCGTCTGCATCACCGCTGAGATGGATGCAGTTCTTGCGGCGGCGTATATATGGGGAATATAAATCTCTTCGCAGTCACACGCCCGGATAACAATGAAATCCGCCGTCAACCGGAATTACCGTTCCGGTAACAAAACTGCTCGAAGGGTCCGCGAGGAATAAAACCGCGCCCGCAAGTTCCTCCGGCTTCCCGAAGCGCCCCATCGGCGTAGCGGCAATGATCTTCCTCGTTCTCGGCGTCGGTGTGCCGTCCGGGAAAAACTGCAGGTCATGATTCTGCGGCGTCTGGAAGAACCCCGGCGCGACTGCGTTCACCCTGACACCGCTTTTCGCGAAATAAGTTGCCGCCCACTCCGTAAAGTTCGTAACGGCAGCCTTCGCCCCGGCATACCCGGGAATTCTTGTCATCGGATGGTAAGCACCCATACTGGAAACATTGATAATATTCGCGTTCTCCTGTCCGATCAGGACTTCCCCGAAAATCTGCGTCGGCAGAATCGTGCCGTAAGTATTCAGATCAAATTCCTGATGGATTTTCTCTGATGCGGTTGTAAAAAAGTTTCCTTCTTCTTTCGAATCTTCCGAATACTGGTCCTGCGGCACAGCTGCTCCTTTGAGTGCGCCACCTGCGCAGTTCACCAGCATATTGATATGTCCGAACCGGGTAAGAATTTCTTCTCTGCAGCGCAGCATATCTTCTCTGCTGAGAACATCCCCCTGAAAGACCGCGGCTTCTCTTTCCAGCTCACGGATATCCTTCATAACGCCTTCCGCGCTGCCTGTGTTCCTGCAAATAATTGCGATATCCGCACCTTCTCCCGCGAGCGCTCTCGCAAAGACTCCGCCGATAACGCCGTTGCCGCCGGTGATCACGGCGGTCATAGCGTTTAATTTCTGATTGTACATATCCTGCTCCTTCTCTGATTTATGCCTGTTTGTTATCCGAACTTACATATGCTTTGGTTGCGATATAGAAACCGATTACGCCTAATGCCCGTCACGCAAATATTCATTATACGCGGCATTCGCCCGCTCCGCCTCCTTCTTCTGTATCCAGCGCTCCCGGTCGCTCATGATCGCCAGCATTTCATCCGCGATTTCCTCCGCCGACCCCGGACCGGCCTCGTGCAGATAGGCGTTCATCCGCCGCATCGTTTTCTCCGAGCCGAGATTTCGCGCGATGACCTGTCCGAACTCCTTCGGATACCCCATCCGGACAATCGTGCTCACGAGTTCATGATAAGCTTCTTTCCATGATTCCTGTGTGTACATGAACAGCCCTCCCTCGATACACGCCGCGCATTTAGTTCGCGCTCCGGCGGCCTTTTGTATCAATCACGCCGTATCCAGCGGAGCCTTTTCTCGCAGTCATGATGAAAATAGCAGCGGCAAGGACTCCGAGCGAAACAATCGGCGGCCAAAACAAAACCCCCGCAATCATTCCCGCCACTTTAATCAGAAGATCCGTCCTCAGAAATCTGCTGACAGCCTGCATATACTTCACGGTACTCTCCGGCGGATTATCCTTTTCAAGACTTTTATAAATGAGCAGCAGCATAACCGTAGTCGCGATGACGATCACACCATAGAATCCCTGCACCACACGGCTTGTAAAATATGTTGAAACGAGGCTTGTCGCGTAAGGGAATAGCGACGAAAAAAACAGCAGCCCTATACTCAGCCACACCGTCCGACTCGAGATTTTCTCAATCACATGCCACGCGTTATGCAGGCTCGTCCACAGCGCCGCAAGCCACAGAAAAGACAGCGCATAGGCCGCAAAATTGATTCGAAGTGCCCATAACGCGGCAAGCGTCGGCGCCGCCGGCTTTTCCAGCTCCAGAACAAGAATTGTCATGACAATTGCGATCACCGCATCCATGAACGCGCCCAGCCGTTCTTTACTCATCTGTCCATCCTCCGTTTATCTGTATGTTCCGGTTCCACCGATTTCCCGGAGCTTCCGGTTCCGCCGGCCTTCCCGATCTTTCTCGAGAAGTCGCACAGTGTCCAGGCAATCGCCATGCCCGCGGCAATCGCAAGCGCGTAAAGAAATGTCTCCGTTCCATAACGCTGCGCCTGCTCCTGTTCATTCTGCACCAGCGCATCAATGCAATAGTACAAGGTTCTTCCGGGGACCAGCGGTATCACAGCTGTCAGGAAAAACAACGTCGACGGCGCATGGCACACCCTCGCCAGCACTTCCGCGAAGATTGCGGTCGCAAAAGAAGCGGCGAGCGTTGGCAGAAAGACTCCCTCCCAGATATACCTTGAACACAGAAGATAGACAAGCCATCCAAGAAAGCCGCCTGCCGCGACAAGCGGCAGATATTTTTTCCGGAGATTGAAGATCAGTCCGAAGCCGACGGAACCGGCTGCGCCGGAAAGAAGCTGTATGATCTGCTGTTTTTCCATCAGAAGATCCTCCCGAAAAGCAAGATAGCCGCAAGAAAACCAACCGTCAGCACCGCGGCCAGAAGCAGTGCCTCGACAAAACGGACTATGCCGGAGAGCGTATCCCCGAGAAGCACATCCCGTATACTGTTCGTAAAGGAGGCGCCCGGAATCAGCAGCATAATGTCGCCGATCATGATTTTGGCCATCTGCAGGGAAGGAAACACGCCGTGCAAAATGCAGATCATAATTCCCGAAAAGAAAGAGCATAAAAACTGCAGTACGACCGAATTCATGCAAAACGGCCCCACGCAGATCTGCATCCAGAAAAGGAAAGCTCCGACTACGCCCGCTGCCAGCGCATCCAAAAGATTTCCGGTAAAGAAGAGACAAAACGCTGCCGAAGCAAGGATATATCCGAGAAACTGCCCCTGTCTTTGCGCGCCTGTATCCGCAATAGCACTGGTCCGCTCCCGAAGCTGCTGCGCCGGGATCGGGCGGGCGCACACTTCGCGTGAAAGTTCGTTCAGATCTTCCAGTTTTGTAAAGTCGTTTTCCACCGGTTTCCTGATTCTTCTGGTCCGGGTCCGCGGATGCTCCTGCGGAAGTTCGAGCGTGATTACAATGCTTGAAGTAATAATGAAGACCTCACAGTCACTAGCGCCGTATGCCTTCGCAATTCTCCGAAGCGTATCCTCGGCTCTGTAGATTTCCGCGCCGCTCCCGATCATGGCTTCTCCCATATCCAGAAGCGCGCGGACAAGGTTGTCCGTTTCCTGTTTCTTCCTTATTTCTGTTACTTTGATTTCTGCCGCCTGCTGCGCCGATGCCATCGCTGACTCTCCCTTTTACCGTTATGGACTAATTATAAGCCTTGCAATGCATCCGGTCGATGGGCAGAAAAAGCCGGCATCCTCTGCCGGCTTTTCATACATATTCAATCATTTTCAATGAAGATTTTCCATCAGCCACTTTTCCCTTGTCATAATCAGCAATTCCGCGATTGACCATGCGTGCTTCTTCCATAGTCTGCATGGCAGCACCTTTTAGACTCCCATTATTTGATCCTTCAGGAATGCTCTTTTCCTGATGCCATCCTGTTTAGCTCCGGCCATATGGTCAGAAGCATTGCGCAAAAACAAGCCGTCCCCCCAACCACATTCGAAACCGGTTCCGCCATAAAAACACCGTCTGTCCGCAGATTCGCAATATGCGGAAGCAGATAGGTCAGCGGAACAACAAGAATGACTTTTCTGAACAGGCTGAAGAAAATTGCGCTCTTTTTCTTATTCAGCGCCTTAAACACGGTTTGTCCGCTGTACTGAAGCGACTGAAAGATAAATGCCAGAAAATACAGATGCAGGGCCCGGGATGCGTCCTGCAGAATCGTCTTGTCACTGCTGAAAATCCGTATAAACCATTCCGGCCGGAGCATGATCAGAAGCCATACCATAAACGTATATGGCAGTGCAAGCGACATCATGATCCGGACGGACTTTTTAACATTTGCGGGCCTTGCGGCTCCATAGTTATAGCTGATGGCCGGAGATGTTCCTTCCGTGACCGCAAAAACCGGCGTGTCCAGAATCGACCGTACAGACGAAACAATCGTCATGACTGACACATACGTCATGCCTCCAAACTGCATCAGGACCTGATTGCAGGCAATCTGTACCAGAGAGTTTGTAAATTGCATTATAAACGGAGCAAAACCCAGACTGATGATTTCTCCGGCGTATGGAAAACGGAATCCGGGCGTGACCGGAAAGCCGTTTTTCTTTCCCCGAAGGAAATGCAAAACATACAGGAAGGACAGAATCTGCGATATTACGGTAGCAACAGCGGCACCCTGCACACCCATACCGCAAAGAAAGATAAATACCGGATCAAGTATGAGATTTGCCACAGCCCCGATCATAACGGAACACATACCGATGGCAGCATAGCCCTGCGCATTGATATAGGGATTCATCCCGGTGGAAATCATCAGGAAAACTGTGCCCAAAAGGTATACCTGCAGGTAGGAAAGCGAAACCGGGATCTCACTCACTTCCGCTCCGAAAAGGAGCAGCAGTCCTCTTCCGAACAATTCCCCAAGAATCGTTAACAGAATCGCCGACAGGAGCAGCAGCCGGAATGCCGTATTCTGAATTTCCGCTGCTTTTCTCTTATCTCCCTTTCCCAAAGCCATGGAAAAAAGCGGGGCGCCGCCCAGGCCGAACATATTCGTGAAACCGGTGATGATGATTATGACCGGAAAACAGAGGCCGACCGCACCAAGCGCCTGCGTCCCCGCATTTGGAATTCTTCCTATATAAATACGGTCTACGATACTATACAGGAGATTCAGGACCTGAGCGATCAGCATCGGCAATGCCGTCATTAAAATATTCTGTGTGATATTTCCGTTTTCAAAATCCACTTTTTTCATTGTGCCGTATCCCGGGAATCTGATGCCGGATCAGCCCTTGTACTTTCACATCAGAATCTTCCCCCTTAGTATACGTAGTATTTTAACATTTAATAAATCCTGATAAAGAGGGAAAAGGATTTAAATTCATGCTCAGCACTATGAATTCCGGTCACGCGAAGCTTGCAGACCGGGGCATGGGACAGAACTATGTTTTTTCAAAAAGTCCGTTAATCTGAGAAATGCCTTCCGGGCAACAGGATCCGTTCTCTCTGCAGCGACAAAGCAGTGTGGCATCTTCTTTCCCTCTTCCACCAGAGGATCAGCAAGCTCATTAACCACTCCCGCCTTCTCAAGTGCATCATGCATCTCATTCATATCCGTCCGATATTCACTTCCAAGCAGGAATGAAGGAGGATAGGCTCCTGTCACATGGAGAATGTTGTTATAACGCGATTTATCCTCTTTCGAAAGGAACGTGGTACCTTTGACATAGTTTCCGATCAGCAGCCTGCATGTAAAAGAAAAAGTATCATAATCCAGCGGCGCATCATCAATTACAACAGCCTTCACCTGATCTGAAGACAGAGATGGCGTGACGCCGATAAGGTCCGCATAATCACTGTTCGTGATCACGCTTCCCATCTGGGATGCCATGATCGCACCGGCAGAGGATCCCATGATTATGACATGCTCCATGTCCAGATGATATTCCTCTGCATGCTCCTTTGCCCATGCAAATGCCTGACTTGCCTGAATGAGCGGAACCGGAAAATGGTAATCCGGCACCAGCACATAGTCGACATTGACGATTGTATAGCCCGCCGCGCACAGATCGTCCAGCAATGCGGTCGCCTCGGTAGCAGCCATCGGATCGCCCATATCCTTACTTCCGCCGAAGAAACCACCACCATGAAAATAAAACAGCGTCGGATGCTTCTCTTTGACATTCCCGGAAGGATAGGTGATATCCAGAAAACTGTTCGGATACTCGGTGCCATACTCCCGGTCTGTTATCTTGTAAAGACCGGATTCTGTCATTCCTTCCGATGGTTCATGCAAAGGTGAATATGTATTCACCGGATTCTTCTGATACATGAGCTTCTGAATCCCGCCTACCGCAAGCTGTGGATGAATGGCTATGGCAAGTATTCCTGTGCCTGTCAACATAGCAACTATGAGCATAATAATGCCTGTGATTATTAATAGCCTGTGTTTTTTCATTAATTTCTTGCCTTTCTTTTTCGGACAGCCTATCATAAAGGAAAAATTGATACAAGTGTCTCACCTTTAATGAGACAGAAAGGCACAAAGTGACTCATGGAAGATGAATCAACCAAGATCTATTATGTTGAGCAGCAGCTTGCCAAAACCCTGGTAGAATTACTGAAAGATAAGGACTTTGGCGAAATATCCATTCGAGAGCTATGTAACAGGGCAGGCGTCGGACGTGCTTCCTTCTATCGCCATTATCGCAGTAAGGAGGAAGTATTGGAGCGTCATGCGCAGTTTCTGATTATGACATGGGCCAAAGAATTAGAATCAGATCCGGATGCAAAACCACGGGATGTATTTGAGAGCCTGTTCCGCCATATAAAAAAACACCAGGTCTTTTATGAAATCCTTCATAAAACCGGAAGAGACTCCGTTTTGCAGGCATCTCTCCGCGAGAAAATCGGATTGACAGAAAACCTCCCCAATGAGGATGCTTATCAAAAGGTATTCTTTGCGGACGGTGTCAGCGGATGGATTGGGGAATGGATTGAAAGAGGTATGCAGGAAACACCGGATGAATTGAATGCATTACTCTATCACTACTTCAATGCAGTCTTGTCAAATCTCAGCAAGATCTTCAAATATGACTAACTCTGCATCATTGTTTAGAACTCTGACAGGATTTTATTTATGAATATCGTATTCTGAGCGATCAGGTGGTTCAGAAAATCATTTGTTAAACCAGTTTCAAACACTGTGAAACTGAACAACACACAAAGGATGCGGCAGGGCGATTCTCTCTGTGCACGGGTATCCCGGCTTTTTCCAGGCGATCACTGTTACATCTTCGCTGTCCTCATTCGTGCTGACGATATAATCCCCATAGACATCAAAATCTCTTGGTCCTCTGCCGCCGCATGGAATGTCTGCCGTTTTGAAAAGATCTTCATTCTCTCTATGGAAACAGGATATATGGTCGAATCCCCGATGAGAAACAAATACGTACTCACCCGTGCATCGGATCGCCGCCGCTTTTGTTAGACCCTGAAAGGAGTCCGGAAGTGCCTGCACCGAATGAAGGTAAGTAAAATGCCCTTCATGATAGCGGTATATACCCACGTCATTGGTCAGTTCGTTCGCACAGTAAGCCACTTGTCCATCAGGGGCAAATGCAAGATGCCTGGGGCCGCTCCCTGCAGGCGAATGCACTTCCGAAATCTTTTTTAAATCCCGCGTGTAAGTGACAATTCTGTCCGTGCCTAAATCTACCGCCGCAAGATAATTGCCATCCGTGCAGGGAAGAATCTGATGTAAATGCGGCATTTTCTGACGTGCCGCATTCGGCCCATGCCCCTGATGCTTCACCACACAATCAGGAAGAAGCGTAATACTGCCGGAAAGATAATTGGCAGTGTATACTCTTCCGTGAAAAACACTTATATAGCAGGAACAACTGCCGTATGTCGGCATACATTCCGAAGCTTCCCCTATCTCTCCCCTTGTATTTAAAGAGAATGATACAACGCCAGATGATTCCTTATGTGTAACGGAAATACTTTGCTCAAATGGCGACCTGAGAACAGCATACAGCTGGTTCTTCCACACTGTAAGATACATCGGTCTGTCAGCCGTGATGTGGTCCGCATATACAAGTCTTCCATCATCCTGCAGGCGGTAATGCCAGATGCCTCCGTTCTTGCTGCAGGCTGCTATATAAATATTTCTTTCCACTTTTTCTCCACGTCAAAGATGCAGTAATCATGTAAGGGAAGCCGGAATGACAAGAGAGAACATTACAGGCTCTTTCCACCGTCAATGAAAATATTCTGCCCCGTAATGTACCTGCCGAAATCCGAGCAGAGAAGCCTTACCGTCCCTGCAATATCTTCTTTTTGTCCATAAAAGCCCGCAGGGATGGAATCTGTTACCTGTTTTGCATATTCGGGATTGCTGAGCGCCTCTATATTTCTGTCTGTATAGATCACGCCGGGCGCAACGGTATTCACCGTTATGCCGTCTTTAGCCAGCTGCACGGCAAGAGATTGCACCAACCCTGTCTGTGCACATTTTGAAGAAGAGTAAACGAGCATCTGCGGATGGGGCTTTCGTTCCTGTACTGAGCCAATTGCGACAATTCTCCCCCACTTTTTCTTCTGCATAGGTACGCTCAATCTCTGCATCAGAAGAAGAGAGGAGAGGTAATTGCAGTTCGTCTGCATAATATACTCGGACACGGTGATCTCCTGCCATGGTTTACGGATCTGCATACTGGCGTTCAAAACGAGAATATCCACGCCCGCCGCTCTTTCCGCGAGCTCAATCGTTTTCTCCGGATTCGTGAGATCTGCAACGATGACTTCGCTTTTTCTTCCCATTGACTTTATCTGATCAGCAATATTATCTGCCTTTGCGCCGGGCTTCGAGCAGTGTACGATAACATCCGCGCCGCCGCGCGCCAGTTCCAGTGCGATCGCACTGCCGATTCCTCTGCTGGATCCTGTTACCAGTGCTTTTTTCCCATACAAACTGTAATCCATGATATTTATCCTTATCCGTCTCTTATATTTTCACATCCTGCTTGTGCAGCACCTGTCTATTCACATGCCTGAACAGTATGTCAGCCTTTTCGCGTTAAAGAGAAGACTGCTGATCATCCGCACTGTTCATGGCAAGCTCATACTCTTTCGTCCAGTCAATATCTCTGTATTCCGCAGCTTCCGGTGCCGTCCTGATATACTCACGCAGAAGATCCAGCATTTCTCTCGTCCATACATTCCGGTCGATCTGCGCGGTCGTAAATTTGTTTTCCGAGATCATCTTGAAGCCGAACATATCCTTTACTTTCGTCTTCTGCCCGTTCTCAACCACATCCACAACGAGCTGTGGAGGAATGAACAAGACGCCGCCACTGCATCCATAGACAACATCTCCCGGAAGGCATACCGCAGCATGCTCACCATCGCCCAGTCTGGCCACCGTATTGAGACCTGTCATAGCAAAGTCTCTGATCGGCGTGGGGTCAATTCCTCTGTAATATACCTGAATATCCTCCACCTTCTGCATCTGCTCCACGTCACGGATACCGCCCCAGATCACAGCACCGCCGTTTCCCGTCTTCGTACGCAGTGCCGTTGTAAGATTGCCACCCACAAACGTGCCCTTATATATTTTGTCGTACATGTCGACGACCAGAACGTCACGCTGCGATAGCCTGTCCATCACCCACTGATTGGGAAGTCCCTGCCAGCCGTTTTTTTCCGCCATTTTGCAGGATGCGGAATAATAATCCGGCCGAGTCGGAGCATATACAGCTGTTACCGCACGGCCAACCATCTTGTGATTCACCTCTCCGTCCTGCGTAAATTCCGGATGAAGTGCCTTCATCGCAATAAACTGGTTGGTATACCCCGCTGTAAAAACAGGTTTCCACAGCTCTTCCAATGTCATCTTGTACAGTGCATCCAGATATCTGTCAGGCACCTTTGGACGGCCATCAGGGAAACGTTCCCCTGTCCATTCCGATGTAATTGACAGAATTTCTTCTTTATTGTCCAGCATTTCATTGCCCCCATCCTGACCGATACAGCTTGACTGTGCCAACTAACCTTTTTCGCTCTATCCGCTTACCGGCCGTAAATGTCACCATTTTACTTCAGCTCCATACTCTGTCATTGCAAAATTCCTTATCCCACTCTTCTGTTGACTCCCATACTCCCGGAAGATCCGGATTAATATGCTGCTCAATAAGCTCTTCGTTCAGAGAAGAAATGCCAAGTCCGGGTCCGTTTGGAACATCAATAAAGCCATCTTTGATGAGAGGCTTCTCATATCCCTCTGCAATATCCTGCCACCAGGGAATGTCAACAGAATGAATTTCCATAGCAAGGATATTGTGCATTGCTGCAGCTGCGTGTACCGCTGCCATGCAGGCAATCGGACTCTCTGCCATGTGCACCGCGACTGCGACACCGTTTTCGTATGCCATGTCTGCAATCTTCTTTAATTCCATAGCACCTCCGCAGGTGAGTATATCCGGATGAATGACAGATACACAGTGATTCCTGATGAGAGGTTCAAATGCCTCTTTCAAATAAAGATCCTCGCCGGTGCACACAGGAACACAGGTGGCATCATGAATTCTTTTAATCTGGTCCGGATAAATCCAGGGAACCATATCCTCAATCCAGGCGAGATTATATTTTTCCATTCGTTTTGCGAAACGGATGCAGTCTTCTACACATACATGCCCAAAATGATCTATGGCGATCGGCACCTCATAGCCGATAACTTCCCTCACTTCTTTTACGTACTCTTCCAGAAAATCGAGACCCTTTTCTGTAATATGAATTCCCGTAAACGGATGTGCGGTATTCACAATGTCATAGCTTTTCTTCTGCGATACCATATCCTGCGTCACAGAGCCGCCTTGTACATGCAGAATGTGCGGTGCGTAATGTACCATATCATCCATAAAGCCAAGCGGCGCACACAATGTCCCCGGCTCATCAATCAGAAGCCCGATGCCAAGATCCATCTTGAGCATTGTGAAGCCCATTTCCATTCTTTTCTTAAGGGCAAGTCCCATCGCATGACCGCTCCTGTCCCGGCCATCTGCATCTGTATCACAGTAGACACGTATTCTGTCTCTGTATCTGCCGCCCAGCAACTGATAAACCGGGACTCCATACGCCTTGCCCGCGAGATCCCACAGAGCAATCTCAACACCGCTTACGCCGCCTCCCTGTCTCGATGGTCCGCCGAACTGTTTGATCTTATTGAAAAGTCGATCCACTTCGCATGGATTCTCTCCCAGAATTCTACTCTTGAGCATCAGCGCGTATGTTTTGCTCGAAGCGTCCCGTATTTCTCCATAGCCTGTAAGGCCTTGATTTGTATACAGCTTCATGAGTGTGCATCGCTTTGGTGCACCGTCAATATCTGCGAAACGCATGTCTGTAATTTTCAGAGATAAGGGATCAATAATCCTGTCTTTAATGAGCATTGTCTTTCTCCTCCCTCAGTATAAAAGATTTCCTGTAGTCTCTTGGCGTTCCTCCTGTAATTTTGCGAAACGCTCTGTTGAAATTGGAAATGTTATTAAAGCCGCAGTTCTCACTGATTTCTATCACCGGTATATCTGTCGTCTCAAGCATCTGCTCCGCCTTGTCAATTCTCTGGTTCGTGATGTAGTCCCATACAGAGACGCCGTTCAGTTTCTTGAAAATAGTGGAATAATAGCTTCTGCTCATATGTGCAGCTTCTGCCAGTGAATCCAGCGTAATATCCAAATCCAGATTCCTTGTTATGTATTCCATTGATTTTTCAACGGCCAGTTTATGTTTCGGATTCACCTTCAGCGTAATTTTGGGAAGATCATTATAAAAATACCGCACAAGATTAGCCAGTATGGTGAGCAGTTTTGCTTTTACGATCATTTCATACGCATGCTCCTGATTCATGCATTCATCGAAGCTCTCCTGCAGCAAGGTACAGATCGTTTGTGCCTCCTTTGACGTATGCAGGATGTGATGTCCTATGCCGCTGTTCTCCATAAACAGCTGCATATATTCATTCTCCGTCCAGTCCCGTCCCTGTGACCAGATCATTCTCTGATCAAAGCGGAAGACCACCATGATCAGCTGCTGTGCGGGATCTATCTTGTGAAAACAATGCTGATCGTTCACACAGTGGAGAAATACATCTCCAGCTTGAAAACCATACTCCACACCCTCGCAGTAATACGTTCCGCGGCCGGAAACTATGCCGGATATTTCGATATCCGGATGATGATGATCAAAGATCTCTTTATAACCGCTCCAATGCTGCGGATAAATAGAGCGAAAAACCTGAAAAAGAACATGCTGATCATTATTTGATCTGATGACTATGCGGTCACTCTTCCCCGACGGAAGTTTGATTTTTTCATTATCCATCAGCTGCCTCTTTCATCGGATATTGCCAGATCCTTTTTATCGTTAACTCCGGTTCTGTATACTGCTGCCTGTTTGTATCACTTACAGCCTCAATTCTGCAAAAGATCAGACATTTCCGTAAACCAGTTTCGGTATAATTGTGACAAACCCCGGAATATATGTGCAGAGAATGAGCACCGCAATGCATACAATTATGTAAGGTATAATCTCTTTTATCATTTTGCTTGTGCTGCACTTCACCGTTCCTGCCACAAGGAAGTTGTAATTACCAAACGGCGGCGTGATAGCGCCTATAGCACAGTTCAGGCACATGATCAGTCCGTAATGCACCATATTGACTCCCATCTGTGCGCCGACGGGTGCAAGGAGAGGTGCAATGACAATCATGGCCGCCATTCCGTCCATGAACATTCCAAGAACAAGAAGTAGAGCCATACTGATTGCCAGGAAAACATACTTGTTCGGTACGTTCTGCGTCATGGACTGCGTAAGCCATGTAGGGATTCCTTCCCAGCTCAGGTAATGACTGAGAACATTGGCGCCCGCCATAATCATCATGATGCATGCGGTATTGGTTGCGCCGTCGAGCATGATCTTCGGAAGGTCCGTTATTTTAAGCTCCTTATAGATGAACTTCCCGACAAGGAGCGCATACACTGCCATCATTGCGCCGCCTTCTGTCGGTGTGCACAGTCCTATGCGCAGTGCCATGACAAGACCAAATGGGATAAACAGAGCCCAAAGTGCATCGAGAAATAGCTTTAGAATCTGTTTCCCCGGCAGCATATGATCACGTGCCGCCTTATAGCCGCGCTTTTTGGAGATTATGTGGTTGCAGATCATCATGCCGACACATATCATAAGGCCAGGTATATACCCGGCACACAGGAGCTTTCCTACGGATACCTGCATAATGCATGCATAAACAACAAGGCCAACTCCCGGAGGAATAATCGGAGTAATACATGCAGAGGCAGCAGTGACTGCCGCCGAATATTCAAGAGAATATCCATGTTTGACCATCTCCGGAACAAGAAGCTTACTCTCCATAGCAGCATCTGCTGCGCCGGATCCGGAGATTCCGCCCATCAGTGTGGACAGGAGAATATTGACATGTCCAAGGCCTCCCGTAAGGTGACCTACCAGCGCATCTGCGAGTCTGAAAAGTCTCTCTGAGATGCCGGAATAATTCATTATAGAGCCCGCAATGATAAAAAACGGGATGGCCGCAAGAGAAAAACTCTCTGTTCCGGCAATCAGCTTTTGAATAATAACTGTCATCTGTGATGTCGGATCCAGTACGAAATAAGGGATAATGCACAAAATCATTGCAAAAGCGACCGGCATGCCACAGATAAAAGCTGCCGCAAGGATAATCAGCGGATACAAGGTCATGATTTTGCCTCCTTTCTGCCAGCTGCCTGTGCCGAATCACCTTCGGGTGCTTCCTCTCTCATCTGCTCCTCCAGCTGCTGGGACTGGGACATAACAAAATTTCTGTAATATTTGTCATGATTGGTAAAGGCCTGGACAAGAAAAACAACCGAATAGACCGCCATGCTGCCAAAGCCCAGAATCGCCGCAAAATCTACATATTTGTAAGGAATACGGGATGCTGTCATCAGCTTTCTGCTGCCGGCAGTATAGACAGCACTGAGATAAAACAGAAAAAAGAACATTGCAGCAAGAATGGCATTGATCACTACTTTTAAGGCATAACGGACATTCGGAGAAAGCCGGTCTGTCAGAAAGTCCATGCCGAAATGCTGATTTTTCTTGTATGCTGCAGCTCCGCCAACAAATGTTGTATAAATCAGCATAATGTTGCAGACATCCGTGCTCCAGCTGATGCCGTAGTTGAAGCAGTATCTGGCAATGATTGTAATGACACATATAACTGTCATAAGAGATACTGTAAGTATGCACAGCAGCTCTTCCCAGTGCAAAATAATATAGATGAATACATTACTGTGTTTTTTCATTTTTCTTCCCGTTCAGGGGACCTCCTGTAGTGAAAACAGGTACTTCCCGAATTCATCGACTGCCTAAGTAAAGCAGAAACTAACAGGAGGCGGTGTCAGACCGCCTCCCTCACCACTCTTGCTCATGTTCTCTGCAATCCGGCAGTCCAATGATGTAAAAAGCTGCAGGAACAGGCAATATTCTTTTATACAACAATCGACGTAATACTTACCGGTGTTGACTATTCTCAGCGTCCCAATGCCTGATCGATCTTATCCATAATTCCGTCGCTGAGATCAAAATCACTGGCAGAATCTTTCGCAGCCGCATACATTGTCTTCTTATCTTCATCTGAAGGGTCTACAAATGTGACGCCTGCATCCTCAAGTTTCTTTCTGTAATCCGCCTGACTGTTCTTATTGGTCTCCTCATATGACTTGCCGCCATCTTCGAACGCCTGCTTGACAGCCTTCTGGTCATCCTCCGACAAAGAATTAAAAATATCAGAATTCATTGCCCACATGCAGGGAGCGTAAGCGTGCTCATCGGCATAGCAGTATTTTGCAACCTCATACAGAGAATTGTTATAGAGTATGTCATAACCAAACTCACAGGCGTCAATGGTTTTCTGCTGTAGTGCAGTGTATGTATCCGCAAGTGACATGGATTGTGTCGTCGCGCCAAGTCTTGTAAAGAAAGAAATGTAATTTGCAAGTGGCGTCCTGATGATCATCCCTTTCATGTCTTCGACAGAATTTATGGGTTTATTGGATAAAACGCATCTTGGCATATTGCCCCAGTTTACTGCAAGAATCTTTATGTGAGATTTTTCCTCCAGCGGTTTTACCATCTCCCAGAAAAGATCCGAGTCATTGATCTTGTCGCAGTCCTCATAACTTCTGAGCTCAAACATGAGATCCAGAGCCATCAGATCTCCATTTCCATAGTCACAGAACGCCGAGGGCGAAGTGCCATCCACAATATTAGCTCCACCTGTGATTGCCTCGATATCATCCTGGAATGTGCCAAGCTCACCATTATTGTGAATCTCCAGGGTAACTCTCCCATCTGTGTTCTTCTCAATCTCCTCTTTTACAGCTTCAATGGCCTTTGATTTTTCCGAATCCGCTGTCTCGCTCATATTGACGCGAAGTACAGTAGCATCTGTCTTTGCTTCTGCACTGCTTTCCGTACCTGCCGAAGAAGACTCATCTGATGTCTGTGTACTTGCAGATTGTGTTGCAGAAGAAGAGCCGGATGATGAAGATGTACTTGATGATCCGCACCCCATCATCGTCACAGATAACGTGCCGACTGCCAACAAAGAAATAAGTTCTTTACTAAACCTTTTCATGACTTCCCTCCAAATTTTATCCCCCACGTGCATGTCAGTACTGCATTCAGCAAACTGCCATGAGTATGAAATATAATCTCCGCCGCGATGAGCCGCGGACTGGACCGCAGCGGCTATTAACAGGAATGTGAATGATTTTACAAGTATATTGGTTGATTTAAATAGTCCGATTTAATAACTTCCTTACCGCTTGTTTTTCGCTCTTTTTACATAATGAATGTTGCATTTTGCTGTTTCTTTCTCAACTTCGAATCAATAATATCGTTATTTTAACATTCAATCTATCAATCTTTTCCGGCATATTGATGAAATATTATGTTTTTTGACAATTTACTTTTCATTTATAATTTTCAATTTTTAAATAATAGTATTAGTATTTCAGTATTCATGAATAGAAATATTTAATCACATGTTCTATGCTGAAAATGACGATTTTTAGAGATAAGAATGGGTGCCTTGTATTAATAGCTTATAGAATGATCATGTGATCCGTATTTGAGATCACAACTGATGATAGAATTGGGGAAGGAAAAGAGATAGAAATGATCACAGCTTCCATGCAGCATACGCCGGAAACGATTCAACGTCTTTCGTTCATGCAGTATCAGACATTCGGATTCGCGCAAAAAATTTTTCTGGCTTTACTCTCATGCCTGTTGGTCATTACAGGAATCAGAGAATGGAGCCAGCTTCCCGTTCTCTCCATTCTCTGTCTTTTTGCCGGCTGCTGGATGTTCTCCTCATTTAAGGTTTATCCAATGTATCGGGCAAAAAAAATATGTCAAAGTTTTCATGACAACTACCCTTTTACCCGCTATGAATTCAGAAAGGATCATTTCACATTTTACGGAGACAGCGGTAAGGAAGTTGTCCCTTATGCGCGGCTGATCCGGCTTGTCGAAGATTCCTCTTATCTCTATTTATATATCAGCAGACAGTCTGCTTTCATGATCGATCTTCAGACCCTAAGACCGGAAGAGAATACCATGAGTAGTGAAAAACAACAGAAATCGGAAATAACCCTGCAAAATGTACTAAAGAAGAGGATTGCTGAAGGATCAGGGCTGGGGTGGACAAGACCTCATACTCGGACATCCTTAAGCTTGTTGTCAATTCTGCAGGATTACAGAGTTTCCCGTACTGGATCGATATTCAATAAAGCAGTGAAACATTTCATGAACCAACTTCATTATAAGTGATTTGACACAGGAATTGTCCAGCAAATCTGCAGGAGCTGTTTGGGTTCTGACCTGTACAAAGGTGATGAAAGCTGTCTTTTCTTCCATGCATTGTCAGGAATGAGTTCAAGGCACTGTACTCTCGGCAGAGCATTTTTCAATTCCTTTTGTAAATACTCTTCATCATCCGTGAACTTTTTTGTGAGATTGGTACAGATTTTTATTGCAGTATCCTCATCCTCAACAAGCTTGATTCTGCCAAATACAATTACGCTGTTAATATTTAAAGCCCAATCGTCGTCTTTCTGATAGCCTTCATCCCATGTACAGAAGCTTACTTTATCACAAGCCTTAATTGCATCAATCTTGTGACCTTCCTTAGCCCCATGAAAATAGATTTTCCCATCCTCTTCACAATACCACTGGTTAATGGGCAAACCATACCGCTTTGCATTTTTCAGCACCTCAATGCACTGTTTATCTGTAATCTGTTGCTTAAATCTTCTCATCTTTCTAAACATAGTTCACCTTAATCCTTTGTTAATATTTTAATCCGACAATTCCAACTACAATTAAAAAACACATATAACCTGTGGAACTGACAATTTTTCATTAAAAAGAAAAATCCCAGGCAGCGTAGTCACCACGATTCCCATGCCTGTCCAAAGAGCTCCTGCAATAAACAGATAGATTCACTTCATTAGAGAACCGCCATATAATAAAATACGCCATTCCCCTACCTGCTAAGACCTAACGGTAAAGGAATGACGTTAATCCCACTACTCGGTAGCAATGGACGCCTTTTATAATCAACTGTCCTGATGTTACTTAATAATATCGGTTCTGTCAATCTACAAATAGCGGTCAAATGCGTCTCTTTTATCTCCACCCACAGCGGCATAAAATTCCCGGAAAGAAAGAGGATATACATGGATCTGCGAAGAGCGGCCGCGAAATTCTGTCACGATGTCTCTTGACAGGATCCTGGAATTGCTTCCTGTGACAGCAGATAGTCACGAAACAGTTCGAATAAAAGAACGGACTTTCCGCACCTCCTGATATTGCGCACTTAGGCCGTAATCGTCTTAAGATTGTAATTAAAGTATAACCCGTTGAGCCCTGCTGCTCAACATGAAATTACGCACTTGGGACGTAAGTGGCATAAGATAGTAATCAAATATAACACCAGGGCGATCGAAGCCGACAGATATTGTCTTAAGTAAGCGCTCAATGTTAATTGAGCGCTTACGATTTACATCATTGTCACGTATTTTCCGCAGGAAAATTGTCGTAATGATTATATGAGGCATTCGATCGCAGGCTTCAGAACGGATTATGAACTGTTGAGGAAGAAATATATGCAGGGTGTGATCCGCAGATCGAAGAATTTATGATTCTATTACCATAAAGTGTAAACAGCAAAATCAGAAGAAAAGTCCCGGAAGCACGATGAAAAGGTCCTGAAACTTCATTGGCGGAGCAGTTTGAAATGCTTCAATATCTGGCACGGCCACAGTTCGGAGGGCGGGACTCGAACCCGCGGTCTCCTGCGTATCAGACAGGCGCTCTAACCATCTGAACTACCTCTGATGCTTCCGGAAGGAATCGAACCTTCACCTGCTGTTTAGGAAACAGCCATTCTTTCCGTTATACTACGAAAGCGAAACATTGCTGATGAGACTTGAACTCATAATCTTCTGCTTCGGAAGCAGATGCGTTATCCGTTTACGCTACAGCAATATGGCGCCGGCACTCCGACTTGAACGGAGACACCACTTCCATGGCTACTCATGGTTTTCAGGACCATTGCCTTACCATTAGGCTTATACCGGCTTACGGTGAGTACAGGGCGCTGGCCGTCTGGGGGACGTCCGTTTAGCGCCGACCGAAGTGAAACGAAGACTTTGAACCTGCAAAGCACATTTGCGCTCTGGCCGCTTTCGAGGCGGCTGCCATACCGTTAGGCGAATTCACCATTTTCAAAATCTTTTGGTCACAATCACCTCATCTATGGAAACCCCCAGCATTTCCGCCAGGATCACAAGGTTATCGAGTGTGGGAAGAGACTCTCCGTTCTGCCATTTGTATATGGCGTTGGGTGTTGAAAGCTGTAAGCAAGCCTGTATATCTTTTACTGATAATCCAGCGTTCTTCCTGAGCCTTATTATGTTTTTCCCCGTCTCTGCCATGTCTATGACCGGCATTTTGCACCTCCATCAAAAAAACCACCTGTCCCTGGAATTCAGGAGCAGACGGCTTTTTGATGGTTCATTGCTTCCAAATTA
This sequence comes from uncultured Lachnospiraceae bacterium, assembly GCA_900317555.1. GTDB lineage: Bacteria > Bacillota > Clostridia > Lachnospirales > Lachnospiraceae > CAG-791. Next base: position 10,525 of record ONHF01000016.1, on the reverse strand, counting down.
CAGCCTGTGTCTTACCCTGATTTCCGCATAATTAATCGTCCTCCGGATGCTGCTCCACCGGGATCTTTCAATCCTATGCGAAATCTGTGAAAACATGGCCTGTGTCATCTTCTGCTTCCTCTTGTTATGTTTTGTTTGATTGTAATGCTGGAAAATGCTGCTGTCATTCTCCCATTAGTTGGATTTACTTGCTGATCCTGTCAGCGATCGAGCTCGCCACAAAGCTTTCCGGCTTTACCTGGCAGTCATAGCCGCAGGCCCTGATCCAGCCGACCAACTCCGAGATCAGCTCCTTTGTCTTTCCGTTTGTGCTGTTGCCGGCGTCCACGTGGATCGCGATTGGACAGTTCAGGTACATTTCCTCGTACTTCCCGTCGCTTTCCATGATCCCGACCAGCTCTTCCGCCACCTTCAGGCTGTCATTCGTCTCTACATGCAGCTTGGTCCGGACATCCCGGATCAGCGGCTGGTGTGTGATCTCATAGAAGAAGATCCCGCCATGCCCTTCACAGACAACGGCAATCACCGAAACGATCTTCGTGTAGTCGAAGTTCTGGGAATCCGTTCCCACGATGATGTGGACCGGCATCTCATACTGCTGATGATTCTGATAGAACATCAGGATCCTGTCAGGGATCTGGCTGATGTCCATCTTTCCATAAGTCGGACTCTTAAACATTTCCCTTCCCCGCGCCATAACGGAGCAGGGAGATTACTCCTATGCCACCGTTATGGCACTGTATCTTTCTGAATTAATTACCTTTTCCATAGCTTCCACCGGATTCAGGCCCACGTTCTGCATGACCTGTCGGAAGACAGCCGCAGACTGGCCGCTGACCAGCTGCACGCCCATACGGTTCTTGTCCGCATGGAATATGTCATTCCTGCTGGATACATTCCAGAAGATGACGTTCGGGATCTGATATCCGTGCTTCCTAAACCTCTGCGACATCTTCTCGTAGAAGGTCCACTCCTTATTCCCGCACCGGTCGATCTCCATGTCGGAAATGACGATCAGTGACTTCGGCATCTCCTCCTGCGGCACATGGTTCTTTACCGCAATGTCCAAAACGTGTTCAAACGCCGCCTTCAGGTTGGTGTTCATCTCCCAGTCATTCATATTGATCCCGGAAAGCTGCTGTGCCAGAGTCGCTCCGCGCAGCACCTGGATCCTCGACGTCCCGGAAAAAGACATGAACATCCCATGGTAAGCACCCCTGTTGTGCTCAGCGAAGTACACCGCGAGGCCGACCGCTGTCGCCATCGGTCTTCCGTGCATGGATCCCGACGTATCCGCGATAACAAGCGCGTTGACGTCTGCACCGACATAATCCGGGAGCTGTCTCCACTGTGCCTCGAGTGCCGGATCTTTCGTAATCCTGTAGTGGCTCCAGTCGACCCAGGTCATCACCTTCTCCACAATGTCATACGGGAAAAGCGTTGCCGAATGGATCTTCTCTTCACCGGTAACAGCCTTCTGCACAAACTGACCGTAACGATCCTGGTCATGCCTCTGGAAAGCATCCCTGTAGATCATCATCGCTCTGGACGGAACGGCAGAGTACTCGATCTCATCCCAGCGTCCCGCGGACATCAGGGATTCCGTCACGCCGATCTTCCTGCGCATCGCACGGACGATCCTCTTGAAGGTGTATACGTCATAGCCGAGCTTCTGCGCCGTCAGGATGCCAAGCCTCCTGGTGTTTTCAGAGGAAGCATCGGCGGTCTTGATCCACTTCGCCAAAAGGGAAATGGACTTGCCGTCCTTCAGGTTCCTACGGTCTTCCTCGAACTGCTCCTTCATCGCTGCCCACATCTCGTTTTCCAGAGGAGTTCCGATGAGGCAGTACAGGTCGTCGAAACGACCGTATACGCCGATCAGGTCAAGGTTCTGCCGCAGAGCTTCCGGATGAAACTGTGCCATCTCCTTCAGGATCGTGCGGAAGGTCTCCCTCTCGCCGAGGCCGCCCCTGACATCACGTCCGTAGAAAGCGATCTTTGTCGCGAACAGCGGATCCTGACGGTATGCCTCTGAGAAGAGACGGCTGATCCGCTCCTTTTCTGCTCCGCGCAGGGCTCCGATCGTTCCGAACAGGTCGAGCCTGGCATCGCCAGTCGTGTTCAGCGCGACAGCGCCGTTCTCAGTGCGCGTAAAAATGCTGTTGTTCTTTGCTGCTTCTGCGAAATTCATCTGTCTCTCCTCCTTCCACAGATTTCTTTGCTTCTAAATTCATGACCCTGTCCCTGCGGAATCGAACCGCCACAGATTTACAGTCTGCTCTCGTCCATTGAGTGGATAGTTGCTGTGAGGGTCACATTTTCAGGACACATATTTATTTCACGATTAGAAGTCGTGTGCTCTCATAGCTATATAAATGTTGCTGTTAGTGTCCCAAGGCCGGCGGGCCGGATTCGAACCGCCGACCTTCTGATTAACAGTCAGACGCTGCCACCAGCTGAGCTATGTTCCCATCATCGAAAACGTGCGATTCGAACACTTCCTCCTGGTCCCAAGCCAGGTGTGCTAGCCATTACACCACGTTCTCGTTTATATATGGGGCGGGCAGGAGTCGAACTTGCCGTTACCTTTTCGCCTGCGGCTTATAAGGCCGCTGCTCTTACCGCTGAGCTACCGCCCCAGAATCCTGAAGCGATATTCGTATCTTCTCCACCTTTCTCCTCCCAATCTGAAAGCAGTTATACGATGACAGTCCCGAAAGCCTGTGGCCGGTTACGATCCGGCAATTCCAGTTTGGAAGACTGGTATGTTTCCGATTACACCACACAGACGGGTGGCTGCTAGTCAGTCGGCGTGCCTGTGCCGATTTTGCCTGTCCTGCAGCCGTTTAAATTATTTCCATTCGGATATGCAGGGCATATCCGCCAAATGGCATTAAAAAAAGCAGGTCTGTCATCTTTCCCGACAGTCCCTGCTTATCAAGCATCCTGATATCTGTATCCTTTTGCTAAGTCAAACATGATATTCGGATTCCGGGGACTGTCCCAGTAAAGCCTATACCGCCCTTGGGGGCGTACTCTGCGCGCAGATCGAGTTTTGTCGTGCACGGCAGCGAATTCGTGAGGGCATCATTAATAGACATATTATGTCCGTATGCTCCCTGAATTTCTCTCATCCAGTTTTTCGCTGACCGCTGTAACATTTGCTTTCTTTTCCTCTTTCTGATTGCAGTTATAGTTATCTGATTTCTCTGCTGGCAAAAAAATAAGTGCCGTTCATGCATAGCATTGCTACGCAGGACAGGCACTTCTTGACTCATAAAATATCAAATGCCTGCATAACTGTCAACAGCAATTTAACATTTTTTTAATTTTTCACTGCTGTTACTTTTCCGGTTACTTTTCCCCATGGCACGACCAGTCCGCTGTATCGATCACGGGAAACTCCTGTGTCCCGATCGGTCTGCCATCGCGATATGTGGAGAAAACATCGCAGGAGATCAGATTGCCTTTTCTCTCAATACTGCGGACCGGCGTGTGTCCGACCACTTGGAGGAGCTTTCTGGGTTTATACAGCTTTGCAGTGTAATACTGCGGCCGATACCAGATCGGGGAGTCATCCTGCCACAACTCGGTGCAGCTAAGCCCGTTGACAGTCTCCACTACTTTATCGATGTCATGATAGTATTTCGCCGGCACATGCATTTTCACGAATTCGTCAAGCAGGCCCCCATGGCAGAACAGGACGTTGTCGATCCTCTGGATATAACTAATCCTGCTATTATCCTTGATCGATTCCCTCAACCCGCTCAGCTTTTCACAGACCGTCTGCACTGCAAATTTGGAATATCCGCTCTCCCTTTGATTCCATGGATAGCAGAGATCATGGTTTCCATAACACCACAAGGTGTCAGGATACTCCCTCTCGAACCGGATCGCCCGATCATAGGTCTGCATATACAGATCCAGATTGAGCTCCTGATTCCAGTCATCCGGTATATCCATCAGACAGACAGCCCTATCCGCTTTTCCGGCCTTCATCATCTTCGAAGCCCGGTCAAACATCCATGGTTTCAGATGAACATCCGGTATTACAAGCACTTTCATAATTTAACTCCACAATCTTTTATACCTGAGATATTAGCATACTCTACACGTTCTTAAGCAGATACTCATTGCTGACCACCTTCATGGAAAGCGCACCGTTGATCAGCTCACTGTAGACAGGCTCCGTTGGACAGATCACGATTCCTTCCTTCTTTCCACCTCTGGGATATTCGCCATCCGCACGATCCAGCAGTGCCTCCACCGTCGGATACTTTGCCGGGAGGTCTGTCCCGACCTCTTCGATCGGTACTGTCTCAAGTTCCAGCCCTCTGCAGACTTCCTGCCAAAGTCGGGGACCGAATCCGGTATTCTGTTTTCATCTGCATTTTATTAACTTCCTGATCTTCCGCAGAGACAACAAAAAACTCATCCTTCGGGTGAAGTTTTGCTCTGGTATCCAGAAACTTCTCAATGTCAAAGGTGAGTTTTTTATCGTAATCAGCGGTATATCCACAGAAAAACACAGATATACGCAGGTAATCAGAGAACCTTACGCCATTTTTAGCGGAGCGGCTGCCTGAGCCTGATTTTGCCCGTTAGAAAAATGGCCTGTTTTATTAGCAATCCTCTAATCGAAACCCGAAATGATTAGATGAAATAAAAAAGCATGGGAGAATTTCAAAGAAATCTTCCACGCCTTTTCGGGTAACGTCCCTGATGTGATTCGAACACACGACCTTCCGCTTAGGAGAATTCCCGGCGGCAGGTCATCACGCGCCTTCTGTGTTCACAGATGTTCAGGAAAGTCTTGTGTTTTCAACATTTTTCCGTATTCCGAGTCGCTCTGTGTTCACAGCTGTCGTTAGATTTTTACCTGTGTATCACCGTTTCCATTAGATGGATTTTAGAAATATCTAAAAATGGCGGCATGAACCTTTACCAACTACCGCCATTTTTAGATATTTAAGCCTGCAGGACTGCATCTTCACTATTCCTGCAGGCTATGTAATCAGCGTCTCATCAAATTAGTTTTTTTTGCAAGAGCCAGCAGCAATGCTGCTGTTGATTCATCACTCATAAGCCTTTCCAGTAGTTTCCTGTCATCCGCAGTAATGGCTGATCCTGTTTTTGCCCCGGCTGCAGACAGGTTTTCTTCAACGCTCTCCGTAATGATCTGTTCCTGATAAAATGCCTTCTCCAAAAGCTTTGCATTTTTCTGCCTATCATCATCCAGAATGTGCGAGTACTGGTCCGTGACCATTTTTGCCTGGGCATGACCCGAATCTCCCTGAACTGCTTTAATATCGCCACCATTCAGCTTCAGCTTGTAGGTTATACTGGAATGCCGAAGGCTGTGGAATACTACCGGTGGAAGATCATTCTCGCGAATCAGCTGCTTAAAGGATTCCGTGAGAGAGGAAGCTTCCGTGGGCATCCCGTAATATCCGGCAAAAACCAGATCATAGTCTGAATACTCAGAGCCCAATGCCTTCTTTAATTCATCCTGCTCCTCCTTCCAGTCAAGCAGCATTTTCGCGACCGTGTCCGGAAGAAAAACTTTCCGGATGCTGGACTGGGTTTTGGGCTTTTTTAAAACAAGCTGAGTTTTATTTTTCTCCGAGATGATTGGAAACGCGAAGATCACATCCTTGTCATCCAACTGCTGCATAGCGCTCCGTTCCACACGCTGAAGCTCTTTATTTACATAGACGTAAGCTGCTCCATTATGGATACTCTCATCCGAGATATCTATGCATGACCAGGTCAGACCAAGCAGCTCACCGATCCGGAGAGAGCAGGCAAATGCAAGATTGATGGCAAGCCGGAGCTTTGGATCCTTACATACTTCAACCGCTTTCATCAGAGTTTCTGCATTCCAGATTTCTCTCTGTTTTTTGGAAGACTTGGGAACGGTAGCATAGTCTGCCGGATTCCGCATCATAAGATCCCAGCGGACCGCCTGCTCAAAGCAGCTATGAAGAAGCTTATGTATTCGCCTGACCGTTTCAGCTGATATCAATGTAGTGGTTTTCTTGTATTTGTTATCCGTGCATTTGGGAACAGCCTGCGTCTTCAGCATTGTCTGGTAATAATTCTCAAGTGACCTTGCGGTAATATCCCCAAGCTTCATTTGTCCCAGATGCGGAAGAATATAAGAATTGATCATACTGACATTGGACGTATATGTAGAGAGCGCCCAGGTGTTCCTGCCATACATGGATATATATTCCTTTAAGAGATCGGACATGGTTTCGCACTGGGGGACCACTACGCTGCCAAGCTCCTGCCGATATTCAACCTCTGACTTCCTTCGCTGTGCATCTGTTTTTGTCCTGTAGGTTTCCCATTTCTGCTTCTTTTCTCCGGCTTCGTTTTCATATGTGTATACCACATAATATCTGTTGTTCCTTTCGATAAGCGATGCCATCACTGTGCCTCCTTCCCGCAAACGTCATTTTGAGAAGATAACCACCATTCGAGAGCAGCGCGTCTGATCCGGACCATCTTCCCGATGTAAAAACTATCGAGAATCTCATCTTCAATCATCCGGTAAACCTCTCGCGGAGAAGCACCGATAATAAGAGCAGCCTCTTTGACAGTAAAGCTCATCCTGTCAGAATCCAGCAGCGCCATACGTTCGGAATCATCAATCTTTTCCACTTCCTTATCCAGCCCCGATGTTTGATTCGTCACCTTCTGGTAATGATCCTGACTCCGGTACCATCTTTCGAAGCTGTCCAGTGTAACACGTTTTCTGTCCGCCACAATGATGATCTCGAAGACATCACGATTGCTTTTTCTGCCGACGAGAGAGTAGACTTCATTGCGGCTGACACCTAAGAGTCTTGCCATCTGCGGTAATGTTATGGATGCATTTTCCAGCTCCATATCACGTTGCCGGTCTTCGGATGTTCTGTATTTTGTCTGCGATTTGTACCATGCATTAAAGACATCCTTCCGGACACGTTTCCAGCTATCCACCTCGAATGTTTCAATGTGGTATCGCTTGATCAGGTCATAAGCAACGTAATCAGGAATATCCAGAAGATCCGCTATCTCTGCAATCGAGTAGGAATAAGCACGGAGTTCCATCCCGGGAGGCGACCCGTCAACCTTTCTGCGCTTGATCTGATTTGCGTACCAGTGCTCAAAGCTGTTGATGTTGACACGCATCACTCCCTGCACAAGGGTCGTTTCAAAACATTGCTTATGTACCAGCCAATAGGCATCCGTTTTCTTCAGGCCAAGTATTTGTCCCATTTCCATCACAGACATCGTTGTCTTATCCTTGGTATCCATACTGATTTCTCCTCTCTGATAACCGGAACCGCCGGTCTGATCAGAGAATAACAGAAGCCTGCTGAAAAAATTAGGATGTCACCTGGGAGATTTTCCTCAAGTGACATCCTTGACAAGCATGATGCACATATTATATTGGCCTATTTTAACAGCTCCGCCAAATAGCCTTCGTCATTTTTATGAGAGCCATTCCTTCTTCGGTACTCCCGGATGCTTTCAGCAAGCATTTTGGGATTCTCTCCAAAATAGTCTCTGTAAAAAGCAGTGCTGTTATCATATTTCTTTCTGCCGCAGCGAATATGCTGCTTTGCGAAGGTTTTCGGTTTCATGGAAGACTTTACCTTTTCATATTCAGAAGTCAGCCCTTCCGCAATGATCAGTAACATCTCCAGTTCCGGCTTTGTACAGTATTTTTTCACATCAACAATCTTATCTGTGTACTCTTGAGGGATGCGAAGCTTTTCGCTTTGCGTATCTCCGATTCGAAGGACTGTAACCTCGCCCGGATAGATGTTCAGTTCAGCCTTTACCTGTCCAGCAGTTGCAATTTGTCTGGCATGATATGGTGTTAATCCCAGGAGCTCATTTTCTGAGATCAACAGCATATCATTTTCCAGAAGGATCCGGATAACCTCCAGTTCATTAGGACCTTCGCACATAATCAGGTATTTCATGATTCCTGCACCTTTTTCAGCTTCCGCTTCAGGTTCATGAGCTCATCATAATTAACCGACGTCTGGAAAGCATTATTGTAAAACTGGCGGCTCTTCAAAAGCTCCGGCCGGACATTGTAGTCCTTGTACATATTTGAGAGATATACCTGACCGTCAGACTTGGAGATCCAGATGTTATCCTGCCGGTTAAACAGATCCAGAACCTCGCAATAATGTGTAGTAAATATCAGTGTCGCATTCTTGCGGTTGACGGTCTTATCCTTGTAAAGACTGATCATGTTCTCGACCAGCGTTTTGTGGAAATGATTCTCCACCTCATCAATTAAAAGATCGAAACCGTTCTGCAGGGACGCAACGACAAGGATATAAAGCAGGAGTCCCTTCGTGGTACCGCTGGAAAGCAGGTAGATCAGCTCCTTATCGGAGAGCACCTGCTCCTTATCCTGGTAAATCAGCCGGTAATTGTGGTCATCAATGCACTCAAGTCCGCGGATCGTTTCATCAAAGATCTTTATGATGTTCGTCAGATACTCACCGGAGATGGAATAGCTTTTCATCGCCTTAAACAGGAGCTGATACGTATCCGTTCCTTCGCCGTTACTGTCAAAGTACACGGCCCGCGTTTCCTTTTTCTTCAACACAAAGAATACAATTGATGTGTCCTCCGGAAGAATGCCGATTCCGGAAACCGGCTTAAACTGATCATCCTCATAAATGTTTTTGATGCTGGTCTTCGCATATTTTTTACGCTCCAGTGTCTGATTTGAAAAAATCGCCTTATTACCAAGTGCGGAATCCTCATGCAGAACCGTACGGTACCTGTATATATAATTCTCGTGGTAAAAGATCATTTCCAGGGTGATATTCTCGTAGCTGTATTTTTTTCCTTCCAGCCGGAAATCCCCGAGGATCGAATAACAGCAGTCCAGAAGTTCTATAGCTGTTGTCTTACCGGATGCATTCTTCCCGATAAATGCCGCAGTATTAAACACATAAAGAGAGTCAGCAATCTCCTGAAGCTCGTACTCCTTGTCCTCCGCTGTTTTCTTGGACTGCGCAACGAAATCAATTGTGAAGTCATCTCGGCAGTTTTTGAAATGACTGGTTTTCACACGCAATAATTTCATAGGATCACCTCCAAGAATAGTATAACGTAAAAATGCATTTAAAACAATATTTATGTTTACTATTTAGATTTATGTTGAATAATAGCCGAAAAACATGAATTACTATTTAAAAACAGGGTCGTCGACTGTGATTACTTTACAGTTTCCGACCATGTTTTTATAGAAGCTTTTTGACTATAAATACCAGAAGCCTCTGATTTTTCTATTGCTCATCGGCTCGTCCTTTCAAATCGTATACCCGACCTGCTCCGGCGTTGATTTGGTAACCGTTTGTTTTTCCTCCGGTCTTTCCATCTATGACTTTGACTTCAGAAACATATCCTAGCGCTAGTAAAAGATCCAAAACAAGACGATGCGCGGAGTTCTCCTTGGCCTTCAAAGCAAGGCCATTGCATCGCAGATCCGACCAGATTTCAAAAAAATTGTCTTCATTGATCTGAACTGATTCAGCCTTTTTACCATGTTTTTGAAAAACAAGGCCGTCTTCTTCCCAGAGTACATTCCATTCTGTTTTTCCAGAAACAAAATGATAAGGATCAACTGAACAATGGCATTGGATGTCATCCTCCAGACTTTGAAAAGACATATCTCTTGCGTTTTGCCGAAGCCAATCGACTGTTTTTTCCTGAATTCTATGTCCGGAAAGTGTGTCTGAACCTGTTCCCAGATAAATAAAAATATCAATCGGCAGGTCCTGAAGATATTTTTCCATGATCGGCATCACATCAGACCAATTGAGTCCTCCGTTTCCGCATCCCAACCGCGGAAATGCTACCGATGTGATTCCCTTCTCCGCATAGGTTCTGCAAAATTTTGCCAGTCCTGCTTCTATATATTCTATCCGGGAGGGATTTCTCCAATGTTCCTTGGTCGGAAAAAGCAGAACCCAATGATCAGGCTCATAACAAAGCATCAATGACCCTGTTTTCAGTTTTCGCTTATCACAGATATCTCTGTAAGCCTGAAACATATCAGGATAGCGCTTCTTAAACTCTAGGGCAATGCCCTTGCCCATGACACCAACGGTATTTACGGTATTCACAAGAACCTGAGCGGGACTTTTAAATATATCGCCCTCGATATATCGGATCATCTTTTGCCTCCAATCTCGATACGATCGCCATTTGGCAGAACGAAAGCACACTCGAAGCGGATTCCGGTTACCAGCACAATCTCCTGCAAATCATCCAGTGTGAAGGTACCACGTTTTATTTTCTGACTGAATGCCTGCGGGGATTTATCCATTCTTCGTCCCATCTCTGTCAAGGTCATACCCGTTCTCACAGCCAGAATTTTCAATTCATCATCAACCCGCTTTTGCCTTCTCCTTAGACCCTTTCCGCTGCGTCGCCGTATACACTGCCGGAGTTTTCAGAAAGGGTACGGCGTTTTGCTGGCCCCCTTGCGGGGCGTCGCTTT
>ONHF01000014.1 GCA_900317555.1 uncultured Lachnospiraceae bacterium | reverse complement strand
ACTCGATGGAACGCCGTGTGCGGTGAAAGCCGCATGCACGGTGCGAACCGGGGGAAAAGCCTGAGCCTTAACAGGCAGAGGCTTACCTATCGGTATTGATCGGGGAGCAGAATCCCGCGCTTCCGCATACGCAGACACTGGTTTATCTGTTTTACAAACATGCGTTCCTGCAAAACAACCGCGGATATGGAGCGGCAATCGTTGTCTATCTTCTTGGAATTATCATGCTGATTACGGCATTCCAGATGTGGGCGCAGAAAAAGTGGGTTTATTACGCGTGAAGGAGGCGGACAGTATATGAACAGAAAAATCAGCCGGGGCGGCAAAATCATCATCTACCTGGTTCTGCTTCTCGTAGCGTTTGTTATGGTTGTTCCCTTCGCGTGGATGATTTTAACGGCATTCAAGACACAGAGCGAGTCTACGCAGATGAATCCGTTTCTGATTTTTCCTACCGCATTTCGCACGGAAGCTTTTGTGCAGGCGTGGGAAGAGCTGAACTTCGGAAGGCTTTATCTGAACACTTTCGCAATGATATTTATCCGTATCATAACCTGTGTTGTCACATCGGATATGGCGGGATATGCTTTTTCGAGACTTAAATTCAAAGGCAGTAAATTTGCTTTCGGACTGGTCCTGTTTCAGATGATGGTTCCGGAACAGATTTTCGTTATCCCGCAGTACCTGATGCTCAGCAAAATTCATGCGCTGAACACGATTTTCTCGCTTTGTTTTCCGGGGCTTGTCAGTGCATTTGGCGTATTCCTGATGCGGCAGGCATATATGAATATGCCGCGGGATCTGGAGGACGCCGCACGGCTCGACGGCTGCAATATCGGTCAGACGTTCCTTTTTGTCATGAGCCCTCTGACAAAGTCGTCGAAAGTTGCGCTTTGTATCTTTACCGCGCTGTTTGGCTACAAGGAACTGCTGTGGCCGATGATCGCCAACACGGATAATAATATGACTACACTGGCAGCGGCGCTTGCCAAAATCAACGGGCAGCATCTGACAAGATATCCTGAGCTGATGGCCGCGTCGTGCATTGCGTGCCTGCCGATGATTATTCTGTACCTTGTGTTCCAAAAGCAGTTCATTGAAGGCGTTGCGAATTCGGGCAGCAAGATGTGAGACGCAGCGTCGCGGTCACGAAACCACGTGATTTTTTCTGTACGCGCGGGGACTCATACCGTTTTCTCTTGCAAAACACTTGGAAAATGTAGACGCGTCTTTATATCCGGAAGCGATGGCAATATCCTGCACGCTTCTGCCGGAAGAAGAAAGTAGGTCACAGGCATGCTGCATCCGAAGACCCATCAGGAACTCTGAAGGGGAGCTTTGAAGCGTGTCCTGAAACAGTCGGTATAGGTAGCTGACATCAATGTGAAGCTCGGAAGCGGTCTGCGCAACGGTAATCGGCTTCGTGAAGTTTTCGCGCATGAACCGGACGGCGCTGCTTACGTAATTCATACGTTCGTAAGTTTCCGGACGTTCTTTCGAAGAGGATTCTCTGCGGTTGGTGCTTACAAGAACAGACAGATACTGATAGAGACTGGAGAGCTGCTTCAACTCATCCGCGGGGTTTAACGGATCACACTCCAGCATCGTCTGAATGTACGCGGCATATTGTTCGGGGGCGGCAGTGGCTTTCCGAATAACCCGGTCAGAAGAGAAACCGGCGTCGTGGAGAAATTGTTTTGCCTTGGTTCCGTTGAAGCCGATCCATGCGTATCGCCACGGGTCTGTTTTGCCGGCGGTGTAAATATATGCAGTTTTAGGGAGAATCAGAAACATGTCACCTCTGCCGAGATGATGGCACTGCCCGTTGTAAATGTACGTGCCCTGTCCGGAGAGGATCACATGCAGATGATATTCCGAGCGGAGCTTGTTATAGAAATGTCCGGGAACACACTGCTCAATGCCGCAGAAGGACAGGAACAGATCGACGTTCTGGTGCGGAATGTTCATATATTCAAGAAGCCCGCTGCGCTTCCAGAAAGAAATCTGCTGTTTACCGTGCGGCATGATGAATCATCTCCTTATATGCAGTGAATACATGACAGAGTATACTGAATTCATAAGATATCCTGCTGCCGGTGCGCGGCGGTGGGCAGAACGTGGAAATATTTCTGAAAAGCCGTTGAGAAACCCGCATAGGTCTGATAGCCGGTCTCCGCGGCGATATCCTTAAGGGATTCCGGGGTTGTCTGGATTTTGTGTGCAGCCAATGTCATGCGGTAACGCAGTATGAAATCACTGGGGCTCATTCCATAGCGTTTCCGGAAAAGCCGGTAGACATAGGTGCGGCTCAGGCCGCCTGCCCGCGCCAGAGCCTGTATCGTAACTGTATCTACATGGCTGCGGATATAGTCCAGAAAGAAGTACAGGTAATCAACATCGTTGGCCTCACCAGCGCGGGAGCCTTTCTGGCTGCGTTGCATATTGCATGCCGTCAAAACAGAGAAAAGTTGATACAGCAGAGCCGTACGCATAAGTTCGTTCGCCTCTGTAACGTAGCGGATATCCGTAAGACGGGTAATCAGATCCCGGACTTCGCCCAAAGAGTCTTTTAAGTGTGCAGCCGACGACATATGGAAGCCTGCGCGGGCAAGGTACTCCTCGGCCATGGTTCCGGAGAAACTCAGAACCGTGACATAAGTATCTGCGGGACAGCGGAATATGACGCTGCCGGCGGAACGCGCAGGCGCATAGAGAATGGTATCTGGTTCGATATTATACTGCTGCCGTCCGAGACGGACTTTTCCGCCGTTTGTGCACAGAAGGAAAAAAGTGTGGGAATCCGGAGGAAACAAGGCTGCGGTCCGCAGAGATCTTGTCAGTACCTGGCGGCAGAAATGAATGTAAAGGTCGGAGAGCGGAGATACATCTATTCCGCTCGGGACAATGTTTGTTTTATCTGAAGTTTCGTGTGTCATATGCCGGATTCTGATAAGCCAGAGGGGGAATGAAGATGGCAATCATATATTCACAGGAAGCAAAACAGTTTCACCTTACCGGTGGCGGAATCAGTTACATTTTCCGCATCATGGAAAATCACCAGCTGGAGCAATTATATCATGGCCGCATTCTTCCAACAACGGCTGACCTTCGTTACCTTTCGGAGCGGGGGCACCGGGATATGCAGGCAAGTCCTTTTTATGACAACCCGGATTTTTCACTCGAGCATGTCAGGCAGGAATATCCGCCTGCGAACAGAGGGGACTATCGCCAGCCGGCTTTCGATCTGGAGCGTGAGGATGGTAGCAGAGTCTTCGATTTCCGGTATTGCACGCACCGGATATATGACGGAAAAGACGGCATACCGGGATTGCCGGCTATCTATGTAGAAAACAGGAACGAAGCGCAGACTCTTGAAATAGATCTTCGGGATGAACAGACCGGGACACTGATGACGTTGTATTACACGGTGTTTCGGGATTATCCGGCTATTGCGCGTCATGTGCGTTTTACCGGCGGCAGGGAAACTGTTACGATCCGACGGGCAATGAGCTTATCTGTTGATTATCCGGACAAAGATTACCGGATGCTTAGTCTGTGCGGCGCCTGGGCAAGGGAGAGAGCACCGCAGATGCAGCCGCTCGGGTACGGCTTTCAGTCTGTGTACAGTCTCCGGGGGTGCAGCAGCCATCAGTTCAATCCTTTTATCGGGCTGGTACGACCGGAAACAAATGAAGAGAGCGGGGAAGCAATTGGTCTCAGCCTGATTTACAGCGGGGATTTTCTCGCGGCGGCGGATGTAGACAATTTTAACGTAACGCGGCTGATGATCGGCATTCATCCGGAGGAATTTTCATGGACGCTGCGGCCCGGTGAATTTTTCGACACGCCGGAAGCCGTCCTGGTGTATTCCGATGAAGGGCTTGGCGGTATGAGCCGGGCGTTTCATTCGCTTTACAGAAAGCGGCTGGCGCGGGGCTACTGGCGCGACAGAGAGCGGCCGGTACTGCTGAATAACTGGGAGGCGACGTATTTTCACTTTAATGAAGAGCAGATCCTTTCCATGGCAAAACAAGCCGCAAATCTCGGTATCGAGCTTTTCGTACTCGATGACGGCTGGTTCGGCAAGAGAAATTCGACGACTTCCTCGCTGGGCGACTGGGTTGTAAATCGCGAAAAAATACCGGACGGCATCAGCGGTCTCTCCCGTAAAATCACGGCGATGGGGATGCGGTTCGGCCTCTGGATTGAACCGGAGATGATCAATATCGATAGTGACCTGTACCGCGCGCATCCGGACTGGGTGCTGGGAGACGGGCGTCAGCAGCTTTGTTTTGCGAGGAATCAATTGGTACTGGACTTCTCCAGAAAAGAGGTTGTGGACTATCTGTTTGACGTGCTCCGGCGTCTTTTGGATGATGCGGAAATTTCCTATATTAAGTGGGACATGAATCGATCCTTGAGCGAGGTATATTCTTCAGGGAGTGCGGCATGGCGTCAGCCAGAGACAAAACACCGCTATATTCTTGGTGTCTATCGCCTGTATGAGCTGCTGCGCAGGCGCTATCCGGAAATTTTATTTGAGTCGTGCGCGAGCGGCGGCGCACGTTTCGACCCGGGCATGCTGTATTATGCGCCGCAGGCATGGACATCGGATGACACGGATGCGGTGGAGCGCGTCCGGATTCAGTATGGAACGAGTATCGTTTATCCGGTATCGTGTATAGGTGCGCATGTGTCCGACGTACCAAATGAACAGCTGGGTCGTATGGAATCGCTGCGAACGCGCGGCATTACAGCCATGTTCGGAGCTTTTGGTTATGAACTGGATATAACAAAGCTGCCCCGGGAGGCACTGGATAAAATGGCGCGTCAGGTTGCAATGGTTAAGCGCTATCGCAGCCTCATTATGTTTGGAGATTTCTACAGGCTTCTCTCTCCATTCTCGCAAAAACAAAACGAAGCCGCATGGATGATCCTTTCACAAGGAAAAGAGCATGGCATTGCGGCGTATTTCCGCTTTCTGCAGGAGCCGGAGGCACCGTATCGGAGGCTCCGGCTGCAGGGACTCGATCCGGAAAAAAATTACGAAGTTAAAGAGCTGTATATGGGCAAGCCCGGGATGAGTGAGTCTGCGCCGGTGCAGACGGAGTCTGATGGCGCGGCACTGCAGAGCAGCGCCGGTGCCCATGCGGAAGCTGACTTTGGCATCGGAGTGATGTGCGCTTCCGGAGCCGAACTGATGCAGATCGGTCTGGTGCTGTCGGATACTTACTCGGGTGTTAAGAATGAACGTCTTAGCGTGCTGCGCGGAGACTATATGGCAAGACTGTTTGAGATTGTGGAAAAATAGCGGCGGCACAGTGACAGAAAGGATTTTTGAACACATGAACAGGCAGATGAAGGGAATTTTCCTGGCACTGATGGGCGGTGTCTGCTGGGGAGTTTCCGGTTCTCTGGGTCAGTATCTTTTTATGTATCAGGGAATCAATGCCCGCTGGCTGGTTCCGGTGCGGCTTGGGCTGGCGGGCGTTGTTCTGCTCGCTTACAGCGCAAAAACACATGGCCCTGCATCCGCCCTCGCCCCCTGGAAGGACCGGGACGACCGGCGGGAACTGTTCCTATACGGGCTGGCAGTCAGCCTGAATCAGTTCTTCTACTATCAGACCATTGAATTTTCCAGCGCCAGTCTATGCACAATTTTGCAGAGCCAGTCACCGGTTTTTATTCTCCTGATCATGTCCTGCCGCAGAAAGAAAAAACCGACTGTGACAGAAATCTTCTCAGTGGTGCTGGCGCTTGCCGGAGTTTTTCTGATAACCACACATGGAAATTTAAGAGGCATGAACGTGGCGCCTGCGGCTGTTGTGACGGGACTGCTGGCAGCTCTTTTTGTAGCGGTTTACAACACGGAGCCGGTACATATCCTGCAAAAGCATTCTGTACTGATGCTGCAAGGCTGGGCATTTGTGATGGGCGGAATTTTGTTTACATTCGTCTTTCACATCTGGACGTATCAGATTCATTGGAATGCGCTCATTATTCTCAGCATAGCCGCGGTTGTGCTGATCGGGAATGTGATTGCCTTTCCAGCCTATATGAAGGGAATTTCTTATATCGGACCGCAGAAGGGGATTTTGTTTGGCTTTGCGGAGCCGGCCAGTGCGGCGCTCATCGGCGCAGCCGTTTTTCATCAGACCTTTACGGGGTATGATGTGCTCGGATTTATCCTGTTTATGTTCATGCTGCTGATGACGTATATGTCAACGGTGCGGGAGAAGGTTGTCGCGGTGTAGGGCGGAAGAGCCGGGCGAGACGTGCAGTGACGGCACTGGCAAGCCGGAATTCTTCGCCGCGGCTTGCATTCATGCAATACGCGCGACAATACGAAAATTGCATATAAAATTCAAGACGAAATGAGCGGCGCGGGCCGTATTGCATAGATTTGCGGGAGGAATTGCCGCGCGCGTGCCCGGCAGGAGACGGTTCCAGCTGCGCTTCGCGGGAGCTGGCAGGCCAAAGCACATCGGCACGTGGTGGCTCTCGCAGCACTTTGGCTCAGTATTTCTGCCGCCGTCAGCCTTGCATCTGATTGTAAGGCTTGATATCTGACAGATCAGCAATCTGGCCAGATACCTTCAGTGTATCAAGATCAAACTGATTTTGAATATTTAACCAAAATTGCGGTGTGGTTCCAAAGAACATTGCAAATCTCATAGCAGTATCGGCTGTAATTCCTCTTTTACCGCTTATGATATCGCTGACCCTTGACTGCGGAATATGTACTTCCTTGGCAAGCCTATATGCGGTTATATTCATGGGCTCCAGAAACTCTTCCTGCAAGATTTCTCCAGGCGATGTAGGCTTCAAATCCATCATTCAGGTCACCTCCTTAATGATAATCACCGATTTCATCGATAATTACATTTCCGTTATTCCAATAAAAACAGATTCGATATTGTTCATTAATTCTGATACTATACTGGCCTTCCCGATCACCTTTTAATTGTTCAAGATGGTTGGACGGCGGTATTCTCAGATCATTGATACTTGCAGCCGAGTGGATCATGACAAGCTTTCTTCTTGCTGTCTTCTGGATACCGGTGGGCAGCTTTGTTGAGAATTTCATCTCCCAGATTTTTTTAGCTTCTTTGTCATGCCATTCTGCTATCATATACTTCTGATCTCCGTTAGTACTTCTGGCTTAAAGATATGCCACTTAAACCAATTTGTCAATCTGCGCCGCGCGGCGACGGCACTGGCGTGCCGGAATTCTTCACCGCGACTTGCATTCATACAATACGCGCGCGAAGACGAAAATTGCATAGAAAATTCAAGACGAAATGAGTGGCGCGGGCCGTATTGCCTGGAAAAGCGGAAAATCTATGCAATACGAGCCCGCGCTGTTGAAATGTCTTGAAAAATCTATGCAGGAGAGCAAGTCGCGCCGATATTGCATAGATCGGCGGGAGGAATCGCCGCGCTGGCACGGAAGCTGTGTTCCCCGCCGGGCAGGTTTTGCAAGAAATGCTTCTTGCAAAACCTGTTCAATACAAGATTTGCAAGAAGAAATGCAGGCGTCCGCGAGATATCTTCTTGCAAATTTCGGATTTAGCAAGATTTGTAAGAAGGGTTTCTTGCAAAATCAGGAAAATTTCTGATATGCAGGAAATTGCGGGAGAAAGCTGTGACAGTGGTCGGGTAACAACGATTCTCTGTGGCAGGCAGGGGGTACGCCCAATTTTGTGGCCGCCGCGCCCGCACAAATTTGCACAAATCACGCCGGATAGTGTACATTATATACAACCGCCGCGCCGGAGGCAGCCACGAGCGAACACCGCTCCGCGCGATAGCACCGTTGCGCCGCCCGGCGGCGCAAAATACATCAATAACAGGCACAAGGGGGCGCCTATGCAGCTCATTACCGGTTTTTCCAAGAGTCTTAATAACATTGTCTGGGGAATACCGATGCTGATCCTCCTGATCGGCACCGGTATTTATCTTTCTGCTAGACTCGGCTTTCTGCAGTTCCGCAGGTTCGGCTTTATCATGCGGCAGACAGTCGGCAGACTGTTCCGCCATACGAAAAGCCGGGACGGCGCGCTTACGCCGATTCAGGCTCTGACGACAGCGCTTGCCGGAACTGTCGGCACCGGCAACATCGCCGGCGTCGCCGGCGCGATTGCGCTCGGCGGGCCCGGAGCAATCTTCTGGATGTGGATTGCGGCGCTCTTTGGCATGTGCACAAAGTACGCGGAAATTATTCTGGCCGTTTTTTACCGCCGCAAAAACACCAAAGGCGACTTCGTCGGCGGCCCGATGTACTATATCAGAAACGGACTTGGGGAGAAGTGGCAGTGGATGGCGGCGTTGTTTTGCGTCTTTGGGATGATCGCGGCGCTGGGTACCGGCTGCATGACCCAGATCAACACAATCGCGACCTCGATCGGCTCTGTCGTCACATCGTTTAACCCTGCCACCAGCCGGGAAACGCTGGAGTTCATCTATCTTGTTGTCGGTGTCGGCGGGGCGTTCCTGACGATTCTTGTTTTGTTCGGCGGGCTGCAGAGAATCGGAAGCGTTACGGAAAAGCTGGTGCCGGTCATGGCACTGGTTTATATCGTCGGATCACTGATCGTAATTATTATGCATGGGAATCGGGTGCCGGGAGTTCTGCGCATGATTGTCGAGGGTGCTTTCCGGCCGCAGGCTGTCAGCGGCGGCCTCGCGGGTGTTGCGATCCGTGAGGCCATGAAGGCAGGCTTCGGACGCGGCATCTTCTCCAATGAAGCGGGTCTTGGGACCGCGCCGATCGCACATGCGGCTGCGGATGTGGAAGATCCGGTCCAGCAGGGAATGTACGGGGTGTTTGAAGTTTTCGCGGACACAATTATCATTTGTACGCTGACGGCGCTTGCGATTTTGACGTCCGGGGAGGCAGAAGCGTTTTACGGAAAAGCAGCCGGCACGGACCTTACGATCCGCGCGTTCAGCACAGCGTTCGGGCAAAGAGCGGCTTCACTTCTCATCGCCGCCTGCATTGCGATGTTCGCGTATTCAACGCTCCTGTCGTGGAGCTTGTACGGAGGGCGCTGCATGGAGTTCCTGTTCGGTGAGCGGGGGCTTCGCGTATATCAGGCGCTGTATGTTGTTTTTGTTGTGATCGGCGCGAGTGTCAGGCTGGACCTCGTGTGGCAGATGGCGGACAGCATGAATGCTTTGATGGCGATACCGAACCTTTTCGCGGTGCTTCTTCTTTCTCCGAAGGTGGTAGAATTAAGTAAGAAGTACTTCAGCCGGGAGGCAGAACATGGCTGATTTCGATGAAATGTCACAGGAGCAGTACGCGCCGCCCGCATGTCAAGGAGGGAATCGCTATGAAACTGATGCGAACAGAAGATGCCGTCGGGCAGATTCTCTGCCACGACATTACCAGGATTGTGAAAGATGGTGAAAAGGGCCCTGTTTTCCGCAAAGGACACGTGATCCGGGAGGAAGACATCGAAGTGCTCCTCGCCGTCGGTAAAGACCACATCTACATCTGGGAAAACAACGAAAATATGATGCACGAAAACGACGCCGCCATGGTCCTGTGCGGGCTGTGCCGGAACGAGTTCATGCATCCGACCGAAATCAAAGAGGGCAAAACAGAACTCATCGCCGACATCGACGGCCTGCTGAAAGTTGATTCCGGAAAGCTCCAGCGGATCAATTCACAGGGGCAGATGATGATCGCGACGCGCCACGGCAATACGGTTGTCAGAGCCGGGGACCGGCTCGCGGGAATGCGGGTCATTCCGCTCGTCATCGAGAAGGAAAAGATGGAAGCCGCGAAGAGGGCGGTGCCGGACGGAAAGATTCTGACGCTCCTGCCGTTCGTGCATAAGAAAGTCGGGATCATCACAACGGGAAACGAGATTCTGTATCACAGGATTGAGGATACATTTACGCCGGTTGTTTTGCACAAGCTTGCGGCGTTTGACTGTGAAATTGTAGGACAGTACATGACCGGCGATGACCCTGCAGAGGAAATTCTGGGAATCCGGAGGCTCCTCGAAGCAGGTGCGGATATGATTCTGTGCACCGGCGGCATGAGTGTAGACCCGGACGACCGGACGCCGCAGGCGATCCGCGAGTCGGCGGGCAGCGAAAATGTCATTACATACGGCGCACCGGTTCTGCCGGGCGCAATGTTTATGCTCGCGTATTATCAGGGAAACCGGCATATCCCGGTTGTCGGGCTGCCCGGGTGTGTCATGTATGCGCGAAGGACGATCTTTGATATCGTGCTGCCGCGGTTTATGGCGGACGATCCGGTCAGCAGAGAAGAGTTCTGGAAGATGGGCGAGGGCGGCCTGTGTCTTGGCGAGGGCTGCGATGTCTGCACGTTTCCGAACTGTGGATTCGGAAAGTGAGGCGGCGCGGGTTTAGCTCCCGCTTGCGGGAGCGCAGCGCGCGTGAAATTGGCGGCCGGACGAGGAAGCCGCAGGATGAAGGCACGCCTGCGCCGCGCGGCAGCCTGCAGCAGGGATTTCTGCTCCGGCTCACTGCGCTTGCGGCAGCGGCGGCCGTTCTTACCGCGTGCGGCCGACCAACCGCAGGAAAGCCAAACGCTGCGAGCACGGCTGGCAGCGCGCCACAGACGCGCAACGCGAATGCGGTGGACGATGCGGTCAGATCTGACGGCGCAGTCGGATCGGCCGGTACTGACGCCGCAGCGGTTTCAAAGAAGCAGCCCGTAGAACTGCAGGTTTTCATCGCGGCCAGTCTGAGCCCTGCCATGCAGGAAATCGCGCAGCACTATATGGAAAGCAACCCGGACGTGAAGATCACGTTCAACGCGGACAGTTCCGGCAAGCTCCAGACACAGATCGAGGAAGGGTATGACTGCGATTTGTTTTTCTCCGCGGGGCAGAAGCAAATGGACGCGCTTGAACAGGAGGGCCTCCTCGAAGACGAAACGCGCGTGAATGTTCTGCGCAATCATCTTGTCGTCATTGCGCGGAGAGACAGAGGAACAAAAGTCCAGGGCCTCCGTACGCTTTCCAAAGCCGGCAGCATCGCTATGGCGGACGGTTCGGTTCCCGCAGGGCGCTACACTAGGGCGGCGCTGCAGAATCTGGGAATTCTGGAGAGCGGACGGGACCCCGGCTCGTTCACGACACGCGAAGTCAGTGAAGCCCTCGGCGGCGTCACGATCAGCGAGCAGTCCAACGTCAGTAAAGTACTGATCGCGGTCCTTGAAGGCTCGTGCGAAACCGGCACGACTTATCTGACCGACATGCACGGATATGAGGACGAGCTGCAGATTCTGGAACAGGTGCCGGATTCTCTGACCGGGGACATCGTGTATCCGGCAGCGCTGGTTTCGGGCAGCGCGGATTCCGCGCAGGCAAAGCAGTCCGCGGCAAAAGACTTCCTCCAATATCTTTGTTCGGATGAGGCGGGGGATGTTTTTACGGAGTATGGGTTTGATATGGACAATCATTCAGGAACTTGACTGGAGTCCCCTCTGGATTTCCGTCAAAACAGGCCTCGCCGCCACACTCCTCTCCTTCTTTCTGGGGATTTTCGCGGCGCGGCGTGCCATGTGGGCGGGAAGCCGCGGCAGAGCGGTGCTGGACGGCATTCTGACAATGCCGATGGTGCTGCCGCCGACGGCTTCCGGCCTTATTTTGCTGCTCATTTTCAGCAGGCGGCGGCCGGTAGGAATGTTTTTGCGGAATACGTTCGGCATCAGTGTGGTACAGTCGTGGCTCGGGTGCGTGGTGGCGGCGGTCGTGATCGCTTTTCCGCTCATGTACCGGAGTGCCCGCGCGGCGTTCGAACTGATCGACGAAAACATGATCTACGCCGCAAGAACGCTCGGCCTGTCGGAGGCACGGATCTTTCGCAAACTCGTGCTGCCAAACGCGGCGCCGGGACTTCTGTCCGGCGGGGTTCTGACATTCGCGCGCGCGATGGGCGAGTACGGCGCGACGTCGATGCTCGCCGGCAATATTCCGGGGCAGACCGCGACGGTATCGCAGAAGATCGCGATGGTCGTGCAGGACGGAGACTTTCTGACAGCGGGCGTCTGGGTCGTGATTGTGTTGGCGATTGCTTTCGCGATCATTGTGCTGATGAATCTGATTTTTGCGGGGCGCAGAAACCATGCCTATCACCATTGACATCCAGAAGCAACTTCAAGGCCTGAATCTGCAAATCAAATGGAGCAGCAGCGCCCGCAGAATCGCGATTCTCGGCGCCTCCGGCGCAGGTAAAAGCATGACGCTCAAAATGATCGCGGGCATCGAAACGCCGGACCGCGGTAAAATCATCGCGGACGGTCGGACACTCTTTGACAGTGGCAGAAAAATCAACGTGCGCACGCAGGAGCGCGGCACAGGCTACCTGTTTCAGAACTACGCACTGTTCCCGAACATGACGGTGCGGCAAAACATCACCATCGCCGGCAAAGCTGCCCGCTCCGGAAAAGAAGCGCTGGTACAGGATCTCATCCGCCGGTTTGAGCTTGAAGGCCTGGAAAACAGTTATCCGGTCAGTCTTTCCGGGGGACAGCAGCAGCGGACGGCGCTTGCGAGGATTCTTGCAAGCGCGCCCGAAATGATCCTTCTGGATGAGCCGTTTTCGGCACTCGACAGCTCCCTGCGCGACAAAATGCAGCTGGAACTTGAAAAAAATCTTGCGGACTTTCCGGGAACTGTTATTCTTGTGACCCACAGCCGCGATGAGGCGTATCGTTTCGCGCAGGAGACGGTCATTTTGGAAAAGGGCCGTGTCGCCGCGGCGGGTCAGACAAAAGAAGTGTTCCGCCATCCGCAGACTGCCGCGGCGGCAAGAATCACCGGCTGCAAAAATATAGCGCGCGCGGAGCGGCTGAGTGATCATGATTTTGCGGTGCCCGGGTGGGGCATTGTGCTTCACAGTAAGGAGAGGCTGCCGGAACAGTTTGAGGCTGTGGGATACAGGGCACACGATTTTATACCGGTATGGGATGAGCTTCCCTCAGGAATGCTGCAGGCTTGTATCCGTTATAATGAAGACGCACGCGCGGAGTTGCAGTTTGAGAAGATCTTCTATTTTTATCCGGATGCTGCGGCGGCAGCCTGCCGCTCGCCGGGTCAAACCCGCCCTGCGGCGCACTCACTGCTCACCTGGATGGTCCAGCGGGAGGACTGGCCACTGCTGGAGGAAAAGGGTATGCCGCGGTATTTGAGACTTGATGTCTTGAAGGTGTTGTTTTTGCGGGAGGAAGACGGAGAATACGATGAGCCGTGAATTTTACAGACAGTTTGCCGGCCTTGCCGGCGATACAGAGAATCTTGTAGTCACGGTGCTGGACGGACCGCATGCAGGCGCGAAAGCAGTTCTGCAAAACGGGAAGGTGGTGTTTGCGGATGGAATGTTCTGGCGGGAATATGAGCGCCGGCTCTCCGGAATCCGCGAAACCGGTATCACGCAAGCCGGCGGCACAAGGCTGTTTGCGCAGATGCTTACGCGCGAGGCGAGACTTGTTATTTGCGGCGCGGGGAATGTCGGGCTCTCTTTAATCCGAATCGCGAAGCTGACCGGCTTTTACGTGATCTGTATCGACGACCGGGAAGAGTTCGCGCGAAAAGCACGCGAAGCCGGCGCAGATGAAGGCATCCGCGCTGACTTTGCAGAGGCCCTGCGTGGAATCCGGGGGGATGCGGGCACGTACTTTGTCGTTGTGACGCGCGGACATCAGTGCGACCTCGATTGCCTTCGCGCGATTCTCCGGCTGCCGCGCGCGTACGCAGGTATGATGGGGAGCCGGCGGCGCGCTGTCATCATGAGGCAGCAGCTTTTGCAGGAAGGAATCCCCGAGGAGGACCTGAACGAGCTGCGCGCGCCGATCGGACTGCCGATCGGATCACAGACGCCGGAGGAGATCGCAGTTTCGATTCTGGCAGAAATTATTGCACGTAAAAACAAAACCGCCCCCGACACCCCGCTCTCCCACAGGCTTCTGGATGAGCTGCAGGAGCCGAAGGTGCCGGCGATTCTGGCAACGATTATCGCGCGAAGCGGCAGCGCGCCACGCGAAGTCGGGACGAAGATGCTGATCCGCGCGGATGGCACACTGGAAGGAACGATCGGCGGAGGGCTTTCCGAGGCGGAGGTGATCAGGGCGGGGCGGGAGATGCTTTGCCGGAAAGATAAGCCGGACCTGCACCCTGTGGTGATTCATGTGACGTTTCAGGACGATCCTTCGGTCATGGACGGGATGCTGTGCGGCGGCGCGCAGGATGTTATGATGGAGTATATTCTACCGGAGCATGAGAGATAGTTTTCAGCGGGAGATCAACTATATAAGAATTTCCATAACAGACCGGTGCAATTTGTGCTGCAGGTATTGCAGGCCGCAGGGCACACCGGACGGGGCGGATCGGTGCTGCGCGGAAGCCGCTGCGCAGGACGGCGACGACAATCACGGCGCCGCAGTCTGTCAGCGTCTGTCTCCTGCCGGGGCCGCGCCCGCGCGCTATCTGACAAGCGAAGAATTTGTGGAAGTTGCGGAAGCCGCGGCATCGCTGGGCATTACCCGCGTCAAAATAACCGGCGGCGAACCGCTCCTTCGCAGCGACTGCTGCCGGCTGATCGGGGAGTTGAAGCGGATTCCCGGGATCGAACAGGTGACGCTGACGACGAACGGTGTTTTGCTGGAAAAACGGCTGCCGCAACTTCTGGAAGCCGGACTTGACGCGGTGAATGTCAGCCTCGATACGGTTCACAGGGAGATGTTCCGCCAGCTGACCGGCGTGGACGCTTACGAAGATGTGCGGTGCGGAATCAAGGCTGCGCTCACTGCCGGTCTGCCTGTCAAAATCAATTCCGTACTTTTACGCGGCATCAACGACGGGGAGTGGCTCGAACTTGCCGGACTGGCAAGATCACAGCCGCTGCAGATCAGATTTATAGAGCTGATGCCGATCGGCGCGGCAGGCAGCGGCTCCGGCAAGGACAGCCGGCACGGCGCAGTGACCGGCTGCTGCGGCAACGCACAGGCGTCGCCGCCTTTAGCAGGAATCTCCGGAGATGAAATTCTGCGTAAGCTGATCGAAGTGTACCCGGACTTGCGGGAAGACACTGCAGCCTATGGAAACGGACCGGCAAAGTATGTGCACATTCCGGGTTTTCAGGGTTCAATCGGTTTTATCAGCGCACTGCACGGAAAATTCTGCGCGGACTGCAACCGCATCCGCCTGACATCAACCGGCAGACTCAAGCCCTGCCTCTGTTACGGAGAAAGCGTGGATGTGCGGAGCATCCTGCGCGGCCGGGCGTCGGACGAACCGCGCACGGCTGACGCGCTCGCCGCCGCCATCCGCGGGGCGGTGGTGGCGAAACCGGGAGGGCATTGTTTTGACAGACCGGAAGAGATTACAGAAGACGCGCCGATGAGCGATATCGGCGGATGAGAGGATATCGTATGGCAAAAGTTATCGCCGTCTGCACAAGCGAGGCAAAAGGAACACGCAAAACGTGCAGGCCGCAGATCCGCCTGCTGCGGGACTGGGGCGTTTCCGGCGACGCGCATGCAGGGCACTGGCACAGGCAGGTGAGCCTGCTTTCCTATGAACAGATCGAGGCGCTGCGCAGCCACGGCGCGGATGTTGACTGCGGCGCTTTCGGGGAAAACATCACCCTCTCCGGCTCCGACCTGAAGCTTCTGCCGGTCGGGACCAGAATCCTGATCGGCGACTGCGTGCTGGAAGTTTCACAGATTGGCAAGAAGTGCCACGACCGCTGTGAGATCTCCCGCAAACTCGGCACGTGCATAATGCCGCGGGAAGGAATTTTCGCAGTTGTCGTGCGCGGCGGGATCATCATGCCCGGCGATGAGGCGCGTGTCGAGGCTGCCCCGCCGGACAAGGCTGTGCTCAAATATCTGGAGGCGAAGGATGAATAACGGGTTTTCGCATTTTGACGAGGACGGGAATGCTTTTATGGTCGATGTTTCCGGCAAGCCGCAGACGGAAAGAACCGCGACCGCGACCGGATACATAGAGGTCTCGAAGGAAGTCTTCGACGCCATCCGCGGCAAAACAGTCCCCAAAGGCGACGTCCTCACGGTAGCTCAGGTTGCGGGTATCATGGCGGCAAAACAGACCCCGAACCTGATTCCGATGTGTCATGCCCTGCAGCTGACAAACGCGAAAGTCACGTTTGAAGCGGATTCAAAGGCCGGCGCGATTACGGCATTTTGCACGGTAAAGACCACCGGCAGAACAGGCGTCGAAATGGAAGCACTGACCGGCGTCTCGGCTGCGCTTCTTACAATTTATGACATGTGCAAGGCCATCGACAAACGGATGGTCATCCGTGACATCCATCTCGTGTCAAAGGATGGAGGCAAGAGCGGCCCGTTCCGGTTTTAGAGCGTCCTCGCCGGCGCTTACTTATACTTCTCCAGTTCCATCAGCAGATAGGCTGCCCCAAGCACTGCCGCACTCACCAGAATAATCCTTCCGCCAAAGAGTGCGGAGAGGTTCCCGCCGACTCCCGCACCGATCGCGAAAATCAAAATCACACCGAAATAATACAGACTCCTGCGCAGCGCGGCATTTTGCTTCGTCCGCAGAAAAGCAGACAGCGCCGCCGTCCCCTTCTGTAAATTCCCAATACACATCGTGCTTGCGTACGGATTGCCCGCAACTTTGCGAAATGCCTGCACCTGCATCGCGCACGAAAAGCTGACCATCATGTTTGCCAGCGTATTGAACTGCTGCGGGATGAAACTGACGCATGCAAGAATCAAGATCTCCAGCAAAACAATCGCCTGCCGCCAATGAACGCGAAAAGCATTTTTCTGATGGCTCTCGAGCTGCTCGGCGCAGAGGACGCCAGCCGCGAACGATAAAACAGGAAACAGATAACGAATGCCGGCGCCCCACTCCCGTGCGAGAAAGTGCGTGCTCATCAGGACAATGTTGCCTGTCTGCGCATTCGCAAAAACATGATCCCGCACAATATAAGTATACGCATCCTGAAATCCCCCGCTGAATGCCAGAAAAGCGCTGACGATCATTGCTTCGGACATCTGCCGCTCGCCGGAAAGCCTTCTGGCAAGCTTCCCGCGGCGGCTTCCCAGCGGCGGCTCGTCAGCGCGCACCGGCTGTCCGCCGCTATCCGCAGAATCAATACAAGCCTTCTTATTTACGGGCTGCCCGTCATTATCATAGGAAGCATCTTTTTCAACTGAAAATTTCCTGTTCATACGTATTCTTTCCATATTATATATGTCGTACCCGCGTGGATGCTCTGCACCCACGAACTTACTTGCTGTGCCGGGCGGCACCCCGCCTGCGCCCGGCCGCCCTGCGTCTTACTCTCTCCCGGCCTGTCCGATCCGCGCCGCTGCATGCAGCTGCCTGACAAAGGTCAGCGGCGCCTGCCGCTGATTGCTTTCGTCATCACGCGTGACGAGGCAGATCTTCCTCGGCGGCAGCGGATCTTCAAGAGGAATTTCATAAATCTGTTCGCGGATCAGGCCGCGCTCGGTAATGTATGAAGCCGGGACAAAGCCAAGCCCAAGATCAAAACGCACCATCGATTGAATCTGGCCGGTTGTTGCGGCCTCCACAGCAGGATCGAAAGTCTGCCCCTGATTCAGGAAATGCTGAATCAGAAATTCCCGGCTGCCGGTCCCGACACTAAGAGAAATAAACGGGTAGCGGTGAAGTTCGCGGAGAGAATGCTTTTTCGCGGACAGAGATTTGTACTTGGGCCCGCCGACCAGAATTTCCGAAAATGTATCGAGATATTCGACATGCAGCGTTTCGGGAAGGTTGACCGGTGTTGTGATCACGGCAAAATCGACCAGCCCGCGCACCAGCGCTTCCGCCGCTTTCGGGGAAGTGTAATTGTAAAGGTGAACGACGATGCGGGGATATTTTGTCTGGAAGAGCTTTAACTGATCCAGCAGAAAAACATTCATTGCGATCTCCGTCACCCCGATCCTGATTTGACCGGTGTCGAGGTCTTTCTCGGCACTGATGTATTCTTCGGCCATCTGCAGCTGGTCGACCGCGATGGAAACATGGTCATACAGCATTTTCCCGTCGGGTGTAAGCGAAATGCCGTGATGCGTGCGCTCAAAGAGTTTGCAGCCAAGCTGCGCTTCCAGATTGTTCATGCTCCTCGTGACGTTGGGCTGCGAGCTTCCGATCATTTCAGCTGCCCTCGTCATGTTCAGACATTTTGCCACATAATAAAAAATGCGGTAGTATTCGTAGTTTACCATGAGACAGCTCCATGGGGCAGACCTGCTTCCCGGCATTTGCTTTAATCAGGGGCAGGCCTGTTCCCTTGCGTTTCCTTTTAATAAGAGTAAAATCTAATATGTGGTGCGTAAAATCACAAGAAATGCATATTTGATATGTTGCAAATATCAAATATATATTTCACTTATGAAATCAGTGCAAGTATAATACTACACGTTTTAAAAGGAAACTGTTTTGTGCAAAACAAATGCTGAGGGCAGGCTCCCGCGGCATAGCGGAAAGGAAATCAGATGAAAGCGCTTGCTCATAAACTGGTGGAAGAACTGACTGTTGAAACCGCCTTTACGATCGGCGGAAAGATCCAGATCGCGGAATCGGTTGTGATCACATGGGTGGTCATGGCGATCATCACATTCCTGTGTATCTGGCTGACAAGAAACATGAAAGTCAGAAATCCGGGCAAGAGACAGCTCGCTGCGGAGTTCATCGTAAACTGGCTGGACAGTTTTACCGGGGATATGCTGGGCGAACATGCTTTGCAGTACAGAGAGTACATGTCGACTGTACTGCTGTTCATCGGCTTTGCGAATATCATCGGCGTATTCGGCGTGAAACCGCCGACGAAGGATATGAATGTTACGATTGCTTTGTCTTTGATGAGCATCATTCTCATCGAAGCGGCCGGCATCCGCGCGAAGGGCGGCAAGGGATGGCTGCGCAGTTTCACCGAGCCGATCGCAATTGTAACTCCGATCAACATTCTCGAGGTATTCATCCGTCCGCTTTCGCTGTGCATGCGTCTTTTCGGAAACGTACTCGGTGCGTTCGTTATCATGGAGCTGATCAAGATGCTCGTGCCGGTAGGCGTACCGGTGGTGTTCAGCCTGTATTTTGACTTCTTTGACGGTCTGATTCAGGCGTATGTATTTGTTTTCCTTACATCTTTGTTCATTGCGGAGGCTGCGGAGCCGGCTGCGCCCAGACCGAAGAAGGTCAGGAAGGCGAAGAAGAAGGCTGTGCAGGCGTAAGGCCCGCTGATCCGCTTTCAGCGGAGCCGGCAGCAGGAGCCTACGGCCTGCCTTCGGCAAGGCCGGCAGCGGGAGCTTATGGCTCTTCAGTGCCTTCGGCACGGAAGAACCAGCAGCAGGAGCTTACGGCCCGCTTTCAGCGGAGCCGGCAGCGGGAGCTTATGGTTCTTCTGTGCCTTCGGCACGGAAGAACCAGCAGCAAGAACTAAGATTGGAAATATAAAGTCGTTCGTTCAGTTAAGACACAATAATTTTTCGGAGGTATTACACTATGGTAGCATTAGGAGCAGGTATTGCGGCACTGGCTTGCATCGGCGCAGGTCTTGGTATCGGTATTGCAACAGCACACGCTACAGACGCGATCGCAAGACAGCCTGAGGCAGATTCCAAGATCATGAGAAACCTTCTGCTTGGCTGCGCACTTGCAGAGGCAACTGCTATTTACGGTTTCGTCATCGGTATTCTGATCATCTTCATGCTGTAATTCACCCGTCGCATTAAAGTTTTTTGAGGGAGACTGCCTGTTTACAGGCAGCGAAGGAGAGAAATGTTACGTATTGATCTGAATATCGTCTGGGAAATCATCAATGTGCTGATTCTGTTTGCCCTCGTCAAGAAGTTCCTCTTCAAGCCGGTCAGGGAAATTCTGAAAAAGCGCAATGACGAGATTGAAGCCAGCTATCAGGCAGCCGAAAAGACCAATAAGGACGCAGACGATCTGAAAGCGCAGCTGGCTGCTTCTGCATCTAAGATTGCCGAGAACGAAGAGAAGGCAGTTGCGGACGCAAAAGTAAAGGGCGCAGCCGAGTACGACAGAATTGTCAGCGAGGCACAGTCCAAATCAGAGCAGATCATCAGCGAGGCCAGAGACAAGGCAAAGGCTGTGGCCGATCAGGAGAAGCGCAAGGCAGAGGATGAGATTACCGGCATGGTAAAGGAAGCTGCCGCCAAGATCGCGGAATCCGAGAGCGATGAGAAACTGTATGACGACTTTCTGAAGGAAGTATCACAGAATGAGCAATAATCCGAATGTAAACGTGCAGAAGCTGCACGCGGTTCTGCGCTGCGTCACGAAACCCAGCGATGAGCAAAAGACAAAATTTATCGAATTTCTTGCCGCGAAATACAGTGTCAGGAAGGAAGATGTCGAACTCGAGGTCGTTCTCGAACCCAAGGTTCACGGCGGCTTTATTCTGGACGTAGGAAGCGACGAGTATGACTGGAGTACCCGCGGCCGCGAGAGACAGTTCGAAAACCGTATCGATGCCGCAAGGGAAAAAGCTTACAGAGATGACGGCTCGGGCGACGGCTCCGGCAGCATCATGACGATGCTCAAGACCGCGATCGACCGTTTCCATATTCAGGCGGAGAAGTCGGAGGTCGGCACAGTTGAAACCGCCGGCGACGGCATCGTCACGATCGACGGCCTTTCCCATGTACAGTACGGCGAAATCGTTCTGTTTGACAACGGTGTCAAGGGCATGGTGCAGGATATCAACGATGACGGCATCGGCGCGATCCTGTTCGATCAGGAAGGCACGATCGGCGAAGGCAGCCGCGTCGTCGGCACCGGCAAGCGCGCCGGCATTCCTGTCGGCGACGGATTCCTCGGCCGCGTCATTGACGCGCTCGGATCCCCGATTGACGGCGGATCTCCGATTGTTTCCGACGAGTACCGTCCGATTGAAGAGCCGGCGCCGGGCATTATCGACAGAAAACCTGTTACGACGCCCATGGAGACCGGTATCCTCGCAATCGACTCGATGTTCCCGATCGGCCGCGGACAGCGTGAGCTGATCATCGGCGACCGCCAGACCGGCAAAACATCAATCGCTCTGGACACGATCCTGAACCAGAAAGGTAAAAACACTATCTGCATTTACACGGCAATCGGCCAGAAGGCATCGACGATCGCGACGTTTGTGAATACGCTCAAAGAGCATGGCGCTCTGGACTATTCGATCGTCGTCGCTTCGACAGCGGCTGATCCGGCGCCTCTGCAGTATATCGCGCCGTATGCGGCAACGTCCCTCGCGGAGTATTTCATGCTGCGCGGCCGCGACGTTCTTGTCGTCTATGATGACCTTTCCAAGCACGCGGTTGCTTACCGCGCGATTTCTCTGCTGCTCGGCAGAAGCCCGGGACGTGAAGCGTATCCCGGTGATGTTTTCTACCTGCATTCCAGACTTCTCGAGCGTTCCTCGAGACTGTCCGATGCGCTCGGCGGCGGCTCCATTACGGCGCTCCCGATCATCGAGACGCAGGATGGCGATGTATCCGCATACATTCCGACCAACGTCATTTCCATTACGGACGGTCAGATTTTCCTGGAGTCGGATCTGTTTTTCGAAGGACAGCGCCCCGCGGTCAACGTCGGACTTTCGGTATCCCGTGTCGGCGGCGCCGCACAGACCAAAGCCATGAAGAAGGCGGCAGGTTCGCTCCGTATTGACCTTGCACAGTACAGAGAAATGGAAGTGTTCACACAGTTCTCTTCTGATCTGGACGAGGCAACACAGCAGCAGCTCGCGCAGGGACGTGTTCTGATGGAACTGCTCAAGCAGCCGCTCGAGCATCCGCTTTCGATGGCGGATCAGGTCATTACGCTTGTCGTTGCGGAGAGCCGCAGGATGATCGACCTGCCAGTCAAAGAGGTCAAGGAATATCAGAGCGAGATGCTCGATTATTTCCACACATCGTATCCGAACATTGTGAGCGAGCTCACAACCAGCGGGCGGCTGGAAGACTCCACAGCCAAAGAAATTTTAAAGGCCGCGGACGCGTTCCGGAGCGAAAAGTGGGACAAGAAGGAAGCACCCAAAGCTTGAGCAAAAGGAGCTTCCTGCATTAAAGAGGAATCATGGCATCTACAAGAGAAATCAAGGAGAGAATCAGCAGCATACAGAACACGCTCAAGATCACGAGCGCGATGTATATGATCTCTTCAACCAAATTAAATAACGCGAGACGGTCTCTGGCTGCGACGGAACCGTATTACATCGCTCTGCAGGCCATGTTCGACAGAGTGCTCCGCCATCTTCCGGAGGAGTTTTACCATCCGTATCTGGATACGCACAACGAGCTGGAGGGCAAGGCGAGACGCCGCGCGATTATCTGTGTAACCGCGGACAAAGGACTTGCCGGAAGCTACAATCACAATGTTCTGAAGATGGCCGAAGAAGACTTCGACCCGGGACGAAACGACAAACTGTTCGTCGTCGGCGAAGTCGGACGGGCTTATTTCCAGCATAAAAACGTACCGGTTGACGAGCATTTTCATTACACGGCACAGAAACCGACACTGGGAAGAGCGAGACATATCGCGAGCCGGATGCTGGAGCTGTACAATAACCGTGAGGTCGATGATGTTTTTATCATCTTTACCGCGATGCAGGGCAGCATGGAAATGGAGACCAGAGCTGTGCAGCTGCTGCCTCTGACACATCTTCGAAGGCACGGCACATTCGAAATGGTTGCCGACACGGTGCAGGAAGATTTCAATATCCATCCCGATGTCAAGCGCCTTCTGGACACCATCGTTCCGGATTTCGTCGGCGGCTTTATTTACAGCGCACTGGTTGAGTCGTTCTGCGCGGAGCACAGCGCGCGTATGCAGGCGATGGATTCCGCGAACAAGAGCGGCCAGGAGCTTGTCCAGGAGCTCTCCATTCAGTACAACAGAGAGCGGCAGGCGCAGATCACGCAGGAAATCACAGAGGTTGCGGCAGGCGCGAAAGCCCGCGCGCGGCAGAAAGAGAAAGCTGCACAGAGAAGAAAAGCGCAGGAAAAGGTAGGCACGAATGCAGATAGGTAAAATCGTACAGGTAATGGGACCTGTCGTGGACGTTGAGTTCGCGGATCTTCCCCTTCCGATTATTCAGACCGCGCTGCAGGTTGACAACCACGGCCACAAGGTTGTTATGGAAGTCCAGCAGCATGTCGGTGAGAACCGGGTAAGATGCATTATGCTTTCCGCAAGTGAAGGCTTGCAGAAGGATATGCCGGTTCTGTCGATGGGAAAAGGCATTGAGGTGCCGGTCGGCGATCAGAACCTCGGAAGATTGTTCAATGTCCTTGGCGATCCGATCGACGGCAAGGGTGACATTGAGGGCGGCGAGCGCTGGGAAATTCACAGAAAGCCTCCGAAGTTCACCGAGCAGAGCCCCGTACAGGAAATTCTGGAAACAGGTATCAAGGTCATCGACCTTCTGGAGCCTTACGCGAAGGGCGGCAAGGTCGGTCTGTTCGGCGGCGCCGGTGTCGGCAAAACAGTCCTGATTCAGGAACTGATCCGGAACGTTGCGGAAGAGCACGGCGGCTACTCGATTTTCACGGGTGTCGGTGAGCGTTCCCGTGAAGGAAATGATCTCTGGAGTGAGATGACAGAGTCCGGCGTTATCAAGAATACCGCCCTGGTATTCGGTCAGATGAACGAGCCGCCGGGAGCCCGCATGAGAGTGGCGGAGACAGGTCTTACGATGGCGGAGTATTTCCGTGACATGGAACATAAAGATGTGCTTCTGTTCATTGATAACATTTTCCGTTTTGTTCAGGCAGGCTCGGAGGTTTCGTCCCTGCTCGGACGTATGCCTTCGGCGGTTGGTTATCAGCCGACGCTCGCGAATGAGATGGGCGCCTTGCAGGAGCGAATTGCTTCGACGACCAAGGGGTCTGTTACATCGGTACAGGCAGTCTATGTTCCTGCCGATGACCTGACTGACCCTGCACCTGCGACAACATTCGCGCACCTTGACGCGACAACGGTTCTGTCGAGAAAAGTCGTGGAACAGGGTATCTACCCTGCGGTAGATCCTCTCGCTTCCTCCTCCAGAATTCTGCAGGAGAATGTTGTCGGCAAGGAACACTACGAAACGGCACAGAAGGTGCTGCAGTTCCTCCAGAAGTACAAAGAGCTGCAGGATATCATCGCGATCCTCGGCATGGAAGAACTCTCGGACGAAGACAAGACGGTCGTTTCGAGAGCGCGCCGTATCCGCAACTTCCTCTCCCAGCCGTTCCACGTGGCGGAGCAGTTCACCGGTATTCCCGGCAAATACGTGTCGATTGAGGATACGGTCAAAGGCTTCCAGGCGATTCTGTACGGCGATATGGACCAGTATCCGGAGAACGCATTCTTCAATGTCGGTACGGTGGACGATGTCATCGAGAAAGCTAAGAGCATGGTGTAAAAACCGTCGCGGCAGACGAAAGAGACAGGATAAAGAATGGATACAGCACATTTCTATCTTAGAGTACTTGCCACGGACAAGGAGTTTTACAAGGGCTTTGCAAAGTGCCTGACCGTGCAGACGCTGGACGGCCAGATTCAGTTTCTCGCGCATCATCAGAGAGTCATTATGGCGCTGGAGCCTGGAGAACTCGACATTGAAAAGGACGACGGAACAAAAATTCACGTCGTTGCGGGTTTCGGGACCATGGTGTTTGCGAACAACCGCTGCCAGGTACTTGTGGATACCTGCGAAACCGAGGCGGAGCTGGACGCGCGCAGAGCGAACGAAGCACTGGAACGCGCGAAAGAGCGGTTGCGCCAGAGACAGAGCATCAGCGAATACCGCATGACGCAGGCGGCAATGGCAAGAGCCTTGTCGAGACTTAAGTTCAAAGGCAAAGATTATAAGAACTGACCGGCAGCCTGCTGCCGGGTGATATGCGGGGGCATGAGAAGCGGTACTTTTCATGCCCCCTGATTTATAACAGGGTGAATCTATGTTTTTCTTTCTGAAGAAAAAGGTAAAGCTTCTGGATACAGGCAGCAAAGACGAGCTGCAGCGGAAGACAAAGCTCCTGCGGGATGCGGGAATCCGTACGAACGACTGGGCGACCGAGGCGTTCCCGGTTCTTGGCGGCGCGCATATGAAAACTGCGGACTGGGCCGGCACGAAGCCGGAGAACAAGGATGACCAGAGAATCATATATCATCTTGAAGTCGCGAAAGAAGATCAGTACAAAGCGATGAAGCTTTTAATGGAGAACGAGGGCGTCGACCTGACAAAGTGAGAAGACACTATGAAACGTGAGAAAACTGCCTGCCACTGCCACAATGTATCTTATGGAAAAATCATTGATGCCGTACAAAACGGCGCTTCGACCTACGTGCAGGTACAGGAAGCGACCGGCGCGGGTACGGGCTGCGGCAAGTGCCGCGAATTTGTGGAAACACTGATTCGGGATATCAACCAGTTTCCTGAAGATTACCGGTAATCCAGACGACGGAGCACAGCCGGCAAAACACCGGCTTTCTGCCGGTCGTTTTTCTGCCTTGCAGATGTTTATGCGGCTCCGGACCGGATGAAATTTTCTGCAGTGCCTATAGACTAATTTATCATGTATGATATAATACTGAATTGACTGTTTTTGATATAAAAGGTTATCAATTTTTATCAAAAAGGTTTACAATATTAATAACTATGTGGGGCACCGCAAGCTTGCTCCGGACTATGCCGGTCCGGAGGATGACTTGGAGAACGCAGGAAGCTTTGAATTGAGACATCCATGGGAGCAGGTCCTCACAGGAAAAGGGGAGATATTAATTTATGGCAGAAGAATCATTCAGCAAGCTGTTCGAGGAGTCCACGAAGAACATCCACGTGGGCGAAGTGGTGGATGGCACTGTTTTCAGTGTTACTCCGGATGAGGCGATCATGAGCGTCGGCTACAAGTACGACGCGCATATGAGCGTTTCCGCTTACGCCGATGACGTCAGGGATCTTACGAGCGCACTTCATGAGGGCGACACTGTACAGGTCAAGATCATGAAGATCGACAGTAAGACGGGCGAAGTCATCGTGTCCCACAAGAAGGCAGCGCAGGAGAAAACCAGCAAGATCGTTGAGGACGCTTTCAATAACCAGACGGTTGTTACAGCGCCGATCACATCGAGCAACAAGGGCGGTATCTGCGCGGAAGTTGACGGCGTGCAGGTATTCATTCCGGCAAGCCAGGTTTCCAATACCTTCGAGAAGGACCTCACCAAGTATGTCGGACAGGAGCTTTCGTTCCTGATTACCGAGTACGATCCGGCAAAACACAGAATTATCGGCAGCAGAAAGCCGATCCTCGCAAAAGAGCATGCCGAGAAGAAGAAAGAGCTGCTTGATTCCTTAAAAATCGGTGATGTTTTTGAAGGCAAGGTCAAGAACATTACTTCATTTGGTGCGTTTGTGGATATCGGCGGCGTAGACGGCCTTCTGCATGTAACGCAGATGACCTGGTCTCCGGTCAAGAATCTGGATCCGCACAAGCTTTTCAAGCCCGGCGATTCCGTCAAGGTATTCGTTCAGGACATCAAGGGCGAGAAGATTTCCCTGTCCTGCAAGTGGCCGGATCAGGATCCCTGGCTGACAGCGGATGAGAAGTACTCGGTCGGCACTGTTGTTACAGGACCGGTTGCGAGACTGACGGACTTCGGCGCGTTCATTTCTCTCGAGGACGGCATCGACGGCCTTCTGCACGTATCTCAGATTTCACAGGAGCGCATTGAGAAGCCTTCGGATGTTTTAAAGGTCGGTCAGGAAGTAACGGCTGTTGTTACGGACTTTGATCCCGAGAAGAAGAGAATCAGCCTGTCGATGAAGAACCTGCAGCAGGGTGCAGCTTCGGAGAACGAATAATCCTTCCCTGTAATGTGTCTGTGGGATTGCTATTTTGCACAGGTATTGCTACAATGAGTTAACATTTTAACTGTGTTTCCCTGTGGCGCGATGCGCCGGAAGGGAAATGCGTACGCTCCCGGAGCAGAAAGCATTGGAGGTTGTAACGATGGACAAGTATGTATGCGGCCCTTGCGGATATATCTATGATCCCGCGGTTGGCGATCCGGATAACGGCATCGCTCCCGGCACAGCATTCGAGGATCTCCCGGATGACTGGACATGCCCGATCTGCGGCGTAGGCAAGGATGAGTTTACAAAGGTAGAAGAATAATTTCGTGCCGTTCTTTGCAGTAACGGACCGGCAGGAAATTGCGGAAAGCTGCGGCGCTGAGAAATCGGCTGCCGCAGCTTTTTTAATCCTCGCACAAGGCGTTCCTCCTGCGGGAGCGCAAGGCTTTGATATATTATGAAAAACTTTAAGATGATCATCAGTTATGACGGCACGCGGTATCTTGGCTGGGAACACCAGCCGGGTACAGATATGACCATTCAGGGGAAGCTTGAAAGTGTGCTTGCAAGAATGACAGACGCCGCGCCGGACAGGAAGATTACCGTGATCGGCGCAGGCCGCACCGACGCGGGCGTTCATGCGCGCGCAATGACCGCCAATGTTCTGCTTGACACGGCGATGAGCGAAGAGGAAATTCAGCGCTATCTGAACCGGTATCTTCCGGACGATATCAGTGTCAGCGAGGTGAAGCAGTGCGCGGACCGGTTCCATTCCCGCTTCAAAGCGACCGGCAAAACATACCGCTACACGCTCTGGTATTCCGATGAAGGGGTGAAGCCTGTTTTTGACAGAAAATATGTGTACGTACTGGATGAAAAGCCGGACACAGACGCGATGAGGGAGGCCGCGCA
The DNA here is from genome assembly GCA_900317555.1 of uncultured Lachnospiraceae bacterium. Classification (GTDB taxonomy): domain Bacteria; phylum Bacillota; class Clostridia; order Lachnospirales; family Lachnospiraceae; genus CAG-791. Next base: position 42,339 of record ONHF01000014.1, on the reverse strand, counting down.
GCGTCTTGCGGGCATGCATGATTATAAGAGCTTCTGCGGCAACTCGCATATGAAAAAGAGTACCGTGCGTGTCATCGATACGATCAATATCGAGGAAAGCGGTAATTATATCCGGATTTATTTCCACGGGAACGGATTCCTGCAGAATATGGTCCGCATCCTGACCGGTACACTCCTCGAAGCCGGGTATCACAGACTCCGGCCGGAAGATATGGACCGCATTCTGGAGGCGAAAGACCGGAAGAAGGCAGGTCCGACCGCACCGGCCTGCGGCCTTACAATGATGAAGGTCGATTATTAAAACACGCGGACGGAAAGGAAGAAAGTATGCCGTCAACTTATGCGCATCAGCATTTCGGGAATCTGGTTTTTGACAAACTTCCGGAAAAACTGCAGGAAGAGATCGCACCATACAGGGGACTTTACAATATAGGTCTGCAGGGACCGGATATCTTTTTCTACTACAAACCGCTGCACAAAAATGATGTGGCGGCTTACGGCGGGCGGCTCCACGGACAGACGGGCGAGGCGTTTTTCGGCAAGCGCCTTTCGATACTTGAGGGGCTGGACCCGGCGCGGCAGCCGGCGACGCGGGCGTTTCTCTGCGGCACAGCGTGTCATTTCGCACTGGACACCACCTGCCACGGCTACGTGAACTGGTATGAGAAGACGAGGCACGTCCCGCATAATGTTATCGAAGGAGACTTTGACCGGGAACTCCTTGCTGCCGCGGGCTTTGTTCCGGTGATGGCTGACATTTCGGCGGAGTTTGCGAAGGGCGTGCGCAGCGGTGCGGTGGAGGCGTGCAGTGGCAGGGCCGGCGCTGCGAAGACTGCGCAGAACTGCGCAGATACTGCCGGCGGTGCAGGTACTGCGCGCCGTGACGCCGCAGAGTCTGCCGGCGCGGAAACTGCCATCGCCCCGTTCTATCCGGAGATGGACGAACAGACAATACGGACTGCACTGCATGATTTCGTCCGCTTTCACCATATCCTGCTTTGCAGGAGCGACCTCAAGAGAAATTTTCTGCTTGCCGCGCTGAAAGTTCTCGGGCAGTACGACGCACTGCGGGGACACATCGTCGGGAAAGCGGAAGATCCGTCCTGCCACGCGTCAAATCAGGAACTGGTAAAGCTCCTTTCCGGCGCCGTATCAGACGGCGTTCTGATGGTATCGTATATCGCAGGGCAGAGAAAAACGGCACCGGCGCTGCTTTCCGGAAAATTTGACTGGACTGCGGACAGCTGGCCGCAGGACGGAACAGAAAGGAATCAGCATGTCACAATATGCAGACTTTATGGAACGGCTCGAGTCCGATCTTGAACCGGAAATCGCGGAAGACTTATCTCTGAAAGCCTGCAAAGCAGTCGCGATCACCACCTCCCGCGAGGCTGAAGGGCTTGTTTTTCCCGCGGAAGCGGAAATCGAGCAGCGGCTGGTCATTACAGCTAAAGGACACGTGCAGTTCCGCAGTTTTACGTATCATGGAGGTCCCGGGCATCACGGGATCGGCCGCGCGCTGGAAACAGATATCCCGGAGACAAGCGTCCGCGAGATCATGGATATCCTGGACGCGTGGCTGTTTTCCCGCAGTGGACAGGCATGGGGAAAGCCGGATGCCTGCGGAACATGGAAAATTCTGGCACTCCACGCGGGCGGAGGAGAGGATATGCAGCGCGGTAATCTGGAAGGCGCGTTCTTTGCGGGCCTTGATATCAGTCAGTTTATCAGGGAGCGCGTGCCGGTTGACGGGCTGTATCTGTTTAACCGGAATTGAGACACGGCTGTCCGCAGGAGAAGCGATAGCCGCATAGGAGATGGAGAGAACAAGGATGACACAGGAGACGAAAACCGAAGCTTCGCCCCGGGAAATTCTGAAAATTCTGGACCGGGCCGCGCGGCTTAAAATAAACACACGCCACTGTGAAACAGCTCCCGGCCGCATGGAAAGCGTAGCCGACCACAGCTGGCGCATGGCGCTTATGGCGATGCTGCTTTCGGAGATTCCGGAGTTTCAATCGCTGGATATGAACCGTGTGATCCGGATGTGTCTGATCCACGATCTGGGGGAGGCGTTTACCGGGGATATCCCGACCTTTGTCAAGACAACTGCTGACGAAACGAGTGAAGACGCGCTGTTTGACGAATGGGTGCGCAGTTTTCCGGAGCCGCAGCGCAGCGAATGGAAGGGTCTTCTGATGGAAATGCGGGCAATGGAAACCGGCGAAGCGAAGCTTTATAAGGCGCTGGATAAGCTGGAGGCCGTCCTGTCACATGACGAGTCGGATATCAGCACGTGGCTTCCGCTCGAGTATGACCTGCAGTTTCACTACGGCCGGGAGCAGGTGCAGTTTTCCCCATATTTACGGAAATTCAAAACAGTCCTTGACGACATGACAAGGGAAAAGATCCGGGCGGCCGGAGAAGGAAAGGAGCAGGAATGAAGATCGCAGTCTATTGCGGTGCTGCCGCGGGAGATGATCCGGCCTTCGCGGCGCAGGCACGGGCGCTTGGCAGATGGATTGCCGAAAACGGTCATACGCTGGTCTACGGGGCCGGCTGCAACGGCCTGATGGGCGCGGTTTCGCAGGCAGTGCTGGACGGCGGCGGCCAGGCAATCGGAGTCGTTCCGCATTTCCTTGCAACACCGGCGCAGATCCGGTATGATCTTAGCAAATGTTATGAGACGGAGACAATGGCGCAGCGGAAAGAGACGATGATCCGACTTTCGGATGCTTTTATTGCGCTGCCGGGCGGCGTCGGAACGCTGGAAGAGCTTTCGGAAGTGGTGTCGCTTTACCGGCTGGGGCAGACGAAGAAGCCGTGTTTCCTTTTCAATATCAACGGATATTATGACGCGCTCGGAGCCGTATTTGATACAATGGTTCTGCATGGCTTTCTGCCGGAAGAGGACCGCGCCTGCATCCGGATGCCACGCACAATCGAAGAGATTCAGACAGCGCTGACCAGGCCCTGACAAGGGCATGCAAAGGAGAAACGACATGATCATTGCCGCTTACTTTGTCAACTTTATTGTTTTCAGCTTTATGGGATGGGTCTGGGAGACGGTTTACTGTACATTTAAAACGAAACACTGGCAAAACAGAGGCTTCCTCTACGGTCCCGTCTGCCCGATCTACGGGACGGCGGCTGTAACAGCGCTGATTGTGTTCAATTTCGTGCCGGTGCTGAATACCGGCAGCCTTGCAAGCTGGAAGATCTTTCTGATCTGCGCGGCCGGCAGCGCGGTCATCGAGTATACGACTTCCTATGTGCTCGAGAAGATCTTTCATGCGGTCTGGTGGGATTACAGCACGGTTCCGCTGAATATAAACGGCAGGATCTGCCTGCCGGCGACCTGTGGATTCGGACTTGCGGGCATCGTGATTGTCCGCTATCTGTTTCCCTTCATCCGCTCGCTCCATCAGGAAAACAGACCGCTCCTGAACGAAGGTCTTTCACTCTTTTTTATGTTCCTTTTCGCGATGGACCTCGCGCTGACAATCGCAAGTCTGACCGAACTGATTACGAAAATGGAAAACTATTCGCGTGAATTCAACGCGCGGATGGAAGCCGGGGTCGAGATCGCACAGCAGGGACCTGCCGCGACCCTGCAGGCCGCGAAGGCGGCGGTTTCATCAGCAGCCGAAACCGCTGTGATCGGCGCATATGTAACGGCTTCGGATCTGAAAGACTATGCTGCCGGGAAGGCAGGCGAGATGAAGGAATACGCGAGCGGCAAAGCCGGCGAAATGAGCGAGCGGATGCGCAGATATGCGGCAGGCATGTCTCCCCGCCAGAAGTACCATCTGAACAGTATTCAGGAATTCCGTAACGCCGACGGCAAGGCCGGCGCGGAAAAGCTCAAGGAAGCGCTCGCTGCCCTGCAGGAGAAACTTGGAATTGCCGCGGACAGAGCGGAGCGCAGGAAGTGATTTGCGGCGGGCGGAACACCCCGGGAGGCGATAAGATGACTCTCACAGATACAGAAGAGACGCAGTTCGATAAACTGATCCGGCCGATCGCACTGGATCAGAAGGCGCTGCGGATGAAAAAATATATCCAGCACGGAAAAGTGACCACCTATAGCCACAGTCTGCGCGTTGCGAAAACCGCTTTCGCGCTGAACCGCTCGCTTCATGCAGGATGCGATGAACGAAGACTCGTGCGGGCCGCGTTTCTGCACGATTATTTTCTATATGACTGGCATACGCACGGCGACAAGCTGCATGGCTACCATCATCCGGAGATCGCCGCCGAGAATGCCGCGCGCGATTTCGGACTCGATCAGAAGGAGCAGAGCATAATCCGGACGCATATGTGGCCGCTTACTTTGTTCCATGTGCCGGCTTCCAGAGAAGCCTGGATTGTGACGATCGCGGACAAGCTCTGCGGGGCCGGAGAAATATAGGAGCATTGAAGATGTATAAAATAACGGAAGGCTATCTGCCGTTTCTTTCCGGCAGAACATATTATCGGATCGTGGAACCGCAGCAGGGAGCGGACCCCACAAAGGCACCGATCATTTTACTGCACGGCGGCCCTGGCAGCACACACAATTATTTTGAAGTGCTGGACTGTTTCGCGGACGATGGACGCGCAGTCATTTCGTATGATCAGATCGGGTGCGGAAAATCGTACCTTGACGGACAGCCGCAGCTCTGGACACTGGATACATGGATGCGGGAGCTGAAGGCACTGATTCAGCATCTCGGGCTCACGAAGTTCCATCTTCTGGGGCAGTCATGGGGCGGAATGCTGGAACTTGCCTATCTGATTGACGAGGGTGCGCAGGGTGTGTGTTCGGCAGTGCTTTCGAGCACGCTTTCTTCCTCGCAGCTCTGGGGCAGGGAGCAGCACCGTATGATCCGGTATCTTCCGGAAGAGGAGCAGCAGGCGATTGCAGAAGCGGAGGCGTCCGGAAACTATCAGGACGAACGGTATCTGCAGGCAAATGATCACTACATGGAACTGCATTGCATGGGCAAGGTTTCTGCGGACGCGCCCGAGTGCCTCCGCAGAAAGAAGGTCACCGGAGACGAGGCTTACCGCACGGCATGGGGACCGAATGAATACACGCCGCTGGGGACACTCCGGAATTTTGACTACACGGACAGACTGGGCGAGATCCACGTGCCCTGCCTGATTATCAGCGGAACGGATGATCTGTGTACGCCGCTGGTTGCGAAAACAATGTACGACCGCATTCCGGACGCACACTGGGAGCTGTTTGAAGGGTGCAGACATATGTGTTTTGTCGATGACCATGCAAAATACTGCACCGTCGTGGAAAAGTGGCTTCGGGAGAATGACTGAGTACTGCGCGGAGGGACCGGAAGATGGCAGTAATCGCAAAAGACCTGTTCAGTATTGTGCACTATGAGTACGGCGAGGCATATTACGGAAGTTATGAGATGATGTGCTACCGTGTAGCGCGGGAGCCGCTCGAAAACGTGCACTTCACGCCTCCGGAAAAGCGGGGGCCGGCCGTCCTTCGCTGTACGGTCTGGCCGGGGCCTTACGCGTATGCGAAGACGCCGGAGGAGCAGAAGATAGTGAAAGATTTCGAGTACTCCCAGCAGGGACTGAACGAAATCGCGGATTATCTGAATCAGACGCATGATGCGTGGAAGAAGCGGGATCTGGATTCTTAACAGGAGGATAACATGGCAGACAATACCGGCAAAGCACTTCGGACAAAAATGATCTATTCGGTTTTTATCCGCAATTACAGTAAAGAAGGCACGTTTGAGGCACTCCGGCAGGATCTTGACAGAATCCGGGCGCTCGGCACGGATATTATCTGGCTGATGCCGGTTCACCCGGTCGGGGAGAAGCATCGCAAGGGCACGCTCGGTTCTCCGTATGCAATCAGGGATTACCGCGCGGTCAATCCGGAGTTCGGCTCGATGGAAGATTTTGTGAATCTTACAAATGACATTCATGAGAAAGGCATGAAAGTCATCATCGACGTGGTTTACAATCACACATCGCCGGACTCGGTTCTTGCAAAGGAGCATCCGGAGTGGTTTTTCCATAAGAAAGACGGCTCATTCGGAAACAAAACAGGTGACTGGTGGGATGTGATTGATCTTGATTATAACAACCGGGCACTCTGGGACTATCAGATCGAAACGCTGAAGATCTGGGCAAGATACGTGGACGGCTTCAGATGCGATGTCGCGCCGATGATTCCCATAGAATTCTGGATGCAGGCAAGGCAGGAGATTGAAGAGGTGCGGCCGGGCTGCATCTGGCTTGCGGAGTCAGTGGAGCCGGAGTTTATTCTGGACAACAGAAGGCGCGGAATCACCTGCGCGTCGGATTCGGAGATTTTCCGCGCGTTCGATATCAGCTATGAATACGACGTTTACTGGGATTTCAACCGGTATCTGACCGGTGAGGAGCCGCTTGCTTCATATGCGCAGGCGCTGAACCGGCAGGAAGCGATGTACCCGGACAATTATGACAAGCTGCGTTTTCTGGAGAATCATGACAGACTCCGCGCGCGATTCCTGATTCCGCAGGAGCAGGCGCTCCGGAACTGGCTTGCCTTTGTCTTCTTTCAGAAGGGAACGACGCTTATTTATGCCGGTCAGGAGGCAGGTGCCGCCAGAACACCATCGCTCTTTGACAAAGATCCCGTTGACTGGGACGGCACGCTTGGCGTCAACACGAGGCCGCTCGACCTCTCACAGGAGATTGCAAGGCTCCATGAAATTGTGCAGGATCCGGTCTTTGCAAACAGCAGCTACCATGTGAGTGCTATGCAGGAAAATGTCCTTGGCGCCATTCATGTACAAAATAGTGAGCCGTCTGCAGAGGTTTCCGGAACTGGCGCAGCCGCCACAGGAACTGCTGCGGCAGCCGGAACAGCCGCTTTTGCGGGAATTTTTCCTTTGGGCTCCCGCCCCTGCGTCATCCGGCTCGCACGGCTGACAGAGGGCGCTGCCGGATCTCCTGTCATACCGGACGGCAGTTATACAAATCTGATCGACGGCTCCCGCGTGGAAGTCAGCATGGGAGAGATGACCGTCACCGAAAAACCTGTGATCTTTAAATTTGATTCAGCAGTTCCCGCAGGTGATCGTGGCTGATCCGGAAATCACGCATGCCTTCGTCATCCAGCGGAAGTTCCAGCACACGGTCAATGCCGTTTTCGGACAGTACACACGGAAGACTCATTGCTACATCGTCGCAGCCGTATTGTCCGCGCATGACCGTGCTGACAGGAACAATGCAGTGCTCGTTGCGCACGATGGCGCCGATGATGCGGCAGGCCGCAAGAGATACACCGGAACTCGTATAACCTTTCAGATCGACGATGTGCGGACCGACAATTTTGGTATCGCGGAGCAGTTGATCCTTGTCGATTGGCTTTGCAAGACCGAATTTGGAAGCCAGTTCATTAAAAGGTACACCTACGATGTTCACGGTGTTCCACGGTATGAATGACGTCGCGCCATGCTCGCCAAGGACGAAGCCGACCACGTTCTTCGCGTCGACATGGCAGAGATCACCGAGCATTTTATTGAACCGCGCTGTATCCAGCAGTGTACCGGTTCCGAAGATCCGGTTCACCGGATAATCGTATTTTTTCTGGAAATGATATGTCAGAATATCGAGCGGGTTAGAGATGATGATAATGATCGCTTCCTTCGTGTAACGCGTAATGCTGGCCATCACGCTGTCACAGACTTCGATGTTTTGCAAAAGAAGCGTGTTGCGGTCATGGTTCCCCGGCTGGATCGAAGGACCTGCTGTAATTACAATCATATGTGCGTCCGCGCAGTCGCTGTAATCGCCTACGCGGATGCTGGCATTCGAACTGTACGCGAAAGCTGTTGTGTGGCTTGCGTCCAGCACTTCTCCAAGCGCCTTGTCTTTATTCCGGTTGACAACAACGATGTCATCGAGAAGATTCATCTGCAATACGGAATTCAGTACGGCATCCCCGACCTTACCGGCGCCGACAATCACAAGTTTCCCCTTCGATATGGACATTTCAGGTACCTTCTTTCTCACAATGATTTTATTATAGTCATTCAGGCGTATAATGACAATTAACAAAGCAGCGGAGGTTACTGGCTGTGAAAGATGAAAGACTGCACAATTTAAATCTGTATATTCTGCAGGTTTTGCGGGATCACTCCGATGCGTCGGAAGGACATCAGCTTCGGCAGGCCGACATTGAGAAGCTGATTGCGCAGGATTATAAACTGAAGGTGGACAGGCGGCATATTCCGGCGAGGCTGCGGCAGATCCAGTCCATGGACGAGTACGCGGACAAAGTGCACAGCGTCACGCATGGCCTGCCGGGTTCTGCGGGAGCTTATAACACCTATTATTATGAGGATAAGCAGGAGTTTGACGCTTTTGAAGCAGGCATGCTCGCGGACGCGGCTGTCTGGACGGACGGGATGACGGAGAGCGGCACAAAGAGCCTCCTTTCGAAAATCCGCGGATTCACCGCGCGCGGAGACAAAAAAAACAGCACGTTTGTGAACAACGGGCTTTTGCTGCTGTCGCACAAAATGAAACAGGACGCGGCACTGCGGGAGAAATTCACGCTGATCCGGCACGCGGTTGACAAGGGTAGGCAGATCGTTTTTATGTACGGTGATTTTTCGCGGAGCCTCGAACAGGAGTACAGCGTGAAGATGACTGTCAGTCCGTATGCTCTTGTACTGCATGGAAATGAGTATTACCTGATCGGAGGTGTGCAGAAAAATGCAGAGACCAGAGAGGTCGCTATAAGAGTCTTCCGGCTCCGGCGCATCAATGAGGTACAGGAATGGAAAATGAAAAGAATACTTCCGCCTTCTTTGACGGGATGGGGCGTGCGGAATCCGGAAAACGGACAGATCACCTTTGATACTGTGCGTTTTCTGAACGAGCATATTCTGCTGCGGGAGGGCATTGCTCTCGAAGATGCGATTGTCAGAGCCAGAATACGGGTCAAAGAAGAGGCGCTTGCGGATGCGGAGGCGCTGTTTTACGGGCGGGCGATGATTCTGCGCCCGGAAAAAGATAAAGATTATGCCGAGCTCACAGTCACGTGTGACGAGAGGGACATTCTTTGCTGGGTGCTCTCGCATCCCGGCAGTGCGGAGATTGTGAGCCCGAAGGATCTGCGGCAGAACGCTTTTTACCTTGGCCTTCAAGTTACCAGTGACCACACGGAGAACCCGTATTTGAAATGGAAGGCAGTACCGGATTCCATCAGCGCGGAAACGCGCGCGGCACTAACGGCACTGCACAGAGAATGTCTGCGGGCAGAGGAAGCGTCTGCTGCCAATGCGTCTGCGGACAATGAGGCAGCGCCCGGCGCCTGCACCGGTGTCTTCGCGTCCCCGGACACCGGATTTGCGGCCGGACTGCCGGACAGCATATCTTCGGATGACGCCGGCAGGCGGGCAGAAGCAGATGACACCGGTCGGCCCGAGGCAGAGCACGCCGGTCAGTGCGCGGATGCGTCCGCTGTCCGGCCGGCAGCAGAAGCTGCAGAAGCGCCCGGAGAAAAGGCAGCGGAGTCTTTTGCCGGAACGGAAGAAGTTAAGAAGAAGAAAAAACCGATCGCGCTGGTCAAAGTCAAGATCAAAGACGATAAGAAGGACAAAAAGAAGAAAGAAAAAGAGCGCGCCGGGAAGAAAGACAAAGACCGGAAGAAGAAAAAGAACAAGTAGCGCGCCAGCCAGCCCGGCGCAAGGCATACTTCACAGACTGCGGGCGGCGCACTTCACAGATGAAAGTACATCCGCAGCAGCGCAATGACCAGAAGATGCGCGGGATAGTAGATATAAAAGAACCATTTGTGAAAGACGCGGGCATGTTTTGCCGGGTGACCGGTATAGAGGAACCGGATCGTCAGCGCGGAAATCAGCAGCGGAAGGGAGGCTGCGGCAGTCAGAGCAAGCGCTTTGAAAACGGGGGAGCCATCTGCCTGACCTGCGAACTCCAGAAAGAAGAACAGAAAAATGCACGATGCATATGCTTTCGTGAAACTGGTTCTGCCCTCATAAGCCTCTGACAGAAAGTATGTGAAAAATGCGGCCATCAGCGGCCAGTCACTGAACAGTGTTATGCCACATAGCGCAGCAGCCGCGAGAAAGCGAAGTACAGGATTCTGTACGGCTTTCAGAGCGTAAAGAATGGCATAGCAGATCAGCAGCGTGAAAATCATATTCAGGCTTTTCGTTTTGAACGCAAGCGAAAAGGCCGGCTGTGAAATCATCGCGAAAAGCGCAAGACGCAGGGCGTATTTTCTGCGCGAGCGGGTATGATGAAAGCCTTCCACCAGAAAGAAGCACATCGTGATCGCGGTGAAGTAGCCGATATCGGTGAAAAGTGTGTACAAGAAGGTGCCTTCGGGAAGAAGAGCGTTCGCGATGTGATTGAGTGTCATGGTGACAATCGCGATGTATTTGATCACGTCCCGGTTCAGGAACGGATGGGACAAAGGGGAGGTGTTTGTGAGTTCTGTTTTCATGAAAATTATTGTACCATAAATTGTACGGCAGAGTCCGGAACAGTATTTTTGAAAACGGAGATAATGTTATGGAAGAAAAGAAAAACAACACAAAGAACGCAGAGAATAAGGACAGCAGAAAGATTACGCTCGAACATATGCAGGAAATGGCCGCGCAGGCCGCCGAACTGAAAAAAAACGGCGATGAAGAGCTGATCGGAAGATTTGAGAAGGCGATCTTCGAGTTCAGCAAGGTGGACACGAAGGAGCTTATGGACGGCATGCAGAAGATCCTGGACGAGCTTGAAGAAGAGAACAAGGACAAATAAGAGGCAGGCCGGTTAGCGGCCTGCCCGGCTTACGAGGCCTGCCGGCGCTGCCTGCGCAGAAAAGCGCGCCGATTCCGGCATCCGCTGCTGCGGCTGCCCAGAGATATCAGGGCAAGCATCGAGAAAACAAGTGCAAAGCCCGCCGCGTCAAATAGCGTAAACGGAGACCCGAGGAAAAGCGTCCCTATGACTGCTGCCGAGACCGGCTCGGAGAAGCTGTAGAGAATGGCTTTTTCAGGCCCGATATACTTGACGCCCTGAATGTAGAGAGGGAACGCGAGTACGTTTCCGACAATCACGACGAAAGCAATTCCAAACAGCCCGACGGCATTCGGAACATATCCGAAATGCCACGGCCGTAAAATCAACGAGGAAGCGGCGCCGCCCATCAGAAATGCCCAGCCCTGCAGCAGAACAACAGGATAACTGCGCATCAGCCGCTGCGGCGTCACGTTGTAGATTGTGACACAGACGGCGCTGAGAACTCCGGTGACGATAGCCGGGAGCGGCACGGCCACGCTTCCGGTCGTGCCGTGGGTTGTAATCAGAAAAACGCCTGCAAGCGCCAGTGCAATTGCCAGAATTTCATGCAGCTCCGGAGCCCTTTTCGCCTGTCTGCAGCTGACAAACAGGATCATGATCGGAGACAGATCCTGCAGAATCGTTGCCGCTCCGGCTGTTGAGAGCTGAATCGTAAGAAAATACAGAAACTGACAGCAGGACACGCCCAGAAGCCCGTAGATGACAAGATCGCGGGCTTCGGTTTTGTTTTGCCATGGAGATAGGACCTTCCGTCCGAAGCGCCGCGAGCAGTACAGCAGCAGAATGATGCCGGCGAGCCCCAGCCGGATCGGGACCAGCCAGCGGGAATCCATCCCCTGCCTTGTAAAAAGATACTGCCCCATCGATCCGGAAAGCCCCCAGCAAATGCCGCCGAGGGTTGTCAGAATGGCGCCTGTCAGTTCTTTATTCGTTCTCATAGCACACTTTCGTTTCTTTTACTGGAAATTCGTGACAAGAGTCACAATACGCAGGCAAAACAGAACAAAGATGACCCACATGACAGGGGAAACTTCTTTGGCTCTGCCTTCAAATACTTTCAGAATGACCCAGATCAGGATCGCGAACATAATACCGGTCGCGATGGAATAAGAAAGGGGCATCATCAGCATTGCCATGTACGCGCCCGCAACGTCCGCGAGATCAGCGCTGAAGTCGATCTTCTTCGCTGAGGAAATCATCAGCATGCCGACATAAAGCAGTGCCGGAGCGGTTGCAAAGCCCGGAATCGCGAGGAAGAACGGGCTGAGCAGGATGGACAGAAGGAACATCACCGCCGTTACAGCTGCAGTCAGTCCCGTGCGTCCGCCGGCCGCTACGCCCGCACTCGATTCAACAAAGGAAGTAACCGTCGATGTTCCAAGGCACGCGCCGGCCGTTGTACCGATGGCGTCGGAGAGAAGAACTTTTCCAACGCGAGGGAGCTTGCCGTCCTTGTCGAGAAGACCTGCCTTGTCAGCGACCGCAACCACGGTTCCGACCGTGTCGAACAGATCGACATACAGGAATGAAAAAGTGATGGCAATGAACTGGATCAGGTGAGAGCCTACCCAGCCGAAGTCAAACTGGAATGCGGTCTTTGTGATGCCGCCAAGCTGCAAGCCCTGCGAAAAGTCCGGGAAAACACTGTAAATGCCATTTGCCGGATCGGGCACATACCAGCCGGCTCTTTCGGCGATCATGCCGAGGACCCAGGTCGCCAGGATACCGATCAGCACGGAACCCGTAACATTATAATGTACGAGAACAAGAATGATGATGAAGCCGATCAGAGCGAGCGCAACCTGCGGCGTGCTGAAATCGCCGAGCGCCACCTTTGTGGAATCGCTCGAAACAATGATGTTCGCGTTTTGCAGTCCGATGAAAGCGACAAACAGGCCGATACCCGCGGAAATACCGTTCTTGAGGTTTGCAGGAATGCCGTTGATGATCTGCTCGCGTGCTTTTACGACGGAAAGCAGAATGAAGATGATGCCTTCCACCAAAACAGCGGTCAGGCAGATACGGAACGCGTTTTCGGCGCCGCCGAGCTCGCCCAGACATACAGTGTAGGCAAAGTAGGCGTTCAGGCCAAGACCTGCCGACAAAGCAATCGGATAGTTGGCAAGAAAAGCCATGATGAAGGTTGCAATCGCCGAGGCCAGCGCTGTCGCGACAAAAACACCGCTCCGGTCCATGACAGTCCCGAGAATATTCGGGTTGACGGCAAGAATGTACGCCATGGTCAGGAAGGTCGTAAGACCTGCGATGATTTCTGTTCTGGCGTTGGTGCCGTGTTCACGTAAATGAAACACTTTTTCTAACATGTATCTCTCCTCCTGAGAAAATTGTAATGCACTTGTGGACACAAACCCACTTGTATAACATAACACTTTACTGCCGGAAAAACGACGGGTTTTTCCTAAAAACAGACGGCGCGGATGTTTCCGCGAAAATCGGGCGCTTTGCGTAACCCTGACTCTTGACAGCAGTTGGCGCTTGCATTTAAATCGGTAGAAAGAGGTTTGGAAACGACGCCCCGGGAGGGGAGAGGAGACGGAAACGGATGAAGTATAAGGGGATCCTGTTCGATATGGACGGGACACTTTTTGATACGGAACGGCTGTATAAGCAATGCTGGATGCACGCCGGTGTTCCCGAAGATGTTTACTACGGCATGATCGGAAGAACGACCGCGGAAAACGACCGCACCGTCGCTTCACTCGGGCTGGACCCCAAAAGGACGAGACAGCTGCGGAACGAGTATCTGGAAGTCCTGACAAAGGACGGCATTCCGAAGAAGCCTTATGTGGACGAAACGCTGCAGGCAATGAAGGCGCGGGGCTTTAAAATCGCGCTCGCCACGGCAAATTCTCCGGAAGCCGGCAGAAACAATCTGAAAAGAACAGGTATCCTTCCGTATTTCGACGCGATTGCGAGCGGTTCCGAGTGCAGACGCGGCAAACCTTTTCCGGACATTTTTCTGCTCGCCGCGGAAAAACTCGGGATTCCGGCGAAGGAGTGTATGGTTGTCGAGGACAGCTTCGGCGGTGTCCGCGCGGGACGCGCGGCAGGCATGTACACAATTATGATCCCCGATCAGCTGCAGCCGGACGAAAAACTGTACAGCTCGATCGACGCGCTGTTAACGAGTCTCCGGGAGATACCCGCAGTCGTGGACAGATTGAATTAGTCTCTGCGCAACATACACAGTATTGCTGCGTGATCAGTCTCCGCCCGGCACACGCAGGGCTGCCGAGTGAAGACAAAACATGCGCGCCGCACCGGCTGCGCACAGAAAAATTGTGAGGTAGTAAAGAATGATTTATCAGAATGATCTGTTTGCTTTTGAACTTGTGACAGACACGGCAGAAAACGGCGCTTCTCACGCGGCGATCGTCCGCCGCAGGAAGTGCGCGGAAGACGAAAATACGTCTTCTTCCGAATCGTGCATTCAACTGTATGATTACACCTGGCCGGAGCAGCTGCGCGTCACGGTAGAGGAAACACAGGGAGAGCTGGAAAAAGATGTACTGAAATTTGAACTGCATCTGAAAGCGCACCATGTCACCGGTATGGTACAGGGAGAGTTCACGGAAACAGAGTATCTCGAGGTCGAAAAGCCGTTCGCGGATGACTGTGTCTGCCGTGTCATTGACATTGTCAGGAAGACGCGTTTCGCGGCAAATGAAAGACATCTGGAGCATCTGCCGGTGCAGACCTATCCGGCACTGAACGGACGTCAGGGACCTTACGGTCATCCGACGATCAAATCGCTTCCGCCGATTCCGAAGAAACACCATGAGCAGGTGTAAACTATGAATGTTTTTAACATTATAGGACCTGTCATGATCGGTCCGTCGAGTTCACATACCGCGGGCGCCTGCCGGCTCGGCAGGGTTGTCAACAAGATCATCGACGGGGGCATTGTCCGCGAGGTAAAGATTCAGCTGTCGGGTTCCTTCGCAAGGACTTACCGCGGGCATGGCACAGACCGCGCGATTCTGGCCGGTATCATGGGATATCACAGCTGGGACACACAGATCCGTGACGCGATGGAGATTGCTGACAAGCGGGGAATCCGGTATTCCTTTATCCCGGAAGACATTCCGGGTGCGCATCCGAATACGGCACGCATAACCTACGTCTGCGAGGACGGCAAAACAGGTGTCGTCGAGGGAGCCAGCATCGGCGGCGGCAACATCCGCGTCGACAGAATCGACGGGATGAATGTCAGCTTTACGGGCGAGAGCAACACACTGCTCGTTCTGCATAAGGATACGCCCGGCGTTATCGCGAACGTTACGAACCTGATGTACTGGCGCTACGGCGACCTGAATATCGGAAATTTCCATCTGAGCAGGAAAGAGCGCGGCGGAACCGCCCTGATGACGATCGAGATCGATCAGCTTCCGCCGGAGCAGCTGATTGAAGACCTGAAGAAGATGGACAACATTGACAACGCGCTTTTGATCCGCGCAGTCTAGGCGGATTGCAGGCTTTAGAGCAGCAGCAAAAATGTGCGGAGTTCCTGAAAATCAACTATGATCAGTTACGAATCAATTGAAGAGCTGGTGCGGCTTGCGGATGAAAGCGGGCGCAGAATCAGCGAAATATGTCTGGAAGATCAGGCAAAGGAAACCGGCCTTCCCGCGGAAGAGGTTTTCGCGCGGATGGAGAAGAGCTTCGATGTGATGCTTGAATCCGCCGCCTGGGGACAGGAGCCGGGCCGGCGTTCGACGTCGGGCCTTACGGGCGGAGAAGGCAGTGCCATGATGCGGTACGCGGACAAGGGAAATTCCCTGATGGGCACTTTTATGAGCCGCGCGGTCGCGACTGCGCTTGCCGTCTCGGACTGCAATGCGGCCATGGGCAGAATCGTCGCGACGCCGACGGCAGGAAGCTGCGGCATTCTGCCGGGGTGCCTGATTCCGATGTACAAGGAAAAAGGCTGCAGCCGGAGGGATGTGGTGCTGTCTGTTTTTACGGCGGGCGCGTTCGGCATGGTCATTGCAAATAAAGCCTCGATCGCCGGAGCGCAGGGCGGCTGTCAGGCGGAATGCGGAAGCGCGGCCGGCATGGCAGCGGCGGCACTGGTTGAACTGCAGGGCGGTACGCCGAAAATGTGCGCGGACGCGCTTGGCATCGCGATTGTCAATCAGATGGGACTTGTCTGTGATCCGGTCGCGGGCCTTGTCGAAATCCCCTGCATTAAAAGAAACGCCGCGGGTGTCGTGACGGCCTTTTCGGCGGCGGACATGGCGCTTGCCGGTATTGAACTGAAAATCCCGGCAGACGAGTGCATCGGCGCTATGAAGGAAGTCGGTGATCAGATGGCAGCCTCTTTGAAGGAAACCGCCGCGGGCGGTCTTGCCGCGACAAAGACAGGAAAATTCCTGCGGCAGCAGGTATTCGGGAAGAACAAAGATGATTGAAGATTTTATTGCGCAGATGTGGTGCTCCACGGCAGAAGAAGCGGTTCCGAAGGATATAGCCGCCGCCCAGCGGGAGGCGGTTCTCGATTCGGTCGATTTCAAGTTTGTAACCGGGATCGCCATGGAACAGCAGAATATAGAACGGAATCCCTCCAACGCGGACAGCATCGAGACGTACTTTAAAAAGGACATTGACAAAAAGTTCGGAAAGCTCTCTCCGGTGAAGAAAGCAATGTGCCGGCTGGACTGGTACGCTGTTTTGTACAGAATGCTTTCATATATTTCGACGATCAAAGGCGTTTTCCGGGATCAGAAGGCGCTGCTGTTCGTTCAGACACTGGGACTTTCGGAGAAATGGAAGGAAGAGGCGGACCTTTACCGGAAGAACGCGGCAGAGCTGACAGAAAGTACACGCGCTTCGTTTGCCGCGTGGCTGCGGGACACCGAGGAAGAGCTGGTCCGTCCGATGAACGCGCTATGGGACAAAAAACTGCACGCCGGCAGTATCCGCCGCGGTATCTCGCGCGCCGTTAAGACAGTTATCGCCCTGCTCATCCTCCTCACCGCCGGCTCCTATCTGACCGGTGTCGGCTATGTTGCGAAGATCACGCACCACGAAAGAATCGCGGTGCTTCCGAAGGAGCAGATCGAGGGCTTCGGCACATATCCGGAAGTCGGCATCGAAGACTATAACGCCAGCACGAACCTGACGGAAGGGCTCGACCGTGCGCTCATGGACAAAGATCCGAAGACTGCCTGGACCGAAGGAGAAAAGGATGCCGGCATAGGCAGAAAACTGTACTTCAATCCCGAAGACACGCAGGAAGTACACTATATTGTCATTTATAATGGAAACCAGAAAGACAGCGCTTCGTTCAAAAAAGATAACCGGCTGAAGGAAATCACGCTCAAGCTCGATGATTCGCAGCACGAAAAAATGCTCACACTAAAGGACGAGGAAGGTCCGCAGTACATTCGCGTGAACCGTAAGGTCGGACGCTTCTGGATCATTATCGATTCCGTATACGAAGGAACGGACAAAGCAAACCTTACCAGCGTATCGGAAGTTGAAATTTACTAAGATTATTATCGGAGAAGGAACCTTACATGCAGATTGGAATTCTCGTTGCGGAAATGATTGTTATTTTTCTGCTGATACTGATGGGCTACGCAGGATACCGCAGCGGGAGGATTTCCGATTCGGGTGTTAAGACCTGTTCCTACCTCGTTGTCAATCTGTGCAATCCGGCGCTGCTTCTGTCCAACGCGATTGCCGAAGAAGCACCGGTACCGGCGCCGAAAATGCGCGCCGCCATTTATGCGGCTGTATTGGTATACGTGATTCTGATTCCCCTGAGTTATCTGATCAGCCGGCTGATCCGCGCGCCGGAGAAGGACGATTACGCGTACCGGATGATGACCATCTACGGGAACGTCGGCTTTATCGGTATTCCGGTCTGCTCGGCAGTCCTTGGAAGCGCCTCGCTTTTGTATATCTCGATTAACTGCATGGTTTTCAACGTCACGTTTTATACTTATGGCATGGCCTCCATGCGGCGTGCCGCAAGACTACAGACCGGGGAAGCGCGAAAACCCGTAAAGGCGTCGGAAATCCTCAAAGACATCATCAACGTCGGCACGGTTTCTTCATTCCTTTCGGTTCTCATTTATATGCTGGACCCGAAAGTTCCGATGATTCTTGCAGACAGTCTGCGGATTACCGGCAATGCCACGGTTTTCCTTTCGATGATCGTGCTGGGGGCGTCGCTCGCGCAGTCAGATCTGCGGGAAATGATTCTCGGAGACCGCAGGATGTATTTGTTTTTACCGGTTCGTATGCTGCTTATTCCGGCCATCTTTGTGACAGTTTTCTCCTCATTCATCAAAGATCCGGTATTTCTCGGAACGACGGCGATCCTTGTCTCGCTTCCGGGAGCGAATCTGCCGCTGATGTATGCGAAGGAACTTGAGCTCGACGACAGGGAACTTTCAAGAGGAATCATTCTGTCCACGGTTTTCAGCCTTGTGACCATTCCTCTGGTGTGCGTTCTGCTGTAGCGCATACCCGCATATATGGAAAGAAGAGAAGAATGTCTGATATAGAAAAAACAGTTTCCTCCATGACAGCGCGGCAGGAGCCTTCCGCCCGGCTCGGCCTTGTCCTTGAGGGCGGCGCGATGCGCGGAATGTATACGGCCGGGGTTACGGATGTTTTCATGGAAAACAAAATCGAATTCGACGGCGCTATCGGGGTGTCGGCAGGCGCTGTTTTCGGCTGCAATTATGAGTCCAGGCAGATCGGGCGGACGATCCGCTACAATACGAAATACTGCTGCGACCCGCGCTATGTCGGCATGCGGTCTTTCTTTAGAACAGGGGACCTGTACAATGCGGATTTTGACTATCGTCAGCTGCCGGAGGAGCTCGATCCTTTTGATGTGCGCACCTTTGCCGCGAATCCGATGGAGTTCTGGTGTGTTGTTACAGATGCGGAAACCGGAAAGCCGTATTATCATCAGTGTCAGACAGGTACCGGAGAGGATATGCTCTATATGCGCGCGTCCGCCTCGATGCCGGCCGCGTCCAGACCGGTCCGGATCGGAGACCGCCTCTATCTGGACGGCGGTATCGCGGATTCGATACCGCTTGCTTTCTTTCAAAGCATCGGTTATACGCGGTGCGTTGTGATTCTGACGCAGCCTTCGGATTATGTCAAGCAGCCGCAGAAGCATTTTCAGCTGATCAAACATCTGCTGCGGAAATATCCCGCGATCGCGGACCAGATGGAGACCCGCCATACCCGCTACAACGAACAGCTGCAGTATATTCACGAGCAGGGGCGCGGCGGCAGCTGCCTTCTCATCTGCCCGGACAGCCCGTTGAATATCGGGTCCATGTGCAGGGATCCGCAGGAGCTTCGCCGTGTCTACGAAGCCGGCCGCCGCATCGGTGAGAAGTATCTGCCGCAGGTAAGGGAATTTGTCGGGGCAGAACATATCGGACAGTGGGCACACCCGTACAGTACTGACATTCTGACAAAGGAGCAGGCCGGAAGCGCCGCGCTTTGACAGCGCAGGCTGCCGGCGTGGTGTACAGGCCGTGCCGTAATTGGGGATAGCAATGGACAAGTATGAGGTTAACGCGAA
Organism: uncultured Lachnospiraceae bacterium; assembly: GCA_900317555.1. Taxonomy (GTDB): domain Bacteria; phylum Bacillota; class Clostridia; order Lachnospirales; family Lachnospiraceae; genus CAG-791. The sequence continues at coordinate 22,922 of ONHF01000014.1, read as the reverse complement.
TAACTTCCGGATTCTGGGGCGGACAATCGAAATTGCCGGCATCCGCTGGCTCGCATACTCGGCGTCCGGAATTGAATTCATCACCAGCGCGTCGGTGGTAAAGGCCGACATCGCGGGCATTACAGGTACCGGGGACGATTCGGACTATGCCTGGATCGGCATTATTCTGAATGATGATCAGCAGAAGATGAAACGGGTCCGCATTGCGCGCGGCATGCGCACGTATACGATCTGCGAGAATTTCGGCCTGCGGGATGTGAAAATCACGATTCTCAAGCTGACCGAGGAAAAAGACGACAAAGTAGGGATTGCCGCGGTGTATGCGGACTGTCCTGTTTTACCGGAGAAGACGCCGGACCGCAGGATCCTTTTTATCGGCGATTCGATCACGGCAGGTTACGGCGTGGAAGCCGGGGAAGCGCCGGGGGACACAAGTTACGTTTACGATTCGGCGGATACCAATCCGCTCCGCGCGTACCCGTATCTGACTGCCAGAGGACTTTCGGCGGACTTCCAGCTCTTCTGCTGGAGCGGGAACGGCGTCATTTCGCACTGGATCGAGAATACGGACCTTCCGGACACGGCGGATCTGATGCCCGCGCTCTATCCGTACACGGCCAAAAACACCGAAGAAGTCGTCCGCATCACAATGAGCGCGAAGGGAGTGCGCGGCGTGTCGTTTGATCCGAACGCGCCGGCGGGATCGCCGCGGGGACTTACGATATATGATCCCGCGGAATTTGTTCCGGATGTGATCGTCTCGAATCTCGGCACGAACGACGCGTCATATACGAAGGGCACGCCGGCAAGAGAGCGGCTGTTCATGCAGCGGTACGCGCAGTTTCTGGCGGCGCTCGGGCGGGATTACCCGGGAGCACTGAAAATTGCGGCCTATGGACTGATGGAACAGAGCCTTGCCCCGGCAGTCAGGGAAGCGGCGTTCCTTTCCGACAGTCTGTATCTGCCGCTGCCGGTGCTGGATCCGGCCGACGGGCTGGGCGGCGGACAGCATCCGGGCGCGCTCACACACGCCAAAACAGCGAAGATTCTGATACAAGCTATCCGGCAGCAGACGGGGTGGCAGCAGCAGACGGCGCGCTGACGCGGGCGCGGCGCCTTTCAACAGAAAACAGCGCGGCAGTACAGACCGCCGCGCCGGAGAATAATGTGTAACAGGGAGGATACACAATGGCAGTTTACAAAGTGACAATCACAATGAAGGACGGCGGCGTCATGTCCGGCGAGCTTTATCCGGACATCGCGCCGATCACGGTCGAAAACTTCAAAAAGCTCGCGGACGAAAAATTCTACGACGGGCTGACTTTTCACCGCATCATCAAAGGTTTCATGATTCAGGGCGGCGATCCGGAAGGAACCGGCATGGGCGGCCCCGGATACACGATCAAGGGCGAGTTCGCGTCCAATGGTGTACAGAATGATCTGAAGCATACGCGGGGCGTGCTTTCGATGGCAAGAACGATGGACCCCGACTCCGCGGGCTCGCAGTTCTTCATTATGCATCAGGATGCGCCGCACCTCGACGGAGAGTACGCCGCCTTCGGAAAAATCACGGAGGGGCTGGATGTTCTGGACAGGATCGCATCCGTGAAGACAAACTGGTCCGATCAGCCGTGGGAGGAGCAGGTAATCGAGTCGATCCGCGTCGAGTGACAGCCGTTCTGCCGGTGCCTTTATAAGCTTTATATCTGGCAGTGATGAGCCTCCGGCCGCTTCTGCGTATGGCGAAAACAGCCCCGTCATCCATGCAGAACGCGTCGGGGGTTTTTGTTTTGACGTGATCCATATTGAGAAGAACGCCGCGCGCGCAGGAAAGGAACCGCGTGTCGGAAAGTTTTTCGAGGATGCCGGAGAAAGACGCGCGTACGCGGATCGTCCGGGCCGGCGGGCCGCAGGTGATCAGCGTATAGTGCCCGTCGGAGGTTGCATAGAGAATCCGGTCAAACGGTACGGGCGAGGGAAGGCCCTTGCAGCAAAGGGCGGCGGAAGGCGCCTTGTCGCCGATATCTGCCTGCGCTGCGTCGGGCTGCGCGGCAGAGGACATCATCGCGGCGGCATAGTTCCCGGGCAGCCGCCCGGCAGCGGCGAGCATGCACAGCAGCTCTTTCTGCGTAAAAGGCTGGTGAAACAGGGCTTCAACAGAAGGCGGAAGGTCAGGGGTTCCGGATGCAGGAATGACGCGCAGCCGGTAGACTTGAACGGAAGCGGACATAAGACAGTCCTCCTGAAAGGTAAGACACGAAGCGGATCTAAAGATCAGACACGAAGCAGGCCTGAATCTAAGGAACAGACATGAAGCGGATCTGTAGAAGAAAGTTTCCGCTTCTGCTATTATAGCATGAAAAAGGAGTCGGCATGGACGTACTGACAGCGCAGCTTTTCCGGAATATGACCGCGTATGACGCGGGTGATCCGGCCAGAATACAGCATTTCACAAAGGTTTACGCGTATGCGGATCTGATCGGCACCAGCGAAGGCCTTACGGAGGAGGAGCTTCGCGTACTGCGCGCGGCAGCGATCCTGCATGATATCGGCATTCATAAAAGCGAGGAGAAATACGGTGATGACAATGGAAAACATCAGGAGCTCGAGGGACCTCCCGAAGCCGGGAAGCTCCTTTCCAGGGTCGAAGGTTACACAGAAGACGAGAAGCGGCGCATCCTCTATCTGATCGGTCATCACCACAGCTACACGGAGATTGACGGCAGCGATTATCAGATCCTTGTCGAGGCGGATTTTCTTGTGAATCTTTTTGAAAACCATCCGCAGAGCATTGACAAGGCTGCAGCTGCCGCGGCGCTTTCCAGAATCTTCCGGACAAAGAGCGGGAAGGAGATGCTGGAGATGATGTTTTTGCGGGAGGAATACAAAAAGCCCGGAAACGAATGGAAGTCTGCCGCAGACACCGCTCCTTGCAGGAGAGAACTGATCCTCTCGCATGCGGAGCCGTCGGATGTACAGGCGCTTGCCGCGGTGGAACGGGAATGTTTTCCGCAGGCGGAAGCCGCGACCGCGGCAGAGATAGAGGAGCGCGTCCGCAGCTACGGCGATCACTTTTTTGTACTGAAAGAGCGCTATGCGGAGCAGACCAGACTGATTTCCTTTGTGGACGGTTTTGTCACGGATGAGGCGGACCTTACAGATGAAATGTATGCCGACGCGTCGATGCACAATGAAAACGGCAGCTGGCAGATGATTTTCGGCGTCAATACGGTGCCGGAGAGGAGAAAACACGGTTACGCGGCCATGCTCCTTGAAAGAGCCATCGGGCAGGCGAGAGAGCAGGGCAGAAAAGGCGTTGTGCTGACATGCAAGGAACGGCTCATTCCGTATTACGCTAAGTTCGGCTTTGTGAATGAGGGCGTTTCCGCGTCGGTACATGGAAACGTCGTCTGGTATCAGATGCGGCTGACATTTTGAAGGGACACAGGATGGAGAATAACGCAGTCCGGAAAAACGCCGCGCCGGTGTCGCTTGCCGCGTGCGATAATTACGATCCGGAAACCGTGCGCGCAGCATTTGACAGGCTTCTGCTGCCTCTTGGCGGACTGGATTTTATAAAGCCCGGGATGACAGTGGCGGTCAAACTGAATCTTTTGACCGGCGCTGCGCCGGAGCGGGCCGTTACGCCGCACCCGGCGCTCATCCGCGAGCTTTGCAGGCGCCTGATAGAAAAGGGCGCCGTGGTAATTCTCGGCGACAGCCCGGGCGGCCTGTTCACACAGGGTGCGCTGAGGAGCGTTTACCATGCCTGCGGGCTGGAGCCGCTTGCAAGTGACAAAGTGCATCTGAACATGGATGTCACTGTGAAGAGCGCAGTTTTCACCGGGGCGCAGCGCCTCAAAGCCTTTCACTATACCGCCTGGCTCGATCAGGCGGACGTGATCATCGACTTCTGCAAACTCAAAACCCACGGCATGCTGAACATGACCGGCGCCGTGAAAAATCTGTTCGGAACGATCCCGGGGACGACGAAACCGGAGTATCATCTGCGGTTTCCGGCTCTTTCGGATTTCGCGGACATGCTGGTCGATCTTTCTCTGTACTGGAAACCGGTGCTGTGCATCTGCGATGCCGTGGAATGCATGGAGGGCAACGGGCCTTCGAGCGGAACCGCGCGGCATATGGGACTTTTATGTGCAGGGCAGAGCAGTTTTGACCTCGACATGGTACTTGCTTCCCTGATCGGATATACGAGAAACGATGTGGCGACACTTGAGGCAGCGTACAGAAGAGGACTGGGACCCGCAGATATTTCGCAGGTCCGCATCGCCTCGGCGGATGGCAGCAAAGTTTCGGACTTTGCGATACCGGATTTCAAGCACGCTTCTGCGCCGCTTCGCCTGACTTTCGGCGGAAAAGGCGCTTTCAGGAGGGTAGTTTCTGCGGGGGCCGCGGTTGTTTTTACAACGAGGCCGCAGGTGAAAAACAACGCGTGCATCGCCTGCGGAAAATGTGCTGCTGTGTGCCCGGCGCACGCGATTACAATGGCGCCGAAGCCTGTGATTGACAGGAAGAAGTGCATCCGCTGCTTCTGCTGTCAGGAATTCTGCCCGGAAGGCGCGATGAAGGTGCAGAGAACCTGGCTCGACCGTGTTTTATCGAAGACGCCGGAGGGCGGACGCCTCCACAGCTGAATGGGAAATTGCCGTTCGTGCGTCGCGTGGCCCTGGGTAAAGAACGACGCGAAAACCACCCGGTCATGCCGGCATCGCCCCTCGTGCGGCGCACAAAAAACAGCCGGCCGGAAACATTCCGGCCGGCTGCTACGCGGCTTTTGGCGCAAAGCACTTGCGCCCGCCATGCGCTTTTCCATTATTGTTACTTGATCTCGATCTGCTTCGGCGCTTCCTTCGCGGGGATTACTTCCTTCTTCGGAAGAATCACGGTAAGGACACCATCCTTATAGGATGCGTCGATGTCTTCGGGCTTCAGGTCGTCAGGAACACGGAAGGATCTCTGATAAGAGGATACGCTGCGCTCACGGCGGATGTACTTGCCCTCCTTGTTCTTCTCACCATTGTCTTCTTTATGTGAAGCGGAAATTGTGAGCGCGCCGTTCTCAAGGCCGATCTTTATATCTTCCTTATTAAAGCCCGGCAGTTCCGCGGAAAGCCTGTAATCCTTATCCTCTTCCAGAACATCGGTTTTCATCGCTGCAGCGTTTCCGGTGGTTCTTCCGCCGAAGAAGCTGTCAAACATTCTGTCCATCTCATCAAAGGGTGTAAGATCAAACATATCATTACTGTTAAAAAGCATAGGCATTAACATAATCAAGACCTCCTTGTTGTTTTTCATTTGATAATTATGTTATAGATCAAATAGAACAAATAGTCAACATGTAAATTATAAAGAAATTATAAAAAACAAAACCACTCCAAAGCCGGGCTGCGCGCGGCATATGATATAATAAGTAGCGATCTTGGGAAAGGAAACGGGTGAATTTGATGAAAAAAGAGCTTCAGAAATATCTGGTGCCTATATTGATTATCGGAATGGCGGTCTGTCTGGTGGCCGGTATTCTGATTGGAATGAAAGTGTCCGGGAAGAAGGCTGCATCCGGCAAAACAGACGCTTCCTCACGGCTTACCACTATTGCAGCAGCTGCTTCGGCTGCTGTAACGCAGGCTCCTGACGCTGTGTCTACCGCGGCGCAGACTGCGGAAACGTCCTCTATAACAGCAGCAAGTGCCGCATCTACAGGTTCTTCCGATGCGCAGACTGCAGCAGCAACTACAGCCTCTGCGGCGGCTTCCGGCGCACAGGCTGCGGGTACGGATACGCAGGATGCCGGCAAAGACAATTATGACTACATGGCGCATCAGCCGCAGCTTCCGGACGGCGTAGTCAGCACTTTATATGGAAACGACGGCCTTATGCAGATCGTCTGCATCGGCGATTCGCAGTATGCGAATTTCAAGGGAGCTGACGGCCTCGGGGCGCTGCTCTCGCATTATTGCAAGGCGAATGTTTTCAATCTGGGCCTTGGCGGCGCAACGGCGGCTGTAACTCCGACCGAAGGCTCTGCGAGCGCATCCCGGAGCGGGTGCGGCGTGGTCTCGGCGATCTGCGGCGATACAAGCCCGGACAAAGTATTTGCTTCCGAGGACAGCTACGCGAGAAGTATTTTTGACAGCTGTGATTTCACAAGAACCGATGTTTTTGTGATCGCTTTCGGCGTCAATGACTACCTGAGAAACATTCCGCTGACGGATGACAATATGCGGACCAACGTCCGTGCGTACCGCGGCGCGCTCGCATATATGGTTATGAAACTGCAGAATAAATTTCCCAACGCGCAAATCGTCGTTGTTGCGCCCGGTTACTGCCAGTTTTTTGAAGGCGGTACAGGCGCTTATCTCGGGGACGGAAACATCAGGAAGAACAAACGGGGTTATACGGTCAGCGATCTGGTTGATGTCGCGCGCAACTTCGCGGACAACAATGTCGGCTTTATGGATACCTATGAGCTTCTTGGAATTAACAGCTATAACGCGAAGGAAATGCTGCTCGACGGCATTCATATGACGCCGAAGGGCCGCCAGCTTTACGCGCAGATGCTGTCCAGAATTATTATCCGCTCGCAAGGCTACTCGATCGGCGAGGGAGTCAATCCCGATGATGCGGACTGGGTGGCAACCAGGACGAACGGGTGAGCGAGTGCACGCGCGGCGGCTCATGCAGCCGTGGCCTGCCGCGAAATTTTGCCGCGCGGCTTGCTTACGGCAGGTAATGCGTGTCATGCATCAGAGCGCTTCGCCGCGGCTTGCTTCATGCAATATGAGCGGCATCGCGTGAGCTGCATAGAAAAATCAAGACGAAATGGAAAGACGGGCGCGTATTGCATAGAAATCAACGAAATCTATGCAATACGCGCCCGCAGCGCAAATATGTCCTGGAAAATCTATGCAGATGAGCAAGCCGCGCCGCTGCTGCATTGATTCCCGGAAGGAATCGCCGCGCGGCGCCTGTGCTCACCCGAGATTAAAGAACAGCCCGACCTTTTTGAGCGGAATCCGAAGAGCCATATACAAAATCACATCAATGACGGCCGATACAACAGAATTGATCAGCGTCACCACAAAGTTGATCGCGAACGACACTTCTGCCGCCGGCTTTCCGAGAATCAGAATCTTGTAAAAATAACGCAGCAGCGGATCAAAGACCGCATTGAAAGCAAGTCCCGCCACCGTCGCGATGATGACCCACCGCAAAATTTTCTTCGTATCGGTTTCGGTTGAGATATGACCGAGCCTGTGCGCGATCACTCCGACAATCACACCGATCAGAAGCTTGATAATAAATGTAATCGGCGCTTCCACAATGTAGACCGGATCGATCAGATCGGCGATTGTCAGTCCGAGCGCGCCGCCGATGCCGCCATACCAGCTGCCCAGCAGCAAAGCACCGAGGACGACAAACGCGTTGCCCAGATGAACCGAAACCTGCCCCGAACCGGGTGTGGGAATCCGGATGGAGAGAAATGTGAAGACGACATACGTAATAGCCGCAAAAACACCGGCGAAGACGAGTTTTCTCACGGTGTCGTTTGTTTTTGCGGGCGTTGCGGTATTTACTGTGTTCATAAGAAGCACCTCCTCAAGATGAATTATCATCAGTATATCCAAAAGTGGCATTATAAAAATAACCAAAACATGAATATATGAGCATACCACTTATGCACAGCAAATTCGAGCGCTCAGTCGCGCGGGGACTTGCTGCCAGTCTCTTATTCACAGCCACCGGCTGCCCGCATTTTAAAACTTACTGATGTCCAGCCCGCCCGCGCGCTTCGACGGAGCGATCGCACGGATTTGCAGAGGATAGCTGTAACCGGCATTCGCCTGCACTCTGACAGTGTCGCCGACTTTGTGGCCGAGCAGCGCCTTGCCGATCGGAGACTCGATACTTATTACGTTCTTTAAAACATTCGCGCGAATCGGCGTAACCAGCGTGTAAGTATCTTCTTCCTGATCCTCGACAAAGAAAACCGTCACATCCATATCAACGCCGACTTTGTCCGGCGCGGAAGGCGCCTCGTCGTCAATGACCTCGGCAAAACGCAGGACTCTTTCCAGATAGCGGATGCGGCTGCTGTTTTTATTGTTGTCCCGCTTGGCTGCGTAATATTCAAAGTTCTCGGAACGGTCGCCCTGTGCGGCGGCTTCGGCTACTGCCTTGGCAAGTTTTGGCCGCAGCTCTACTTTCCTGTATTCAATTTCCGCTTCGATTTTCGCAACATCACCTTTTGTAAGACGCTGTCCCATGGTAACCTCCTGCCTTCTGAATGCTGTGCGCTGTCCGGGCGCCGCATGCATTATCATAGCACAGTGCCGGGCCCGCGGCAAAACACCGCCCTGCGGGAGCACCGCAGCCCCGCAGGGCGGCGCCCCGTTGCAAAGCTTCTTCTGCAATCGTATAATTAATAAATTACAGCTTTTACAGGCATTGATGAGGATATGATGAATTTCAGAAATAAAAATACAAGAAGAATAATAGCGGCAGTTATCTCCGTCATTCTGGCACTCGCCATGATACTTCCGCTCGTATTAAGCGTCAGCGCGGCGGAGACGGACGCAGCGGCCACGGCCACGGCAGCTTTAGACAATGATTTAACAGCACCCGAGGGCGTAACGCTGGAAGGCGTAAGTGTTGCCGGCATGAACGCCTCACAGATTCATGACAAGGCGCAGTCGCTGGCGGACCAGATGAAACAGGCCAATATAACGCTGCAGGGCAGGGAAGAAGGTCAGGCTGTTACAGTCAGCGCGGGAAACCTCGGCTTTCAGTGGACAAATCAGGACATCTGCTCACAGCTTGCAGGTTACGGACAGGAAGGAAATCTCATTCTCCGTTACAAAGAGAAGAAAGACCTTGAGAAGAACGGAGCGAATTACAGGATCGGCGTCGGTTTTGACAAGGACATGATCAAAGCCTTCCTGCAGAACAACTGCACCGCGTTCGACAAAGAAGCGGTGAACGCGACGCTGACAAGATCAAACGGCAAGCTGACCGTAACCGGCGGAGAAGACGGTTATCAGGTGGATCAGGACAGTTCTGCTGACAAAATTTACAATTTCCTGACAAGTGAATGGAGCGGCAAGGACATCAGCATTGATCTTGATGTCAAAGACATCAAGCCGAAGGGATCGGCAGAGGAGCTGCAGCAGCTGACTTCTGTTCTGGGCACATTTACAACATATTATGCGACTTCTAACGCAGCAAGGAAGCAGAACATTGCCAACGGCTGCAAACTGATCAGCGGCACGACGCTGTATCCGGGGGAAGAGTTTTCTGTCTTGAAGCATATAACGCCATTTACGGAAGAAAACGGCTACGCTCTGGCAGGTTCGTACCTCGGTGATGAAGTTGTCGAGAGCTTCGGCGGCGGTATCTGCCAGGTTTCGACGACGCTGTACAATGCGGTCATCCGCGCGGAGCTCAAGGTAACAGCCCGATCCAATCACTCCATGATTGTCGGCTATGTAGACCCTTCTTCGGATGCCGCAATCGCGGAATCGTCCGGCATGGATTTCCGCTTTGTAAACAATCTCTCTGATCCTGTATATATTGAAGGATCGGCCGACGGAGGTCAGATTACCTTCAATATCTACGGCAAGGAGACACGCGACCCCGGCCGGAAGGTTTCGTTTGAGAGCGAGACACTGGAGACGACGCCTTCTGAAGGAACCCGAATCAAGCAGGATGCGTCAAAGCCGGTTGGCTACGTGAACGCGGTGCCCGGACATACCGGATACAAGGCGCAGCTCTGGAAGGTGGTCACGCAGGACGGCAAACAGGTCAGCCGCGAGATTTTCAATAAGAGCACTTACCAGATGACGCCGGAAATTGTGACGGTCGGAACCGCAGGCAATGTGACGGATGAGCTGAAGTCCGCGATGGAGTCCGGGGATGTTTCCGCCATCAAAACAGCTGCCGCCAACGCGAAAAACGGCACCAGCGCGGCAGCTTCGGCCGACGCGGCCGCGGCGGCACAGAAGGCGGCGCAGGATGCTTACGCGGCAGCGCTTGCGCAGGGCATGGATACCAACTCCGCGATGCAGGCGGCGCAGAGCGCGGCGCAGCAGGCGGTTTCGAATTTGCAGTCCGGCGCGCAAAGCTCCGATTCTCAGTCGGCGCAAAGCAGCCAGCAGAACAGTCAGCCGCAGTCCGGCGTACAGAGCGCGGCACAGCAGACAGACGGGCAGAGTCAGGATGCAGACGCTTCGTCGGCGCAGAATGCAGGCACTCCGGCAGGACAGGACGGAGCAGCGGCGGCCGGCGCACAGTAATGAAGCGCAGTGATATGGATATGGCGGCCGGCGCCTGCCGGCCGCACGGGAACATGAAATTACGAATTGGAAAAGCTTCAGTTAATGTTCTGGACCGCTCGGTTATGAAGCGGCTTGGCAGCGATTACTGCGAAGCGTCGATCTGGCAGGCAGCAGCAGCCGGCGGCCGCATTATTGCCAGTGACCCTGTAACACTTTCCTGCCCGGACCCCGGGCGCATTGCCGCACACGAAGCGCTGAACGGCCTCGCCGCCCGCGGGGCGGCGCCGGAGACACTCACAAGTGTTGTTTTGCTTCCTGCAGGGAGCAACGAGGCACTGCTCCGCCAGATTGAAGACGAGATCGCAGGCGCCGCGCGGGAAACCGGCGCAAAAATTGCGGGCGGACATACGGAGGTAACAACCGCAGTGACACGGTCGGTAGTGACAGTTACCGCGGCAGGATCACTCCGCGGAGACCTTTTGCAGACTGCCGCCGCTCCGGCCCCCGGGATGGACATTGTCATGTCGGGCGCTGCGGGCATGGAAGGCACCTGGCTGCTCGTGACAATGAAGCGTGCGGAACTCGAAAAGCGGTTTCCGCCGCAGATGATAGAAACCGCCTGCCGGACATTCCGCGACATCAGCATCCTGCAGCCGCTCGAGCTGGCATTTCAGACAGCGAAAGCCGGCGGCTTCCATATTGCGGGAGCAGTCAATCTTTCGGAGGGCGGCGTGATGGCCGGCCTCTGGAAACTTTCGACGGAAACGGGGACCGGGTTCTGTGTATCGCTGCCGGATATTCCTGTTTTGCAGGATACGATTGAGTTCACCGAACATTTCGGCATTAATCCGTATTGCATGGAGTCGTCGGGGAGTGTTTTGCTGGTTACAGAGGATGGAGCCGCAATCGCGGAGGCGCTGAATTCGCATGGATTTGGCGGGACTGTAATCGGACATCTTGCGGCCGGCCGCGGAAAAGTTCTTATGAACGGCGACGAGGCGCAGAACCTGAACCGGCCGGAGCCGGACAGTCTGCTCGCACTGCTGGGATAAGGGCGGCGGTACATTTCGGCACCGGAAAAAGCAAGACGGGCGCACGTGCCGGCGCGGCAGGGCGCCGCACCGGATCAAAGGTGGAAACCGGCAGAATCGAAACCCTTTTTCTGCCGTCACCATATAGCACAGAGCAAACGCCGGAAGGCGGAGGAGAACGGGATGAATACGCTGAAAGAACGGATTCTTACAATCATCGAAAAGAACAGCCGCATCAACATCGCCGAGCTGGCAGTCATGCTCGGCACTGAAGAGATCGAAATCGCGAACGCACTGCAGGAGCTTGAAGAAGACGGCATTATCTGCGGCTACCACACCATGATCAACTGGGACAAAACAGGCATCGAAAAGGTAACCGCCCTGATCGAGGTGCGCGTCACGCCGCAGCGGGGCAGAGGCTTTGACGATATCGCGGAGCGAATTTACAAGTACCCGGAAGTCAACACGGTGTATCTGATGAGCGGCGGCTACGACCTGATGGTCATTCTGGAAGGCAAAACACTCAAAGAAGTCGCGATGTTTGTTTCCAACAAGCTTTCGACACTGGATTATGTCGTCGGGACGACAACGCATTTCATTCTCAGAAAATACAAAGACCACGGTACAATCATGAGCAGAAAGTATGAAGATTTGCGTGAGATTGTGACGCCGTAACGCGGGAGGAAATGATGAGAGAAGATTTGCTATGCAATAAAACAGTCGGCCTGAAGCCCTCCGGCATCCGCAGATTCTTTGACATTGTAGCGGAAATGAAAGACGCGATTTCGCTGGGAGTCGGCGAGCCGGACTTTGACACGCCCTGGCACATCCGCGACGAGGGTATTTACTCGCTGGAAAAGGGACGCACTTTCTATACCTCCAACTCCGGACTCAAGGAGCTGCGAATGGAGATTGCCGCTTACCTGAAACGGACCCAGAACATGGATTACCACTACATGCACGAAATCCTGATTACGGTCGGCGGCTCGGAGGCGATTGACCTTGCGATGCGCGCGATGATCAATCCCGGAGACGAGGTTCTGATTCCGGAGCCGTCGTATGTTTCGTATCAGCCGACGGTCATTCTCGCTGACGGCAAGCCGGTTATTATTGAACTGCAGGAGAAAAACAAATTCCGCCTTACCCCGGAAGAGCTCGAAGCAGCGATCACGCCGAAGTCCAAGCTTTTAGTTATGCCTTTCCCCAACAATCCGACCGGTGCGATCATGGAGAAGGAAGATCTGGAAAAGCTTGTTCCAATCATTGTAAAACATGACCTGTACGTCATCTCCGACGAAATCTACTCGGAGCTGACCTATGGCGGGAAGAAGCATGTATCGATTGCTTCGCTTCCGGGCATGAAGGAACGCACAATTCTGATCAACGGTTTTTCAAAGGCATACGCGATGACCGGCTGGAGACTCGGTTACGCCTGTGGTCCGGAGCAGGTAATAGCCCAGATGACCAAGATTCATCAGTACTGCATCATGTGCGCGCCGACGACTTCTCAGTATGCCGCTGTAGAGGCACTGCACAACGGCGACGATGATGTGAAGATGATGCGGGAGTCATATGATGAACGGCGCAGATTTGTTCTGCATATGCTGGCGCAGATGGGACTTCCCTGCTTCGAGCCGGAGGGGGCCTTCTATGTCTTCCCGTGTATCAGGGAATTCGGCATGACTTCGGATGAGTTCGCGACGCGCCTCCTGAAAGAGGAGAAAGTTGCCATTGTACCCGGCACCGCATTCGGTGACTGCGGCGAGGGATATCTTCGTATTTCCTATGCGTATTCCATCGACAATTTGAAGAAGGCGCTCGGCCGCCTTGAAAAGTTTGTGAGCTCGCTCCGCGCTTAATCCTCCAGCTGATCATTCACATCCGAGCGCCTCAGTGAAAAGATAAACTCGCTTCCGACATTCTCGGTGCTGACCACATTGATGTTTTCGTCATGGGCGCGCAGAATTTCCTGCACAATCGAGAGGCCGAGGCCCGTGCCTTTCTTGTCTTTGCCGCGGGACAGGTCAGTTTTGTAGAAACGGTTGAAAATCAGCTTCTGGTCTTCTTTGGGAATGCCGATGCCGGAATCTTTTACGGAGACAAAGATCTTGTTGTGGCGCTCGGTCGTTTCGATCCGGATCGAAGAATCCGGATGACTGAACTTGATCGCGTTGTCTACGAGATTGTAGAGCACCTGCTGGATCTTTTCCTTGTCGGCGTTCACGTAGAGCGTATCACCCGAAAGAATCAGTTCGAAACGCAGGCGCTTCTCCCGGCAGACCTGCTCGAACGAAGCCGCGACATGACGGATTGTGTCATTGATATCAAAATCCGTGCGCGTTAACAGCATACCTTTGGTTCCCAGACTGTTCAGCGTCAGAAGACCGTTCGTCAGCTTGGTCAGCCGGTCGGTTTCGTCGAGGACGGTTTTCAGATATTTCTCGTGCTTTTCCGGGGGAATCGTCCCGTCCAGCATCGCGGTCAGAAAGCCGCGGATCGAGGTCAGCGGAGAACGGAAATCGTGCGAAACATTGGCGATGAATTTCTTCTGATCGTCTTCGGAGCGGGCGATCTCGCCGGCCATATACTGGAGCGTTGCGGCCAGATACCCCATTTCGTCTTCCGATTCCACACTGAACGTGTAACTCATGTTGCCGGCGGCATACTGCTCGGTAGCTTTGGTGATTTTCTTGAGCGGCGAATAGACAATTTCCGTGAAGAAAATCAGAATAATGATCGACAGCAGAAAGATCAGAAGCAGCATGATATAAGAAATATTCAAAAGCTTTCCCGCTTCCTGCTGCACACCGGAAAGCGCCGTGTGGATCACGACGTAACCGTTGGTTTTGTAATTCCCGGTGATCGGTGCCAGAACCGATATCATCGGTTCGTCGAAGCTTCCGAAGAAATCTCCGACGGTATAGATTTTGCCCGCGAAAGCCGAGGGATTAAAGCCCTTGATATAGACTTCTCTGCCGGGATCAAGTTTTTCCCCGGATTTTGCGACCATACGGCCGGACGGGTTTATAATCCAGATCTGCGCGTTACTGTAGCCGGCAAGAACCGTGATCTGCCGGGAAACCGTATCAAGCGATGTCTCGGAGCTGTACAGATCCGCGGCATAGGTATTCGCAATCTGCGTCGCTTCTCTGTACAGCGCGTCCGAAGTGCTCTGCAGACAGTGGTCTTCGAGCATGTTCGAGACGAATGTCGCGACAACGATAAACCCGAAAATGCCGAACAGAAGATAGGCGAGGATAAATTTCAGGTAAAGTGTTTTGCGCATGGCACAGCGCCCCCGTCAGCGCTTCGTGCGGAACTTGTAGCCGACGCACTGAATCGTCTCGATGCCCCAGTCCGGCGTCTCGTGGATCTTTTCGCGGATTCTCTTGATATGTACGTCAACCGTGCGCGTATCGCCGGTGTATTCGTATCCCCAGATGCTGTCGAGGAGCTGTTCCCGCGTAAAAACACGATTCGGCGAAGCCGCCAGATAATACAGAAGTTCCAGCTCCTTCGGGGGCATCCGGATATTTTCGCCCATATACGTGACCGAGTAATTGGTTTTGTTGACGATAAGGCCCGGGTATTCGACGATTTCGTCGAGCGGCTCCTGTTTTGCCGTCCGTGCCGCATTCAGCCGGCAGCGCCGGAGAACCGCGTTGACACGCGCAACCAGCTCGGTCGGATCGAACGGCTTTTCCATGTAGTCGTCCGCGCCGAGCTTGAGACCGTGCACTTTGTCGAAAACTTCTCCCTTGGCGGACAGCATGATGATCGGGACGTCCGAGTGCGCGCGGATTTCCTGACAGACCTGATAGCCGTCCACACCGGGAAGCATCAGATCCAAAACAATCAGGTCCGGTCTGTACTCCGGAAACCGTTCCAGCGCAGTTTCGCCGTCATGCGCTTCCTCTGTGTCATAGCCTTCTTTTGTAAGGTAGAGACTGATCAGTTCGGCAATGTTTTCGTCATCGTCTACGATCAGGATTTTCTTCTTGTCTGCTGCCATCTTGTTTCACCTAGAATGTAACAATCGTCACGCCGGCATCGCCTTCGCCGAATTCGCCGCTGCGGTACGATTTGACCCATTTCTGCTTACGCAGATAATTGTGCACGGCGCTGCGCAATGCACCGGTTCCCTTGCCGTGAACGACACGTACACTCTCCAGATGGGAAAGCCTCGCATCGTCCAGATATTTGTCGAGCGCCATGACGGCCTCGTCGGTCGTCATACCGATCAGATTGATTTCCGGGGAAATGGACATCGCGTGTGAAAGATCCAGCCCGTCCGTGCTTCTGCCTGCGTTCGGGTTCCGGAAAGCTTTCTTTAAACTGCTTTTGCCCGTGCGGCTGCCCGGCTGCAGTGTCATACCGGTCTCTTCGTCGATCAGCGCGAGATCTTTTAAAGGTACCTGCGAATTCAGAATGCCGCAGCGTACCTGCAGCTTTCCGTCCTTGTCCGGAAGCGTCGAAACAACGCCCTCCATGCCCATGGACAGAATCTTCACCTTGTCGCCGATATGAATCTCGGAAGGCTTCAGCTGCCGGTGCGCGGGAGCCGGTGCCGCGGGGTGCTGCATCGAACGGTTCTTCGCGCTTACCTTCTCGCGCAGATTCGTGCGCGTCTTCTCCAGATTGACAATATTGCCGCCGCCCTTGCGGATCTGCGAGATGGCATGATCTGCCGTATCTTTTGCGTCCTGCAGAATGTTCCGCGCTTTTTCGTTCGCGTTGTCCAGAATTTCTCTGCGGTGTTGTTCGATCTGCGCTTCTTTCTTTTTCAGCTGCTCCTCGCGCTTCGCAAGATCCGCGCGGATGCGCTCGGCTTCCGCCTGCTCCTTGGCCGCTTTCTGTCTGGAAGTTTCCAGATCTGTCAGCAGCTCTTCGAAATCCTTGGATTCCTGCGACATCTGCTCTTTCGCGGTTTCAATGATATAACCGGGCATACCCAGTCTTGCCGCGATCGCGAACGCGTTGGACTTGCCGGGAACGCCGACCAGCAGCCGGTAGGTCGGCCGCAGCGTTTCCACATCAAATTCGCAGGAAGCGTTGACAATGCCCTGCGTTTTCATCGCAAAGAGCTTGAGCTCGGCATAGTGCGTCGTCGCGAGCGTGGTGATTCCCCGCACATGCAGGAAATTCAGAATCGAAATCGCGAGAGCCGCACCTTCGGTCGGGTCCGTGCCGCTGCCCAGCTCATCGAACAGGCACAGACAGTCTTTATCCGCACGACGCAGAATATCGACAATGGAAGTCATGTGCGACGAAAACGTGGACAGATTCTGCTCAATGCTCTGTTCATCGCCGATATCCGCGAACACCTCGCGGAAAACCGACAGCTCGCTCCGGTCGCCGGCAGGAATATGCAGCCCTGCCATGCCCATCAGCGTGAAGAGGCCGATGGTTTTGAGCGTGACTGTTTTGCCGCCGGTATTCGGACCTGTCACGACGATCATGTTATACCGGTCTCCGATTTCGAGATCAATCGGAACCACCTTTTTCGGGTCGATCAGAGGATGCCGGCCCTTCCGGATCCGGATAACATGATTTGTGTTCAAAACAGGCCGCATCGCATTCTCCGAAAGCGCCAGTGCGGCTTTCGCGAAGATGAAGTCGAGCTCTGTCATGTTGGCCTGATCGTCCCGCAGCGCTGTCAGCTGCTCTCCTGCCAGAGACGAGAGGGATGAAAGAATCCGCTCTTCCTCCTTGCGCTCCTGCCCGTGCAGCTCCCGCATCGTGTTACCCAGCTCGACAATCGAAGCCGGCTCGATAAACAGAGTGGACCCGGCCTTGGAGGAATCATGCACAATTCCTTTGACCTGCGCCTTGTATTCCGCCTTGACCGGCAGACAGTAGCGGTCGTCCCGGATTGTGATGATATTGTCCTGCAGGCAGGAAGCATAGGTGACATTCACCATGCGGTTCAGCTGGGAATGGATCTTTTCGTCCGTCTGTGAAAGCGCGCGGCGGATTCGCCGCAGCTCCGGACTTGCGTCATCGGCGATGATGTCTTCCGCGGGAAGGCAGCGCCGGATTTCCTTCGCGACAGGCGAAAGAGGATACAGGCAGTCAAAAAGATCAAATAAAGGGTCGCTCTCATCCGCCGGCGCGCGGCCTTTGACAAGCGCGATGTTTTCCAGAAAGGAAGCCAGCCGCAGGAGCTCCGCGGCAGGCAGAGATGTTCCGATCGCAAGAGCCTGAAAGTCCGCACCAAAATCTCTGTTGCTTCCAAAACTGATAGAGCCGTTCCGCAGAAGAAAGGCAAGCGCCGCCCCGGTCTGTGACTGCGCCTTTTCCATGTCCTCCAGATCGGTCATCGGCACAAGCGAAAGACACAGCTTTCTGCCGGGACCGGAAGTTGCATGGGAAGCCAGAAGTTCAATTATCTTGTTGTATTCGACAACACGCATTACTTTTTCATTCATATCGAAAATTATAACACAAGCCGGACATCGCGCCCAAGGGTAATGCATGCAGGGGCAGGATCATGCTATACTTAACAGCAGTACTGCGCAGGCAGGCCCGCCGGCCGGACAGCGCCGCGAAGAGCTGCCTGCCGCCGGAGCAGCGCCGCGCAGAAGACGGAGCGGATAACATATGGAAGAGGAAGAGAAGAAAACAAACGAAGTCAATACCGACTTCATGAAAGAGAAGATCAAACAGAGACCGGTCAACAGAAAAAAGCTCCTGCGCAGAACGGCAATCACCGCATTTCTCGCAGCCATGTTCGGTGCTGTGGCGTGTATTGTTTTTCTGCTTCTGGAGCCGGTCATCAACCGCGCGATCAATCCGCCCGAGATGCCCGAAGCCGTGACATTTCCCGAAGAAGAGCAGGAAATGTCTCCGGAGCAGATGATGAAGAACGAAAAAGAGCTGACGCAGGAACAGGTGCAGCAGCAGATTTCGGAAGAAGTTTCCCAGCAGGTGGACAAAGACCAGATCAAGCAGGAAGTTATCTCGGACATTGAGAGAAGCCGCGGAACAGCCAAAGAGCTGGAAAACCAGTACAGCACGCTTGGCGAAATCGCTCAGAAGGCCGCGGCGTCCGTCGTGACGGTAACCGCCATCACAAAGGACTATGACTGGGCCGGCGACATGTTCAACAATACCGGCAGCAGCAGCGGGCTTGTACTTGCAAAGACCGGCACGGAAATCCTGATCCTCGCGCAGGGAAGCAAGCTCCCCGACGCGGGTTCCCTCGAAGTGACCACAGAGGATCACGAAAGATACGACGCGAAGGTCAAGGCCTGCGATCTTGTGACGGGACTTACGGTGCTCGGCATCAGCGAAAGCGGTCTGAGCGAAGAGGAAAAGGAGAAGTTTCATCCGGCAGTGCTTGGCAGCAGCTCAAAAAGCAGCCTGCTCGGAAAGCCGGTTATCGCGGTCGGAAGCCCTGCCGGAACAGCCGGCAGCGTAAGCTACGGCATTGTGACCAATGCGGCACTGCCGCTGGATCTGCAGGACAGTTCGCTCCTGCAGATTACCACGGACATTTATGGCAGCACCGGGGCGAGCGGTGTTTTGGCGGACCTTTCGGGAAACATCATCGGCTGGATTGATATGTCCGGCAGCAGGAGCGATACCCCGAACCTTGTCTGCGCGGTCGGCGTGACAGAGTTAAAACCCGTGATCGAGGCAATGTCCAACGGGCGCCAGCAGATCTATCTTGGTATTCACGGGGCCGCGGTACCGGAGGATATCGCGAAAGCCCAGAGCATTCCGGAAGGCGCGTTTGTCACGAAAGTCGAAATGGATTCGCCGGCGATGGCCGCGGGCATCCAGAGCGGCGATGTCATTACTTCGCTTGGGGAGAGAAAGATCGAAAACTTCGAAGATCTGACGCTCGCGCTCAAAGAGATTGACAAACCGGAGCCACTGCAGGTGTCGCTGCAGCGGCAGGGCGTGAACGGTTATGAGACAGTGCAAGTGCAGGCTGCGCCGAAGGCGCGGTTTTTGCAGTGATATGGAAAGGAACAATATGAAATATATTCAGGATTTTAAAGAGGGAGACAGCATCAGCGATATCTACCTCTGCAAGAAAAAGAGTACGCTGACCGCAAAGAACGGAAGAGCCTATGACAGCGTCATTCTGCAGGACAAAACAGGCACCGTCGACGCTAAAATCTGGGACCCGGGCAGTGTCGGCATCGAAGATTTCTCCGAGATGGATTATGTTGATATCGTCGGAGATGTGACGGTCTATCAGAAGAAGATCCAGCTCAATATCAAACGCGCGCGCAAGTGCCGCGAGGGTGAATACAATCCATCGGAGTATGTTCCGGTGACCAAGAAGAGTGTCAAGCAGATGTGGGCGGAGCTGATTGCTCTCGCGAATTCGGTGCACAACCCGAACCTGCGGAAGCTCCTGATCGCGTTTTTTGTTGACGACAAGGATTTTGTAAAGAAGTTCCAGACCTCTTCCGCCGCCAAAACAGTCCACCACGGCTTCATGGGCGGCCTTTTGGAACATACGCTCGGCGTCGCGAAAATGTGTGCATTCATGGCGGAGCAGTACCCGTTTTTAAACCATGATCTTCTCGTGACGGCAGCTCTTCTGCACGATATCGGCAAGACGAGAGAGCTTTCGAGATTTCCGCAGAATGATTACACGGATGAAGGACAGCTGATCGGCCACATCGTGATCGGCGTCGAAATGATTGACGAGAAGCTGCGCTCGATCCCGGAGTTTCCGCAGGTTTTGTCGAATGAGCTGCGCCATTGCATTCTTGCGCATCACGGCGAGCTCGAATTCGGCTCGCCGAAAAAGCCGGCGATCGCGGAGGCGGCTGCTCTGAATTTTGCCGACAACGCGGACGCGAAGCTTGAGATCTTCCGCGAACTGTTCGAGATCAAAAGCGAGTCGCCGTGGCTTGGTTACCAGGGATTCCTTGAGTCCAACATCAAAAAGACCGAAATTTGAGGAGATGGAAAGGGGGACGGGGTGTTTTGACGCCCTGCGGGGAGGATTTATGAAAATTGTTATACTGGACGGCGCAGTGGAAAATCCGGGAGACCTTTCCTTTGCGCCATTGGAAGAGCTTGGAGAAGTGACAGTTTACGACAGAACATCGCTTGTGGAAACGCCGCTGGTCGCACAGAGAATAGAGGACGCGGATGTCGTTATCACGAACAAAACGCCGATCGGCCGCATGACAATTGACGCCTGCCCCGGCATCCGGCTGATCTGCGTGCTCGCTACAGGCTATGACGTTGTAGATTATAAGTACGCGCATGAAAAGGGAATTCCGGTCGTCAATGTTCCCGCGTACGGAACGGAAATCGTTGCGCAGTACGCGGTGGCGCTCCTGCTCGAGATCTGCTCACATGTCGCGCATCACGATGCGGAGGTAAAGAAAGGCAGATGGAAAAACAGCACCGACTGGTGCTTCTGGGACTACCCGATGATCGAGCTGGCCGGCAAAACAGCAGGCATTATAGGCCTTGGCCGCATCGGACAGGCGACTGCCCGCATCCTTTCTGCGATGGGAATGCGTGTTATCGCGAACGCCAGACATGAGACGCCGGAGGGCAGAAAAGTCGCGGAGTATGTCGACAAGGACACATTGTACCGTGAATCGGATGTGATTTTTCTGCACTGCCCGCTGTTCCCGGAAACCGAGAAGATGATCAACCGGGAGACCATCGCTAAGATGAAAGACGGCGTTATCATCATCAACGACAGCAGAGGGGCGCTGATCGACGAGCAGGCGCTTGCGGAGGCTTTAAACAGCGGAAAAGTTTATGCCGCGGGTCTCGACGTTGTTTCAACCGAGCCTGTGCAGGACGACAATCCGCTGCTTCACGCGAAGAATACCATCATTACGCCGCATATCGCATGGGCGGCCAAAGAGGCGCGCCAGCGGATTCTGGATATCACGGCGGACAATATCCGCGCGTTCAGCGAAGGAAAACCTGTCAATGTCGTGAACGGGCCGTTCTGACAGGCAGTCCGCGCGGAGAGTAAGGAATAGAGTTCATGGAGAAAGTACCATTTCAGAAGAATGACGTCACGGAGCTTGCCATTACAGATCTGGGGAGCGACGGCGAAGGCATTGGCAAGGCGGACGGCTACACACTTTTTGTCAAGGATGCCGTGATCGGAGACTATATCCGCGCCAAAATCATGAAGACCCGGAAAAACTTCGGATACGCGAAGCTTCTGGAAGTGCTGCGCCCTTCGCCGTACCGTGTTCGCCCGCGTTGTGAGATTGCGGGCGCGTGCGGCGGCTGCCAGCTGCAGGCGCTGCGGTACGATCAGCAGCTCCTGTTCAAGTACAAAAAGGTGCGCAGCAGCCTGATCCGGATCGGCGGCTTTGATGAAGCATTGACAGACAGCGTTCTGCGGCCGGTCATCGGTATGGAAGATCCGTACCGGTTCCGCAATAAAGCCCAGTTCCCGATCGGCATGAAAAACGGCGAGCCGGTGGCCGGCTTCTACGCCGGCAGGACGCACTGCATTGTTCCTGTCTCGGACTGCCTGATCGGAGCGGCGGAAAACGCCGTGATCCTGCAGACGATTCTGTCCTATATGAAAGAGTTCCATGTCCCTGCTTATGACGAAACAACCGGGCAGGGGCTTCTTCGTCATGTCCTGATCCGCCGCGCCGTCTATACAAAGCAGATCATGGTCTGCCTGATCGTCAACGCGGAGCGCCTTCCGAAAGAGGAGATCCTTATACAGCGCCTGCAGGCGATTCCGGAGATGACCGGTATTACATTGAACACGAATACCGGCCGGACGAATGTCATTATGGGAAAGAAGCTCCGGGTTCTCTGGGGAAAAGGGACGATCCGGGATGTTTTGCATGTATATAAAGTGAGAGAGAATGCAGCGGCCGCCTCGTCGGTGGCAACTCCGGCAGGTGCGCCGGATGTTCCGCCGGCGGCCGCGGATCCGGCAGGTGCATCGGATGTTCCGGCGGCCGCAGGCATGGGGCAGATGCGGACTGCGGCTCTTGCTTTTGAGCCGGCGGGAGAAGAGGTTTCATTTGATATTTCGCCGCTTTCGTTTTATCAGGTCAATCCTGCACAGACCGAAAAGCTTTACAGTATCGCACTTGCGTATGCGGGCCTGACAGGTCAGGAAAATGTCTGGGATTTATACTGCGGCGTCGGCACAATCTCGCTGTTTCTTGCGCGTCATGCAAAACGCGTCTATGGTATTGAGGTTATCCCGGAGGCAATCCGCGACGCGAAGGCCAATGCCGAACGCAACCATATCACCAACGCGGAGTTTACAGCGGGGCGAGTGGAGGATATTTTGCCGGATCATGCGAGATCCATGCATACGCCGGTCGATGTTGTTGTCGTTGATCCGCCGAGGAAGGGGCTGGATGAGACCTGCATC
Organism: uncultured Lachnospiraceae bacterium; assembly: GCA_900317555.1. Taxonomy (GTDB): domain Bacteria; phylum Bacillota; class Clostridia; order Lachnospirales; family Lachnospiraceae; genus CAG-791. The sequence continues at coordinate 249 of ONHF01000014.1, read as the reverse complement.
CGCACGGTGCTCGGGGCGGCGCCGAAGCGGATTGTGTATGTCAGCTGTGATCCGGCAACGCTTGCGCGGGATCTGAAGGCGTTTGCGGAAGGCGGATACAGGCTGGAGAAGGTGCAGCCGGTGGACCAGTTCGGGCACAGCGTACATGTGGAGACGGTAGTATTGATGGAGCGCCAGTTCGGCGCCAAAGATATAGTAGGGTGAAACTCCCTATCTGATAAAGTTTAGCAAACAGTCAGTACCCAGCCT
>ONHF01000004.1 GCA_900317555.1 uncultured Lachnospiraceae bacterium | reverse complement strand
TACGTCAATAATCTGGCCGAACATACGAAGCCGATATCAAGCCTTCATGAGGCAACGTATCACACAAACCTGGCTTCTCGCTTTGCAAGAAATCGCATTATCTTTGGGGCTCCGGGTACCGGAAAAAGCTACGGTCTGGAAAAAGACAGGAAAGAAATACTTCAGAATGAGACAGTCGGAGGATATGAACGGGTCACATTTCACCCGGACTATTCTTATGCCCAGTTTGTCGGGACATACAAGCCAGTCTCGGAAGGAACCGATATCTATTACAAGTTTGTCCCAGGACCGTTTATGCGGGTATACGCGGAAGCATTGAAAAACAGCAGAACGGAAGACCCGCAGCCGTATGTCCTTATCATCGAGGAAATAAACAGGGCGAACGTCGCAGCAGTGTTCGGGGATGTTTTTCAGCTTCTTGATCGGGACGATGAAGGAGCCAGCCAGTACGAAATTGAGGCAAGCGAGGATATCAGGAAATATCTTGCAGAACAGCTTGGCGGGACTCCTGAGCAGTTCGCTAAAATTCGAATCCCGAACAATATGTTCATCTGGGCAACCATGAACTCGGCTGATCAGGGAGTATTCCCGATGGATACAGCGTTCAAGCGGAGATGGGATTTTTCTTATCTCGGAATTGATGATAATGATTCTGAAATTTCAGGGAAGACGGTCATCGTGGGATCAGGCGAAACCCGGCAGAGAATCGAATGGAACAAGCTGCGCAAGGCTATCAATTCCTATCTCGCGAACAAAGGGATAAACGAAGATAAGCAGCTGGGACCATATTTCCTGTCTCGTAATATTGTCGTCCCGGAAAATGGATCGGAAATCGACAGCGAGAAGTTTTGCACAGCTTTCAAGAATAAGGTGATCATGTATCTGTTTGAAGATGCTGCCAGGCAAAAGCGACAGGATCTCTTCAAGGGCTGCTTCAACAACTTCAACAGGTATTCGGAAATCTGCCATGAATTTGACCTTAAAGGCGTCGGCATCTTCAATGAGGTAATCCAGCACGATGCAGAGCCGGAAGACCTGGGGCAGCAGCCTTTTTCAAGGCAGCCGAGTAACGGGGAAGAATCATGATTTCTGTCTACATCAGGGAACAGAAGCGCTATACTCAGCCGGAACTCTGCAACCTGCTTGCCATGGATGCGAATGAGATCGTTCCTGTTCTGCGGCGGCTGAAAGAATATGGCGTTGCAAGGGTGGTAGATGCATCCGGACCACAGGGGGATTTCGCGGATCTGAGCGACGAATCCACTGAGATTGCAGATGTAATTCCGGGGGATACGAATTATTATTACGTTTTCGTGTTTGTGGGAGTTGTTGTAATCGCGGGGCGGGTATTGAAATGCTATCCGAAATATCTGCTTCACTCCAGCGAGCCGAAGGAAGAGTTGAAGCAAGTTTTAAAAGTAATTGAAAAGAGGAATACACGAGAGCAGATCATTCGGATGTTCAACGAGAGTGATATGGACAGATCCTTCAATCGCCTTGCTGTAATGCTGTATCTGCTTGATGATTATTTTGAAAACGGGCTGTACGGGAGTACTGAAGAAATCATTGAGAACAATGGATCTGGGGAAATTCTGTGGGACAGGACAATCAATGAGTCTTTTGCCATTATTTCCGGCAACCGTCCATATTATATGGATTTGAAAACAAGGAAGACCCGTACCAATGAATACGATTACTTTCGCAGACTTCATGCCTGCGTTCTTACGAGGGCTTCCAACGAACTGAAAGAGGCGGATCTTCTGGATCTCTTTGATCTCGAAGGCGTCGACCTGTCTGATAAGGACTTAGAAGATTTTGGCGAGACGGATTACATCCTTTATAGGATAAGCAAAGAACTGAATGTACAGTTCAATACCAGAAAGCAGCTGGTTCTGAAGACCATGTATGCTTATATTGCTCATAAGGGCGAGATGGATGATCCGGAGGCGCTTTCCCTGATCGGAAGCAACAGCTTTAATCTGATATGGGAAGATGTCTGCTCAGATATTTTAGATAATCGGTTGAATGCATCATTGGGATCTTTGACATTGCCCTCAGCTCTGAAGGAAGGCTATAATCCCAAGGAAAGGTTGATAGATTTGATAGAAAAGCCTTTCTGGAGCATCACGGGGAAGTATGCATCGGATACGCTGATTCCGGATTTGGTCACAATCAAGGGAGATCAGTTTATTATCTTTGATGCCAAATACTATACGGCCCGATTGGAACGGGGGAAAAGTCCGCAGGGGCAGCCGGGAATTGAGTCTATTACAAAGCAATATCTGTATCAGCTGGCTTATCAGAAATTCATCAGCGACCACGGCTTCAGAAACGTCAGGAATTGCTTCCTTCTTCCGACAGAGCAGGATTACGTCATTGATAAAGGCGAAGTGTCAATGAATATCCTTTTTGAGCAGGGTCTGGAAAACATTGAGGTTCGGCTCCTGCCAGCCAGACTGGCCTATGCATACTATTTGTCTGGGAAAAAGATGAACATCGACGATCTTAGATTATGAGCGATGGCTTGTGAGGGGCGGAGACTATGGATGTGCTGAACAAGGAACAACGCCATAAAGCAATGCAACACATCCGGTCGAAGGACACTGCGATTGAGGTGAAATTGAGGACGGCTTTATGGCATGAAGGCATACGGTATAGAAAGAATTATACCAAGCTGCCAGGCCGGCCGGATATTGCCATCACGAAATATCAGATTGCTATTTTCTGTGACGGAGAATTCTTTCATGGCAAGGACTGGGACAGCCTGCAGCAGAAGGTGCTGAAGGGTACGAATAGCACTTATTGGTACGGAAAGATAAAACGAAACATAGAAAGAGATCAGGAAGTTAATCGTACCCTCTATGGACAGGGTTGGACCGTTCTGCGGTTTTGGGGCAACGATATTCTGAAGCATACTGATGAGTGCGTGCAGACGGTCGAGGAAACAATCTTTGACATTAAGACACGGCTTGATGATGCAATATAAGTGTGAGGAACGGACTGCTATTTGGTTAATGTGATCGTGTTGCTAAAGGGTTTCATTGTAAGAAAGGCGATTGTATGCTGCTGTATTCAACCATTCTGGATATCAACGATAACCTGACGCCGGATGCCTTTATCGACCTTGTTGTCCGGTGGAATCAGGGAAGCCCGCACAGCGACAATGTGATAAGGGATCTTCACTGGAACGGCGAACACAACATCCGCTATGGAAATGACTGGCTGTGGCTCGATATTCAGGAATACCGCAACAGGAACATCGTTGCGGTGCGCTTCGAGAAGAAGGAAGCGGACGGCGCCATCTGGGACACAGACTATGTCATGAACTTCAATGAAATGCGGATGGCAATTCAGCTCGACAGAAGCTATACGGAGAGCGCCTTTATCCTCAGCCTTGAATTCTCAACGCCGCACTTCGTATCCATGCTGATCGACGAGGGGTATGTGAAGGACGACGGCGACCTGCCTGTGCTGCACAAGCCGATTTTCATCACGGAAGACAATGCACAGACGCTGGTCGATATCATCAACGGCGTGAGAGAATACAGGCTGCCGGTTGTCTATGTCTCGAAAACCTTCATGAACGAGGATCCTGTCACCCTCTGGAAGCTGACGAGCAAACTGAAGGGCGTGGCGCATATTCTTGTCGAGGAGTCGCCTCGCCTGAATTCGCTGATTCGTGAAGGGTGCAGTGATCAGAATGAGTATAACGGAAGCATCGGCGTATATTATCCTAACCGTGCGCTCATGCATAAGAGGTTCTTCTACCGCTCCTATTCCGGCGCTGACGATATTCTTCTGAACAAGGTCGTGCGTAACGTCATTCAGTACAGCAACCGTCAGATCATCGGGGCTTTGTACACCTGGTCGGGCGTCAACAACTCCCTCCTGCGGGACAGACTTCAGAGCCAGCGAGAGGAACGGATTGCAGCCGAATCCGAAAAGGCCAGGGCCATTCAGGAAAATCAGGAAATCTCAGATCTGCTGGAGTCGGTTGACGAGGAAATCAAAGGCTATCGGGAACAGATTGATCAGCTTTCCCGCGAGAATGACAGGCTGAGAGCAGAAAATACAGGGCTTCACGAGAAACTGATGTCGACGGATCAGGAGCCGCTCCTCTTTGCAGGCGAGGAAGATGACTTCTATGAAGGCGAGGTAAAGGATGTCCTCCTGGCTGCAATAGATGATATGCTTTCCCATACCGTCGAGGGCAGCCGCAGAGAAACCATCCTCAAGGATGTGCTCGGATCCAACGGATACAAGAGGACAGGAGAGGAGAAGGCAAAAGCGCTCAAGGCGGTGCTGAAAGGCTATAAGCAGCTGACGCCGAACATGAAGAGAGAACTGGAGAACCTGGGCTTCATCTTTGATGAAGAGGACAATAAGCATTACAAGGTCTATTACTACGGGGACAGCCGATATCGGTTTACGCTTGCCAAGACGCCGAGTGATCACAGATCCGGGGCTAACATCTCATCAGACATAATAAAATCCGTATTCTGATTTTGGTCAGGAGGTGCTGCCATGAGAAAAAAATCATCTATGCGCTGAACCTGATGGCTCTGGCATTTATTGTGTCCGCATGCGGACAAACAGGTTCAGATACCTCTTTGGCAACTCAGGCAGAAGAAAAGCAGACCAGCGATACGACCGAGATCTCCGATTCGGAAGCACCTGCCGAATATGACAATCTGCAGACGATGTTTCTGAACATCACGGCATCCACTTCGGAAGACGATGTCAAGGCCGCAATCGAGCAGTACGGGCTGGCCAGCACTGTCGAGGAATACAGCGGCACTCCGAAGGAACGGACATACAAGGCAGCGTATTCGGACGGCGCGGCAAAACAGAAATATGCGGACGCGGGAGACTCTGTCGAGATATCCTTCAATCAGGACGACGGAAGCCTGACGACGGCCGTGTATTCCTGCAGCAAGACGCTTAAGTCAGCAGTCCTGTATAATTACGGGACTTACTGGGACTTCAATTTTGAGAAGGGCAATGAGTATTCCGGCTATTACTGGATTGACCCGGGCAATTCAAAAGGCGGAGTAACACTTGAATACAGCAACGGGAACAAGGCAGAGACAGGGTACAACAGGGCAGCAGATGCAGAGGAAGCTGTAAAAGAGGCGATTACAGAAGGTTAACTGAATAATACAGCAGGCAGAACCTGCCGAGCCTCGAGGAAGCTATGAACAGTATTGGGGGTAGTATGGGAAAGAAGAGCCGTTCATTCACTGAATATGTGGAGAACACATTCAGCAGCGAGTTCGAGGAAGCTGCAGAAGAGTATCTCGAAGACAGCTGGGATCCGGACGATTACGATTTCAACAACATCCATGCGCCGGGAGAGCCCGAACTTCAGGAGGTCAAGGTCGAGCATGTCTGGGCGAAAGATGCGCCGGGCATGCAGATCCGCTTCGACGTCGCGCTGTCGGTCTTCATCACAGTTCCGGATGCCAACCATCATTATGATGACTACGAAGAGATAACATTTTGGCTCATGGCTTCCTGCAGCGGAGATCTGGACAGGGACCTGAAGGATTTCTCCATCGATTCCGTCAGGGAATACGACGGAAAGAGCCGGTCCAGGGAGGCACTTGACGATTCCCTGGTTCCGGTGATCAGCCGGGCACGGCTTGACGATATCGCTGAAGACTTTCTGAGATCCTATTATCCGAAGGCGCTGCTCGAACCCTGCTGGGTCGATCCGGGGGAGGTGGCACGGGCACTCGGGCTTACCGTGCGGAAGCAGCAGATCTCGGAGGACTGTTCCATCTTCGGCCGCAGCTTCTTCCGGGAATGTGAAACCGAACTCTATGATGCCGAAAAGGAGTGCATGGTGACTGAGCGGATTCCGGCCCGTACCGTCATCATCGATCCGAATGTCTTCTTCATGCGCAACCTCGGCGCATTCAACAACACGATTATCCATGAATGCGTTCACTGGGCATGTCACCGGAAGGCGTTTGCCCTTGCGCGTCTTTACGATCAGAGTCTTTCCAATGTCAGCTGCGAGGTCTCCGGAGGAATCCCGGGACATTCCGGCAATGATGCCGTGGACTGGATGGAGTGGCAGGCGAATGCCCTTGCCCCGCGGATACAGATGCCCCGCACGGCATTCAGGAAGCGGGCGGAACAGCTGATCTCCATCTACAGGCGGGAAAAACTCGGTTATGACGTCATCGATCTCATTGACACGATGATCGAGACATTGGCGGAAGAATTCTGCGTATCCATGACGGCAGCCAAGATCCGCCTGATTGATCTCGGTTACGATGAGGCGGCCGGCGCAAAGATCTATGTTGACGGCGGCTACGTCCGGCCGTACAGAACCGGTGTCAAAGGTGTCCTCAAGTCCAATCAGACATTCACGCTCAGCGCACACGAGGCAGTCTATCAGATCTATTCCAACCCGGATCTGCTGAAGCCGGGAGCCGACGGAGAGTTTCAGTTCGTTGAAAATCACTTCGTTCTCAATAACCCGCTGTATATCGAATATGATGAGGACGGCGGAAGCATTCTTACCCATTACGCGCGGACTCATATGGAGGAATGCTGCCTCGTATTTGACCTCTCCATCGAGACAAGATACGGCGAGCGCTATCACAGTGAATGCTTTCTGGACCGCGACGAGGCGACGCCGATCACTTTTACGTTCTCCTACAACGGACCGTATCGGAACTCCTCTGATGAAAAGCAGAAACAGATTCGGAAGGCAATCCTGTTGGAGGAAAACAAATTCGTAAAATCCCTGGACGGTGATTATAAGAGGTCACTCAGCAAAGGGATGGAATGGCGCGAGGAGATGTCCTACAAGGATGTCGTAGACCGGTCGGGCATTCCGGCAGAGGAGGTCGCCAGACTGCACGAGACAATGACCTACAGGGAGATTGCAAAGAAAAAGAAGCTTCGTACGGACTCCGTGATCAAGATCACGTTCCAGGAAATCGCAGATCGGACCGGGATCAACAAGGAAACGGTCAGCCGCTGCATCAACGGCGAGCATATCAATCAGCATACGCTTATTCTGATCTGCCTTGCCCTGCACCTTCCATACAAGGCGAGTACCAAGATCCTGACTGATGCCGGATGCCCGCTGACGCTGAACTGCGATGACAACGTCGTCTATGACTCAGCCCTGATGTATAAGTACGGAGACACCGTTGAGAACGTAAAGAAATACATCAGCGAGTGTGGAGCGGCTCCCTTATAAAAAAATTTCATAAAACCAGAAAAAAGTCGACAGGTCCTGTCGATTTTTCAAAAACCTGAAAGGGCGGTATTCCGCCGGCTGTTTGTCTGCCGGCGGGTTACCGCTCTTTTTTTATGCTCAAAAACCGGTATTCTGCACCCTTTTCCGGCTCAGGAGACTCGACAGGAGGTGTCGATTTCACCATCTTCTGACTGCGATATTCTGATTTCAGAAGGAAAGAGAATCCTTCAAAAACAATTTTCCAAAGTCCGAGTGCGCATGAGGGCGGCGGGATGCACAGAAGTTCCACATACGGCAGCAATGCCGCAGAAGGAACAGAGATGCACCCACCGCAGTTTCGTGCGCCTTTTTTTCGGCCTGTCGATTCTCCGGTCATCTCTGTCCTCAAACTCTCCGATGTGTCCCGACTGCCCCATACGCCCGGCAGAAAGGGCACATCATGGAACAGAAGAAGTACTACCTGACGATCGCGGGCACGAAGGTGGAGGTATCGGAAGATATCTACCGGGCGTACGTACGGCCGGTCCGCAATGCACAGCGCAGCGAGGAACGCCGCAGCCGCTGCATCGGAGCCGGAGGGAACCGCTGCAACGGCAACTGCTCCGCCTGCAGATACTTCCGCAGCGGAAAGCCCTACTCCCTGGAGCAGACGCTTGAGGAAGGCATCGATGTGAAGGATCCCGGTCCGCTTGTCGAGGACATCGTGGAGCAGAAGATCCTGTACGAAGCGCTTCACAGCGCCATCGACGAACTGCCACCGAAGGAAAAGAAGGCGGCTCTCATGTATGCGGATGACGAAACCGTCACAGCCATCGGCGCTGCTCTCGGCATGACGCAGCAGGGCGCATCAAAGCTTCTTCAGCGCGTCTGGAAGAAGCTTGCTGAGAAGCTGAAGGACTACAGATAATCCGTCAGGCGGCATTCTCCTGAAGTACCCGGGCCGGCAATGGTCCGGGGGCTTTTTTATCGCAGGCCCGCGCAGAGGAATCATCCGGCTTCGCCGGGTGCGGGCCGCGGCGGGCAGAACATTCTCCTGCCCGAATATTATTCATGAAAAGTTGTGAAAAGGCAATCCCCTGTCCTTGTAATTCTGCAGAGGTACTGCAGAAGGAGGTGCGAAATGAAGAACATTGCAGCCATGCTGATCGAACCCGGCAAGGAGCCGGAACTGATCTGCATCGAACCGACCGGGAAGCGGATCCGCGAACTTGTCGGCGGTCCGGCCGAATTCACCTGGCCGATCGGCGACGGCATCTGCGTCGCGGTCAGCGAGACGGGAAAGCTGGACGGCCTTCCCCTGAACCGGTCGGTAAGGGACTCCGACGGGAAGATTCTCGACATCTACGCCGGGAACATGCTTCTCATGGGCGACCACAGCGACGACGAATTCGACAGCCTCACGGCGGAAGACGTCATCCTCGCCGCAGAATGCTTCGGCCGGCCGGAGACCTGGGACGCGGAAAAGATTTTTTCGGAATTCGGTTGTGAATCCGACAGCAGCTGTCCTTGAAGCAGTGAGGAAGCCGAAAGGGCAGCAGACAGAGAGGAAGGTGAGGACAATGCATTCGGCTTACATCACAGGGATCGGTTCCTGGGGCGGGAACGACCCGCGCACAATCCTGCATGCGATCGCGGTCATCGCCGACCGCATGGCGGAAAAACTGAAGAATGGAAAAGGAGGCACAGCCAGTGACAGAGAAGGAAAATGAGAAGCTTGCGGCCGAACTCCGCTCCTGCGGAGAGAAGCTGATCGGCATCGCCGGACAGCTTGCCGCAGGGGCCGAAGCGCCTGACGGCACTTCTGAGAAGACAGCCGGGGCTGCGGAAAAGACAAAGGACGCTGAGATGGCGGAAGAAGTTCAGGAGAAAGCCGTCAAAAAGGAAGACGTCCGTGCGGTGCTCGCCGTCAAGCTGAAGGAGGGGTACAAGGAGGAAATCCGTGAACTCTTTGAAAAGTACGGCGGCAGCAGGCTGAAGGAGATTGATCCTTCACATTATTCTGAACTCATGAAGGATGCGGAGGGACTCGGCCATGCCTGACAAGCACGCATATCTTGCCCTTTCCGCCAGCGCACGCTGGCTCGCCTGCCCGCCTTCGGCTCAGAAGAATGCGGAAGTTCCGGATCAGCAGAGCGAATATGCCGAACTTGGCACGGAGGCGCACAGCCTCTGCGAGTTCCAGGTGAAGAAGGCCGCCGGCCAGAAGGCCCGGAACCCGCGAAACAAGCTGGCACATTATGATGCTGAAATGCAGCGGTGCGCCGATGAGTACACGGCGTTCGTCACAGAACAGGCGGAAGAGATCCGCAGAAACTGCGGCGACCCGACCATCCTCGTGGAGCAGCGCCTGGATCTTTCCGCTTATGTCCCGGAATCCTTCGGAACGGCGGACTGCATCATCGCGGCGGACGGCACCTCGGCGGTCATCGACTACAAACATGGCGAGGGCGTCGAAGTTTCGGCGGACCATAACACCCAGCTCATGTGCTATGGCCTTGGCATGTGCCTCCTCTTCGACGGCATCTATGACATCGACACGGTGCGGATGTGCATCTTTCAGCCGCGCAAGGACAATGTCAGCATCTTCGAGATGCCCCGGGAGGACATGTTCCGGTGGGCAGAAGAAGTTCTGAAGCCGGCTGCGCAGCTGGCCTGGCGCGGAGAAGGCGAGTACAGAGCAGGACCGCACTGCCGGTTCTGCAAGATCCGGAACGTCTGCCGGAAGAGGGCAGAATACAATCTCGAACTCGCCCGGTACGACTTCGCCATGCCGGACACCCTTGAGGACGAGGAGATTGAGGCCATTCTCGACCGGTCCGCGGAACTGGCATCCTGGGTATCCGATGTGCAGGCATACGCCCTGCAGGAGGCACTCAGGGGAAAGAAATGGAAAGGTCACAAGCTTGTCGCCGGACGCTCGACACGGAAGTACACCGATGAAAAGGCGGTGGCGGAGGCGGTCAGCGGCGCGGGCTTTGATCCATACGAGCGGAAGCTGAAGGGCATCACGGCCATGACCTCGATGCTCGGAAAGCAGAAGTTCGAGGAACTCCTGGACGGCTTCGTTGACAAGCCTCCGGGCAGACCGACCCTTGTCCCCGACACGGACAGGCGGCCGGAACTCAATGTATCAACGGCACAGGAAGACTTTGATGATTAAGGAGAAAACATCATGAAAAACAAGGCAGCTACAAAGGTAATCACAAGCGCACAGACGAGACTCAGCTATGCAAATGTATGGACCCCGAAGCCGGGACTGAACGGGGGCAGGGAAGCTTATTCCTGCGTCCTCAATATCCCGAAGACCGACGAGAAGACGCTTGAGAAGATCCGCGCGGCCATCGAGGCAGCCTACGAGGAGGGAAAGACCAAGCTGAAGGGCAACGGGAAGAGCGTTCCTCCCCTTTCCGCCATCCGCACGCCTCTCAGGGACGGCGATGAGGAACGCCCGGATCAGCCGGAATTCGCGGGATGCTGGTTCATCTCCGCCAAGTCCTATATGGCACCCGGCATCGTCGACCTCGACCGCAACGAGATCCTCGATCACAGCGAGGTGTACTCCGGCGTCTATGCCCGTGTCAGCATCTCCTTCTACGCTTACAACGTCAACGGTTCGAAGGGCATCGCCTGCGGACTGAACAACATTCAGAAGGTGAAGGACGGCAAGCCGTTCGGAGGCCGCAGCCGCGCTGAGGATGATTTCGCGGATGCGGATGATGACGATGACGACGGAGACGAGGATTTCCTCTCCTGACAAATGTGAAGGGACTGCGGGGTAAAGCCTGCAGTCCCGGAAAGGACAAAGCCTGATGAACGCATATTATGAATTTGCGAGGGAATTCCTTCTGTCGAGCGGTCTTGGCGCGGCACTGGCATTTGATTTCTACGGACTCTACTGGCTTGTGAAGGGCATCGTCGGATTCTTCCGGAAGCATGCGCACAAGCGGACAGCGGAGACGCATTAAAACTGAACAATGAGAAGGAGGGCGGGCGGAAGCCCGCTCTTTTTCGGCTGGAGGTGCACATGGAAATTGAAAAAATGTCCCTGGACTACGAGTCCTTCTCCGATCAGGACATCCGGAAGTGCGGCGCCTACCGCTACTGGGAGTCCCCGGCTTCACGGATCCTCCTCATGGGCGTGTCTGTCAATGACGGACCGGTCGTCCAGTACGACTTTACGAGGGGCGACCTGCCGCCGGACGACATCCTCCGGGCGCTGGCGGATCCAAAGGTTGAGAAGTGGGCCTTCAATGCCTCGTTCGAACGGATCGCCTCATCGACTTGGCTGAGAAGGCACCGGCCGGACATCTTCAAAGGCTACGGCCCGCCGGGAGACAGTACGGGAAACTACCTCGATCCGGAAGGATGGAAGTGCAGCATGGTATGGTCCGCATACCTGGGACTTCCGCTCTCGCTTGACGCGGTCGGCAAAGCACTTCATCTGACGGAACAGAAGATGACGGAAGGCCGTGACCTGATCCGCTTCTTCTGCATTCCCTGCAGGCCGACGAAGACGAACGGGTACCGTACCGTCAACCGGCCCGAAGACGCACCGGAGAAATGGTCGACCTTCTGCGCCTACAATATCAGGGACGTCGTCACGGAGATGGGAGTCAAGGACCGGCTGAAGAAGTATCCGGTGCCGGATTCCGTCTGGGACGAATATCATATGAGCGAGCGGATCAACGACCGTGGAGTGCTGATTGATAAAAAACTGGTGGACAGCGCCATTATTCTTGACGATCAGAGTCAGCAGGACCTGATGGGGCAGATGCGGGAGATCACCGGGCTTGCCAATCCGAACTCTCCGGTCCAGCTTCTTTCCTGGCTGAAGGAACACGGCTGCCCTGCAGATTCTCTCGGTAAGAAGCAGGTCGCGGAGCTTCTGAAGACGGCGCAGGGAGAGGTGAAGGACGTCCTTCTTCTCCGGCAGCAGGCGGCAAAGACATCCGTGAAGAAGTACATCGCCATGAAGTCGGCGGCCTGCAGTGACGGCCGCATCCGCGGCATGACGCAGTTCTACGGCGCAAACCGTTCCGGACGCTTTTCCGGCCGCATCGTGCAGCTGCAGAACCTGTACCGCAACTCCATGCCGGATCTCGCGGAGGCGCGCAGCCTTGTGAAGACGGGGGATTACGAGGCCGTGAATATTATTTATGATTCTGTGCCCCAGGTACTCAGCGAGCTGATCCGGACGGCGCTGATCCCAAAACCGGGCATGAAGTTCGTCGTCGCGGACTACAGTTCTGTCGAGGCGAGATGCCTCGCGTTCCTTGCGGGCGAGCAGCACACGATCGACGCCTTCGCACGCGGTGAGGACCTGTACTGCGCCACGGCATCGGCCATGTTTCACAAGCCCGTAGTGAAGCACGGCGTCAACTCGGAACTGAGGCAGCGTGGGAAAATTGCGACCCTGGCATGCGGCTACGGCGGCGCGACGGGCGCGCTGATCTCGATGGGCGCGCGGGAGATGGGTCTGAAGGACGACGAACTGCAGCCAATCGTCGACGCCTGGCGGCGGGCGAATCCGCACATCGTCCGTTTCTGGCACGACGTCGACCTCGCTGCGAAGACGGCCGTTCGGGAGCGGAGGACGACATCCGTCCGCGGGATCCGCTTCATCTGCGAGAGCGGAATGCTTTTCATCGAACTGCCGTCGGGACGCAGGCTCTCTTATGTTAAACCGCGGCTGGGCATCAACAGGTTCGGATCGGAATCAATCACCTACATGAACGTCGGACAGACGAAGAAGTGGGAGAGGACCGAGACCTTCGGCGGAAAGCTGGTCGAGAACATCACCCAGGCCGTCTGCCGCGACATCCTCTGCTATGCCATGAATACCCTGAAGGATGTGCAGATTGTCGCTCATGTTCATGACGAAATCATCGCGGAATGCCCGATGGACGCATCGGTCGATGCAATCTGCGAGAAGATGGGGCGCACGCCGCCGTGGATCCCCGGGCTGCTGCTCCGGGCGGACGGGTACGAGTGCGAATTCTATATGAAGGACTGAAAAAATCGGGCCGGGCATCGTGTGGTGTCCGGCCTTTATTTTATGCCTGTTCAGGAGGGAGAACCCAGGTGATGCTGTTGATTATATACTGGCTCTCATCCAGGGAGGCAATCTGCTCCTCGGCTTCCTTCCGGCCGATGTACACGAAGGCCATCAGGTCGTTGAATTCCTTCACATCCGAGGTGTCACCTTCAACGATGCCGTTCTCTTTGTAGTACTTCAGAGCCGTTTCAAAGGAATCATAGGAGATACCGCCGTTATTCCGCAGTTCGGCAACCTGAATGACTCTGGTGCGGCATTGGCTGTACATGTCCCCACCCATATCGGCAATCTGATTTCCCTGCTCAAGTCCGAATAATCCGATCAGAGCCTTTCTGTCGGCATCCGTGACAGAAGAGATTTTGCTGAGAGCCTCCCTGTTCTCCTCCAGCCATGCCAGGGCTCTTTCCAGACTGAATGCCTTCATGATGGCGAGGGAAAGCTTGTCGATGACATTGATGTTCAGCGGATCCTTTTTATACAGTTCGTTCAGCGCAATGTATCGGATAACCGGCGGGAGCAGTGAGAATTTTGACATAATATCAGGGTTGGATCCGAAGGGATACTTCCGGAAGAAGACATAAAACAAATAGCCATAGAGGTTCAGAAGGCTCTGTTCGACATTTTGATATTCCTGATCAGTTGCCGGAGTCGTTATCTGCGTATGAGTTCGATTGCTTCCGCGGCGATTAATGGTTCTCAGAGCATGGCGGAAGATATCCTCTGTATAGCCTTTTCGCTTCAACTCAGCAGTTATATTTTTATCCCCGAGGGTCAGTTCTTTGCCCATTGGCCAGCCAAGCAGACGCCGCAGAATGATTTCAGTATAAGTACGGAGTCTTGAAATTTTTGTATCCAGTGAAAGTCCAGGCACATAATAGATATCGTTCAGAATTATTTTTATGACAGCCTCATAGGCTTCGTCGTTATAGGGAATGCTCATGCTTTTTTCCTCCTGCAGCTTGCGCGAATTTATTCGGCGGAATATTATTATCATTGATGATGACCTCATTCTGTAGCCTGTTGTCAAAACACTTTCACAAGGAGGTTGCCATGAATAACATGAGCGACGAAGTCATCATCGAAGCAATTCACACTGTGGAGAAGATTATCCTTCGCATCATTGATGTGTTCGATAAGAAATAATCCTCAGGTGACTGCGGGGCAGGCGCGTATCCGAAAGGGTGCGCGCCTGTTTCTTTTCTCATTATCCTTCATATTCATCAAAAATCCCATCCATTTCAAAAAAAATTCCTCTGTTCAGTTGTGATTTCTGTTCATCGTGTCCTTGAAGCAGTGAAGCAGGCGACTGCCATTTCAAGGAGGTGCTCATGTGGAAGACAAGCTGACCGTCCGGAATCATGAAGGGTACCGCGATCCGACGGCGTTCGAAGCCATCCGGTCCGCGTACGGGACCGTGTTCCCCTTCATGCCCATCATCTATCTCTGCTCGCCGTATTCGGGCGACGTTTCACGAAACATTGAAAAAGCAAAACGGTATGCACGGTTTGTCATCGACCAGGGACGGATTCCGCTGTGCCCGCATCTGATGCTGGACGGAATCATCCGTGAGCCGGAGGAGCGGGATCTTGTGCTGTTCATGGACCGGGCATTGCTGTCAAAGACCGCGGAACTGTGGGTGTTCGGCAGCACGGTCACGGAAGGCATGGAGGCCGAAATCCGGCAGGCGGAGAGGAAGGGCATGCCGATCCGCCGGTTCGATGAAGACTGCCACGAAACAGGGGAGGAAGAATAATGTTCACGCGCGAATTAGCCATTGCCTGCGGAAACAGCTGCCAGGCAAAGCGGTGGGTCAACAGGAAGATCGACTACAAAGATCTCCTGGAGAAGATGAAGACCACCATGCGTACGCCGGAGACGACGGCCGAATACAAGACCTTTACAAAGGAAGAGAAGCAGCGGGCCAAGGATCACGGCGGCTTCGTCGCCGGAACGCTGAAGGGAACACGACGGCTTGCAAACGAAGTCGAAAGCCGGTCATGCATCGCCCTTGACGGGGATCATGTTCCCCGGGAACTGATCGACGGGTTCGAGAGCCGGATTCCCTTCGAGGCGTTCATGTACACGACGCACAGCAGCACGCCGGATGCTCCGAGGGCGCGGATCATTATTCCGTCAATGCGGGACATGACGCCGGACGAGTTCAACGCCATTTCGCGCTACATCGCATCGGAGATCGGCATGGAATGGTTCGATCCGGTCTCGTTTCGTCCGAACCAGCTCATGTACTGGCCAAGCACGCCGAGCGACGGAGAATACGTCTTCAAGGAAGCCTACGGTGACTGGCTGGATCCGGACAGGTATCTGGCCGGCCATCCCGGATGGAAGGATCCGATCTATCTGCCCTGTTCTCCCAGGGAGACGAAGGCCGGAAGACCCGGAGCGGCCGCCGTTCAGGATCCGCTTACAAAGGACGGCATCGTCGGATTCTTCAACCGTGCATATTATCCGATCTCAAAGGCTCTGGAGAAGTTTCTGCCGGATGTCTATGAACCCACCGACCGCGAAGACCGCTGGCACCTCGTCGAGTCAGACAGCCTTCCGGGCGTGGAGATCAAGGACGACGGAAAGTTCGTCTACAGCCACCATGCAAAGGACCCGGCCTGCATGAAACTCTGCAATGCCTTCGACATCGTTCGGATCCACCGCTTCGGGGACGAGAAGGGAAGCTTCGACCAGATGTGCAGCTTCGCCATGACGCTGCCGGAGGTCAAGGCCGAAGCGCTTCGGTCGAGACAGGCGGAAGCGTCCGCTGATTTTTCGGGCGAGGATGCGGAAGACTGGCAGCAGCATCTGGAATATGACCGGAAGACCGGGAAGGTGAAGAACACGCTCCGGAACGTCCGCCTGATCCTTGAAAACGACAGCAACCTGAAGGGCATCGTCTTCAATCAGCTGGCAGACGGAATGGAGATTGTCGGTGAGGTTCCCTGGAAGCATCCGGCGCGCTTCTGGCGCGACGCTGATGACGCGCAGCTGATCAATTACATCGATGACAGGTACGGAACCTTCAGCCAGAGCAACTACATGCTGGCTGTGCAGAAGGTCGCGGACGACCGGTCCTATCACCCGATCCGCAGATACTTCGACTCCCTTCCGGCATGGGACGGAATTCCCAGGGCGGAGACCTACTTCATCGACTATCTCGGGGCGGCAGACAACCGCTACACGCGGGCGGTCACGAGAAAAACTCTCTGCGCAGCATATGAACGGATACAGCATCCGGGCATCAAGTTCGATTACTGCATTGTCCTGAACGGACCGCAGGGAATCGGGAAATCCACCGCAGTTGCCATGCTCGGAATGCAGTGGTATTCGGACAGCCTTTCTCTCTCAGATATGAACGACAAAACGGCGGCCGAAAAGCTGCAGGGCTACTGGATCCTCGAGATCGGCGAACTGGCCGGGATGAGGAAAGCCGATGTTGACAAGGTCAAGGCCTTTATCAGCCGTCAGGATGACAAGTACAGGGCATCCTTCGGAAGACGGGTATCCCCGCATCCGCGGCAGAACGTCTTCATCGGAACCACGAACTCGGAGGACGGCTATCTCAGGGATGTTACCGGGAACCGCCGCTTCTGGAACGTCCGGGTGACTGGAAAGTCTGACAAGCATCCGTGGGAAATCACCCAGGATGTGATCGACCAGATATGGGCGGAGGTGAAGGAGACGGCCGACGGAGAAAAACTTTACCTGCCGCCGGACCTCTCCGAACTCGCAGAGAAGGAACAGAACGATGCCTTGGAGCATGACGACCGGGAAGGCCTTGTCGCGGACTATCTCGATACCCTGCTGCCGGACAACTGGAATGAAATGGATGTCTACGACCGGCTGGACTACATCAGGGATGCCGGGGACCCGACGAAGCGGAAGGGCGTCATTCTCAGAGAGACGGTTTCCAATATGGAAATCTGGGTCGAATGTTTCGGCCGGCAGAAGGCGGACATGCAGCGGTCGGACAGCTATGCCATCACGGCCATCATGATGCACTTCGACGACTGGGAGAAGACCGGAAAGTACATGTCTTCAGGCATTTACGGCCGTCAGCGCGTCTGGCAGAGAAAGCATGGAAGAAAGCCGTGACGTTCGTTCCATCTCATGTTCAGGAAGTCCCGTTCAGCGAAAAAGGCTTATGCGGCGGGGCTTCCGGAGGGAGGGTGCAACAGATGAACAGGAATTCATTATTCATGAATATTTTTCTGAAGGAGAAAGAGCATGCGTGCATGCATCCGCGCGTAAGGGATTTTCAGGTTCCCTGTTGCACTCCGTGCAGCAAAACCGCCTGTGCGCGTGCGATTTTCGGCACGAACAATGATCGGAACAGGATGCATATTCGCATCGGAAAGGACGTTCAGGCATGAGGGAAAAACTGACGGAGAAGATACTGACGGTTCAGGCGAGAAAGCGCGGCGGGATTGCGCTGAAGTTCACCTCGCCGGGAATGGACGGCATGCCGGACCGGCTTGTTCTGATGCCGGGAGGCCGCATGGCTTTTGTCGAAGTGAAGGCGCCTGGCAGAAAGCCCAGGCCGCTGCAGGAATCCCGTCACAGTATGCTGCGGAGACTGGGCTTCCGGGTGTATGTCCTGGATTCACGAGAGCAGATCGGAGGGATTCTGGATGAAATACAGTCCTCATGACTATCAGAAATACGCGATCCGGTTCATCCTGGATCATCCGGTCGCAGCCATCTTCCTTGACTGTGGACTGGGCAAGACATCAATCACTCTGACCGCCATCGAGGAACTCATGTATGACCGGTTCGAGGTCCGCCGGGTCCTTGTCGTGGCGCCGCTGCGGGTGGCAAGGAATTCGTGGCCGGATGAAATCAAAAAGTGGGACCACACGAGGCACCTTACATATTCCGTCGCGACCGGGACCGAGAAGGAACGGCTGGCTGCTCTGAAGGCGGACACGGACATCTGCATCATCAACAGGGAAAACCTTCAGTGGCTTGTCGAGAAGAACGGATATCCGTTTGACATGGACATGATCGTCTTGGACGAAATTTCAAGCTTCAAGAACTGGCAGTCGAAACGATTCCGTGCGCTGATGAAGATCCGCCCGAAGGTCAGCCGGATTGTCGGACTGTCCGCAACACCGTCTTCCAACGGGCTCATGGATCTGTATGCGGAATTCCGTGCCCTTGACATGGGAAAGCGCCTGGGCAGATTCATTGGACAGTACAGGGAGGCATATTTTCGGCCGGACAGGATGAACGGGCCGATCGTTTATTCCTACA
This sequence comes from uncultured Lachnospiraceae bacterium, assembly GCA_900317555.1. Classification (GTDB taxonomy): domain Bacteria; phylum Bacillota; class Clostridia; order Lachnospirales; family Lachnospiraceae; genus CAG-791. The sequence continues at coordinate 124,856 of ONHF01000004.1, read as the reverse complement.
AGCCCCTGTCTGGCGCGGAGGAAAAAATCTACGAGAAGATCTCTGACATCACAATCTCAATGCGGGCGGAGGATCACCTGAGGATGCCGGAACTTGTCTCCTCACAGTGGAAGGTTTCCATGTCGGATTCCGAGAGAAAAACATATGAGGCGATGAAACGGGACCTTGCTGTTCAGATGAAGGACGGAGAGGTCACAGCCGCGAATGCGGCGGCTCTGACCGGGAAGCTGAGCCAGCTTGCGAACGGGGCTGTCTATACCGACACGGGCGAGGTCACGGTCCTTCATGACCGTAAGCTGGATGCCCTGGAGGACATCATCGAAGCAAGAAACGGGAAACCGCTTCTCACGGCCTACTGGTTCCGGCACGATCTGGAAAGGATTGAGCGGAGGCTTTCAGAACGGAAGATCCCGTTCGAGCGGATCGACTCGGACGAAAGCATCCGCAGGTGGAACGATGGGAAGATCGCTGTCGGGCTCATCCATCCGGCAAGCGCGGGACACGGGCTGAACCTGCAAGGGGCAAAAGACGGAAACTGCATCGTCTGGTTCGGAATCCCGTGGAGCCTGGAACTCTATACCCAGACCATCGATCGAATCTACCGGCAGGGACATCAGTCGGAGACAGTCATTGTCGAGCATATCGTCACGGAAGGCACAATAGACGAGCGGATCCTCGAAGCCCTGAAAACGAAGAATCTGACGCAGGACTCGCTCATTGCTGCCGTCCGTGCCGACCTTGGAGAGGAGGCGAAGAAATCTTGAAGCAGGAAGACCTGAACGGATACGAAGGCCTGGCGAACGCCATTATTCTTCAGGCCTGCAGAGATTACCGCGTGGCAAGAAAGAAGCTGAAGAAGAACCCGAAAAATGCAGAGGCAGCAGGCGTAATCAGGGAGAACAAACGGTTCTTCAGATCTCCCTGGTTCGGGGTGCTGACGAAGGTCGATGGAGAATATCTTCTGAACAGACTGAAGGAGGAGTGCGAATGACGGCAAAGGAATATCTTCTGAGTGGCAGACAGCTTGACGTCCGGATCCGTCTGGATCTGAAGCAGATTGATAATCTGCATGAACTCTCTACCAGCGTTTCCGGCTCTGGTTTTGAGAGAAGCTACAATCCGAATCATCCGATCGAGGCACCCTTCGAGAAATGCATCTCCGAGATTTCGGAAATGGAAGAGAAGATCCGGGCGGAGGTCAGGCAACTGATCGAGGTCAGAAACCGGATGATCTCCACCATCCGGATGCTTTCCGACGCGGACTGCCAGTCCGTTCTTGAACTCCGCTACATTCACTATATGTCGTGGGAGGACATCGCCGGCGAGATGCATTACAGCCTTCGCTGGATCTACCGGCTTCACGGACGGGCACTTGCTGCCCTTGATGAAATTCTCGAGGAACATCCGGATATCGAGGAGGAAGTTCTTGCAGTCGGAAGAAAAGAGTACAGCTGAGTGCAGTAATGTGCAGTCCGGTTCACCTTACTTCATTCAGGGAATCTGATATTATTACAGTAGAGAATCAGGATAAAGCAGAAAGCCCAGGGACAGTTCCCCGGGCTTTTTTCGTGGAACAGGACGGTGACATCATTGCCTGGATTTCCGAAACATCCCTGCGCTGAGCCGGGATGCCCGAGGCTCGTACCTCATGGAAAGAAATACTGCGATGAACATGCGGCATTGCATGCGAACGATGACAGGCAGACGGCAGCACAGCGCGGATATGACGCGAAGTGGCAGAAGGCAAGGAAGAGATTCCTGGCCGTTCATCCGCTCTGTCAGAACTGCCTGAAGCACGGCCGGTATGTGAAGGCGACCGTGGTCGATCACAAGGTTCCGCATCGTGGGGATCCGAAGCTGTTCTGGGACGAGTCGAACTGGCAGGCACTCTGCAAGAAATGCCACGACGAGAAGACGGGCAGATACGACAGTCACCCCGAATATCGTTACTGATTCGAGGATGCATTTTTCCTCGTGCGAATGAACACGCGCGTGAACAAACGGGGAGGGGCGTGGGAAATCTCTGTGAGGTGTCCGCTCCAAGACCGGCGTGCAGTCATTTACACGAAAAATCGATTTCATTTGGGGTATATGGCCCTGGAGGCGGGAATATGGCGAAGGACGGCACACGGCGCGGAGGAGCGCGGGCCGGTGCCGGACGGAAAAGAAAGGCACTGGCCGACAGAATAGCGGAAGGACAGCAGGCAACTGTCATCGATCTACCGACGCAGGGCGACCTGACGGGGAACGACATGCCTCCGGTCAGGGACTTCCTGAAACAGAAACAGCAGGATGGAAAGAGCCTGTGCGCGGAGGAAGTCTACAAGGAAACATGGAAGTGGCTGAGCGACCGCGGCTGTGCACAGCTGATCAGCAGACAGCTGATTGAGCAATATGCCATGAGCGTGTCGCGGTGGATCCAGTGTGAAGAGTGTATTTCGGAGTATGGGCTTCTAGCCAAGCATCCGACCACCGGGGCGGCAATCGCCTCTCCGTATGTTTCCATGTCGCAGCAGTACATGAAGACAGTGAATCAGATCTGGTTTCAAATCTTTCAGGTCGTGAAGGAAAACTGCTCGGCCGGATATGACGGACCGAATCCGCAGGATGACGCAATGGAACGGCTGCTGAAGGCAAGGAAGGGCATGAACTGATGGAGAGACAGCTGAAGCTGGGCAGTCTGTTTGACGGGAGCGGCGGGTTTCCGCTGGCAGGAATGCTGAATGGCATCCGGCCGGTATGGGCATCAGAGATTGAGCCTTTTCCAATGCTTGTAACGACAAAAAGAATCCCTCAGATGAAGCATCTGGGGGATATTCGGAAAATCAACGGCGGAGAGATCGAACCCGTCGATATCATCACATTCGGATCGCCCTGCCAGGACATGTCCGTAGCCGGTACGCATGAAGGCCTTGCAGGCCAGCGCTCCGGCCTTTTCTTTGAGGCGGTCCGGGTAATCCGGGAGATGAGGGAGGCAACCGATGGACACTATCCGAGATACATCGTCTGGGAAAATGTCCCGGGCGCCTTTTCAAGCCGCAGAGGTGAGGATTTCAGAGCAGTTCTCGAGGAAATCTGCTCTCTCGCGGGAGAAGAAGATCATCTTCCTCGACCGCAGGCATGGCCGGGGGCCGGATGCATCCTGGGAAATGGTTCCTCAGCTGCCTGGCGGGTCCTCGACGCCTGTGGCTGGGGAGTACCCCAGCGCCGCAGACGCATCTATCTTGTCGGAGATCTTGGAGGATGCAGTGCCGGAAAAATACTATTTGAGTCCGAAGGCGTGTCAGGGTATTCTGCGGCGGGCTTCAGCGCGTGGCAGAGAACTGCCCGAAGCGCTCAGAACGGCGCTCGAGAGACAGGCTCTGACCGCCTGACCATCTTTTCCGGAGGATTTCGGATGGAGAACAGCATGCGCGGCGGCCGGACAATCGGCTGGCAGGACGAGACGGCACCGACGCTTTCCGCTGCAGGAGCGGCCGGGCAGTCGGGAGTTGTCTTGTACAGCGTTCCGGATGCAAGCGTCTACGAATCAAGCAAGGCATCGCATTTCACGCTGGCAAACAGGGATGTTGCAGATACGCTTTACGCAAGCGACTGGAAGGAGCCGCCGCTGATCAATAGAGGCGAATATGCCGTCCGGCGGCTTACACCGACCGAATGCGCCCGCCTGCAGGGATTTCCCGACTGGTGGACGGATGACCTCGCGACTGAAAATCCGACGGATCAGGACATCCGCCGGTGGAAAACCGTCTGGGATGCCTGGTCGGACACCTACGGGAAGCGGAAGAGGTCAGAAGAACATATCGCCAAATGGCTGTGGCAGCCGTACACCGATGCCGCCGCGTATAAGATGTGGGGCAACGGAGTCGCGCTTCCGTGCGCAGCTTTCGTTCTGGCGGGAATCGTCTGGAATGAAGACGGCAGGATGAGAAGGGAAAATTATTATTCTGGGGAAGGACAGCGGGGACAGGATACATGAGTGAAGGCGTCGGGGAGATGCGAAAACTGAAGAACTACAGGCCGACGCGCTTCATGGCGCCGGATTCGCACTACGACGCCGCAGCGGCAGACTATGCCGTTGAGTTCATTCAGTGCCTGTCTCACACCAAGGGCATCTTCGCGGGAACCCCGTTTACGCTGATCGACTGGCAGGAGAGAATCATTCGGGACATCTTCGGAATCCTGAAGCCATCCGGCTACCGCCAGTTCACGACGGCGTACGTCGAGATCCCCAAGAAGCAGGGCAAGTCGGAACTCGCCGCCGCTGTCGCCCTGTATCTCACCTGCGCCGACGGCGAGCAGCGGGCGGAGGTCTACGGAGCCGCCGCCGACAGGCAGCAGGCGTCGATCGTCTTCGACGTTGCCGCTGACATGGTGCGGATGTGCCCGTCCCTTGCGAAGCGCGTCAAGATTCTTCAGTCGCAGAAGCGCCTCATCTACCTGCCGACGAATTCGTTCTACCAGGTTCTGTCGGCCGACGCGTACTCGAAGCACGGCTTCAATGTCAGCGGCGTCATCTTCGACGAACTGCACACTCAGCCGGACCGGCGCCTCTATGACGTCCTCACCAAGGGAAGCGGCGACAGCCGCACCCAGCCGGTCTATCTTTTCCTGACGACGGCCGGCACGGACACCCACAGCATCTGCTACGAAGTCCACCAGAAGGCGCTCGACATCATCGAGGGCCGCAAGAGCGACCGGACATTCTACCCGGTCATCTATGGTGCCGACATGGACGACGACTGGGGCGATCCGGAGGTGTGGAAGAAGGCAAATCCGTCGCTCGGCATCACCGTCAGCATGGAAAAGGTGCGGGAGGCATACGAATCCGCCCGCCTGTCCCCAGGCGACGAGCAGGCCTTCCGGCAGCTGCGGCTGAATCAGTGGACGAATGCAACGGTCCGCTGGATGCCGTCCGAGGCGTGGAAGGCGTGTTCCTTCCCGGTCAGCGAGGAGGAACTGGAAGGGCGCGTCTGCTACGGCGGACTCGACCTGTCGTCGACGACGGACATCACGGCGTTTGTCCTCGTCTTTCCGCCGGAGGGAGAGGACGGGAAATATATTATTCTGCCGTATTTCTGGATCCCCGAGGAGTCGATGGAACAGCGCGTTCGTCGGGACCACGTTCCGTACGACATATGGGCGCGGCAGGGAAAGCTGCTGACGACGGAGGGGAGCGTCATCCACTACGGATTCATCTAAGAATTCATCCGGAAGCTGGGCGAGCGGTTCAACATCCGCGAAATCGCCTTCGACCGGTGGGGCGCGGTCCAGATGACGCAGGATCTCGATGAAATGGGCTTTACGGTTGTCCCCTTCGGCCAGGGCTTCAAGGACATGAGCAGCCCGACAAAGGAACTCATGAAGCTGGTCCTCGAGAAACGCATCGCACATGGCGGGAACCCGGTTCTCTCCTGGATGATGGGCAACGTCTACATCCGGACCGATCCGGCGGGCAACATCAAGGCTGACAAGGCAAAGTCAACCGAGAAGATCGACGGCGCGGTCGCCATGATCATGGCGCTCGACCGGGCAATCCGGCACGGCGGGGAGACAGCGGAAAGCGTCTACGACCGGCGCGGAATACTGTTCATCTGAGGCATCTGCAACAGCGGATGCCCTTTTCTTTCGGAGGAAGGGAATGAGCATCTTTTCAAAAATGTTCCGGAGCAGGGACAAGCCCGCGGTCAAGGACAGCACCGCGGGGAGCGCGTACCAGGTGTACTTCGGAGGCACTGCCTCCGGGAAGGCCGTCAATGAACGAACGTCCATGCAGGTCACTGCAGTGTACTGCTGCGTCCGGATCCTGTCGGAGGCGGTCGCATCGCTGCCGCTGCACCTGTACCGGACTGCTCCGGACGGGAACAGAGAGAAGGCGACGGATCATCCGCTGTACTTCCTGCTGCACAGCGAGCCGAATCCGGAGATGACGTCGTTCATCTACCGCGAAACGATGATGACGCACCTGCTGCTGTACGGGAACTGTTATTCACAGATCATAAGGAATGGCAAGGGAGAGGTCGTTGCGCTGTACCCGCTGATGCCGAACCGCATGCGCGTTGACCGCGATGCGAACGGCTCGCTCTACTACGAATACCAGACGTCGACGGACGAGGCGCGGACCATGAAGGGGTCGATCGTACGGCTCGATCCGAAGGACGTCCTGCATATTCCGGGACTGGGATTCGACGGACTCGTCGGCTACTCGCCGATCGCGATGGCGAAGAACTCCATCGGGATGGCAATCGCGTGCGAGGAGTACGGGGCGAAGTTCTTCGCCAACGGGGCCACTCCGGGCGGGATCCTCGAGCATCCGGGCGTCGTCAAGGACCCGGAGAAGGTGCGCGAATCGTGGCAGCGGGCGTTCGGCGGATCATCCAACTCGAACAAGGTGGCCGTGCTTGAGGAAGGAATGAAGTACACCCCTATCAGTATAAGCCCTGAAGAGGCCCAGTTTCTCGAGACGCGGAAGTTCCAGATCGACGAAATCGCGCGGATCTTCCGAATCCCGCCGCACATGATCGGGGACCTCGAGAAGTCGTCGTTCGACAACATCGAGCAGCAGTCGCTGGAGTTCGTCAAGTACACGCTCGATCCGTGGGTGTGCCGCTGGGAGCAGTCGCTCGAGCGGTCGCTGCTCACGGAGGAGGAGAAGAAGGATTATTTCTTCAAATTCAATGTCGACGGGCTGCTGCGGGGCGACTACGAGTCGCGCATGCAGGGCTATGCCATCGGCCGGCAGAACGGGTGGATGTCCGCCAACGACATCCGCGTGCTCGAGAACATGAACCTGATCCCGGACGAAGAAGGCGGAAACCTCTACCTCATCAACGGGAACATGACGAAGCTGGCCGACGCAGGAATCTTCGCAGGTACCGGGCGTGAATCCGAAGAGGAAGACGTCGAGGCCGATAGTGCCGCAGATAAATCTGCACGCGGCCGGGGGAGTGAAACGTCCAGGAGCGGCCGTCAGAGGAACGAAAGCGGAAAAGATTTCTCCGGAAAATCGGACAGCAAGCCTGAAGAGGAAGGAACCCGGCCGGGAAACAAATCTGGGAACGGATCGACCGAATCTGAAGGTGCCAGGAAAAGGGAGGAAGCCGAATGAGTGCAGTGAACGTCGCGCGGCTGATCGCTGCGATTCCGCTGACTGCGGTCATCCTGCTGGTCATCGCACTCATTTCGAATGAACCGGTGGACGGCGAGGATGATGTCGAACAGGAGAAATACCTGCGCGAGTACAGCGAACGCGTCCGGCAGAAGGAACGCGAAAAGGCGGAGCGCAAAAGACAGAGGCAGCGCGCGAAGGCGGAACGGATCCGGCGGAAGCGCCTGGAGAAGGAAGAGAGGGATGCCGGATGGCGGCGCAGCTGATGATACAAAGGCGGATCAGACGGCATTTCCGGAGAGGCTTTGGGAAACAGTTCCGGGGTGGGCTAGTTCAGATCTGAGCCTCACAGCCGGATCACATTGGATACAGGAGGGCATTGATGAAAAGGAAGTTCTGGAACTGGGTGAAGAACGAAGGCGGCGACGAATTCGGATCGCCCCGGACGCTGTTCCTCAACGGCGAGATCTCGGACGAGACCTGGTACGGGGACGAAGTCACGCCGGCGGAGTTCCGCTCGGAACTCGATGCGGGTGAAGGACCGATCACCCTGTGGATCAACAGCCCGGGCGGCGATGTCTTCGCGGCCGCGGAAATCTACAACATGCTCATGGACTACCGCTGGGATGTCACGGTGAAGATCGATGCTCTGGCCGCATCGGCCGCGTCAGTCATCGCCATGGCGGGGACGAAAGTGCTCATGAGCCCGGTCGCACTGATGATGATCCACAATCCGGCCACCATTGCCATCGGAGATGCCGAGGAGATGCAGAAGGCGATAGACATGCTGGCCGAGGTCAAGGAATCCATTGTAAACGCGTATGAGATCAAGACGTCGCTGTCGAGGCACAAGATTTCTCAGCTGATGGACGGGGAGTCGTGGATGAACGCTAAGGAAGCCGTAAAGCTGGGCTTCGCGGACGGAATCCTGTACCGCGAGGGCGAGGAGGCGGACGGGGACGCTGATCCGAATGAAGAAATGCTCTTCAGCCGGAAGGCGGTGACGGACTCACTGCTGTCGCGGCTGATTCCGAAGCAGACGACAAAGACACTGGAAACAGAAGAGAAGCCGGCCGGCATTCCGGTCGCACAGCTTGAGAAGAGACTGTCTCTTCTCGCACACTGAGGAGGATACTGAAATGAACAACATCATGGAGCTCATGGAAAAGCGGGCGAAGGCGTGGAATGCGGCTAAGGAGTTTCTCGACGCGCATTCCGAGAACGGCGGGAACGTCTCTGCGGAAGACGCCGCCACGTATGACCGCATGGAGAAGGAAGTCACGGACCTGACGCGCGACATCGAGCGCCTGCAGAGGCAGGAGGCTATTGACGCGATGCTCTCCCAGCCGACGTCCGCGCCGCTGACCGGAAGACCGGCCGCGCAGAAGGACGGCGCCAGGACCGGACGCGCATCCGACGAATATCGCAAGGCCTTCTGGGACAACATCCGCCATCCGGGCGTCCCGGCCATCCGCGACCTGCTCGAGGAGGGATCCGACGGCAACGGCGGCTATCTCGTTCCGACTGAGTTCGAGCGCACGCTCGTTCAGGCACTCGACGAGAACAACGTCATGCGGTCCATCGGCTGCAAGATCATCACCACGGCCAACGAGCGCAAGATCCCCGTCGCCGACGGGCACACCCAGGCCGTATGGACCGCCGAGAACGGCGCGTACACCGAAAGCACGCCGACCTTCGCGCAGAAGTCCATCGACGCGTTCAAGCTGACCGACCTGATCAAGGTCTCCGACGAGCTGCTTTCCGACAGCTTCTTCGACATCGAAGGCTACATCGCCGACGAATTCGGCCGCGCCTTCGGAGAAGCCGAGGAGGAGGCCTTCATCAACGGCGCCGTCCAGTCCGGACAGACCGCCATCGACCGGCCGACCGGACTGTTCGCCGCTGCCGCATCCGGCGGAGCGCCCCAGGGCGTTGTCGCGGGAAGCGCAACCGCCATCACCAGCGACGACCTGATCAGCCTCGTCTATTCGCTGAAATCCCCCTACCGGGCAAAGGCGAAGTTCCTCATGAACGACGCGACCGTCGCCGCCATCCGCAAGCTGAAGGACGGCAACGGGGCGTACATGTGGCAGCCCTCCATGACGGCCGGCGAGCCCGACCGCCTGCTCGGCTACGAACTGTATACGTCTCCGAAGGTGCCTGTCATGGCAGCAGGGGCGCGCGCCGTTGCCTTTGGCGACTTCTCCTGCTACTGGATCGCCGACCGCGCGGGCCGCACGATCAAGCGCCTCAACGAACTGTACGCGACCAACGGCCAGGTGGGCTTCACCTGCACCGAGCGCGTCGACGGCAAGCTGATCCTGTCCGACGGCATCCGCATCCTCGACATGAAGGCCTAAGGAACCGCGGACATCACGGAAAGCGGATGCCGGCAGGCAGCTGAGAACTGCGGCCGGGACCCGCTTCGGGAGGAATAAATGTACAACGTAAAGAACTATACGGAGCCGGGCGGCGACCGCACCGTCATCGGCGGGACGCTGGAGATCCTGGACGGGGCAGAGGTGACCGGGCTGCCGGATTCCGGCGGATCCGCCTCCGGGTCCGCCCTCGAGTATCCGAAGACCTACCAGACGACGCTGTCCCCGGCACTGCCGACGTCAGCGACGCTGGAGCAGGTGATCGAGCAGGTCAACGACCTGCGGCTCGCCCTCATCGCCAACGAACTCATGGGCGGGACGTCACGGACGGACATCGCCTTCACCGGGACGGAGGACACAACGGACGAAGTTCTCAAGGCGAATGCCGCCGCATGCACGGTGTCGTACGATGAGAGCACGACGACGATTTCCATTTCCTGCAATCCGGACGCCCTGAAGGCGGTGCAGATCACGGTGGCACCCTATTATTCATACAAGCCGCACAAGTACATCATGTGCGGCTTCAACATCGGAAACATCACCTCGGACACCTCGCAGGAGATCCAGATCAACTGCACGCGCTACCTGCCGAACGCGTGGGCGCCCTACGGGCTGGGCGACGCCCTCGTCTATGTCCCGATCGCCGTCGACGCGATGGCACCGGGACTCAACGAGAACGCCTACTTCATCCAGCGCGGGGACGGCGAGCGCAAGTACTTCAGCGTCAACCTGACCGTTACAGCGTAAGAAAGGAGCGCGGCATGGGACTGATCACACAGGAGGAAGCGAAAAACTATCTCCGGGTCGATGCCGCGGACGACGACGCCCTGATCGCGCAGCTGACGGAGGCCGCCGAGGCGCTGGCGCTCGATGTTGCCCGGCTGAATGAGAGCGAAGCAGCGGCCGTCGAAGCGGATGCATCCGACGAAGCAGCCTTTGCCGCAGCGTGCACCGCAGCCGGAATCACGGAACGGGAAGCGACGGAATACCGGGCAGTCCTGCGGACGGCCGTCTTCTATACCCTGGGCTATCTCTACGAGCATCGGGAGGAGGCGGACCACCGCGACCTCACCCTGACGCTGCGGAGTCTTCTTTTCTCTATTCGGGAAGGGAGGCCGGCGACATGAACATCAGCGCGCTGAACACGCGGATCGTCTTCGAAAAGCTGACGGTGACGACGGATGAGTACGGGAATCACGGGACGAAGGCGGAAGAATATTATTCATGCTACGCAACTGTTTCAGGGACGGGAACCGAGGAGACTGCCGCCGGGACGACCAATCCGCGGGAGACCGCCGACTTCACGGTCCGCTGGTGCGCGGCACTGCAGGCCGTCGAATCGGATCACTTCCGGATCGCCGCCGGCGGGCACCTCTACAACATCCTGTACGTAAACCCCATGGGCAACCGGCACCGGAGCCTCAAGTTCCACTGCGATCGGGTAAAGCGGTGACAGGATCCAAAAGAGGCGACGGAGCAGAACACCAAAAGAGGGGGATGCGATGAAGAAGATAAAGCCGGAGGAACTTTCGGATGCGGTCATGGAGGAACTCGAAAAGTACCGCGACCTTGCCGCCGAGGACCTGAAGGAGGCGGTCAAGGAGACCGGGAACTCCGTGAAGAAGGACATCTCGGCATCCGCCCCGGTGCGGACAGGGAAGTACAAGAAGAGCTGGGCCGTGAAGACGGTCTCCGAGAATGCAGAGGGCATCGAGGTCACCGTCCATTCGCGGAACCGCTACCAAATCGCCCATCTGCTTGAACACGGGCACGCGAAGCGGGGCGGCGGCCGGGTCGCTGCCATTCCGCATATCAAGCCCGCGGAAGAGAAGGGCGAGGAGGAACTCGTCCGGAAGATCAAGGCGAAGCTGACGCTCGGAGGGTAAGCGGTGTACCGAAGCGGAATAGGAAAGGGAGGTAAGCGGAAAATGACCTACGAAGACGTCGTCACGATGCTGGAGGAAGCAGACCTGCCCCTCGCCTACGACCACTTTGCCGAGGGCGAGGCACCGGATCCGCCCTTCCTCGTCTTCCTGTGCCCGGACACGGACAACATGTTCGCGGACGACAGCGTATACGAGAAGATCGAAACGCTCGCGGTCGAACTCTACACCGACCGCAAGGATCCGGCGGCCGAGGCGAAAGTCGAAGCCATCCTCGGACGGCACGGGCTGCCCTGGCAGAAGACAGAAGTCTGGATTGAATCGGAGAAGATGTATGAAGCGCGTTACGAAACGCAGATCACAGGAGGTTAAACAAATGTCTGACAAGATCAAGAACCGGGTCAAGTTCGGCCTCAGGAACTGTCACTACGCCAAGGCCACCCTCGGGGAGGACGGCAAGGTGACGTTCGGGACGCCCGTCGCCATGCCCGGCGCGGTAAGCCTGTCGCTCGACGCAGAAGGCGACAACGACCCGTTCTACGCAGACGACACCGTCTACTACATGGTGTCCAACAACAACGGCTATTCCGGCGACCTGGAGATCGCCCTGATCCCCGAAAGCTTCCTCACGGATATCCTGAAGGAGACCGAGGACGCGAACGGGGTCATCGTCGAGAACAAGGACGCCGAGCCCGAGCATTTCGCCCTGCTCTTCGAGTTCACCGGCGACCAGCGGAGAATCCGCCACTGCATGTACTACTGCAGCGCCACCCGGCCGACGATCGAGGGCGACACGAAGGAGGACTCGACCGAGGTCAAGACCGACAAGCTGTCGCTCAAGGTCTCCCCGCTTCCGTCCGGCATCGTCAAGGTCAAGACCGGGACGAACACGACGGAAGCTGTCTACAATGCCTGGTACGACAGCGTCTACGAGCCGAAGACGGCCGCGGATACGACGGAGGCAACGGGCTGATAAACAACGAAGCATTTCCCGGAGCAGGGTTCAAGTCCCCGCCCCGGCATTTTTTTCCATCGGAGGAAGCAGATGGCAGTGACAAAGACAATCACCATTGACGGAATCCCGGTGACGTTCCGGGCGTCGGCGGCAATTCCCCGGATGTACCGGAACAAATTCGGACGGGACATCTACCGGGACCTTGCGAAGCTGCAGCAGAGCGTCGACGAAAATGATCCGGAGAATTCCGGGCTCGACAGCTTCTCGCTCGACGTATTCGAGAGCCTGGCGTGGCTGTGCGCAAGGCACGCAGATCCGAAGCACGTTCCGGACAGTCCGGACGACTGGCTGGACCAGTTCAACACCTTTTCCATATATGAGATCCTGCCGCAGATCATCGACCTGTGGGGGATGAACGTCGAGCAGCAGGTGGCCTCTAAAAAAAACTTCCCGCCACCGACCGGGAAATGACGACGCCGCTGTTCCTGCTGCGGTGCGTACAGCTGGGGATATCCCTGCGGGATCTCGACCTGCTGACCATCGGGACCGTCAACGACATGTACTCGGAAATGGTCAATGACAGCTGGGACGGGTACTCGGAACTGGCCACCCAGGAGATGATGGACCGCTTCTGACGGTATCCGCTGAAAGGCCCGGAACCGTACAGACAGGGGCTTCATATTATTCATGCGAACTATGTGACGGCGCGGAAAGGAGGACGGCATGGCGGACCGCATCAAGGGCATCACCGTCGAGATCAACGGCGACACGACCGGCCTCTCGAAGGCGCTGTCCGGCGTCAACAAGGAAATCAAGAACACTCAGTCGCAACTGAAGGACGTCAACCGGCTGCTGAAGCTGGACCCCGGGAATGCCGACCTGCTCACGCAGAAGCAGAAGCTGCTCGCCCAGGCTGTCGAGGAGACGAAAAACAAGCTCGAGACGCTGAAGACCGCCCAGAAGCAGGCTGACGAGGCGCTCAAGAACGGAACCATCACCCAGGAGCAGTACGACGGCCTGCAGCGGGAGATCGAGGAGACCACCCAGAAGCTGAAGGACCTCGAGAAGCAGGCCGAGCAGTCGGCCACGGCCGTCCAGAAGATCGCCGCGGCCGGGGAGAAGCTGAAGGACATCGGCGGGAAGGTCTCCGGCGTCGGCAAGGACCTGTCCATGTACGTCACGGCTCCGCTCGTCGCAGCGGGAACCGCCGGCGTCAAGACCTTCGCGGAAGTTGACAAGACCATGGCGCTTGCCAACAAGACCATGAACAACACCGCGGAGGAGGCGGAACACTTAGGCAGCGCCATGAAGAGCGCGGCCTCGAACTCCACCTTCAGCATGGACGACGCGGCGAATGCGTCTCTGAACTTTGCGAGGGCGGGCCTCGATGCGGAGCAGGCGGCCGCAGCCCTGGCACCGGCCATGAACCTGGCCGCCGGCGAGGGCGGGAACCTCGACACGGTGTCGTCCGGCCTCGTCGCCACGATCAACGGCTTCCACGGATCCTTCGAGGATGCCGGGAAGTACGCTGACGTCTTTGCCTCCGCCTGCAACAACTCCGCCCTCGATGTGGACAGCCTGTCCTCGGCCATGTCGGTTGCCGCGCCGATCTTTGCCTCGGCAGGATACAAGGTAAATGACGCCGCCCTTTACATGGGCATCATGGCAAACAACGGGATCGAGGCGGACAAGGCCGCCAACTCCCTGAAGACCGGCATCGCGCGCCTCGTATCCCCGGCCAAGGAAGGCGCCACGATGATGGAGCAGCTGGGGATCTCCGTCACGAACACGGACGGCTCCATGAAGGACTCCGTACAGATCCAGAAGGAACTGCACGAGGCCTTTGCCAATCTGTCCGAGTCGGAGCAGATCGCGGCCGCGTCCGCCATCTTCGGGAAGAATCAGATGGCCCCGTGGCTTGCCCTGATCAACACGGCACCGGAGGATGTCGACGAACTTAACGAAAGCCTGCGGACCTGCGCCGGGACGACCGACGAGATGGCGCAGACCATGATGGGCGGCTTCGGCGGCTCCATTGAGAAGCTGAAATCCTCCATCAATGTCCTCGCCTATTCCCTGGGCGAAGCCCTGGCACCGACGATCCAGCGCGTCGTCAACTTCCTGCAGGACATGACGGACAAGTTCAACGCCCTGTCCCCGGCGCAGCAGCAGGTCATCGTGAAGATCGGGCTTGCCGCCGCGGCGCTCGGGCCGCTCCTGCTGATCACCGGCAAGATGATGACGGCGGTCGGCACAATCATGACGGTCATTCCGAAGCTGGCCGGGGCGCTCAGCACGGTCAAGGGAGCCTTTGCGGCTTTGAATGCGGTCATGCTGGCCAACCCGATCGCCATCGTCATCGCGGCCATCGCTGCGCTCGTGGCCGCCTTCATCTACCTGTGGAATACCAATGAAAGCTTCCGGCAGTTCTGGATCAAGCTGTGGGAGAACATCAAACAGGCAGCCGTCAACGCGGCGAATGCCGTCAAGACCGGGGTTACGGCCGCATGGAACGCGGTCAAGAGCGTAACGGGCACGATCTTCACCGCTGTCGGAGGCGTCGTCGAGAAAATCTGGGGCGGGATTACGGGAACCGTGTCCAAGGCCGTCGAAGGCATCAAGAGCACGATTTCGACCGGACTCAATGCGGCGAAATCGACTGTGGAGAAGGTCCTCGGCGCAATAAAGACCGCCTTCTCCACCGTGTGGGAAGGAGCGAAGAGCATCGTCTCCGGCGCCATCGAGAAGATAAAGGGCATGATGAACTTCCACTGGGAACTGCCGAAGCTGAAGCTGCCGCACTTCTCCATGTCCGGGAAGTTCAGCCTGGATCCGCCGTCCGTGCCGCACATCAGCGTCGACTGGTACCGGAAGGCCATGAACAACGGCATGATCCTCGACTCGCCGACCATATTCGGCTCCGCGGGCGGGAAGCTGCTCGGTGGAGGAGAAGCCGGAGCGGAGGCGGTCGTCGGGGTGAATTCCCTGAGGAACATGATTGAAGAGGCGGTCGCGGGGCAGACCTCTGCCATCGTCGCCGCCATGGGCGCATCCTCCGGGGACATCGTCATTCCGGTCTATGTCGGGAACACTCTGCTCGACGAACTCGTCGTCAATGCCCAGAACCGGCAGAACCTGCGGTCAGGAGGGAGGTAAGGGATGGCGCATATTCAGTATCTGACATTCAACGGGACCGCCATTCCCCGGCCGGACTCCTATGAGGTGCAGATGGAGGATGTCGAGGCCGACTCCGGCGGGGAGACGGAGGCCGGCACGGTCCAGCGGGACATCGTGCGGACCGGGGTCGTCACAATCCCGGTCACCTTCTCCGTGAGTCCCACATGGATGAAAAAGCTGACGGCATTCAAGCAGCTCGACAGCATGGAGGTGAAGTACTTCGATCCGGAAACCGCCCAGGCGAAGACCACGGCCATGTACATCGAGGACTTCAAGGCGAAGCTGGTGCAGGATACTTCGTACGGCGGGCTGTGGAGCGTAAGCTTCACGCTGAGGGAATTCTGATTGAGTATGGCTGCGGATACTGGTAAGATATAGATGGCTGAATGCTGACAGTACTGTCACATTAACCGGAGGCACATGACTATGAGGTACACAAAGAAGAAAATATTCTGGAAACCCGTGGGTTCCTCAGAAAAGCAGGTGGATGCCCTTCTCTATGACGAGCAGAAGGACTATTACGGCTTCATCAGGGAACAGATGGCCCAGAATTACCATCAGGTGACCATTACTTCTGAAATGATGGCCGAATTCATTTCCGCTGTCCTCAGTGTGCCCTCATACCGGATTGACGATGTCCAGATGATGGAGGAGGACGAGGAACTGTCCGATCAGATAACAGATGCAATCCGTGAAAGCGGGACAGGAACCATGAACGGCCGGTTTGCCCTCATGAAGGTCATCCGTGACATTGCAGAAAAATCCTCTATTGAAATAAAGCGAATCACCATGAGCGGGAAGAATTCCACTTCAGGAAATGCAGAGATGTTCTTTGTCCAGTCAAACGGCCTGATCGGAGTCACTTCTGGCGACAGCGAACTGGAGAGGCAGCTTCTGATTCTTGTAAAGGAGCACCTCGAAAAATGAAGAGACTGGTGAGAATCATCTTCTCGTTTGCGGGTGCATTACTCGCACTGCTTGCTGCAGGAAATTTCAATCTCTTCGCCCTGATGAAATTTATACCTCGGAGCAGTTCCTACGATGTATGCATCACTGTCTATTTCACGGTCTTTGATGCAATCATGAACTGGCTGTTTGATTATATCTGCGGAAGAATTGACCGCCGTAAAACAGTGGTGAAAGTCGAACTTGAGTCGAAGGAACGTGACAGAAACGGTGTCCCACAGATTCTGCTGACTCAGGAAATGGCTGAGTTCAAAGTGAGGGTTCATATATCAGGGAAGCGAAAGAATATCCAAGGCAGCGAGATCCGGTTCAAGGCGTTGAAACAGGCTTCGTACACAGTCGGAAAAAGAGGAGCAGGCATACATCAGGATGGAAACGGGGATATCTTCATCCGAATTGATGAACTGATAAATGAGACGAACAATGATTCGGATATCACCGAAGAATACATTATCGACATGCAGCTGAATGACATTGATTATACAGGGACAGTTAAAATCGAGCCGGAAAAAATCAAGCAGCATATGTTCCTCAGCTATGATTCTGATTATGCAGTTGTGAATTTCGGGAGAAGTATATGAGCGCAACAACCAGATGGAGAGATACTATTACAAAAGCCGGTATTGGGGAAATCGTGGATCAGATGACTTCTCCGGTTCAGGACGACGAAAGATCCGGCTCTTATTTCTGGAAAAACATCAGGTGCCGGAGGGTCTTCGAAGATCCGGTACTTCAGAAGATGATGCTGAATGGAGAGGAAATTTCCTACAGCGCAGTCCATTACAGCTATGATGCAGTGACTGCCGGCGATGTGCCGGATGAGGATCGTATCTTGGCGAAGAACGGGCTGATTGTCATTTACCGCAGTAAGGGGAAGACATATTATATCGTTGATCAGAATTCCACGGCGCAGAAACTGCTTCGAAAAATACTGGGTTACACAGGAAAGAGTGAAATTCAGAAATCGAACTTTGATTTTCCCGGCGACTTTTTTGTCTGGCTTGTCAGCAGAGTGTACAATTCAGACTGTGAAATTGCAAATACCGCGACGGATGAAGAGAAAGTCCTTGAATTGGAGGAAATAAAGGGGATACGCGGAAACACGGAGGATCTTCAGACAATCATTTCCGCAAGCGGCGAATCCGTGATGAATGTAATCAGCACACTATCTTTTCTGCTTGAAAGCCGCAAACTGAATCAAGTCATCCTGAATCTGAGATATTCTGAGCATGAGAATATCTGCGTGAAAATACAGAACGCCACTGTTGAATATCAGAGACCCTATAAGGGCGTGTTTGAGGAAGATCCTCAGAATGATCCGGATCAGTTTTCTGCAAAACTGTATCTGCTGCTTTACCTGGAGATACTTCCTCTGCTTGAGCAGGAGTACAGGAGCAATCTGGATACGGAGGCTTGGGGCCCCAGTGCATACAGAACATTTCTGCAGGAACTGAAAGATAATATCATTCAGAAGATTGAAGAAAAAATAAATTCTGTCAAACAATAAATCAGATAAAAAAGCAGAGTACCTGCTTTCCAGGAGATCGGTTGCCCCGGTCTCCTTTTTTGTGCCCATAAACAGAAGGGAGGCGGGCCATGTATCCGGTAAGCGATGCATTTCTGACTGCCGTGCAGAAGAACACCCGCCGCTACTACTGGTCGGGGAAAATCACGACTACAGCGGGATCAGTGTACAAGTTCGGGCCGGAGGACATCGTCAAGGGGAGCGGGTACATCTCGGCGCAGTGCTGCGGATCCTCGGAGATCGAACTGGGGACGGTGTACGCAGCGGAGTTCGGGATCAGCCTCTTCTCGAAGATTGACCGGTACACGCTGAAGGAGGCAAAGGCGGAGCCGGTCTATCACCTGCTTCTCGCAGACGGATCCTACGAGGCGGTCCCGATGGGCATCTACGAGGTGTCCGAAGCCAACCGGACCGGGAAGGTGCTCGAACTTAAGGGGTACGACTACATGCTCCGGTTCGAGCGCAGTTTCAACGGCTACGAGACGGTCGGGACCCCGTACGACTTCATCGCCCTGTGCTGCAAGGCCTGCAATGTGGAACCAGCGCAAACGCAGGCGCAGATCGAGGCAATGACCAACGGGACCGAGACGCTTTCCATCTATTCCGAAAACGACATTGAGACCTACCGCGACTGCCTGTACTACGTCGGGCAGGTGCTGGCCGGATTCTTCGTGATCAACCGGGAAGGAAAGCTGGAACTGCGGCAGTACGGCATGACGGCCGTGCAGACCTACGAGGCAAAGCACCGGTTCAACTCTTCTTTCTCGGATTTCATCACACGGTACACGGCGGTGAGTTCCACAAACAAGAAGACGGAGACCGCAGAGTACTACGCGCTGGAAACGGACGACGCGCTGACCATGAACCTGGGCGTCAACCCACTCCTGCAGTTCGGGACGGAGGACGCGCGGGAGGCCATCTGCCGGAACATCCTGAATGTAATTTCGAAGATCCAGTACGTTCCTTTCGACTCGGACACGATCGGAAATCCTGCACTGGACCTCGGGGACGCGCTGCAGTTCACCGGGAACGGGGCCGACGCGGATCAGACGGCCGCCATCACCTCGATGCAGTGCCGGATCGGCGGGAAGGAGACATTCAAGTGCGTCGGGAAGAACCCGCTCCTTGCCCAGTCGAAATCGAAGAACGACAAGAACATTGCCGGGCTTCTGAACCAGATCGAGGCCGGGAAGATCGGGATCCACGTATTCACGAACGCTACGGCCTTCTCCCTCTCCGACAAGGACCTGAAGATCATCAGCATCCAGTTCGCCAGCACCGAGGACAATCCCATGCAGTTCTTCGGGCAGGCGGTCATCGACGTTGCGGCGGACAAGAGCACACAGACCGGGACGGCAGAGGGGAGCATCACGATTCCCGCCATGACGGTCGGGAGTTCGGATGCATCGGCGACGGACAGCACAGGATCCGCCACGCCGGAGACGACGGTGAACGTCAGCCTGCCGGTCACAATCGAGACCGACGGGGAGGCGGCCGTCTACATGACCTACGAATTCAACGACAGCATCATCGAGACGCCGAAACTCGTGGAGACCTGGCACAGCGGGAAGCATGTCCTCAGCATGTACTACCCGATTGAGAGCATCATCGCAAACTACACGAACACGTTCAACGTCTATCTGCGGATCACCGGCGGGTCCGGGACCATCGGCATCGGAGACGTCATCGCGACAGTCGGCGGACAGTCCATGGCGGCGAAGGAAGCCTGGGACGGGAAGATCACTATCGAAGAAAAGATCCAGCCGTTCCGGCTCACGGCGAAGATCACGCCGAAGGACTTCACGGAGACCGTATCAAAGGAAATCAACTGGGTCGTCCGGTACAGCTGGAGCGACACCATTCAGAGGCAGAAGGTATACGGCTTTGCCGCATTCATCGAGACAGGAGGGAGCGCATGAAACTGAAGGGCGTGATGACCATCGAACTCACGGACTCGAACACCGGGGAGGTCGAGACGGTCACGGAAGAGAACATGATCACGGAGGCGGTGAACGATATTTTCGCCTACAATCCGTTCGGCGTCCACTACACGACAGGCGACACGCTCGACGAGGTGCAGTGGTACAAGACCCTGCTGCCCATCTGCCCGAAGCTGATCGGCGGGATCCTCCTGTTCACGAAGGCGCTGCCGGAAGACGCATCGACCATCTATCCTGCAGCGGACAACCTGCCGGTGGCCTACGGGGGAAACGACGTCAACTCGACGACGAACGTCATGCGGGGAAGCCTGAACCAGACGGAGAGCAAGGCCACGGACACCGGGTATAAGTTCGTATGGGAGTTCACGCCGTCCCAGGGCAACGGGACAATCGCCGCGGCCGCCCTGACCTCAAGCTGGGGCGGGCAGAACGCCTTCGGCAGCGCGGCCGGGACCGCATCGACCTTCCTGAAGCTGAAGGCCGTGAACCTGGACGGCATCGCGAAGACCCGGCAGCAGACCTTCTACGACGCGGTGGACTTCGACTTCGAGAAGGAGATCCTCACGGAACTGACCTTCAAGAACTCCGCCGTCATCATCCGAAAGCTGCGGGTCCCGACATTCACCCTCGGACTTTCCGAGCAGCTGAACGAGTCGACCACCAGCATCATTGAGGAGAAGTCGGTCGCGGTCAGCACCTTCAAGTTCACGGACAGCTACGACGCGGTGATCGGGGACTTCTTCGACGGGAAGGACGGCTACTGGTACGGATTCTCCTCCGCGGGGAACTCCTCCGGGAATGCCACCGTCTACTGGGTCAAGATCAGCCAGACCGACTACAGCGTGGAGGAGGGCACCTGGACGCTCTCCAAGACCTACCTGATGCAGATCGGAAAGCGGGACGAGACATCCACCTTCGCAGAGAGGGACATCTATTCCGTGCTGCGGAACGGGTACCTCTATGTCCGCGCCTACAACAAGAAGGGCATCTACAAGATCAACATCAACAACTCCGCCGACGTCACGCTGATCTCCTTCGGATTCACGACCGCATGGAAGCAGCTGGCCGGCAGCACGAACGGAGAGGTCTACATGATCCTCGTGAACGGCATCATCATGGGCTGGGACTTCCAGATCGGGCCGGACGACAAGGTCACGAAGGTCAGCGGGGCGACGCGGCTCTACTACGCGTCCTCGCCCATGTTCCAGTACAAGAACCTGCTGTTACAGTGGGGCGGGGCGTACGGCAGCGAATACCGGACGGTCTACCTGCTGACACCGTACCTCGCCTCCATCAACAACCTGGAGACGCCGGTCATCAAGACAACGGAAAAGACAATGAAGATCACATACACACTGACACAGGAGGCATGAGCGTACTATGAAGGATTTCTGGAACGGGATTCAGGCAGTCTTTGCCGTCATCGGCGGCTGGGCAGGATACTTCGTGGGAGGTGCGGATGAAATGTTCTATGCACTGCTGATTCTCGTAATCTGCGACTACATCACCGGGGTGCTGTGCGCCATTGCGGACCGGAAGCTGTCCTCGGATGTGGGATTCAAGGGCATCTGCCGGAAGGTCCTGATCTTCGTCATGGTCGGGATCGGGAACGTCATCGACGTCAACGTTCTCGGGGAGCCCGGCGTGCTGAGGACCGCAATCATCTTCTTCTACATCTCCAACGAGGGACTATCTCTCCTCGAGAACAGCGCCTACCTGGGACTGCCGGTCCCGGACAGTCTGAAGCAGGTCCTCGAGCAGCTGCATCACCGTGCTGAGAAAGAGAGCAGCCGGCTGAAAGAAGAGGAAGCAGAGAAGGGCGAGAAGAAAGACGGAAAGGGAGGCGAAGAATAATATGGCACGGACAGCGCAGAGTCTCATCAATATAATGAGGGGATGGATCGGTTTTTCCGAAGCAAACGGGAAGTACCGGCAGATCATCGACATCTACAACAGCCACAGGCCGCTCGCCAGGGGCTATAAGGTGAAGTACACGGACTCCTGGTGCGACGCGACCGTCTCGGCCGCGGCCATCAAGGCTGGCATGACGGATCTGATCGGGACCGAATGCGGGGTGGAGGAGCATGTCCGCATCTTCCAGAAGAAGGGCATATGGATTGAGGATGGGCGGGCCACGCCGAAGCCTGGATACATCATCGCCTACAACTGGGACAAGGCCTCGCAGCCCAATGACGGGTGGAGCGACCATATCGGTGTGGTCGAAGCCGTGACGGACGGGAAGATCACCGTCATCGAAGGAAACTACAGGGACGCCGTCGGGCGCCGGACCATTCCGGTCGGATGGGGATACATCCGCGGGTACGCTGCGCCGAAGTATGATGCGGAATCCGTCATCGTGCAGAAGATGAGCGTCGAGGCGGCCGCACGGGGCGTCATCGCAGGGAAGTACGGGAACGGGGCGGAGAGGAAGAAGAAGCTGGAAGCACTCGGACTCGACTACTATGCGGTGCAGAAGAGGGTAAATGAACTGATGAGAAAGGGAAAGTGAATTCAGGAGGGGAGGGCAGGCACCCCGGACGGCTGCGCGGCGAAAGCACGGCAGACGGACGGGGCGCCTGTCTTTCCCTCTTTTTTACGTCTTCAGAGAAAGATGAGAAAATACTCAACCATACATGAGAACAATCTCGCTACAAGCTATAGGCTAAGTGTGATAAAAAGTTCTTGTCCGGCGAATGTATGAGGCGCGATGCGTCCGAACGGCCGGAGGAGGTCAGTCATAGCCGCAGCCAAGAAGAAAATTCAACCGAATTCCGGAGAATTCATCGACTATGAAGCTGCCGGAAAACGAATAGCCAGAATCCGAAAGGAAAAGGGCATGCGCCAGTACGAACTGGCCAAGCAGGCCGGCATTTCCGTACAGTACATGTCCGCAGTTGAGTCAGGACACCGGCGGTTTTCGCTTGAACTCCTGACATCCGTCGCCCGGGAACTTCATGTCACCCCGGACGAGATCCTTTTCGGAACACCGCCCAAGGCGGGGCGCATGACTGCTGATGAGACAGAGAAGGAGATTCAGAACCTCTTTCTCGACACGAGCCCGGCGGAGGCTGCCTTCCTGATCAAGGTGCTGCGGGCATCGAAGGAATATATCCGGGAGAAGCCCGGGAAAGCAAAAAACTGAAGCGGAGCCGGGGCTATGAAACGGAGCCAGGCACCGCACCTGAAGAACAAAGAATAATTTACGACTACTTGTGCGGAGCCTGGCACAATGTTTCACAGGCACCGCAGTTCCTATATATTTCGAGTACATCGACATCTGAATATTTATCCATCGAATTCAAATCTGATTTTTCATCTTTTCCCAATCTATTTCACTCAGGGAGAGAATTCAGCAGTTCCGGATCAAGGACCGGGCCGTCCCTTCCCAGAAGACGGAAGGATTCCGGCTCGCATGCCCATTGTGGTCAGTGCCGGATACCGCCGCCAAAACAAGTTCCGCGGGGGTATCTTCAGTTCCCGCGGCGGGCCGGTCTTTGGTCGGGAATTGCATGAGCGCCGAGGACTCCGTATCTCCGGGAAGGAGCGGCGGGAAACCGACGAGCGGAGGACGGAACACACAGCGGCGTACAGTTCCCATGCCCAGGAAGGAGGCTATGAAGAGACAAAAGAGATATCAAATGTCACACGACAAGAACCAAAAAGTTTTAGTAACCTATTGACTATGAAAGGACAATAAGAGATGAAAAATCTTAAAAAGTTCGGCGCTGTCGCTCTTGCAGCGGTCATGGCCGTAACCTTTGCTCCTGTCGCAAGCCTGAACGTCTTCGCAGCAAACAACGTAGGCGTTGATGCGGACAATGAGTACCTCATCACGGCAACCGATACAGTAACCCTTAACAAAGGCGGTAAATATTCGATCAAGACGGGCGTTGCGACAACATCTTCCACTACACTTGAAATCGCAGCGGGTGGTGATTATACGATCGATATCGGTGAGCACGCAATCGGTGCAGTCACCATTGATGCCGTAGGAGCCAAGGTCACGATTGAAGCAAGCGACACCACCGGCGACGGTGACACAACAATTGGTACAATCGCGTCTATTACCTTTGCTACTCCCAGCACGACTGCACAGAATATTTCCAGTCTCACGCTGAACGGCGGCAAGGTCACCGGAACTATCACAGATAATTACGGAAACCTGACAATCAATGGAGGGTATGTCGTCGGGAATATCACATTCTCTGACGGTGCTGCTCATTCTGGCACCGGCAGTTCTGCAAAGCCTACGACAGTAGCATCTTCTTCATTTACTGTCACAGGCGGTAACTTTGCAGGAACGATTACTGATTCTGCTACGTATCTTGCCGGAAAGAAAGCCGACGGTACGACCGCTATGACTGAAAGCGACATCGTTGAGAAAGGTAACAACAACGATATCCTCACGGCAGCATCCATCACCGGCGGTGTTTTCAAGAACGATCCCTCTACGTTAGTTTGGTGCGGTTCCAACGATTCGAAGAAGATGGAAACTCCCATGATTGCTTCTTCGACAGCGATCGCAAAACTCGAAAATGCCTATACCCTCAAGTTTGACGGCACGACGGCTAGCGCAGCTTACGTTGTCGGCAACGACACAATCAACGCTAAGATTGCCGGTGCTGACGGATCCAAGAACGCTTCTACAACCGACGTTGAGGTCGTAAGCGGTGCAGTCGCGCTGAAGGACGTACGTGACGGCGTTACTGCAGTTTGCGTTTCCAACACAACCGGCACTAACGACGGCAAGAGCCTGACTGTAGCTCCGAAGAGCGGCTATTCCGTATATCACGAGACGAAAACCGACAAGACCAGCGCTACATACATGACAGTAACCGACAAGTACTTCGTCGGTGACGATGCAATTGCCGGGACGACCGGCGCACTCATGAGCGGATCTGCTCTGAAGAAGGTCGGCTGGGATCACGACAACACTGTATCCACGACGTCTTATGCAGGTACTTTCACCAACGGTGGGAAAACTCTGGAAGTTGACATCAACGGTGACAAGTACGTTGTTGACGAAGCCAAAATCAATACGATGACCCAGAATCTCAATGTAAAGACCGTCAATGTTGACTGCGTAAATGATACCAACAAGGATGTTACCTTCACGGATGCCCAGAGCGTAACCAAGTTCACAGCTGACAAGAAGTATTCCATCCTGACAGGTACTGACGACTCAACGAGCAAAGCAATTGTTGAGGTTACGAAATCCCCTAAGTGCACGGCAGGTTCAGTCGGCAATGGTATTAAAGGCGATGACGTAAATGTTGAGCAGGTAGGTGCTTCTGAAATCGGTGCAGGTGCTCATGGTATTCTTATCGTAGATATGGGTTCTGCAAGTGGTACTGTAAAGTCTGTAACTACAATGGATAAGACTCTTCCGCTGTCTTATGCAACCGCTGGTGGCGAAGTACTCTATTTCGTTGGCGATAATTCCAACCAGGTAGCTGCAGGATCTTCTACTGGCTATGGCATCATCAGCGCTTATGCGGTCGCAAAAGATACTACGATCACAACTGGCGATGCACTCACTGCAAATTCAACTCTGACATTCGTTCAGGGCGGCGTAACCCTTCCTGGTGTAGCTGCCAAGAATGGCGGAGCAGGAAGTGTTGAAAATATCGACTCAACTGCTACGAACATCGATTTCCAGGGTGCTGACAATATTGCCATCACCAAGAAGGTCAACTACACCACGAACGGCTTTGGCGTAAAGCAGGTGTCCTCTGTAGACGTCATTGTCGGTGTCGGCTCCAGCGTGCCTACGACCCTTCGTCGTTTCGTCAACCCTTCGACCGGCGAGCACTTCTACACGAACGATACTGTAGAGATCGCAAGCATCAAGGCACAGGGCTTCACGGAAGAGACTTCCAACATCAAGGTTCTTGGCAAGGATGCAACCACAGGCGTTGCTGTATACCGTATTGTCAACAACACCAACGGCCGTCATGTTTACACGACCAGCAAGCATGAGTATGACACTGTAAGCAAGTGGGCAGGATTCACCGGCGAGGGCGTTAAGTTCCACGCAGCTTCCACCGGAACCATTCCTGTATACCGTCTGCTGAACGAGACGAACGGTGACCACCTCTACACCGGCAGCGCTCATGAGAACTCTGTCGTAAAGACATGGCCTGGCTGGAAGTATGAGGAGATTTCCTTCTACTCTGTAGATTAAGCAACAATGTGACATAACAAGGCTGAAGGACTATGGTTCGTCCCGCG
Organism: uncultured Lachnospiraceae bacterium; assembly: GCA_900317555.1. GTDB lineage: Bacteria > Bacillota > Clostridia > Lachnospirales > Lachnospiraceae > CAG-791. Next base: position 98,693 of record ONHF01000004.1, on the reverse strand, counting down.
GCCTGAAATAAGTCTCATAGCATATGGGCTGGACCCCTGCTCTCCCGGAAGGGAGGGCGGGGGTCTTTTCTTTATTGCCAGAAAAAGATCAACCCGGCTGTGCAGATTCACGATTTTCACTTCCTCCATGAAAAAACGGGCTGTGCCGAATCCGATTTCCTGCTAGGATGATGGAACAGGGGGAGTCCGCCGCAGATCCGCGGCACCCATCGCTCCTCCTTCTGCCGGCGGGGCACTCCGCCGTCCCTACCATTCCGGTACAAGGACTCATTCCATATCATTCATCAGGAGGAAACGCACATGAAGAAAAAGGAAAGAAGAATGCTCACCGTCCACGCATCCCGTCAGCGTTACGCAAGCCTGAACGAGGCACTCTGCATCATCCTGGAGGGCGTGTGGCTGAACGAACTCGGCTACCGGCCGGGAGACAGGGTCGATGTTCGGACCGAGGACGGGCGGCTCACCATCTCGCGGATCAATCCGGCGGACATACCGGAGGACCCGGAGAAGAAGGCCTGCAGGGAAGAGGTCGGCCGGATGAGCGCGAAGCAGAGAAAGATGATGGCGGCGATGCTGAGAGATGCCATGTGAAAATATTATTCTGATTCAGTTGTGAAGCATGCCCCTGCTGTCCTTGAAGAGATGAAGGAAGAATTCATCCACTCAGGGAGGCAGGGGCATGAGCATTCAGGAAGACCGGCCGGACCGGAAAGAGGACAGAGAGGCGGAAATCGCGAAGAGACGCTGCGCCGACTTCGTCCTGCAGATGATCGGGAAATACGGGAGGGAAATCCTCAGGGAAGAGGCCGGGGAAAAACTTACCAGAAATTCATGAGAAATGCCGTCCGATTCTGGGAAATCCAGCGGGCGGTATTTTTTCATGCCCGGCGGTATCCTCTGAGTGGAAACCTACTGTCAGCCGGAGACCCACCGAATGGAAAAACGAAATAAATGCTACATCTACATGCGGGTGTCCACCGCAGCACAGATCGACGGATACAGCCTGGACGCCCAGAAGGAGCGGCTGACCGAATTCGCGGAATATCGGGAACTCACAATCGCGGGAGAATACTGCGACGCCGGCCGGTCAGGCCATGACGTCAAGGGAAGACCGGAATTCAGGAAAATGCTCGATGACATCGCGTCAGAAAAGGACGGGATCTCCTATGTCCTCGTTTTCAAGCTGTCCCGCTTCGGGCGAAACGCGGCGGATGTCCTCAGGTCCCTGCAGCTGATCCAGGACTACGGTGCCGACCTCGTCAGCGTGGAAGAGGGCATCGACAGCTCCACACAGGGAGGGAAGCTGATGCTGTCTCTCCTGTCCGCCGTCGCGGAGATCGAGCGGGAGAACATCAATGTCCAGTTCCTGTCCGGAAGGATTCAGAAGATCCGGGAGGGCGGATGGGGAGGCGGTACCGCCCCGTTCGGCTACCGGCTGACGGATCAGGGCCTTGTTCCGGATCCGGAGGAAGCCGGCATGGTGCGGACGATGTACTCCATCTTCCTGCGGGAGGGGGCGGGATGGTCCACGGCCGCCCGGGAGATGAACGACATGGGCCTCTCGAGAACATACAGGGGAAGGACGGTTCCATTTACTGCCAGCTTCGTGAAAGTCATTATCCTGAATCCGGTCAATGCGGGGTATGTCCATTTCGGCCTGCGTTCGGACAGGAGGGACACGATCATCGCGAAGGGAAGCCACGAGGCACTGATCCCGGAAGAGACCTGGCAGCAGGCAAAGGCCAAGGCGGCAGCCATTTCAGAGAAGAGCCGGGCGAAGGAAAAGAGGACAAGACAGCATCTCCTGTCCGGCATCATCCGCTGCCCCGTATGCGGGGCCGGCCTCGTCGGCACGACGGATCAAAAGGTCAATCCGAACCATGGCGGGATGTATGCCGACATGCACTATTATGTCTGCCGGTATCACCGAAAGTGCGAGGGCCGCACCTGCTCATTCGGAGGCCGGGTGAAACAGGAGAAGGCGGACGAGGCCGTCCGGGAGGCCATTCAGCAGGTGATGAATACGGATGCATTCCGGAAAGCCATCGAGGAGAGGTTCGGGGAGCAGGACGGCGGGCCTGACCGGGAGGAAGCCCTGCGGCAGGCAAGAGGCCGGCTCAGGAGAATCCGGGAAGAGCAGGCGGCCCTCATGGATGCCCAGGACACCCTCGACATCCTGTCCAACGACTACGAGGACAGATACGATGCCCTGCAGGGCCGGATTGACGGGCTCTATGACGATATCGACCGGGCCGAGGAGGAAATCCGGGCGCTGAACGGGGAAGGCCGGGACGGCGAGAAGCGGAGGCTCGACCGGGAGCAGGTCATGCACTTCCTCGGTGACTTCGACCGGATATGGGAAAAGATGGACGCTGGGGAAAGGAAAGAATACTTCCGGACATTCCTCGACCGGGTCGAGATCTTCGAAAAGCCGGAGGAAGGAAGACTTCTGAAAAGCATCACCTTCCGGATCCCGGTCGGGGAGAAGAACGGATCCTTCCAGTTCACCCTCGACTGCACGGCACTTCCCAAGAGCCGGGCAGAGTCGAAGGCCACCTACGGGCAGATCAAGGCCTTTGTGATGGAGAGGCACGGAGCAAAGGTCTCTACATTAAACATAAGCCAGATCAAGCGCCGCATGGGACTCCCGATGGGAAGAGCCTACAACAAGCCGGAGAAAAACCAGTACCGGGTGCCCGGATGCACGCCGGAGAAGGCAGCCTATATCCTGGAAGCATTGAAATACTTCCGCATGGTTCCGGAGGACGCGGTCCTCGGAGAGGAGGAGAAATGAACGGAAAGCAGACAAAATGCTACACCTACATTCGCGTCTCCACGGAGATGCAGGTCGACGGCTACAGCCTCGAGGCACAGAAGAACGCCATTCAGAAATACGCGGACTTCCAGCACATGCAGATCGCCGGGGAGTACTGCGACGCCGGAAAGTCCGGCAAGAGCATCACCGGCCGGCCGGAGTTCATGAGGATGCTCGACGACGTTTCCGGACAGAAGGACGGCATCAGCTACATCCTCGTCTTCAAGCTGTCCCGGTTCGGAAGAAACGCGGCCGACGTACTCAACTCCCTGCAGTACATCCAGGACTACGGCGTCAACCTGATCAGCGTTCAGGACGGCATCGACTCCTCAAGGGACTCCGGCAAGCTGACCATCACGGTCCTCTCCGCCGTCGCCGAGATCGAGCGCGAGAACATCCTCGTCCAGACCATGGAAGGCCGCCGGCAGAAGGCAAGAGAAGGAAAGTGGAACGGCGGACAGGCTCCGTTCGGCTACGACCTGAACCCGAAGACAGGCGTCCTCACCATAAACGAGAAGGACGCGGAAGCCGTCCGTACAATCTTCGACCGCTATGTCATGCACCATGAGGGATTTGACTATATTGCCAGCTACATGAACCGGCACGGATACTCGAAGGAAAAGAAGAAGGACAGAGAACTCTCCATCTTCACCGTTGCCCATATCAAGGACATCATTTCCAATCCGGTCTATATAGGAAAGATCAAGTACGGGGAAAACACCTTCGAGAAGGTGAAGGGCAGCCGGGACAGGTTCCGCCGGGTGAAGAACGCAGACTATCCGGTCTACGACGGGCTGCATGAGCCGATCATCTCACAGGAAACCTGGGACGAGGCACAGCGGATACGGCAGGGGAAGATGCGAATCAACGTCAAGAAGACGAATCATGTGCATATTCTCTCCGGAATCGTGAAATGCCCCCTCTGCGGGAGAGGTCTGGCCGGCAATGTCCGGAAACGCCGGAACAAGAACGGCACTGTCGCGGAAGACTACTTTTACCGGTGCAATCACGGAAAGAGGGACGCGGAGGGTCACCGATGCACCTACAGCCCCTCCTGGGAGGAATCCGCCTTCGACGCCTTCATCGAGCAGGCCGTCCTCGACACCGTCCGCCGGTCCGACTTCGGAGAGTACTGCCTCTCAAGAATCAGCAATCAGGTCAACGTCTCCTCCCTCGAGGAGGAACGCTCCCGACTGCAGGACAGGCTCCGGCAGGCCACCGGCGCAAGGAACCGCCTTCTCTCCATGATGGAGAAGCTGGACCCCTCCGACCGGCACTATGACCGGAAGGTTCAGGACATGCAGGACCGCCTCGACGGCCTCTACGACAAAATCTCCGAAGCCGAGGACGACATCCATGACCTCACCGCGAAGATCGGCGGCATGGAAAGTGAACGGCTCTCCGTCAAGGAAATGTACGAAATTCTCCGACAGTATGATAAACTGTACGCAAAGATGTCCCCGGAGGAGAAAAAGACCTTCTACAACAACCTGATTCGGAGCATTGAACTGGATCCGGACGAGAGGGATGTCAAGAAGGCCGTAAAGGAGATAAGGCTCAGGTTTCCGATCGCTGTCGACGGGGAGGAGATCCAGGGAATTCGGTGGGCTGAGGGGGAGACAGTCGAGACCGTTGTGCTGCTATCACGCACCAGCGCGTAGAAATAAAATATACATAGTCGTTAGTGGACGTTAGTTTGCCGGCATTCCGGTAGATTGGCGTCCTTTTTGTATTACAACTCGCAGAATAAGTATCTCTGTGCGACAGCTGTGACATCCGGGGTTTCAGTCACGAGGTCATACATTATGAAGAAGGACCGTCGTCTTCCTACGCAGTTCCGACCCCGGACCATTTTCTCCCGCTCCTGTATGTTCTGGGTGCTGCGGACGGGGATCATGCCGAAATATTCAACAATGTGTGCAATTTGGGCTCGATGGCAATGACAGGCTTTGTTTTCGGCTGATCAGGTGGTAAACTTGATAAAGCTTGAAATTGCAGGAGGGGGATCGGGTTATGGCATGTTTTATCGTTCCGGCAGCAGAGGCGGTCGTTACATCCGTGATTACACGCGTGGTAAAGACCAGGGAGAAGAAAGAAGTTGTGAAGCTTACCGCGGAAGACGGTACGAGCTGTGATGCAGTAAAAATCAGGTTTTCACGCAAGCTTGGCTGGCTGAATAAGCTGCTGATCGGAGGCTCGGGGCTTCTGGCTTTCGAACATTTCTGGCACGGGGAAGTGCTTCCGTACTTTCCGTTTCTCACAGCGGTAAGAGATGGAGAGACCGCCGGCATGCTGACAGAGATGGGCACCACAGGCGTCGCCATGGCAGGCTTTGTAACTGCTGTATGGTGTGGTATGCTGGTTGTTTCTTCCATGATCGAGAAAAGGGTGCTTAACGCATCCGCAAGGCAGGAAGGCGCAAAGGCATGACTTTACTGATCACAGTTTTTGCTGCGGTTATCAGCACAGTCATCTGGTATATCGGCGCGCCGGACAGCAAGATGCAGGTAGGCGCGCTGTGCTGGATGTACTGGGGAGCCTCGCTGATGTGGTTTGTTGACGCGGTCTTTGCATATATGAAAACCGGGGCGCAGTATTTCACACCTTCGCCGGAAGAGATGCTGCAGGAAATCTACCTTGGTTTGTCTGTGGTTGCGCTCGGACTGATCATCTGGCTGATCATTCTCTTGGTGAAAGATCCCAAGGGCGTAATAAGGGCGGCGTTATTCAGAAAAAAATGACAGGCAGCTTTTGAAAAAATAATAGAAAGAGGGAAGGCTCTGCGCGAAGGCGCAGAGCCTTTTTTCTGTTTCATCGGTTATACAAAAGCTACGAGAGCTCATATAATTTAACACATTACTAAGGCAAAGCAGAAAACAAACAGCTTTTCTTTAAATTGCATATTCAAATAGCTATAAGCTATGCCTAACGCAAAGCGATTTGTTGTTCTAAATTCCTATCGAAATGATATAATTGCGTGCATATCTGAAAATCAAAGCGAAAAGACGGAAAACACAATGAACCAGAAGAAGCTATTGACCCATCAAGTGCTGCAGGAAGCGGACAAAAAGCTGCTCTTTGAAAAAGAGGACCAGATCGCCGCACAGGCGGACGCGATCAGTACTACCGTATTCAGACATCCGGAGCTGGGAAATGAAGAGAGATTTACTTCAAAGTTTCTGGCGGAGGAAGCTGCAAAAGCCGGCTTTAAGGTGACCTTTCCGTATCTGGGTATTCCGACATCGTTCCGCGCGGAGTCCGGCGATGATGACGGCCCTGCCATTGCTTTTCTTGCGGAGTATGACGCGCTGCCGGGGTATGGCCCCGGAAGAAATCAGAATGGACATGCCTGCGGACATAACTGGATTGCTGCCAGCACCTTCGCGGCCTCAGCTGCTCTGAAAGAGTACAAAAAAGAGAAAAATTTCAGGGGCAGAATTGTCTGGCTCGGCTGCCCTGCGGAGGAGACGACAAGCGAGAAAATCACGCTGATCAACCGCGGCGCTTTCCGGGACATCGACGCGGCATTTCAGATGCATCTCGGGCAGGAAACTACGACCACCCGCAATGAACTTGCAATGACAATTCTCTGGTTTACGTTTCTTGGAAAGGCGAGCCACGCATCCGGCGCCCCGTTTCGCGGAATCAACGCGCTCGACGCTTTGAACCTGACATATCAGGGAATCGGCCTGCTTCGCCAGCAGCTGAAAGAACATGTCCGGATTCACAGTACGGTCCGCGAGGGCGGCGCCGCGCCGAATATCATTCCGGACAGGACGGTTCTGGAAGTCTATGTAAGATCCGCGGATAAGAATTATCTCGAAGAAGTCATTCGGAAGGTTGTGAACTGCGCAAGAGGCGCGTGTCTTATGACCGGCTGCCGTCTGGAGATCAGGAGAGATAAATATACGACATTTGATATCAACCAGAATCGCCTGCTTTCAGGCCTTCTGGAAGAGAACCTGCAGGCCCTTGGCGAGAAGATCAGCGTATTTCAGGACCCGTACGCGACAGCCGGCAGTTCCGATATCGGAAACACTTCCTATGCTGTACCGCTTTGCTACGCCTATATGGGCACAGGAGAATACAGCGACGCCAAAACACACGACGCCGCCTTCCTTTCGGTAGCTGATTCGGACTTTGCTCATGCAAAGATTCATGTCGCAGCCAAGGCCATGGCTGCCGCAGCTCTGGAAGTTTTCCGGAATTCACAGGCGCAGGCACTGCTCCGGCAGGTTAGGCAGCAGCTGATCGAGGATGAAAAGGCAAATGGCAACGCGAACCGGGCAGGCACGGTACTGACGGTTTCCTACGATGCAGAAGGTAACGAAACAGGCCGGAATCAATAGACAAATGCAATAGACAAATGGAAGAACCACAGTAAGGGAAGGAGCCGTAAGATGAAAAAGTTCAAACGTTTCCATGGGGCGGTATTAACAGCAGTTTTGTCAGCAGCGTTACTTGCGGGCTGCGGCAGCAGTGCTTCACCGGCAGCTGCCGGAAAGGAGTCTGCAAAAGCTGCGACAACGGAGCAGACCGGAAACAGTGCATCCGGAGGGCAGGCCGGAGCCGCAGCCACAGAGCAGACCAGACTGGACAAGATCCTTACGGAAGGCAAAATCACGAATGTCTGCGAACCTTATTTTGCACCGTATGAATTCATCGACAATACCAAATCCGGTCAGGACCAGTTCCGTGGAGCGGATATGGAACTTGCCAGATATATAGCGAAAGATCTTGGCGTTGAACTTGAGATTGTTCCGCTTGAATGGAGCGCGGTTCTGACAGGCGTTACGGAAGGCAAATATGACATGGCCTGCGCGGGACTCGGTTACACGGAGGAAAGAGCGAAGACAATGAACCTGTCCGATATCTATCAGCAGGGGTCTAAGCAGGGACTGCTGATCCGGGCGGAAGATTCGGACAAGTACAAAACCTTTGATGATTTTAAAGGCACAAAGGTCGGCTTCCAGTCCGGAACAATTCAGGAGACGCTCGCCACGCAGCAGCTGCCGGAATCGGAGCTTGTGACGTATGACCTGATCAACAACGCGGTTCTTGCGCTGGATGCCGGCAAGGTTGACGCGGTTTCCGTCGCGATACCCAATGGAGAAATGTTCGCGAAATCCAATCCGAAGCTGGCAGTGTTTGAAGGGCAGTATTTCGAACGTGGAAAGAACGGAAACTGCATCGGGCTTCCCAAGGGAGAGACTGCTCTTCGCGACAGAGTCAACGCGATCATCGCGGAAGTTACGGAAAAGGGACTTTATCAGCAGTGGCTGGATGAAGCGGTTCAGGAAGCCAAAGCTCTCGGACTGGATGTCAACTGAGAACAGAAAATCCTGTTCTGTTTAAAAGAGGTTTACCCGTGATTCAAAACATTATTCTGATTCTGCAAAAATACGGCCTGATTTTTGCGCAGGGCTTGTGGAATACGGTATGGCTTTCTCTCGTTTCGGTGCTGCTTGGCACTATATTGGGCGTTTTAATTGCGCTTGGAAAAATGTCCGGCGTCAAAGCGCTTTGCAAAGTAACCGGCATCTATATCGAGATCATCCGCGGAACACCGATGCTCCTGCAGTTGTATTTCTTCTGGCTGGCACTGCCGTCCCTGATTCCGGACATTCCGGATATTGTCTGCATTCTGATCGCGCTTGTCATCAATGCAAGCGCGTATATCGCGGAGATTATCCGTGCCGGCATTCAGGCTGTAGACGCAGGGCAGACCGAAGCGGCACTTTCCCTGGGTATGGACAGGCGGAATGTCATGACAAAGATTATCTTTCCACAGGCTGTGAAAAACATTCTCCCCGCCATCGGCAATGAAGTCATCGTCATGATCAAGAATACTTCGCTTGCTTCGACTTTCTTTATCGGAGAGCTGATGACGGCGTACAAGAAGGTACAGTCCTCCACGTTCCTTGCGCTGGAACCGCTTACAATCTCCGGTATTCTGTATCTGTTCCTGACAATTACGCTTTCCAGAGCAACGCATCACCTTGAAGTTCGGTTGAAGGCAAATGAAAGATAAAAGGAGAAGTGATGAGCGCGGACAATAAAGAAGTGGTCATCAGCGTCAAAAATCTGCGGAAAAGCTTCGGCTCCCTTCCGGTACTCTGCGGCGTTGATCTGGACATTCATCAAGGGGAAGTCGTGACGGTCCTTGGCCCGTCCGGCTGCGGCAAAAGCACAATGCTCCGCTGCATGAATCTTCTGGAGACGCCGGATTCCGGCGATGTTGTTTTTCGGGGAACGAAGATCAATCTTCCGAAAGCGGACGTTACGCAGGCAAGGCGCAGGATCGGAATGGTGTTTCAGCATTTTAATGTTTTCCCGCATCTGACGGTACTGGAAAATGTTACGGTCGCACCGGTTACGAACAAAATGATGAGCAGAGAACAGGCGGAGGAAAAGGCAGTGCAGCTCCTGCAGAGAGTGGGACTTGCCGACAAGATCAATGAATATCCGACAAAGCTCTCCGGCGGACAGAAACAGCGTCTCGCGATCGTACGGGCTCTTGCGCTGGAACCGGACGTCATCCTGTTTGACGAACCGACGAGTGCGCTGGATCCTGAAATGGTTGTGGAAGTTCTGGACGTTATCAAAGAGCTTGCCTGCTCCGGGATGACAATTGTGGTTGTCACACATGAAATGGGGTTTGCGCGGGAGGTCAGCGACCGTGTTGTTTTTATGTACGGCGGGCGCATCGTAGAAGAAGGCACTCCCGAAGAAGTCTTTGATCATACGAAGAACGAGCGGGCGAAAGACTTTTTCCGGAAAGTTATCCGTGTTTAATAAGGAGGTCAGAAGATGCGGTTTTCTACACAGGACTGGATTAAAGAACTGAATAATGCAGCAGTTATCGACGGCTCCATGTCCACGGCGCTGGAGCGTCTTGGCTGTCAGCTGGGTGACAGACTCTGGACCGCAAGATGCCTTGCGGAAAAGCCGGAGCTTGTCAAAACAGTTCATCTGAACTACTTCAGAGACGGCGCGGACTGCGGTATCACCGCCAGCTATCAGGCGACAATTCCGGGACTGCTTGCTGCCGGCTATTCGCAGGAAGAAGCGGAGAGAATTATTACGAGCGCGGTAGAGATTTTTCAGAAGGCGCGCGCGCAGTGGTGGGAAGAGGAAGGCAAAGCGCAGGGAAGAGTCTGGCCGCTGTGCCTTGGCGCGATCGGTCCCTACGGTGCCTATCTGGCGGACGGTTCCGAGTACAGAGGGGCATACGGGATCTCCGATGACGAATTATACAGGTTCCACAAAAGACGCGCGGAGCTGATCTGGAATGCCGGCGCGGACGTTCTGCTTTTCGAAACACAGCCTTCTCTGAAGGAAGTTCTCGTTGAAGCCCGCATTGCCGAGGAGCTGGGAGCGGATTACTGGATCAGCTTCTCGTGCAGAGATGGCAGACATATCTGCGAAGGAGATCTCATCAGAGACTGCGCAGTGACTCTTTCCGAAGGATTTCCGCATCTGCGGATGATCGGCGTGAACTGCACGAAGCCGGAGTACATCCGCTCTCTGATCGGAGAGATTCAGAAAGGAATATCCATTCCCGTCGCGGTTTATCCGAACAGCGGGGAGATTTATGACCCCGCAACCAAAACATGGCACGGCGCGGCAGACGGCAGGCCGTTCCGCGAATACGCGGAAATATACTATGAGAGCGGCGCCGCGGCGGTCGGCGGGTGCTGCACAACCTGCGACGAGCACATACGGCAGGTGGCAGAGGTGCGGGATGCATTCCTGAAAAAGCCCATACGAAAGATAATGCCGTGATATTCCGGAGGGAGATTTCGCAATGCGGCAGCAACCCGGAGTATGGGACTATTTCTGCCTGTCAAGCACCACGAAGTTTCCGGACTCTGTACCGGTAAGCGCTATCGCGCGGTCCTGCGCTTCGTCAAGAAGCTGCAAGGCCTCTTCTTTTGTCAGAACAAAGACATCGTTTTTATATTCATCCGATAAGAGATCCTTATCCGGAAGTCCGAAGGTGAAATGCCCGAATGCGTACGCCACCCGGAACTCCGCGTAGGGATCTTTGTATTTGACGGTCCGGAGAAACGCATGCGGATCATATTTGGTGTAATACAAGGTCAGCATGAACGGGGAAGCGACGTCCGTATACGTCGAATAGACATGCGCCCCGCTGCCTGTGGCAAGCCGGTCGGCGAGAACCATGGCCTCGCCGTATCCCGGCATGAAATCTTTCGCGCAGAGCTGATTGTACCTTCCTCCGTAATAATCTCTTCCAAATGACAGAGCGCCGGTCAGAAAGAGAAGAGCAGGAATCAAAGTGAGCTTTCCCGCGTGCCGGAAGAGCCACCGGAGCCCTTTCACTTCGCAGTAGACAAGCGGCAGGAACAGGAAAACCTGCCGGTTGATGTCCTGTTCGATGAGCAGGGAAAAGACCGCCGCGCTGCAAAGAAGGAGAACCAGAACCGCGTCCTTCTGATATGCCTTCCTGCGAATACTGCGGATCAGGGATGCCGCACAGACTGCGATACCGAGAATTGTAACAGGCCATGTGAACGAATAGAGCGGCGCATAGCCAGGCATCATGTTCCAGATGACTTCCTCTTTATGTCCGAAAGTCAGCGTAAGAAACAGGCCTTTTATGTTCCGCAGTACGGCTGCCGGAAAGTCCCGGTTCAGCGGAAGAAAAACAGACCCGAAATGGCTCGAGGTAAACTTCGGAAACGAAATGTATGCGGTGCTGATCTCCGGAAGGCCCAGAAAATTCACTGCGTAGAAGATGATGAGAGGGACAAGAACAAGCAGGAACACGGCACCGCTGATCAGAAGCTGCGAAGGCGTCAGCCTCTTCCTGCGAATGCAGTACACGCAGGAGAAAAGCAGCCATAAAGGAATTACGATATTCGCCGAACCGTAGCTGTAAAGGCAGAGCGCCGACAAGGCGGCCGCCGCGGCGTACAGGGAAGTCTTCTTTTTTTCTGCAGCCAGAAGAAATACGGAAACGGCAATCAGCTCGAAAAACGGCGCTGTGTTGCTGTCAAGACTCCACCTTGAGAGCATCAGGTGCCAGGGCGTAAGGGAGAGGATTGCAAGGCCGGCGAGGGCTGTTTTGCGCCCGTAAAGACGCAGAAGAAGACAGAAAAACAATACCAGCGTTAAAGAGCCGAAAAAGGCAGGCACCATCCGGATCGAAGTCACGCAGGAGCCGAAAAGCTTAGTCGTCAGCACGTTGCAGTAGATCATCAGCGGAGAACCGCCGCCGGACCCCCAGGTAATCGGGTAAACCGGCCAGTGATAACCGTTGCGGTCAATTCCGAAGTTCGCAAGGCAGTATGCTTCATAGCCGATGGACGCCTCGTCCTGCTGCAGCCCGTCCGGCAGAGCCGCCAGATTCACAAAGCGGAGCGCGGTTCCTCCGGCCAGCATAAGAGCCGCGAGAAACCAGTACAGCCTGCCGCTGCAGAAATCAGTACAGGCGTCCTGTCTGCGCACACTGTTTTCAGAACCGGCTTTTGGGCGCTTCCGTGCCTTCGCGGCGCTGAAGATAATGCCCGCTGTAATGATCAGATTTACGGCAGAAGCCGCTGTATTAAAGTAATCAAGTAGTCTCATATCGCTGCAAACTTTCTCCGCATGGACGGTTCATCTGACCTTCCGGAACAGATAATAGTCGTGCTGCGTGTCTCCCATCACCTGATGAAACTGATCGATCATCTCATAGTGATCTGTGATAAAATCCGGATAATCATCTCTGCAGACAACGAAACCCGTCTTGCCTTCACGGATATATCGGTGCTGTTCATCGAACACATCGGGAATCGCGAGTGTCTGCGTCTGGAACCAGTAGCAGGTGGGATTGATATCTGCCGCCGTATATAGCCCGCAGTCGAGACAGTTGTAATTTAAAAGCGTATGTTCGGTGACAGTGTCTTCCCGGATGTCTCTGGCAAAGCGGGTCAGAAAGACGTCGTCTTTCGTATAGGAAAGATAATAGGAGTTCGGAGACAGCGCGTACACGATCAGAGATGAAAGCGCGGCCGCGACAAAACAACACAGGACAGTCGCTGCAGACCTTCCCCGGAGCGCGGTAGGCGTCTCTATGTTCGTGCGGGCACGCCGCACTTTTTCAATGACCGCTTCCAGAAGCAATCCCAACGCGATGAAGCCGAAGACCGCAAATACCGTCAGCGGAAACGCATAATACGGAAGATGTGCGCCGCCGATGTAAATGCCGAGGAAGGTAAATCCGAAGAGGAGCGGCACTGTAAGCCGCTGCAGAAGGTCTTCGCCGCGGCGCAGGAGCATAAAGAGCATGCCTGCCGCGATGAATATAAAATACTGGAAGTTGTCGAAGAAAAGCCAGTACAGGATTTTGGAGAGTGCATATATCTTCTGCCCGGCGCTTTCACCTTTGGAAGCCGCGCCGAAGGTCGAATACAGAAAGACGTTTGTGTAAATATATACGTGGTACCAGTCGGAGAGCGCGCCGTGGATGCCGAAGTAAATGAGCCAGGGAACGACAGGCAGTCCCATCCCGAGAAGGAAGACGCCGCAGGATTTCAGGAAACGAACCAAGCTTCCCGAAAGGAACAGAACCATCAGCATAAACGCGAAGAAGAACCCAAGGAGCGTGAACTTGACGCAGGCGACATAGCCGCAGAGAAGGCCGGCGGTCAGAATTTCCTGACAGGAGAATGGAGCGCGGTGGGGGTTTTGCAGGCGGGAGAGGAGAAGATACAGCGTCCAGACAAGTGCCGGCAGGCAGAATTCCTCCGCGCAGCCTCCCCAGTAAAACGAGAAGGAAGAAAAAGTCACGGCAAACAGAAACGGCAGCAGAATGAGAGCTGTCCTTTTCCGCAGCTGCAGCCGGAGAATTCTGTAGAAACCGGCCAGATCCAGGATGCCGAAGAGAATTTCAAACAGAAAAACGCCGGTGAAAGCCGTGCGGGAAATCAGCGACGCGAGACCGTAAATCAGGTAAAGATACGGACCTTTCTGATCGAAAATGTCGCGGTAGATCATGATTCCGCGGAACATGGATTTTCCCATCGTGAAATAACTGTTGGAATCATCCCAGTTGTTCATGGGGTACAGAAACGATGATCTCGTCGCGAACAGGAGCATGGCAAAGGAGATCAGCGCGAAATAGAAAAGGAGCGCAATCTGATTTCTTGTGATTTTCTTCAAAACAACACCTTTCTCTGCCACTTCTCCGGCCTCAGGATACGAGCCGCCGGAGAACCGGGATTTTCAGAAGAACTTTCGTGATCAGCATGCAGCCAAGGTACGTCAGCAGTCCGCCGCCCAGCATGTAGGCCGGAGAAAACGCGGTCAGCCCGAAAATGCGGTGAAACGACAGTACAGTAACATCCAGACCGTATTTGTGCAGCAGATAGACACCGAAGGTTGTGTCACGCAGACAGGATACCACGTTCCAGAGGAACGCGCTGCGGAATCTGTGATTGCGGAACCAGGTAAAAACAGCGGCCGAATACAAAATTACGAACGGACTGAAGTTGCCGACAAGGAAAAGGCTGGCTCCGTTTTCCTTATAAGAAAGCATTATCGTGCCTGCAAAACAAATGATAAAGCCTGCAGCACCGGCCGCATATAAAAGTTTCCGCAGTTTTCCGGGAATATTGTAAGCATGAATATAGTAACCGGTTACCGGAAAGAGGACATAGCCGCCGAAGGCGCCGGACGACAGGTCGCTGTTCCAGGCGATGTCAGCAACTCCGCATAGAAACGGGAGCACGGACGCGAAAAGAAACCCGCAGAGAATCAGGTACCGGAACATCGCGCGGCGGTGTTTTTCCGGGATCAGGGACAGCACCGGAATCGAAAGATAAATCGCGAAAAGCGGCAGGAAAAACCAGTAGGTCGGATTGCGGTTCGAGTTCAGAATCCAGCTGACAAGAGACGCCGGCGTGATATCCTCCGCGGTAATCATCCCGGTTTTCAGGCTCCAGCAGGCCGCGAACAGGCTCCAGAACAGAAACGGGATCACCGTTTTGCGGATGCGGCGGCTGCAATACTCTCTCGTGGAACAGCGTTTTCTGTAATCCATAAGAGTCGCGCCGCTGATCATGTAAAAACACGGGACGGCTGCGCCGAACACAATCTCGAAAAGCACGCATTCAGCCCATCGAAGCGAAGGCTCAAAGCTGTAAAATTCGCCATGGGAATGCAGAAGTACGATGCCAAGAGACGAGATGACCGAAAGATAATCGATATACATATATAAGGAACGGGGACTTTGATTGTCTTTGGCCATACTTCCTCTTTCCGGCACTGTAGCCGCTTTTTATGAAAAGTTAACAGTTTCAGTGTATCGGATCGGGGACCGATTGTCTATAGACCGGAGGTGCTTCCCCGGCACAGGCCGGAGAAGGAGTACGCCGGACACCCCGGAGAATAAGTGCCACGCCTGTTCAGGCAGGAGAGAAAGCGCACCGGAGCGCCGCGGCAGGCTGTACAACGCAGTGCGAACCGTGTTAAAATAACTTGGTTTACTATGAATTCAGGAAAGGATTCAATTGCTATGGAGAACGAAAGAAAAACAGCGCTTGTGATCGGCGCCGGCCCAGCCGGCCTGACCGCCGCCTATGAGCTTCTGGACAAGTCGGACAATATGGACGTCTATGTTTTCGAAGAGAGCGGAAAGTTCGGCGGCATTGCGAGAACCGTGGAATATAAGGGCAACCGAATGGATATGGGCGGCCACCGCTTTTTCACAAAGGTGCCGGAAGTCAATGAATGGTGGGATAAGATGATGCCGCGGCAGGGCGCGCCTGCGGCGGACGATATCGCGCTGGGCAGGCAGGTGACGCTGAATCCGGGCGGACCGGATCCGCAGAATGAGGATCGCGTCATGCTGCGCAGAAACCGCGTATCCCGTATTTTCTTCGACTCCAAGTTTTACGATTATCCGATTTCCCTCAAGGCGCAGACCTTCCGGAACATGGGCTTCGCCAAAACAATGGAAGTCGGCTTCTCCTATTTGAAATCCATGATGCACAAGAGAGAGGAAAAATCTCTGGAGGATTTCTATATCAACCGTTTCGGGAAGAAGCTCTATTCGATGTTTTTCGAGTATTATACCGAAAACCTCTGGGGAAGACATCCTTCGGAAATCGATCCGTCCTGGGGCGCGCAGCGCGTCAAGGGCGTATCGATCATGGCGGTTCTGAAGAACGCGATCGAAAAACAGGCTGGCAAAAAGGACCGCAAGGTTGAAACCTCGCTGATCGAGGAGTTCTCTTATCCCAAGCTCGGCCCCGGTCAGCTCTGGGATGTGACCGCGGAAGAGGTCCGCAAAAAGGGCGGAAAGATCCTGATGAACGCGAAGGTCGTCGGCATCCACAGAGAGAAGGACGGCCGGATCAGCAGCGTGACCTATGAGAAACCGGACGGGACAAGGCAGGAAGTCAGAGGCGACGTTGTCATTTCCTCCATGCCGATCAAGGATCTTGTCGCGGGCATGAATGATGTGCCGGCGGAGCCCGCAAGAATCGCTGCAGGCCTTCCTTACCGCGATTATATGACGGTCGGCGTCCTGATCAATCATCTGAATCTGAAAAACGAAACCGGAACAAAGACGGTCGGAAACATTGTCCCTGACAACTGGGTCTATGTGCAGGATCGAACTGTCAAGATGGGCCGTTTCCAGATTTACAACAACTGGTCGCCGTATCTTGTGAAGGATCTGGAGCATACGGTCTGGATGGGCCTCGAGTACTTCTGCAACGAAGGCGACTCGATGTGGAACATGAAGGATGATGATTTCGCAAAGCTCGGCATCACGGAGATGATTAAGCTCGGCCTGATCGATTCGGATAAAAATGTGCTGGATTATCATGTGGAACGCGTGAAGAAAGCGTATCCCGCGTATTTTGATACCTACAGTGAAATGGATACGCTGCGGAAGTGGCTGGATACGGTGCCGAATCTGTTTTGCGTGGGAAGAAACGGACAGCACCGCTACAATAACATTGACCACTCGATGTGCACTTCGTTCGAAGCGGTCAAGGATATTCTCTCCGGATCGACGGACCGTTCCAACGTCTGGAACGTCAATACCGAACAGGAATACCACGAGGAAGAAGATACGGAAAAGAAGCAGGAGAATACGGCGGAGGTCGACTGAGACTTCTTTTTGCAATATTTACAGGGGTAAATCGTACATGCCGATTACAATTAACAGTTTTTTAGGCAGATTCGGATATAAAGCAAGGCAGTGGTTCCCGAACTTCTCGTCCAACGCGTATCTGAAACTGCAGTTCAAAACAAGAAAGAAAGCGCAGGACGCATTCTGCGCCTGGTTCCTTTCACAGGAAACCGCGCCGATGCCGCAGGTCGTGAACATCGAGACGATCAACCGCTGCAATTCCACCTGCGAATTCTGCACGGCGAATGTCAACGCGGAGAAGCGGCCGAGATGTGTCATTGACGACGGCCTTTACAGGAACATCATTGACCAGCTCGCGGACTGGGGATATGAGGGACATCTGACGCTGTACGGCAATAATGAGCCGCTTCTGGACACAAAGATCGTCGAGCGGCACAAGTACGCACGGGAGAAACTGCCGAAAGCGTTCATCTTCATGTCCACGAACGGGCTGATTCTGACCATCGACAAGGTGAAAGAAATTGCTCCGTACATCGATCAGCTCATCATCAACAATTACGCGCTGGAGTACAAGCTGCATGACAATATCAAAGAGCTCTACGATTACGTCAAGGCGCATCCGGACGAATTCAAAGATCTGGATATCCAGATTCAGATGCGGTATCTCAAAGAGGTTCTGACGAACCGCGCGGGCTCGTCGCCGAACAAAAAGGAGACACTGAGCGAGGCGGTCACCGAGGCCTGCCTTCTTCCATTTACGGACGTCTGGATTACGCCGAACGGCAAAGTGGGGCTGTGTTGCTGCGATAATTACGAGGTGACGGATTTCGGGGATCTGAACAGGACGCCGCTTGCGGAAATCTGGAACGGCTCAAAGCTGCGCGCGGCACGGGAGAAGATTGCGCAGGGCCGGCAGAACTATCCGTTCTGCAGTAAGTGCGACTTCATTGACGCGGGCTTCCGCATGCAGGTAGCACGGAAGGTGCTTGCCGGTGACTTTGAAGGCGCGAACCGCACGGGCGGCGAGGAGAAGAATTCGAGGAAATCACGCAGCTGAGAAATGGCGCTTACAGAAAGTTGCTTGACCGCGAATAGAAAACCGGCAGATGGCCGGAAAATATGATAAGGACATACCGCTTATTCTGCAGGAGCAGGGTAGGCGGTATTTTTAGTGGCGCGCCCGGCGGCGGATCACCAAGACGCAAGACGGGATATGCGATTTATGTGATTTCACCCGCAGGTTTGGATAATCCCGGATCTGGTGAATACTTCGGATTAAAAAAGAGAGTGCGGTTTACGCCGCACTCTCAGACCGGTAATTATCTGATGTTTTTCTTTTTCAAATGGACAATGCCTGTCAAGAATAATCCGGCAGAAGCAATCATGGAAAGGAACCATAAGTACAGATTGCCTGTATCTCCTGTCTGCGGCCTGTCGGATATCTTCTTTTCTGCCACGGCGTTTGCAGCATGGTTAACAGTTGCCTGCGTAACAGAACGCATATCAGCACCCGGTATATTCGGAGTGCTCAGTGCAACCGGATGAACCGGCGTGTTCTGCACATCCGCGTTACCCGCTGCACTCGGCGTGTCCTGCGCGTCATTTATGCTTGGCGTATCCGGCGTGACCGGATTATTCTTTGGCGTCGTTTCTGTAAATTGCGTGGTCAGCATTACCTTATCAGCCTTATCATCTTTCGCATTGACATCTCTGCCAACTGCATCCTGCATGGCCCCCCAGACGTAAGAAACATTGCCCTTAACTCTGTTATGACCAACATCAGCCTTCATGTAACCGACTAACGTACCGTTGATGGAACCCTGCGTAGTGGTTTTCGTCTCCGTATCGGTTTCCGTCGTTGTGCTGTTTCCTGTCGCCGAGTGGAACAGTACATCTTTCAGCAGAAGACTGATCTTTTTAGCGGAGGATGTGATCAGCTGCTGCAAATTGCCGAAGGTGCTGGTGTCGTATGTGTCGCCGTATTCAGAATCGGTGTGGTTGAAGTTCTCCTTGACGCCATTCTCACCGTAAAGCACTTTCTTTGAACCGTCGTAGGTGGTATTTTGTGCGGTCATGTGCGTCAGGTCGAGATCCATGAGGATAGTGACCTTGTTCTTGGAAAACTCGGAATTGGCGTAGTTGATACGGTAAATCAACGGGGCACCGTCGGCGGAAGACAGAATGTAGTGCGCCTGCGCATCATCCAACGAGGTTGGAACGTAGAATTCGCCGTTCAGGTCGCTTCCGATCACGAATGTTGAGCGAAGGCCTGTCTCTAAATTATTCACATATACGGCCTTTGCCGCGGCAGCACCTCCATATGTGTCGCTTAACATACTGCCAGATTTCTCAATTGATGTGTGGATTGCCGATACATCGAGGTCAGCCTTGACATCATGTTTGGAATCCTTCTCCACCTTGTGCGCAGCGCCTTTGGTGGTGTCGCCATCGATTGACATGTCGCCCTTTACGACGAGGTCTCCGGCCTTGACATCTCCAAAGCCGGTGCCCCGAAAGGCCAAAGATACGTCGCCAAGCGTTTTATCGCTATTGGCGTCTTCGGGCGTGATCGTGGCGGTGCTGTCAGCGACAGGAAATTCCATGCCCCAAATGGTCGCACTAGCCTTATAAGAGATATCCGAACCCTGTTTATCATCAGACGGAGCCGCTGCATTGACATTGTTCAGAGCGGTTGTTTTTTCATCTACGGCAGGTTCTTCAATACCTTCGCTTGTTTCCTGCTGCGGCGCGGGCTGGCCATCCTTGCCAGCTGCTGTTGACTCTGGAGACTGCTCATTGGAAGCGGAGGCTTCTTCAGCGGGCTCAGAACTATTCGTAACCTTGCTATCCTCTACATTGACGTCTGACGGCGTAGCGACTGCAGCTACGTTTACGGTGCGTTCATTTGCAGCATGCTCATCAGACGCAGGGGTGCTTTCCGGAACAACGGTCTGTTCACTGGAAGCGGATGCCGCAGACTGCTCACCGGGAGCAGAGGATACAGTTTGTTCTTCAGGAGCGGATTCCGTAGCCTGATCGGTGGAAGCAGACGCTACAGGCTGTTCCGTGACTGCGCTGTCTGCGGCAGCACTGACTTCGGTTTGATTTGTTTCCGAAGTGGTTGTTTCTGCCGCCATTACTGTCGCCGGGGCAGATAAACTGGACGCAAGAAGCACCGAGAGCGCCAGAGAGCCCATTCTCATTTGCTTTTTATTCATAATCACCTCCGTATGCAATGCTTATACTCTTTTGGATACAACATATGACCGTCATAGTATCTGAAAATTGCCTGTTTTCCAAGTATATGAAATACATGCCATACTAATCCGGCACATACCATATCCGGCTTTTCCATAGATTGCAGAATGATATTCGGGAGAAAACAGTCGGTCATCAACAGGCGGGACTATGTTTCAGATTAGCAACCTGGCGAAATGGATGGTTTCGTCGTAACAGAATCGTTATATATTACGATTAAAGGAGAAGAAGATGACGGCCTGACATTTGAATACAGGCAGGATTGGGACGGCGGTGGGGCCGGGTTAAGAGGGCCAAAAATGAGTCGGATTAAAGGGGCACTACATCAACACCGACTTAGCTGTTTGTTACTGGTTTACTGTTCCTGTTACTGATGCCGGAGCTGTCACGAAAAAAATTACGGGAAACGTGGCGACAGGAAGAATGAGACGGAATAAAATTATGACAGAGAATCGAGAATACTGAGAAGAAGATCAATATCTGTGGAAAACGGCAGCCGGTGCCCATTTGAGTAATCGTCGAGATATTTCTGGCATTCGGTTACAATCTCAATCCAGATCTTTGTTGCATTTGGCTGCGGGCTTCCCTCTGCAACATGAACGTGCACCGGCTCAAGCGGATCATTTTCATTTGTCCCCAAATAAGCCCAATACGATCCGATTTTAAAAACCTGAGGCATTTTGGAATCCTCCGCCTTTTGCAAATTCGATAATAAGATTAGCTGAATTTTCAATAATTTTCTGGTAGCCGGCAATATCCTCCTGCGTAAATCCAAAGATATCTTCCCACCGATATTCTGGCAAGATACAGGTCGCATGATGAAAACCATCTTTGGCGTCCGCTTTTTCGATATATACTTTCACTTTACCTTGCTCAAGCATTTGTGAATGAACGATTTCGGTCCCATCGTCTAAAGTTAAGAATGGATACATCATAGTTATCACCTCAAGCTGTCCTACAGCGTTATTGTTTTGCCCTGATTATACAAACGAACTTGTATAAACTCAAGGAAACAACCTCAAGGGAGTCTCACATCCTCTTCTTATTGAAAGAATTCAGGTTGAACCAATGCAATACCGCCGTCTCTTTCGGATTTGCATAGATAATCAAAGACGTTTTGAAAGACGCGGAGCATATTACATAGATTTGAGCCAAATCTATGCAATACAGCTCCGCGTGATAGAAATGTCTTGAAAATTTCATGCTGGATGAGTCGGCGGCTGCGTATTGTATGAAGCGAGTGATAGGCCCCGGCGGCGCCGCGTCCCGTACTGCGACGTTTGCTCTTGTAAAGTGGGCTGGGAAGGCTGACCTTTAACCGCTCACGGTTTTATGAAAAACAAATGCCGGAAGGATCATATAATATCCACAAAAATACCGTTAATATTTCTATTTGGTACAAATATGGAACAAATGGTATCATTGCGGCATAAAATAACCGGAGGACCAGCGGTCATGACCCTTGAAGAAATGCGTGAGAAGAAAAAGGAACGCGGATATTCCCTTGAATACCTTGCAACCTTGTCAGATGTGCCGCTCAGCACACTGCGGAAGATCTTCAGCGGGCAGACGAGGAGTCCCAGAAGAGAAACCATGGAACGGCTGACGGCTGTTCTGCAGGACCGGCGGAGTTCCTGCGGCGATGGAAACTATGAAAAAGGGACAAGCGGTGCTGTCTCCGAAGTGTTTGAGAACAAGTCCGCATACGCCGCCGCTGCCCGTGAAATTCCCTATACGGGTGAGGACATAGAGCAGGGCAGGTATACAATCGACGACTATTTCGCGCTGCCGGAAGAACGGCGGTGCGAACTGATTGACGGTGTTTTTTACGATATGGCAAGCCCGCCTGTCGTGCATCAGATGCTGGCAGGGTATCTGTATTACCAGCTGATGAGCTGCGTGGAGAAATCACATGCGAAGTGCCGGCCCTACATAGCGCCGCTGGATGTGCAGCTGGACAAAGATAACCGGACGATGGTGCAGCCGGATGTGATTGTCTGCTGCCATGATGAGCAGGATTCCGGCGTCCGCATTTTCGGCGCTCCGGATTTTCTGGCAGAAGTGGTTTCTCCGTCGTCAAGGCAAAGGGACCGCTTTATCAAATATCTGAAGTATAAGAACGCCGGCGTCCGCGAATACTGGCTGATTGAAACGGAGCGGATGGATATTATAGTATACCGCTTTGATAAGGATGACAAAGTCCGCGTCTACAGCTTTGACGATGATATACCCGTTGGAATTTCCAAAAGGAATTGCGCGATCAGCTTTCGTGGGATAAAACAAAGAGTAGCGAAACTAATTGAGAAAGGCAGAAATGCGGAATGAGAGCAGCATCGAAAATCATCAGAACATATTCCGGACTTGCGGACATACCTTCCGGCACATCTTCGGCAAAGATCACGGATGGCTGTCTTGTACTGGAAGGCGGTGCCTGGCGCGGCATTTATACGGAAGGCGCGCTGGACTACCTGCTGCAGCAGGATATCAATTTTAAATCGGTCATCGGCGTTTCTGCCGGCGCTATGAGCGGTATGACTTATATGTCCGGTCAGATCGGCTGGGCAGCGAGATTCAACCTGAGCTTCCGCAGAGATCGGGATTACTGCGGCCTGGGCGCAATGAAACGGGATCACGGGATCACTGGATTTTCGTTTGTTTTTACGGATGCTGCGGATAAGTACGGACTAGACAAGGAGAGAATCTGCGATCCGGGGCGGCTCTTAACGGTCGTCGCAACGGACTGCAGGACAGGAGAAGCGCATTACTTTACATCCAGAAGCTATGAGCGGCTTGCGAAAATGGTGCAGGCTTCGGCTACGGTTCCCTATGTTTCACTGCCGGTCATGATCGACGGTGTTCCGTATCTGGACGGCGGCATCGCCTGCAATTTTCCTTTTGAATTCGCAAGAAACGGCGGATTCCGTAAAACCTTTGTGATCAGGACGAGGGACCGGAGCTTTTCAAAGGAACCGAAGGAGCACAGGAAGCTGAACGAAATTTTCTACCGGCAGTATCCGAAGATCTGCGAACAGCTGGAGAACAGCGGCAGACGATACAACGAGGAACTGCGCCGCCTCGGAGAACTGGAGGAAAAGGGAGAGATCTTTGTCCTTGCTCCGTCCCGTCCGCTGGATATCGGCAGATTTGAATCGGATATGGAAATCCTCGGGAAGATCTACTGGCTCGGTTATCATGACATGCAGGCGCATTTTGACGAACTGAAGGCTTATCTGGAGAAGTAGAGGATGCTCAGATGAAGAAAATAGAGAATGCGGCAGTGATCGGTATGGGTGCGCTCGGCATGCTGTACGGCAGCCGCCTGATGACGACGCTTGGCAGGGACAATGTAA
Source organism: uncultured Lachnospiraceae bacterium (assembly GCA_900317555.1). Lineage (GTDB taxonomy): Bacteria > Bacillota > Clostridia > Lachnospirales > Lachnospiraceae > CAG-791. The sequence goes on along the minus strand of ONHF01000004.1, from coordinate 75,160 downwards.
AGTTTCTGATGGACAGCGGGCGTCTGAAAAGACATAGCGGCGATACTTATACGGTGAATGGGACTACGGTCAGCTTTACCATGGAGGACGCGGCGCTTGCCGGACCGCAGGACCTGGTGATTCTTGCGGTAAAATATCCGGCACTGCAGGAGGCTCTGCGCGAAATGGCACCGGCAGTCGGCAGGGACAGTATTCTGATGTCGGTTATGAACGGAATTACAAGCGAAGAGGAAATGGCGGAAAGATTCCCACGCCGTCAGATCATCGGCTGCGTCGCGATCGGAATGGATGCGATGCGGGAGGGCACCAGACTTCACTATACAAAAGCCGGCAGACTGCAGATCGGAGAGCTGGAAGATGGCCAGAAAGATCTGGTGCGCAGAACCGCGGAAGTTTTACAGCGAAGCGGAATTGCATGTGAGGTAACCGATATCCGGCGCGCGATGTGGAACAAATTCATGCTCAACGTCGGTGTCAATCAGGCGTGCACTGCTTACGCGACCGACTATGGTCATGTGACAGCTGATGGGCCGCTTCTTCACGAAATGGAGGAAGCGATGCGGGAGGTGCTGCGGCTGGCAAAAGCGCAGGGCGTGCAGCTGACAGAGGAAGATCTTTCCGAATGTATCCGGATTGAAAAGACGCTCTGTCCGGAGAGCTACCCGTCCATGCGGCAGGATATGGTTGCCGGCAGAAAGACCGAAGTCGATATGTTCGCGGGAACGGTCATCCGGCTCGGGAAGAAGTATGGAATACCGACACCCGTGAACGAGAAGTATGCCCGGATGATCCATGACATGGAAGCACAGCTGCCGGATTAATATTATGCAGATCATATAATGATGCGGAACAAAAGCTGCAGTTTTACCATGCCCGGCGCAGCGCAGGACAGATCGTCAACGGACAAAACAGCCCGAAAGATCCGTGCCGCGATCCCGCGCAAGCAGAAACTTTCCCAGAAATTTTGAGAAGACGGCAGCACCGTCCGAATTCAGGTGGCCGACATCTTTGTACTGCGTGGATGCAACGGACAGGAGTGATGTGTCAATGCAGTTGAAGTCGTAGTAGTCATAGCCTTCTGCGCGGAACAGCTGTGTCAATGTTTCCTTCATCGCAAGATAGTCTTCCACGCGATATATGTTCAGAAAATTCAGCGACGGAAGAACAACCGGTACAAGATCAATCTGATGATCTTTACAGAATCTGCAGATTTCCAGCAGCTCTTTCCGGTTATCCTGTGTGAGAGACAGCGGATGGAATGCAGTTGCGGTATGATCCCACGCATCCGCCTCTTCCCAGCCGACAAAATGAACAGACTGGTTTACCACTTCTTTTGAGGGCTCAAAGCCGGAAGCGGTTCTGTGTCCGTCCGGATTCAGAACTTTCCTCTGCAGCTTCTCCCGGACATTCAGCCGGATATCCGTGCTGCGGTTATATATCCAGGGCATGAAGTATGTCAGGGAAGCCGGTTTGCCGAAGAATGCATCCGAGGTTACGAACGAAAAGGCATCGGCCGCCCGCTGTGGGGAAGGTTCGATTTTTCCCTTCGCGTGATAGAAACTTTCATCTGCCCGGAAATTTGCGGAGCGTTCTGTTCCAAGGACTTCCAGATCGATGACAAGGACTGCTCTGCTGATTTTATGATCGGAGCAGGCTTTTTGAATTGCAATTTTTGAATCATGCAGAGACTGCATGTTGGTTCCCATATTGTAAGAACGGCTCCCGAGAGTCTTGTCCACGTCTTCCGGAATGATGCCGGAAAGCGCCTGACTCGTACCGGCATAGACTGTGTTCATATTACCGAACGCGGCATAGCCCCGCCACATTTCTTCCGAGGAGCTTCGGTACGGCTCTACCAGAAAACAAAGAAGACTGTTGGTTGCAGTCAGGGCAGCAAGAAGCAGCAGAACCGTTAAAATTTTTCGCCGCACACGTTTGCATTTCGGGTGCAGGGAAGAGCTTTTTTCAGAAATTTGCATATAGAAAACCTCCTGCGCTCGCGGTAAATACAAACGAACTGAAGATCAGCAGGATAACAGCATAGCACAAAGCGGGACGAAGGAGGACGCCTCTTCGCTGCAGCAGAATGAAAGGATCGCCGCCGCGCTCTCTGATGATACTGTCCAGACACAGAAGAACAAGCGCTGCTGCCGCGATGACAAAACCGCCGAGAGCGGCAAAGCTCCCGCCGCCGGGAGTGATGACCGTATCATGGAAAGCCTGCGCGAAGCGGCCGGCATCGAAGCGAAAGAGCGTTGCACGGAAAGCCTGCAATTCATTCGCTGCCGTATAAATCCTGTCAAAATACCAGCCGATATTGACGATCAGAAATGTCCGCAGAATCCGGAACGCATGGAAGCCACGGGAAGATTCTTTAACGCCAAGTTTTTTTCCCAACCCTTTCCAGAAAGGAGAGGTGAGATCCGAGAGAGCGATGACGATACCGTTATACAGTCCCCAGAAAATGTAGTGCAGCTGCGCGCCGTGCCAGATACCGACGACGAAGAATACCAGAATATTGGCAAGGCCGGCAGGCAGCACCCGCCCGAAGTGGCGGCCGAAATGCTTCTGGCACCATTTCCCGAAGTTCTGCATCGGCTTGATTAGCGCGAACGGATAGAAGAGATAATCCCGCATCCACGCGCCGAGGGAGATGTGCCAGCGCCGCCAGAAATCGCCAAGAGAAACGCTGAAGTACGGCTGCCGGAAATTCAGATCGAGCTCAATGCCAAATAGCGACGAAACGCCGCGGATCACATCGATGCCGCCCGAAAAGTCGGCGTATTGCTGTGCGGAATATAACAGGATGCCGAAGACAACAAGACTTCCCGGCACGGTCTTTAAATCTCCGTCGAGGATCGCAGAAACCGGGGAAGAGAGCATGTCGGCAATCGCGTATTTTTTCATCAGGCCGAACAGGATCAGGTACAGTGCCCGCTCTGCTTTTTCTCTGTCCGGGCGATGCTCTCCAAGCAGCTGATCACGCAGCCTGTCATAGCGGCCGATCGGTCCCTGCAGGAGCTGCGGAAACCAGGACACAAACAAAAGAAAGTGCGCGTAGTTTTGCTCTGCCTCGTATTTTCCGCCGTAGACATCAATCAGGTAAGATACGGACTGGAATGTATAGAACGAAATGCCAAAAGGCAGAATCAGAGCGCCGGCGCCGGCTCCGGACGGAAACAGCGCATTCCAGTATTTCAGATACGCGAGTATGCCGAAGTTGATCCCAAGACCAGCCGTCAGGATCAGGCGTTTGGATCGGAGCAGTTCCGCGCGGCGTAGATGTTTTAATTCCTTTGTGAGAGCTTTGTCTTTCCGAAGACCCTTCATGCGGGTATTGACGCCGGACAGCAAAAGCCCGCAGACATAAATTGTGCAGGAAGTCAGCAGGATGAACAGAATATGGATACCGCCGGCTTGCCAGTACATGAGAAGGCTGGCCGCCAGCAGCAGAATCCACTGAAAGCGGCGCAGGCTTTCCCTGATGGCAGGCAGCCCGTAAAAGGCTGCCAGCAGCGCGCCGATAAAAAGAATATATTGAAGGGACAGAAGGTCCATATTTACCTCACAGTTTTAAAACGGTCTGTTGCTTCACCTATATTAACACAGGAAGAGCATAAAATCTGAAGGCAAATGCGGCGGACATGAACAGAAAACCTTAAATCCTGTTTAGAATTGTCAGATCACATGGAGCGTATGATAATATATTGAATATAATGTCTGCACGGCGGCAGGCACCGGCTTTCCGGCACCGGAAAGCATCGTGCAGCAGCGGAGGAGAAAATGAAAGCGGATAAGTACAGGATCGACGGAACCAGGAAATGCCATCTGGAAGAACTTCCGACAGACAGCAGCATGGATGACGTAACCAAAGCCGGGATTCTTGGTAAGTTTGAGAAGAATCTGGCGGAAATGAGCGAACTGCAGAACAGGTTTTATGCCTGTAAAAAGGAAGGCATCATTCTCGTGCTGCAGGCTCTGGACGCGGCGGGCAAGGACTCACTGATCCGCCATGCCGTAAGCGGCATGAATCCGCAGGGAGTGCGGGTTACCTGCTTCAAGCGCCCTTCGGAGGAAGAGCTTTCGCATGACTACCTCTGGCGCGTGAACAAAGCGCTGCCGGCGCGCGGGGAGATCGCTGTTTTTAACCGCAGTTATTATGAAGATGTCATCACAGCGAAAGTGCTGCATCTGAAAGATACTTATCAGATGTCGGAACGGATCCTGTCTCAGTCCGAAGAGGACTTTATTGACCGGAGAATCCGGCAGGTCAAAAATTACGAGCAGTATCTGTATGAGAACAGCTACCGTGTCGTCAAGGTCTTCCTGCATGTCTCGAAAGACGAGCAAAGAGAGCGTTTCCTCGAGCGCATCGACAGAGAAGACAAGAACTGGAAGTTTGAGTCCGGCGACCTCGACACCCGTGAGAAGTTTGATGAATATATGAAGACGTTCGACGAAGTCATTTCGAAGACGGCTTCAAAAGAGGCACCCTGGTACGCGATCCCCGCGGATGATAAGTGGTATACAAGATATCTGCTGACGGAAATTCTGCTGGATGTTATGAAGGCTACAAAGCCTTCGTATCCCGAGATGCCCGCGCAGGAGAAGGAAAAGCTTTTACAGTGCAAAACAACACTGTTATCCGAGAAAGGCATCTCCCCGGATCTTGTCGAAAAGGAAGAGGCTACAAAGATCAGCGGCACGGGCAAGCCGGATCCTGCAAAGTATATAGACCTGAATAAAAACGGCCGCAACGATTATACCGAGAGCGGAGGACTGAAGACACCTGCCGGAGCGGCAAAGCAGAAGAAAGAAGACGGGAAGCACAGCAAAGACAAGGAAGAGAAGCAGGACAAAGGAAACAGAAAAGCAAAGAAAGACAAAAAGAACAGGAACGAAAAGAAGAACAAAAAGGACAGGAAAGGAAAAGATGCTGCCGGCGGATACGAAAAAATCACCGACATCGACTGACAGGTTAGTTATGTATTATACAAACGTACTCGAGCTCCTGGAAAAGGAAGCCGCAAGGCGCGGGGACAGTCCGGCATTCGGCGATCCCGTGCAGGATATCAGTTTTGAAGAGCTGCTTCTTGCGGCGAAAAGTGCAGGAACCAGACTGGCGGGTCTTGGCGTTCTTCCGCGGAAGCCGGTAGCCTTCTATATGGAAAAGAGTGTGCCCGCGGTGTGCGCCATGTTCGGCGCTGTCTATGCCGGCGGCTTCTACAGCTTTATTGATGTGCGCCAGCCTGCCGCGAGAGCGCAGAAGACAGTGGATGTACTGGATCCGGCAGTTATGATCACAGACCGTTCGGAATACGAAAAAGCGAAGAGCCTTTCTTTTTCAGGCAGGCTGATCTGCATAGAGGATTTTATGCTGGAGCTTGCGGAAACGCAGCCGGATGAGGCGCTGCTTTCAAAGATCCGGGCGCAGGCGACGGACCTTGATCCTCTGTATGTGAACTTCACGAGCGGCTCGACCGGAACACCCAAGGGTGTGGCGGTCGGACACCGGAGCGTTCTCGATTTTATAACCTGGCTGACGCAGATCTTCGGTATCCGCGAGAGCGACGTGCTTGCGAATCAGGCACCGTTTGATTTTGACGTATCGGTCAAGGATATTTACAGCGGACTGATGACCGGCGCGAAAGTGCAGATTATTCCGAGAGAATATTTCAGCGCGCCGACAACACTGATGGATTATCTCTGCGAAAAGAAGGCAAGTGTTCTGATCTGGGCGGTCAGTGCGATGTGTTTTGTCTCCATCATGAACGCGCTGGACTATAAAACGCCGGAGACGGTGCGCCTTGTAATGTTCAGCGGAGAAGTCATGCCGGTCAGGCAGCTCAATAAGTGGAAGCAGTATCTTCCGGACGCCGTCTATGTGAATCTCTACGGCCCGACCGAAATTACCTGCAACTGCACTTATTATGTGCTGGACAGAAACAAGGAATACGCGCTGACGGATATTATTCCCGCCGGATGCACATTCCCGAACGAGAAGGTCTTTCTTCTGGATGAGAACAACCATGAAGTGACGAAAGAGGAGAGCGCGGCGAACGGAACCGAAGGCGAGATTTGCGTGGCCGGCACCTGCCTGGCCCTTGGATATTACAAAGATCCGCAGCGGACGGCACAAGCCTTTATGCCGAATCCGCTGCAGAAGGATTATCCGGAAATGATGTACCGGACCGGCGACATCGGCCGCTATGACGCGGACGGGAATCTCATTTATGTATCCCGCAGAGATTTTCAGATCAAGCATCTGGGGCACCGCATCGAGCTCGGTGAAATCGAGGCGGATACAATGGCAAGAGACGGCGTCAGCCGCGCCTGCTGCATTTATGACAGTGATAAGAAAAAGCTGATTCTGTTTTACACCGGAGAAAGGGATAAAAAGGAACTCGAAGAGGAACTGCGCGGCGTCCTTCCGCCGTTCATGCTTCCGAACAAGGTCATTGCGCTGGAAGAAATGCCGCTGAACAAGAACGGCAAAATCGACCGCCACGCGCTGGAGGATATTTATCGTGCTAAATGATGCTTTGCTGGGAAAACTTGCGCGGCAGTATGGTACGCCGTCGTATATCTTTGACGAATCCGCGCTGGAAGAGCGGATCGCCGCGGTCCGGGAGATCTTCGGCGCCGATATCCGTCTGTGCTATTCCATTAAGGCGAATCCGTTCCTGATTCCGGCGGCGCTTGGAAAACTGGACCGACTGGAAGTCTGCAGCCCCGGCGAACTGGATATCTGCAAGGCGCTGGGCGTACCCGGCGGGGATATCGTATATTCCGGTGTATATAAATCGCCTGAAAACTGCGATGAGGCGGTCACTTATCCGGGAACCGGAGCCGGCATCTACACGGCGGAATCCAGGGGACAACTGCAGTTTCTGGAGGATGCCGCCCGCAGACAGAACTTGACGATCCCGGTTCTGCTGCGTCTTAGCAGCGGCGCACAGTTCGGCATGTCGAAAGAGGATCTGATATATCTTATTTCGAACCGGGCATCGTATCCGCATGTGCGGCTGGAAGGCGTGCATTATTTCGTCGGTACGCAGCGGAAAAACAAAGGCTTGCACAAGCAGATCGAAGAGTTGGAAATGCTTCACGGCCTTTTTGAGGAAGTGCGGCGGGATCTTGGCTTCAGGCTGCAAAAGCTCGAATACGGACCGGGTCTTCCGGTGCCGCTTTTTGAAGGAGATGACTTTTCGGATACGCTGGCGCCCGCAAAGGAACTGGCACCGGTTCTGCAGAGCGTTTGCGCATGGGCGGAGCTGACGGTGGAGATGGGCCGTTTTCTTGCAACCGAATGTGGATATTACCTGACGAAGGTTGTGGATCAAAAGAGCGCGGACGGAAAGAACTACGCAATCACGGACGGCGGCATCAACCATGTGAATTATCTGGGACAGATCATGGGCATGAAAGTCCCGGTCATTCGCCACCTGAAAGTGGAGCCGGAGAAGAGCGGGGCAGAAGCTCTCCGCGAAGACACAAAGACCTATGCCATCTGCGGCTCTTTGTGTACAACCAACGATGATCTGGTGCGGTCTGTGGAGATGCGGGGACTTGCGACCGGAGACGTGCTCGTGTTTACGAACATCGGCGCATATTCGGTGACAGAGGGAATTTATCTGTTCCTTTCTAGAACAATGCCGCGAATTGTGTTATATAATAAGAACTCGGGTCCGCGCCTTGTGCGTGACTTCACGGAAACGAGTCCGTTCAACACAATTCACAGCTGAGCCGGACCGGGAACAGGTATAAACGGGCGCGGGGAAACGGGACCGCGCTATTTCGGCAAAACCAAGGTAAGGAGCGTTACAATTATGGAAGAACTGATTTCAATCCTTCAGGACATTAAGGACGATGTGGACTTTGAGAACTGCACGACGTTAATTGACGACGGAATTCTCAATTCCTTCGATATTCTGCAGATCATCAGCGCTTTGAACGACGCCTACGACATTTCGATTCCGGCGTCTGAAATCGTGCCGAAGAATTTCAACAGCGCGGCAGCGCTCTACGCGATGGTTCAGCGGCTGCAGGAAGATTGAGAACAGGCATTAAGACAGACATTGAGGAAGTGTTATGAAAAAGGAATTGTCCAAGACATACGATCCCGGACAGATTGAGGACCGTCTGTATAAGAAGTGGGAAGAGAAGAAGTATTTCCACGCCGAGGTGGATCACAGCAAACAGCCGTTCACCATTGTCATTCCGCCGCCGAATATCACCGGTCAGCTGCACATGGGACACGCGCTGGACGAGACCATGCAGGATATCATCATCCGCTTTAAGAGGATGCAGGGATATAACGCGCTCTGGCAGCCCGGAACGGATCACGCATCCATCGCGACAGAAGTCAAGGTCATAAACGCGCTGAAAGAGCAGGGCATTACCAAGGCGGACCTTGGAAGAGAAGGCTTCCTTAAGAAATGCTGGGAATGGCGGGAAGAGTATGGCCACAGAATCGTGACCCAGCTCAAGAAGCTCGGATCTTCCTGTGACTGGGACCGCGAGCGTTTCACAATGGATGAAGGCTGCAACCGCGCCGTCACCGAAACATTTGTGCGGATGCATGAAAAAGGATGGATTTACAAGGGCAACCGCATTGTCAACTGGTGCCCTGTCTGCCATACTTCGATTTCCGACGCCGAAGTGGAATACAAGGAACAGGCAAGCCACTTCTGGCATATCAAATATCCTCTGATTGAAGAGGACGGGACCGTCAGCAAGACGCAGTTTCTGGAGTTCGCAACGACCCGTCCGGAAACCATGCTCGGCGATACCGCGCTTGCGGTCAACCCCGAGGATCCGCGTTATAAGGACCTGATCGGCAGGAAGGCAATGCTGCCGATTATGAACCGTCCGATTCCGATTGTCGGCGATGAGCACGCGGATATGGAAGAGGGAACCGGCGTTGTAAAGATTACGCCGGCGCATGACCCGAACGACTTTGAGGTCGGCAAACGGCACAACCTGCCGGTCATCAATATCCTGAACGATGACGCGACGATCAATGAGAACGGCGGCAAGTATCAGGGTATGGACAGGTACGCGGCAAGAGAAGCTATCGTCCGTGAGCTGGATGAGATGGGACTGCTTGTCGGTATCGAAGACCTGACACACAATGTCGGAACGCATGACCGCTGCGGCACCACGGTGGAACCGATGGTGAAGGAACAGTGGTTCGTGAAGATGGACGAGCTGATAAAGCCCGCGGTCAAGGCGGTCGAGGACGGCGAGATCACGCTGATACCCGACTCCATGAAGAAGACCTACTTCAACTGGACAAACAATATCAAGGACTGGTGCATCTCAAGACAGCTCTGGTGGGGACACAGAATTCCCGCCTGGTACTGCGATGATTGCGGCGAGACAATCGTCGCGAGACAGGCACCGCACGTCTGCCCGAAATGCGGCAGTACGAAGCTTCATCAGGATCCGGACACACTGGACACTTGGTTTTCCTCGGCGCTCTGGCCGTTCGAGACGCTGGGCTGGCCGGATCAGACCGAAGACCTGAAGTACTTCTATCCGACCGATGTTCTGGTCACCGGCTACGATATTATTTTCTTCTGGGTTATTCGGATGATTTTCTCCGGCTACGAGCAGATGGGCGAGCGTCCGTTCAAAACAGTTCTGTTCCACGGCCTTGTCCGGGATTCTCAAGGGAGAAAGATGTCGAAGTCACTGGGCAACGGCATTGATCCATTGAAGGTTATCGACGAGTACGGCGCGGACGCGCTTCGTATGACGTTAATCACCGGTAATGCGCCCGGCAATGACATGCGCTACTATCCGGAACGTGTAGAAGCAAACCGGAACTTCGCGAACAAGGTATGGAATGCTTCCCGCTTCATCATGATGAACATGGAAGACGGGGACGAGGCGGACCCGCAGGTTCTTCCGCCTTCGCTTGCGCCGGAAGACAAGTGGATTCTTTCAGGCTTCAACGATGTTGTCCGCTCGGTTACTTCCAACATGGAAGAGTATCAGCTCGGCATCGCGGTCCAGAAAGTCTATGACTTTATCTGGGGTGAATTCTGCGACTGGTATATTGAGATGGTAAAGCCCAGGCTTTACCTGACAGATGACAAGGCCTCGAAGGATGCTGCACTCTGGACACTGCAGACGGTACTGATCGGCAGCTTAAAGCTCCTGCATCCGTATATGCCTTTCATTACAGAGGAAATTTTCTGCAACCTTCAGAGCCGGGAAGAGTCGATTATGATTTCGAAGTGGCCGGTGTGGAGAGAAGATTTCAATTATCCGGAAGAGGAAAAGGCAGTCGGCCTGATTAAGGATGCGGTTACCGAAATCCGCAAGATGCGTACGGAGCGGGGCGTAGCTCCTTCGAGAAAAGCGAAGGTTTACCTCGTTTCACAGGATGCAGAGATCAGAAGAATTTTTGATGAGGACCGCCTGTTCTTTGAGCGTCTCGCGGGCGCGTCGGACGTTGTCCTGCAGGAGAATGCGGAAGGAGTGCCGGAGGGAGCGGTATCGGTGATTCTGCCGTTCGCGACCTTCTTCCTGCCGCTGCAGGATCTGATGGACGTTTCCACGGAGATCGCGCGCCTTGAAAAAGAGCTGCAGCGTCTCGACGCGGAGCTTGCAAGAAGCGCGAAGATGCTTGGCAATGAGAGATTCCTTGCCAAGGCTCCGAAGGCCAAGATCGAAGAGGAAACTTTGAAGCAGCAGAATTACCGCCAGCAGCGGCAGGCGACTGCGGATATGCTGGAGCAGATGAAGAAGCTGCAGTAACTTCATTATGAGCGGATGACACGGCACGAAATGCCGTCCGCCGGAATCGAAAGAAATGATGTACCGGGTGCGGGTCTGCTGCATCCGGTACTTTTACATAAGCATGAATGCGTACGAAGAAGCCGTTCAATATATCGAAACAATTCCTTCTTTTACGAGAAAGCATACGGTCGCACTTGTCCGGGAGTATCTTCGGAGCGCGGGACTTCTTTCTCTATGGGAAGACAAACCGTTTGTAATACATGTCGCGGGAACGAACGGTAAGGGCAGCACCTGCAACTATATCGCACAGATTTTAAGGGAGCAGGGGTATCATACCGGTGTTTTTACGTCGCCGCATCTGATTACGCCGCGAGAGCGCATGACGTTTGACGGAGAGATGATTTCCGAGGCGGCATTCGCGGAATGTTTCGAAAAGACGAGGAAACTGTGTGAAAGATGGAAGCAGCTGCATCCTTCGTATTTTGAGTTTCTGTTCCTGCTCGGCCTTTTCTGGTTTCAGGAAAGGAGACCGGAGTTTTTCATTGTCGAAGCGGGAATGGGCGGCCTGCAGGACGCTACAAATGCGCTGCCCGTCACGGATCTTTCCGTGATTACGAGCATCAGCGAAGATCATCAGCAGTTTCTTGGCAAGACGATCGGGAAAATCGCCGCGCAGAAAGCGGGAATACTCCGCGAAGGCGGAGCCTGCGTTTTCTCTGCGGAAAAATCGCAGGCATTTTCGGTTATCATGCAAGAAGCAAAACGTAAAAACTGCGCGGTTTTCCTCGTGCCTGTGGAGAATATACAGGCCCGAAGAGACTTCTCCGGAGGCATTGATTTTTCGTACACTTGCCGTTATCATGGTAACGGTCAGCGGGAGAGTTCACAAAACGGGAATATCCCTGCGGAATTTCCGGCACCGGAAAACGGGAACCGGAACGGGAATCAGTCTTTTACAGTCCGGGCGAAGCTGCGGACCGGGGCACTTTATCAGGCGCAGAACGCCGCGCTTGCCGTTGAGGCATGCCGTGCCGTGCAGGAGCTTTCCGGCGGACGTTACCGGATAAATCCGGAGGGCATTACGCGCGGGCTTTCAGATGGTCAGCTTCCCTGCAGGATGGAACAGATTCTGCCGGGACTTACGCTGGACGGCGCAAACAACCGGGACGGTATCCGGCAGCTGCTGCGCAGTCTTTCCGCCGCTGCGGAAGACGAAGCTGGAAGATCGGGGAGCTATATTGTTTTCTCTGCAATGAAAGACAAGGATTACCGCGGGGAACTGAAGGATATTCTAAGGAGTCCTGCGGTTAAGGGAGTCCTTCTGTGCCCGATGGAAGGAAGCCGGGCGCTTCCACCCGGAGAGCTGCTTACAGCCGCGAAAGAGGCGGCTTTGGAAAGCGGCGTGGCGAAGCAGCTGCAGCTGACAGACAGTATAGAAAACGCGGCGGCGCAGGTTCTGCGTCTTCTGCATGAACATGAACAAGTTGTCGTAACCGGTTCGCTTTATCTTGCCGGTTCGTTCAGGAAATATATAAAGGAGCATTACCGTGATCAATTTTGACGAAGAACTGAAGAAATATCATCCAAGCCTCGAGCTCGAAGACGCGGAACAGGCGATTTACAATCAGGATATGAAAGATATGGTAGATGTCATGCTGAAAATGACCAAGGACGGCGCGTTCGGGACGGAGAGCTCCAAGCAGCATTGACAGCCTTCGGCGGACTGTGCGGCGCGCCGGATATCTGCCGGCGCAGTTGAATATTCTGACAGAGGATTCCTATGTATTGTTATAAATGCGGCTGCGAGCTTACGAAGTCGAACCATTGTCCGAACTGCGGTGTAGACGTTACGCAGTACAAGAAAATTATATATACTTCCAACTATATGTATAACACGGGCCTTGAAAGAGCGCAGGTCCGTGACCTTTCCGGCGCGATTGAAGCGCTGAAACAGAGCCTGTGGTTCAACAAGGACAATCTGCAGGCGAGAAATCTGCTGGGACTGTGCTATTTTGAAATCGGGGAAAGCGTTGCGGCTTTCAGCGAGTGGGTCATCAGCAAGAGCATCAACGACAAACGCCTGCATGAAAAGGACAATCTTGCGGACAGTTATCTGCGGATGTTCGATGAAGGCTCGCAGATGGTCTCGAATATTACAGCGGCGATCAGACGCTATAATCACGCGCTCGAGTGCTGCTATACCGACAATCTCGATGTCGCGATTCTCCAGCTCAAGAAGGTACTGCAGCTCAATACGCATTATCTGCGCGCACGGCAGCTGCTCGCGCTTTTGTATATCGAGAACCATCAGTGGAGCCGGGCGGAGAAGGAGCTGCGCAGGTGCAGGCTTCTGGACGCGAACAACACTACGACGCTCCGTTATATGAAAGAGGTGGAGGCGAAGCTTTCACCCGAGCAGCAGGGGAAGAATCCGCCGGATCGTAAAACCGAAGGCAGAACGAAGAAAGAGATCAATAAAGCCGCCGGCATTGTCAAATATGAAGAGGACAACGAGACAATCATCCAGCCGATCGGGACAAGAACGCCCGGCGTGGACGGCTTCCGTTTTCCCTCGGCGCTGACAGGCGGCATTATCGGCCTGATTATTGGCGCGGCGGCAGTCGCGTTTCTGGTCATGCCGGCCAGAGTCGAGACAGTGCGGCAGCAGAGCACGACGCAGGTGCAGACAGTCAGCGAAGAACTGGACAAGCAGAAGGCGGCTGCCGAGAAGCTGCAGGCGCAGGTCGATAAGCTGAATAAATCTGCCGGCGAGAATACAGCGGATATTACGAAGGAGCAGCAGACGAAAATCAACGCGCTGCTGAATACGGCTGCCGCGTATCTGAAAGATCCCAAGGACGGAGAAGCCATTGCGGCCGCGTTTGCGGACACCGATCCTTCCACGGCGACCGAAGGTATGTCGACGGAGTATACGGCGCTGTATAATGCGCTGTATCCGAACATCAAGGATACTTTGCTTGATCAGTACTATCTGGCAGGTGCGAAGGCTTATGAAGCGGATGAGCCGGACTACGCCGCGGTGATCAAAAACCTTACGCTCGCCGTAAAGTTTGATGATCAGAACAATCCGAGCAAATCCTACCCGCAGATGCTCGCTTATCTTGGCCAGTCGTATTATAAGAGTTATGAGGCGGCGGATGAGAAAACCAGGAGCGGCGAGATGAAAGACTACCTTTCGAACGCGAAGGCATATCTGGAAAAGCTGGTGCACGACTATCCGAAGTCCGATTACGCCGCAGACGCGGAAAAGACACTGACGCAGATTCCGGAAACCGTAACCGCGGCGAAGATTTTCGCTTCGACGGGTGAGGAAGAAGACACTTCGGAAAAGGCAAGAGAGAGCGCAGCGTCGCCCGAGGTGTCGGGAACAGCCAGATCGAATTCGACGGCGGGACAGAACACTTCGTCGCAGACGACAGCTTCTGCGAGCGCGGGACAAAACAACGCTTCGGAGAATGCAGCAGCCGCAAACGGTGCGGACCAGAACGCGGCAGCGCAGAATCAGAATGCGGCGGCGCAGGATCCGGCCGCGGCAGCAGCGGCGGCACAGGCAGCAGCGCAGCAGCAGGCAGCAGCGCAGCAGGCAGCGGCAGCGCAGGCGGCAGCAGCGGCGCAGGCAGCAGCCCAGCAGCAGGCAGCAGCCCAGGCAGCGGCCCAGGCGGCGGCTCAGCAGCAGGCAGCGCAGGACGGCCAGTAAAGAGATACCCAGGAAGCGCGGCAGGCACGCCTGCCGGAATATATTCAATTTATAAGGCGAGCGGATAGAGGACAAACAGAGACTATCCGCTCGCTTTGCAGGTGACGGGCATCAATATGCAGAACATTGTTATACTTTCCAGTACGGAGTTTGTTTTCCGTTTTCTTCCGGCAGCAGCGGCGGTTTATCTGCTGACTCCTGTAAAATACAGGAATATGGTGCTTTTCCTTGAAAGCATCCTTTTCTACGCGGCAGGGGCGTTGAAATTTACGGCGGTGCTTCTTGTTTTGACGCTGCTGAATTATCTGCTCGGCAACCAGATGTTCACATGCAACTATCTGAGCGTCTGCGGGGAAAGCGATGATTCGACGGACAGAAAAAAGAAAGCCTGTCTGATCCTCGCGGTTCTTCTTGACGCAGGCGTGCTTACGGCTTTCAAAGCCCTCGCACTGGCAGACAATGCGTCCTGGCTGCCGCTTGGTATTTCGTTTTACATTTTCAAAATGATTTCCTATCAGGCGGACATGTACACGGCGCGCATCCGCCAGCGGCCGCCGTTCTCCGCAGCTGCAGCGTACTTTACGATGTTTCCGCAGCTTACGCAGGGACCGATCATGCGTTACAATGACGGCTTCAGAAGAAAGGGCCTTTTGCGGAAACCTGGCCTTGAACGCTTTGAAGACGGACTCGTGTACATTACGCTCGGACTTTGCATGAAGGTGCTGCTCGCGGACAGAATCGGGATCCTCTGGAACGAGATCGATAAGATCGGTTACGAAAGTATCTCAACGCCTCTCGCATGGCTTGGCGCATACGGGTATACCTTCCGGCTGTACTACGACTTCTGGGGATATTCGCTGATCGCGGCAGGCGCCGCGATGCTGCTGGGCTTTGATTTCATCGAGAACTTTCACCACCCGTACGCGGCCACCGGCATCGGCGATTTCTACCGCCGCTGGCACGCGACTCTCGGTGCGTGGTTCCGGGACTACATTTATATTCCACTCGGCGGTTCGCGGTGCGGGACGGCCGGCACGATCCGGAATCTGTTGATTGTATGGCTGATTACCGGACTCTGGCACGGCGGCACGCTCAACTTTGTCATCTGGGGACTTGTGCTGGGATTTATGATCATCCTCGAGAAATTTCCGCTGAAGAAACTGCGGGAAAAAGCTCCTTTCCTAGGAAGAATTCCGGTGCTTGTCATTATCCCTCTGACCTGGGTGATTTTCGCAATTCCGGATCTTCCAAAGCTTGGCACGTATTTCACGCGGCTGTTTCCGTTCTTCGGGGCGGGCGCCGGAAATCCCGCGGATTTTCTGCGGCTGTTTCCGGTTTACGCGCCTTTGTTTGCCGCGGCGGCTGTATTGTGTGTTCCTGCTGTTTTTGACGCAGTTGTACGGTTCAGAAAATCGGTGCCGGTTGTGCTGCTGCTTGGCGCGGCATTCTGGTATTGCGTGTATTTCATGGTGACATCCGGCGGAAATACCTTTATGTATTTCTCGTTCTGAGCGCTTCATTGGAAAGAGAATGGCTCTGCCATTTGGAAAGTAAAGTATAGAAGATGTGGAACTTTATCAAAAAGGCGCCGCTTGCCTTCGTGCTGCTGCTTGGCGTCCTGGTATTTACGATCATCGCTGCCGCGGGACGGACAACGGCCTATGCGCAGTATGATCACGATCTTAAAAAAGAGCCGGAGCTCTCGCTTGTCTTCAAGGGACTCCATGACGGTGTGACACCTGCTGACGCGCTTCTTCGAAGGCAGCATACCTCCGCTTCTTCCAAAGATGTGGAAGCGATTCTCGGCAGGCAGAACACAGAGGAGCCTGCCGCGGCGGCGACAGAGCAGGAAGTGGCTTCTGCCGCGAGGGAAGAGTCGCAGGAAGGCGTCACACAGGAGACAGAGGCCGCAGCGAAGACGCAGGATGACACCGCGAACGCGGCTGCCGATCTTACAATTCCGGACGGTGTCAACAATCCGGTAGTGCAGGCCGAAGACTACGGCAATATGGACAAGCGGTTTCTGGCTCCGGAGGGGACTGTTTTTCCGACGCAGACAGAAGGAATCTTCGCGCCGGACGGCACCTATTACAAGCTGCAGCAGGTTGATGACTCCTATTTTGCGGACGCGCTGTTCATCGGCGATTCCAGAACCGACGGCCTGTATACCTATGGCAACATGAGCGGCAAAACAACATTCTTCGCCAAAGACGCTCTCTCGGTTTTCAAGATTTTCGATCTGGAAGTGCCGTTCCACACGCCGGACGCTCAGACGACCAGTGAAAAACTGCTGGATGTACTCGGGGCAAAACAATACCGCAAGATCTACATCTGCATCGGCGTTAATGAGCTTGGCATGCCGACCACGGTCGAATATTATAACAAGTATAAGGAACTGCTCGAGGTTGTGCGCAAGCTTCAGCCGGATTCGATCATCTATATCGAAGGCATGATGCATGTGACCGAGAAGTACGCAAAGAGCAGCAGTGTATTCAATAACACGAATATCGTGGAACGCAACACCGCGGTATCTACACTGGCAAACGGCCGCGATATTTTTTATATTGACATGAACAGCGCGGTCTGCGATGAAAACGGAAACGTCCGTCCGGAGCTTTCCAACGACGGTGTGCATCTGACCGCAAGCTCATATGAACTCTGGCACCAGTTTCTTCTGCAGAACGCGATTGTGCGAAATAAAGAGGACTGGAAAAGCGCGGAAGACGCGCAGGAAGGAGAACAGAATGCGGGAAATGGAATTCAAGATGGAGCGGCCGGGCCTTCTGCATGAAGGAGACAAAGTCACGGTTTCCGAGGGAGTGCTGCCCAGCAACTATTATTATACAATTGACCCGTCACTTGCGATGAGCGGCAATGTTCCGTTTAATCAGAGGATGCTGGCAAGGGAAGGCGTTGTGAAGAAGATCGAGCATACAGACCGGGGATATTACGTCCTCGCGGAATTTGATGAGTGAACCGCTTATGAATACTTCAGATAACCGGAACGGACAGGACGAAGCAATATATCAGGGAACCGCCCGCGGCAGCACCGTCTCCGGCGCGAACACCATCCCGGGCGGCAGCCCGGTCTCCCGCCGGAGCACCGGGATTCCGGCAAGAAATGCATTCTTCTGCTTTATGGCGGCCTTTATCTGGGGCACCGCGTTTGTCGCGCAGAGAGTCGGCGGAGAACATATGGGGCCATTCACGATGAACGGCTTCCGTGGGCTGCTGGCATTTTTCGTGCTGCTGCCGCTCGTACTGCTTCGCAAAAAGGCAAGGAAAGAGCGGGAACAGGCGGGAGACCGCAATCTGGAGCCTTACAGTTTTAAAAGAACCGTAAAGGGTGGCATTTTTGTCGGCCTGATTCTGCTTGTCGCTTCCACGCTCCAGCAGATCGGCATCATGCAGGTGGACGTCGGCAAGGCCGGCTTTATGACAGCGCTGTATATTATAATAGTACCGGTTCTTTCCTTTTTTATTACAAGGCGAGGAAGCGTCCGCGTTTTCACTGCCGCAGGACTTGCCGCCGCAGGCCTGTATTTCCTGAGTTTTTCATCCGCGGAGGGTTTCGCACCGGCGGATCTGATGCTGCTTGGCTGCGCTTTCGCCTATTCGATGCATATCCTCTGCATTGACCATTTCTCGAAAGGCACGGATGCGGTAGAATTATCCTGTATCCAGTTTCTTGTCAGCGGCCTTGCAGGAACCCTGATCAGTCTGATCGTGGAAAAACCCGTACTGTCTTCATTTGGAATGGCAGGGTGGCTTTCCCTGCTCTACGCGGGCGTCTTTTCGAGCGGTGCCGCGTATACCTTTCAGATTCTGGGGCAAAAGGGAGCCGATCCCGCGATCGCTTCCCTGATTCTTTCGCTGGAATCCGTGATCAGTGCGGTTTCCGGCTTTGTGCTGCTGCATCAGGTCCTGACCGGAAGAGAGATCTTCGGCTGTGCGTTAATGTTCACGGCCATTGTGCTGGTGCAGCTTCCCGCGGGCAGGAAGCTGCAGGTACCGGAGGAGAAACATTCATGAGCGTTCGCAAAGTCATCTGCACACTGACCATCAGCGGCCTGCTTCTTGCCGGCTGCGCCGGGGAACCTGCGGTTTCGGGGACACCTGCCGCCGCGGCAAGAACCGCGCAGCAGGCGCTCAAAGCGGGCAATTATGAGAGCGCTGTCTCGAATTATCAGACACAGATCTCGTCGGGCCTTGATGAAGAGGGCGGATACCGGGGGCTTGGCATCGCTTATATGGGACTGGGAGATTACAAAGAGGCGGCAGACGCGTTTGAGAAGGCACTCGAATATGCACCGGCCATCCCCGGACCCATGGAATATGACATTAACTATTATCTCGGGTCTTGTTTTTACAAGCTCGGGAAACTGGACGACGCGAAAACCGTCTACGACGCGATCATCGGCCTTCGCCCGAAAGATCCGGACGCTCTTTCGATGCGCGGCACGATTCTGATGTCGCAGAAAGATACGGACGGAATGATGGCGGATTATAAAAAGGCCATGGAGGCGGACCCGGAAAACTATGACCGGCTGGTGCGGATCTACCAGAAGCTTGCGGAAAACGGTTATGATAAACAGGGAAAGGAACTGATTGGGGAAGCGCTTAAAGAACGCGGGGATTCGATGAGCGACTACGATAAGGGCCGCCTGTCTTTCTATGCCGGAGATTATGACACGGCGAAAACCTGTCTGGAGAAGATTTCGGACAAGAACAACTGGAACGTGACGATCCTGCTCGGGCAGACCTACGAAGCTCTTGGAGACTATAATTACGCGACCAGCGTCTATGAGTCGTTTCTGAAAAAGGACACGTCGCACGCGCAGGTGTACAATCAGCTGGGGCTGTGTCAGCTGCAGCAGGGAAAATATCAGGATGCGCTGCAGTCTTTCCGGCAGGGACAGACGCTGAATGACGAGACGATGAAGCAGAGCCTTGCGTTCAACGAAATCGTGGCGAACGAGTATCTTGGAAACTTCCAGCGCGCGTCGGTTCTGATGGCGGATTACGTCAAAACATATCCGGGCGATGGTGCCGCCAAACGCGAGTATGAATTTCTGCAGACGCGGTGAAAACCCTTGACGCAGCAAATTATTTATGCTAATGTAACAAGCGTATGTGAGGCAAGTCCTTGCATAAGACATCAAGCAGAGTTTCCACTCTCACCTGGCGGCACGGTTTTACGGTTCGCTTCCAGAGTTCATTACTTTCTTCCGGCTCGCGGAGGTTACAATCTGCAGGCACAGGGGAAGAGTTTGAATTGACAGTGGCTGCGATGGCTGCGGTCAATTTTTTTATGTGCTTGCAGCCGGCCATGGTTCCGGCGAAGTGCGCAAGACGGACGGGCGGTGTCCTGTCCGGCCATTACGGGAGGGCAATACCATTAATACGAGAAGCAGCAGACACGAAGTTCCGATAAACAATCAGATCCGGGATAAGGAAGTCCGCGTTGTCGCGGAAGACGGAACCCAGCTCGGTGTCATGGACACCGCGGAAGCTTTAAGAAGAGCCGAAGAAGCGGGACTGGATCTGGTTCTGATCGCTGCCACGGCCAATCCGCCGGTCTGCAGGATCATTGATTACGGCAAGTTCAGATACGAGCAGCTCCGCCGCGAGAAAGAGGCGAAGAAGAAGCAGCATATTGTCGAAATCAAGGAAATCCGTCTGTCACCGAATATCGATTCGAACGATATGACGACCAAGGTCAACAACGCCAGAAAATTTCTGACAAGAGGAGACCGCGTCAAGATCACGCTCCGTTTCCGCGGACGCGAGATGGCGCATATGGGCGCCAGCGTTCATATCCTTACAGACTTCGCGAATGCCCTTACAGACGTAGCAGTAGTGGATAAGGCACCGAAGGTTGAGGGAAGAAGCATGTCCATGTTTCTGGTCCAGAAGAAATAAGCCGCAGGGCTTGTTCTGACAGACCGGCACGAAAAGGCAGAAGCCGAAATTATATCAGGAGGTCAATGTTATGCCTAGTATGAAAACCAACAGATCAGCTGCAAAGCGCTTTAAGCTCAGCGGGAATGGAAAGCTCATCAGAAATAAAGCGAATAAGAGCCACATCCTTACGAAAAAGACGACAAAGAGAAAGAGAAATCTCAGAAAGCCCGCTGTAACGGATGCAACGAATGTAAAGACGATGAAGAAGATCATGCCTTATCTTTGATCGGATGGCACAGATTCGGGACGTTTAGAGAATTGAAGGAGATTTGAAATGGCTAGAATTAAAGGCGCATTAAATGCCAAGAAGAAACATAACAGAGTTCTGAAGCTTGCCAAGGGTTACAGAGAGGCAAGAAGCAGACATTACAGAGTTGCCAAGCAGTCCGTTATGCGCGCGCAGAACTCCGCGTTCGCAGGCAGAAAGCTCAGAAAGAGAGATATGAGATCTCTCTGGATTTCCCGTATCAATGCGGCTGCAAGACTGAGCGGACTTTCCTACAGCCAGCTGATGCATGGCCTCAAGGTTGCCGGAATTGATATTAACAGAAAGATGCTGGCGGAGATGGCTGTTAACAACGCGGCTGATTTCGCGGCACTTGCGGAGACTGCGAAGAAGGCTCTTGCCTGATCGTTTCGCCGGTAAAGAATACAGAGTAGAGACAGAGTAATGCTTTCGGGCGTGCTCTGTCTTTTTTATATGCCGATTGCATCGGGCAGTGCGCCCTGCAGCAGAAAAACTGTTTTACATAAACAATTTATTGTGGTACAGTGATAAACAACTAAATAAATGCAGTGAGGAGCATAATTATGAAAAAACAAATTCTGGCAGGATTTATGGCTGTTCTCCTTGGCGCGTCACTGGCAGGGTGCGGCGCGAAATCGGGATCCGCGTCGGCGGACAGTGACGTAGATTACATTAAAGGGAAGAAGACGCTGATTGTGGGGATCACGGATTTTGCCCCGATGGATTATAAGGATGATGACGGCAACTGGATCGGTTTTGACGCGGATATGGCGAAGAAGGTAGCAGAAGATCTCGGCGTTGAAGCGCAGTTTGTTGAAATCGACTGGGACAACAAGATCCTTGAGCTTAATAACAAGAGCATTGACGTTGTCTGGAACGGCATGACATTGATCGATGAAGTTAAAAATTCCATGGAGTGTACGAATGCCTACTGCAACAACGCGCAGGTTGTCGTACTGCCCAAAGATAAGGCGGATCAGTACAAGGACGCGGAGAGCATGAAGAGCCTTCATTTCGCGGTGGAAGCCGGTTCTGCCGGCGAGGATGCCGCCAAGGCAAACGGCTTTGACTATACGGCACTGACTGCGCAGGCAGATACGCTGATGGAAATCAGCGCGGGAACGTCGGATGCTTCGATCATCGACCTGTTAATGGCCGGTGCCATGATCGGCGACGGAACCGATTATCCGGATCTGACACACACGCTGGAACTTACAACAGAGGAGTACGGTGTCGGCTGCCGCAAAGGCTCGGATCTCGCCGCCTACATCAATGATGAGTTCAAGAAGTATTACGCGGACGGCACCATGCAGAAGATCGCGGAAAAATACGGCGTGCAGGATGCGCTGGTAGAACAGAAGTAAGCCGCCGCAAGAGTACTGGAGAGATACATGTTCTGGACAGTTACGTTATCTTTGCTTGAAGGGTTCCTCGGAACGGTCAAGCTGTTCGCACTGACACTCGTCTTCGCTCTTCCTCTCGGACTTTTGATCAGTCTGGGATCGATGAGCAGGGCGCATGTTCTGCGTTATCCCATCAAATTCATCATCTGGATCATCCGCGGAACGCCGCTGCTGCTGCAGCTGCTCGTCATCTATTACGGGCCGGGCATTCTGCTGAAATCAAATATATGGGGATCCGGAGACAACGGGCGCTTTATTGCGGCGCTCGTTTCTTTTGTGATTAACTATGCGTGCTATTTTGCGGAAATTTACCGCGGAGGTATTCAGTCGATTCCGGTCGGGCAGTATGAAGCAGGACAGGTTCTCGGCCTCACGAAAGGCCAGATTTTTCGCAAAATCGTACTGCTGCAGGTAATTAAACGAATTGTCCCGCCGATGTCAAACGAAATCATAACACTTGTAAAAGACACATCGCTCGCGCGGGTAATCGCAGTCTATGAAATTATCTGGAACGGGCAGGCGTTTATCAAGAGCGCGGGCATCATCTGGCCGCTGTTTTACACCGGTGCGTTCTATCTTGTATTCAGCGGACTCCTGACCCTGCTGTTCGGCTATATTGAAAAGAGACTGAGTTACTTCCGCTGACAGAAGCAACACGAATGAAGGATTATACATGACAGCAAGCACACCGATACTGGAAGTCAGAGATATCAGAAAGAATTTTGAGAACACGCAGGTGCTTAAGGGCATCTCGTTTACGATGCAGGAGGGGACCGCACTTTCGATCATCGGCTCCTCCGGCAGCGGCAAAACAACGCTCCTGCGATGCCTGAACTTCCTCGAAACGCCGGATGCCGGTTCGTTTCTGATTAAAGGCGAGACGATCTTTGACGCCGCGCGGCAGAAGAGCGATTCGGAAGAGGAGATCCGCAGAAAGCGGCTGCATTTCGGTATGGTTTTCCAGCAGTTCAATCTGTTTCCGCAGTATACGGCTCTCGAGAATGTCATGCTCGCGCCGGTGGTCGCCGCGAAGGCTCGAGGCGATGCTGATCTTCCCGGGATCAAAAGACATGCCGAAGAACTCCTCGATCAGATGGGACTCGCCAACCGCATGCAGAATTATCCGCATCAGCTTTCGGGCGGACAGCAGCAGCGGGTCGCGATCGCGAGGGCTCTTGCGCTGCATCCGGATATCTTATGTTTTGACGAGCCGACGTCCGCGCTGGACCCTGAACTTACGGGGGAGGTGCTGAAGGTCATCCGCTCGCTCGCGAGGAACCGCACGACGATGATCATTGTCACGCACGAAATGGCCTTCGCGCGGGACGTTTCGGATCAGGTCATCTTTATGGATGACGGCGTCATTGCGGAGCAGGGAACGCCGGAGGAAGTTTTCGGGAATCCGAAAAACGAGCGGACGAAGCAGTTTCTTGCCAGCTGCAGCGGGGTATAGATGACGCGGGCGGTGCTGCCTTTGCGGCGTCCGGGCGTCTCCGGCATTGCCTTTCCGGCGGCTGCGCGTCGACCGGCGCCTCCGGCATTGATTTCCTGCCGCCAAAACGGTATTCTAATTACGTTAAAACACGTGACCTTTCTATCCACAAGACATGGATAGGCTTATTACGGCCCGTGTAACTATTATTGAACAGCGGAGGATAGCAGCTATGGCGGGGAAATACGCATTCGGCATTGATCTTGGCGGCACGACGGTCAAGGAAGGCCTTTTTAATGAAAAGGGAGAGGTTCTCGAGAAATGGGAGATCCCTACGAGAACAGAGGAAAACGGCAAGAATATTCTGCCGGACATCGCGAAGTCTCTCAAGGATAAGATCAAAGAGAAGAAGCTGGATCCTTCGGATATTCTGGGAATCGGCATCGATGTGCCGGGACCGGTTCTGGACGGCGGCATTGTCAATAACTGCGTCAATCTCGGCTGGGGCGTTGTCAATGTACCGCAGGAGCTTTCCGGCATGCTGGGAGGCATCAAGGTGGAAGCGGTCAACGACGCGAACGCGGCGGCGCTTGGAGAGCAGTGGAAGGGCGGCGGCCGCGGATTTAAGAGCATGCTGATGGTAACACTTGGAACCGGCGTCGGCGGGGGCCTCATCATCAACGGGAAGATCGTGAACGGCTCGCATGGCGCAGGCGCGGAAATCGGGCATATGCCGGTGAATCCGCATGAAGAAGAGACCTGCGGCTGCGGCAAGAAGGGCTGTCTTGAGCAGTACTGCTCAGCGACGGGTATTGTCAGAATCGGGCGGAAAAGGCTTGAAAAGACGAAGAAGTCAACTATTCTGGTCAACAATGAGGAGCTGAGTGCGAAGACAATTTTTGACGCCGCGAAAGAGGGAGACGAGGTCGCGAAGGAAATTGTCGAAGAGTTCGGAGAGATTCTCGGCAGGGCGCTTGCCAATATTACGGCGGTCACGGACCCGGAGGCGATTGTCATCGGCGGCGGTGTTTCCAAGGCTGGCGACATTGTGACGGATGTAGTGTCCAGGTATTACAAGCCGAATGCATTTCACGCGTGCAGAACCTGTGTCATCAAGCTTGCGGAGCTTGGCAATGATGCCGGAATGTATGGCGCGGTCAAGATGGTGCTGTGATTTAAATAGTCAGGAAGCGGAAGCGGGCTGTCGCAGGTAAGTGCGGCGGCCCGTTTCTTAGCGGGAGCAGCTGTTCGCACGGTGCGGAAGACAAGTAGCCTTCTGTATCGCAGCTGTTCGCGCTACAGGAGGCAATCAACAATTCCCCAGATACACAGCAGATAACTGTTCCCGCGCGGCTGCGGCAAGCTGTCTTATTGTCCGGACCGGCAGCGCTTCCGCCTCCATCCGGTAAGCCGGAAAATAGCGGGTGACATGGAGCGGAATTGTTTTGCCAAGTGAGATTTCCAGATCGTGAATCCAGGCAGCTTCTCTGCGCATCTGTTCTACGCTGTCACTGATGCCGGGCACGATCAGGGTCGTCAGCTCCACATGGCAGGCGGCCGCGGAACGTCGGATGAAGTCCAGTGTCATCTGCAGATCGCCGCCGAGCACGCGGCGATATATCGTTTCATCAAAAGTTTTCAGATCTATATTCATCGCGTCGACGTAGGGCAGGATTTGTTCCAGCACCTGCGGCGACGCGGTTCCGTTCGTTACAAGAATGTTCAGCAGTCCCTCTTTATGAATAAGAGCCGCTGTGTCGCGCACAAATTCCCAGCCGATCAATGGTTCGTTATATGTGAAAGCAATGCCGATATTCCGCTGCGGAACCAGGCGCTTTGCGAGTGCTGCCAATTCTTCGGGCGAAGCTTGCTTTGCCGGAAAAGATTCGTCCGCCATGGAAATCTCGTGATTCTGGCAGAACGGGCAGGAGAGGTTGCAGCCGAAGCTTCCGGCCGACAGCACATTCATTCCCGGATGAAACTGCGCCAGCGGTTTTTTACTGACGGGATCGAGCGCAAGCGCAGTCACCTTCCCGTAACTGGTACATACGATCCGGCCGCCGATGTTCGTTCTGGCGCGGCACAGACCGGTTTGACCTTCTTCAAGATCACATCCGTGAAAACAAACCTGACATCTCATTTCCAGCTCCTTCACAGCTCTGCAGCAAGCCGCGCTCAATGGTGGCGGATGACTTCGAACCGTTGCAATGTCACATCCTTTTCAGAGGGATCAATACCTGCTTTCTGTTTTGCGATGCGGATCTGTTGATCGATAGAGTCAACACTGTCCAGATCAGGAAGCAGGAGCCCGCGCCGGGCACCTTTGCTGACAATGACACCATACCGGTGCACATCCAGCTCCTCCGGTCCTTTGATGTTCTCCGGCTTTCCAAGGACATCGACCGACAGTTCAAGATACGGGAGCTCGCGCTGTGTAACCGGAGAAAAGCGCGGATCTTCCGAGCAGGCGCTGACCGCGTTCTGAATGATCTCTTCGGCGATGTTTTTCCGCGTAGGGAGAATCGTTCCGATACAGCCGCGCAGTTCGCCGTGTTCATGGATCGAAACAAATACACCGGCGCTTTCCGAGAGAAGCGCGTCCGGAATGGGATGTTTTACCGCTCCGCAAATGGCCGCGTTCCCGGACACGGACGGAATGACACCTTCCCGCACAAAGCTTTCGATGGTAAAGCGCGCGAGCGACGTCCATGGATCTTCCTCTTTGCGGGCGCTTTCTGTCCGCGCCTGCTCTGCCTGCAGGCGCCGTTCAAGGAAGTGGCGCGACCCGTCCTCTCCGCGGACGCTGAACGTGCAGACGCCGTATCCGACGCCGGTAATATCCTGATGGGAAAGCTCCTTTGCCTCGACACTGCGGCCGTCGAGCGCGCCTGCCATGATGACGAAGCTCCGGTGCCCGCATTCTGCTGCTTTTTCAAGGAATGCGGGCGCAAAGTCAAACAGGCCGCCAAAACATCCCCCGCCGCACACTTTCATAACCTGTTCGTCATAGGCAGGGCCTTCCTTTGCGTAGCCATACGGGCCGTAAGATTTGAGCTTGTGGGAGAGATCTCCGCTTGCGACATAAACGGCGCGCCGGCCTAAACTGTCTACGGCTTTCCGGATCAGCATGCCGAAACGATAGTGGTCTTCCAGGGAAAGGCCGGACAGACCGATGCGGATGATGCGGAAAGGCGGCTGTTTGCCGGAAGACCACTGCCGGTGCAGAAAATACAGAGGGATCATCGTGCCGTGATCCAGAAGGGGATCACGTTCACTGAGGATGCCTGCGGGAAAGTTTTCCTGATCCGCAAGACGGCAGATTTCCCGCACTAATTCTGTGTCATATTCTTCGTAAAAACGAACGCCCGGAGCGCCGAACGCCGACAGATTTCCTTTCGCGGACTCGCCTTTGGAAATGTGGAAATAATCCCTGTACATGGTGCTGTGCGGGGATGAGATGATGAGCGTTTCGGGCTGCAGAGAGGCCGCAAATGAAGCCGCTTCTTCGTATGCTGCGGTTGTCTGTGCAATCGACTTCTCTTCCCCTTTCCCGACTTCGGGAATAATCAGGGGAGGATGCGGAACCAGGATGCTTCCGACGATGGACATAGGATCACCTCCGATTTGAGTGAAATACAGATAAATATATTATAGAACAGCTTTGGGTTTATAATGGGATAAATGATCGCACTTGAAATTATACAGGCATCTGTAAAGGAGATTCTTCAGCATGAACGAATTTATGGAAACAAGAAATGAAAAGTATGCGGCATCCCTCATCAAAGCATTCGAACGCCGGCACATGAAGGCTTTCTATGCCAGGGACGGCAGGCAGGCGCTTACAAAAGTTATGGAGCTGATCCCGGACGGTGCAAAGGTGGCGAACGGAGGCACAATGACGGCGGCGCAGATCGGCGTGTTTGATGCGCTGCGGGAGCGAGAGAAGCGCGGCGAAGTAACATTTATCGACAGATCCAAAGCTGTTACGCCCGAAGAACGCAGAACAGTTTATCTGCAGGCTTTTGACACAGATGTTTACATCATGGGAACCAACGCTTTCAGTGAAGACGGACAGCTTGTGAACATCGATGGCAATGGAAACCGGCTCGCGGCACTGCTCTATGGACCGAAGAGCGTCATTGTGCTGGCGTCCATGGACAAAGCAGCGGCCACGCTGGAAGACGCGATCGCACGGGCGAGACATACAGCCGCGCCGATCAATGCGCAGAGATTTGATATTCACACTCCCTGCAAGGTAACCGGCATGTGCGGCAACTGCAATAGCCCGGACTCCATATGCAACAACATTGTCATTACAAGAAATGACTCGAAAAACGGAAGAATCAAGGTTATCCTGATTGGCGAAACACTGGGATTTTAAAAAGCGCGGAGCATGCTGCAAGAAATATTTCTATTTCGGTCAGCACGCTCCGCATTTTAAATTATCTGGCGATGAATTCGCCGGCATTCAGCCTCGGCGTTTTTCACAGCATTCGGCCCGGGCGCGTTTCGCCGGCATTGGCTTTGGCGGCTTGCGTATCACTCGACGTCCAGCAACTCGATCTTGAAGTTTAAAGCTTTGCCGGCAAGCTCGTGGTTCGCGTCGAAAGTGATATACGTTTCATCTTTTGCGACAACGGTTACCGGAAAGCTCTGTCCGTCCGGCGCGGAAAGATACACATGCTCGCCGACACCGATCTCTTCCGAGCCGGGCAGATTCGCGATCGGCATCTTCATAATTGCAGAAGGATCTGCCTCGCCGTAGGCCTCATCCGGTGTGAGGTGGATGTTGATGATATCGCCCGCATTCATGAGCGCGACAGCCTTATCAAATCCGTGGATCATTCTTCCGCTTCCGCAGACGAAAGACAGGGGCTCGTTTCTCTCATACGAGGAGTCAAAACAAGTGCCATCATCCAGCGTACCTTCGTAGTGGACGCGAACTGTTTTGCCGATGTTAGGGCCGTCAAAGTCCGGCTCATAGTGTCCGCAGCTGCCGCAGCAGCCGCCTTCGCAGTCATCGCCGCAGCCGCAGGATTCATCGTCGCCGCAGCCGCCGCACCCGCAGGAGTCCCCGCCGCAGTCACAGCTCGCAATATTACCGCGGCCGCCGCAGCAGCCACCTTCACAGTCATCGGAGCAGCCGCGGTATTCTTCCGCGTTATCCTCGTCGTGATTGCAATTGACGCCTTCACTTCTCAGGCTGCCATCAAGAAATGCAGCTACAGCAGTATCGGCATCTCCGGATGCGCCGGAAACGACCCGGATCCCGGCTTCCTGCAGCGCGGACATCGCGCCGGCTCCAAGGCCGCCGCAGACAAGCACATCGACACCATTTCCAGCCAGAACCACAGCCAGCGCCTCATGCATTACGCCATCTGTGCTCATAACCTCTGCATGGAGGACAGTGCTGCCATCTGTATCATAGATCTTGAATTGCTGCGTTCTTCCGAAATGCTGGAAGATCCTGCCGTCTTCATAGGGTACTGCGATTCTCATTTATTAATTGTCTCCTTTGTGAATCTTTTTCGTAACAACAGATCGGAAATATTATACAGGATTCTATCTGTTAAGTGAAATGGCAAAACAGATGGAGCAAAGATATTTGTCTCCAGCTGGAATTTCCTTCTATCTGTAATACTTCCGGCACAGAATTACAATGAATATATGATACTTTCCATCCGTAGATGAATTTGTAATTGCGGAAGGAACGCACTTTCCTCCCGAAGCAGAAATCCTGTATGCAGATGGCATCCTTGGAGAAATTTTCTTGTGCCGGCAAGAATTATCTTCCTCCCACATCGGAGATTTGTTCGACGGAAGGAAATTTCAAAGAAATCCCTGCTAAAATTTCATTCCAGAGGATAAAATTTTCAGGCGGATGGCAAATTTACGAAAAAGTAAGATGCAGAAGACAGGCGTCAGACAAACAAGTGCCATCCGGATGAAAAAATCACCACGCAGAAGGCTAATGCCATCGCCGTGACAATAAAAAAAGAGCTGGCGGCCAGCTCCTGAATACAAGTCCGCCTCCCGAAATACTCCGGGAGGCGGGGAGAAAATCTTCTATTCTGAAATTCGGTGTTTTATTTCAATGAAAAATGCGTGCCACAACCGAATACATCCAGATCCCGCATGCAACAACCATAACTAATAATAGAACGTTACCCATTGCTATTTCCTCCTCTTATGGTCACATTGTCACACAGAGGAGATAAAGCCTGCATAAGGATTGAACCCGGTCGTATTAAGATTTCGCAAAGATGCCCGGCAGCCCGTCGGCACGAGGCAGCGACAGCCGCGGAAAACGCCGCAGGCAGACGAGCCAGCTGCGGGCGCCGCCGCAGCCCGGCTCTGCCTGCGCTCGCCGCTCACGAGCCACCGCAAACGCTCACGGCGCCACCGCGAACGCTGCCTGCGCCCGCTCCGCTCGCCGCTCACGGCGCCACCGCGAACGCTCACGCCGCCCCCTACTGCTTCATCATCCTGTACCCAATCCCGACATGCGTTTGAATGTAGCGGGGATGGGAGGTGTCCTTCTCGATTTTCTTGCGAAGTGAAGCCATGAAAACCCGGAGCGAAGCCACATCCGAATCCAGTGAATTGCCCCAGATATGATCCGTGATATAAGTGTGCGTCAGCACGCGCCCCTCGTTCCTCGCAAGGAGACACAAAAGCTTGTATTCGATCGGCGTCAGCTGCAGTTCTTTACCGGACAGATAAACGCAGCCGGAGACATAGTCGATCGTCAGATCGCCGTTATGAAAGACCGCGTTTCCCTCATTCCCGCCGCCGGACTGTATCTGCGCGGCAATTCTGCGCTGCGCAACCCGGATCCGCGCCATCAGTTCTTCTACGGAAAAAGGTTTCGTCAGATAATCGTCCGCTCCGGCGTCGAGTGCGCCGATTTTGTCCGAATCCTCACTCCGCGCGCTGACGACGATGATCGGCAGATTGCTGAAACTGCGTACTTTGCTGATAATTGAAACTCCGTCCATATCCGGAAGGCCCAGATCCAGCAGACAGATGTCGACATGGCCGAGGCGCAGAGCCTGCAGCCCGTGCGTCCCGTTGTAGGCCGTTTCGACGCCGTACCCTTCCGCGGTCAGCGATGTCGCCATCAGTTTGCGGATCTGCGGATCATCTTCTATGACAAGTATGTTACACTTTCTGTTCGCCATCCGGTAATTCCTCCGTAGGAAGCGTGAAAACAAACGCAGCCCCATGCGGTACAACATTCTTCTCAAAGATGCTGCCGCCATGCGCTTCCACAATGGATTTGCAGAGCGCGAGCCCGAGCCCCATGCTCTTTCTTGCGTCTGCTACTTCTTTGCTTCCATTGTAAAACATTTCGAACAGATGCGGCCGCTCTTCTTCCGGAATACCGCCGCCGTTATCCTGAATGGTGATGTAGGCCATGTTCTGTTTCTGGCTTGTGGAAACGATGATCTCCGATCCTGCCGGTGTATATTTGACCGCGTTGTTAACGATATTGATGATGACCTGCACGATCAGATGGACATCCATCTTCGCCAGAATGATATCGGGACTTTTACGGACGGTCAGCGTATGCTCCTGCACATGCCTGTCAATATGACGCAGCGCTTCGTCGATTACATCGTCCAGCACCTCTGTCGTCGTTCTCAGCTGCATAGTCCCGTTCTGCACACGGCTGATGGCAAGCAGATTCTCGACCAGATTGACCAGCCAGATCGAATCGTCATAAATGTCGGTATAGAGCTGACGGCGTGTCGCTTCATCAAAAGTCTGCTCCGAATTCATCAGCATGCTCGCGTTTCCGGAAATGGAAGTCAGAGGCGTTCGCAGATCATGAGAAATCGAACGCAGAAGATCGGCGCGCAGCTTCTCATTCTGCGCTTTCATTGCCGCCTCTTCTTTATCTTTGACGGAGCGGATGTTTTCCATCGCAAGCTCGCACTGGCTGATGATCGCGCTCATGATGCTTTCCGAGAACTCATCGAGTCCGGCATCGCCCGGCAAAACACCGACCGCCCCATACGTATGACTTCCCTGATAAAGCGGAGCGTAGCTGCAGCGGGCGCCGGGATAGACGGACGTCCCCGCGCCGGACTTTGCGCGGCTTCTGACTGACCAGACAAGCGCGTCCTGATCCGCCTGCCCTTCAAAGGTAGAGCGGCAGGTGTCCGGATAATAGCGGCAGGCGATTTTTCCTTCTTCATCGATGCAGGCCACCACTGTGTCTCTGTCGAGGAGCTTGTGCAGCTGTACGCCCAGTACTTCGGCTGCCTCCTGTGATACCAGCGCTTTGTTTAAAAGCTGACTTGTATCATACAGAATCTGCGTGCGGTAGCGGTTGCGCTCGGACTGTCCTGCCATACGCTTGAGCCTGTCGGCGAGGGAACCCGCGAGGAAAGAAACGATAAACATGATGACAAACGTCATCGGATAATCGGGATCGTAAGCAAGGAGCGTATACTTGGGATCCGTAAAGAAAAAGTTGTAAATCGCGACGCACAGAAGGGATACGACGGCATTGCTGATCCGGCCGCTGACGCGGACCGCGATGATCTGCACGGCCAGAATATACAGCGTGATCACCGAAACATCGGAAAATCCGAGATAATGGATCAGAAGACCGAGAAGGGTAACCATGCCGATAATGCCGGCGATCGAAAACACGTCCTTATATCTGACATGCGCCTTTACCGGAGCGTTTTCCCGGCACAGCGTATTTCCCAGAAGCCACGTGGTCAGTCGTGAAAACATTTCTGAATGTCCGCATCCTTTCCGAGTACAAGCAGTTTTTCCCTGCCGGTGAATTCCGTATTGTTTGTGATTTGCATGTCGAGCTTACCGTCTGTTTTGGCCGCCATAATATTGATGCGGAAGCGGTTGCGTATGTCGAGCTCGCCGATGGTTTTGCCGATCCATGCAAGCGGAACCTCGATTTCCATGACCGCGTACCCGTCGCCCATCGAGAAGTAATCGAACAGATGATCCGAGCTGTAGCGCAGAGCAGTCCACTCCGCGACCTGTTTTTCCGGGTAGACGACCTCATCCGCGCCGTTGCGCAGAAGAAACTTTGCGTGAACGTCGCGGGAAGCGCGGGAGACGACCTTCTTTGCGCCAAGTTCCTTTAACAGAGATGTCGTCTCGAGCGAGCTCTGAAAGTCGTCGCCGATCGCGACAATGCAAAGATCATAGTCGCGCACGCCCAGCGACTCCAGAAAATCCTGCCTCGTGCTGTCACCGATCAGAGCGTTTGTTACAAAAGGCAGAATTGCGGATACGCGCCCTTCCTGCTTGTCGACAGCCATGACTTCATGGCCGAGCGACTGCAGCTTCATTGCCGTGTGGCGGCCGAAACGGCCGAGTCCGATAAGCAGAATTGATTTCATTATTGATACCTCCATTTCCCGTTTCGCCAATCGATGGCAGGGGATTACCCGTTCCTTCAAACAATGCACGGAATTTCCCGTTATATCAACCGATAGCAAGATCTTCTTCAGGATACAAACCGGTTTCCTGATGACCGCGGATCGCCGCAAATATCAGCGTAAGACAGCCGACCCTGCCGAAAAACATCAGGAAGATCAGAATCAGATGCGACACGGCGCCAAGCTGCGGCGTTATGCCGAGCGTCAGACCGACCGTGCCGATCGCGGACGCGGTTTCAAACATACAGGTAAGAAGCGGCAGCCCCTCGATCCTGCTGATGATCATCGCCGCAAGTAAAAACAAGGTAATATATGTCATGAACAGAGCGGCCGCCTTCCGGATCGTTTCCGCGGAAATGCGCCGGTGAAAAACCGAAGCGGATCGCTTCGAGCCGAATACCGCGAATGTAGAGACCAGGAGGACAAAGAAGGTCGTTGTCTTCATGCCGCCTGCCGTGGAACCCGGCGCGCCGCCGATCAGCATCAGAACAATCATGAGCATAATGCCGGAATCACTGAGCTTCGTCAGATCGATCGTGTTGAAGCCGGCGGTTCTGGTCGTCACGGACTGAAAAAAGGCTTCCAGAAGTCTTGTGCCGACAGGGCCTGTTGTGCATTCAAACAGGAAAAAGTAGAGCGCCGGCAAAAGAATCAGGACTGCCGTCTGAAAAAGAACTACCTTTGTCTGCAGGCGGTAACGGTGCATTTTCAGTTTCCGGTGGCCGATATCCGCGATGACGCCAAAACCAAGCCCGCCGATCACAATCAGTCCCATGATGGTCAGGTTCATCAGCGGATTTGACGCGTACCATGTAAGAGACGAGTAAGGACTTCTGCCGCCCGACAGGTCAAACCCGGCGTTGCAGAACGCAGAGATGGAATGGAAAACAGCATAACCCAGCCCCCGCCGGATGCCGTAAGTTGCACTGAAGACAGGCAGCATCAGAAGAGTTCCGACCAGCTCGCAAAACAGCGTAAACCGCAGAATAAACGACGTCAGCCGTAAGATTCCGCCCACGCGGTCTTCTGATATCGCGTCTTTCAGGAGCGTTCGCTGGCGCAGCGAAATCTTTTTGCCGGAGACAATCGCCAGCAGAATGGCTATGGTCACAACGCCCATGCCGCCGATCTGAATCAGAGAAATGATCACGACACGGCCGAAAATACTCCAGCCAAGGTAAGTGTCGCGCACGACAAGGCCGGTCACGCAGACCGCGCTCGTCGCGGTAAATAAAGCGTCAAGAAAACTGACAGGCGCGCCTCTTCTTGCGAATGGAAGGCACAGAAGAAACGCACCGGTCAGAATAGCTCCCGCAAAGGATAACAGAATAATCCGGAACGTGGATAACCGGTACAAATATTTGTTCCTGAACATAGGATGGCTCCCTTCCATCCTGTTATTGTACCTTATTGCGATGAAAAGGAAACAGGGTATCCATGCTGCAATGTTAAGATTGTATTAAGATGAAGAGGCTTGTTTTGCGTGCTTACCTTAAAGAGGCCGAAAGAGCCTGCAGCTGCTCCGCTAGCTTCAGATTCTCGCGGTAATCCACAGGGCAGTCGATAACAGACGGTACCTTCTGCCGGAACGCATCCTCTAGCACCGGAAGAAGATCCTCCGTACGGCTGATCCGGTAACCCTTGCAGCCGAAGCTTTCCGCAAGCTTTACAAAATCCGGGTTGCCGAAATCGACATCGTAGCTTTCATGATAGCGGTTTTCCTGCTTCCACTTGATGAGACCATAGCTGCCGTCATGGAAAATCAGCGTGACAAAATTTGTGCCGATGCGCACGGCGGTTTCCAGTTCCTGACAGTTCATCAGAAAACCGCCGTCTCCTGTGACCGCGAGAATCTTTTTGTCAGGGTAGATCAGTTTTGCCGCGACAGCGCCCGGAACCGCAATGCCCATCGTCGCAAAACCGTTCGAGATGATACAGGTTTTCGGCTCTTCACAGGGGTAATCCCGCGCAACCCACATCTTGTGCGCGCCGACGTCGCAGAGCAGAATGTCATCATCCGCGAGAACGCGGCGGATATCGGAGATGACCTTCTGCGGCTTCACGGGATAGGAGACATCGTCTGTAAAACGCCCTGCGTCTTCAAGTCTTTCCCTCCGGATGTTGTAAGCCCAGAGAGGCTCCGGACAGGGACTGCACTGCTCCGCGATCTTTTCAAGACAGGCGCTGATATCCCCGATGACTTCGATTTCGGGCTGATAAAGTTTATTCACATGCGTGGCGCGTTCATCGATGTGGATAATTCTGTGAGAGGAATCCCCGTTCCACTTGCGCGGCGCGAATTCTACGATATCGTATCCTACGGCGATCACAAGATCTGCCTGCGCGAGCGCCTTATCCGGATAATCCGTCTCCGGGATGCCGATCGTGCCGACGCAGTTCTGATCGGAGTCCGGAACGACGCCCTTAGCCATCATCGTCGTTACGACAGGGACAGAGAGCTTATCCGCAAACATGCGGAGCGCTCCGGACGCGTTGTTGCGGACCGCCGAGTGACCGGCGAGGATCAGAGGATGCTTTGCCTCCCGGATCATGGATGCCGCCTGCGCGACACTGTCTTCATCCGGAAGTTCCAGAGCCGCGCGGTGGTGTGTCAGCATGAGACGCCCCGGCCCTTCCGGCACTTCCATCGCCGCGATATCACAGGGGAGGTCAATATAACTGGCGCCGGGCTTTTCCGACTCCGCGTATTTAAAAGCGATCCGGACGATTTCGTTCGTCGTATCCGGGCGGACGATCTGCTTGCTCCTTTTTGTAATCGGCTCGAACATGCCGACAAGATCAAGATACTGGTGACTGGTCAGGTGCATCCGTTCGGTACCGACCTGTCCCGTGATTGCAATGAGAGGCGCTCCGTCGCTGTTCGCGTCGGCAACGCCGGTCACCAGATTTGTGGCGCCGGGACCGAGGGTGGAAAGGCAGACACCTGCTTTTCCGGTCAGCCGTCCGTAAACGTCGGCCATAAAAGCCGCTCCCTGCTCATGCCTTGTCGTGATGAACCGGATCTTCGAGTGGTGCAGAGCTTTCATGATTTCCAGATTTTCTTCTCCCGGAATTCCGAAGACAAAACGAACGCCTTCATTTTCCAGACACCTTACAAGTAATTCCGCTGTATTCATTGTTGTTTGTTCCTCCCCGGCGGCTGCGGCACTGCGGAAGCTACAAAACAGACGCTGCCAATTGAAAAAGGCGCTCCGGTAAAATGCATTACCGAAACGCCTTTGCTTCCGCGAATATTTAAAAAAGAGAATAATCTCATCGGGATAAAAAATCAAGTCCCGGGCAGAATTGTTTTACCGGAAATAAACCGTCGTGTTAGCGATTGTCATCACCGTCATGAGCATCGAATTCAGAAATGCCGGCAGCCAGACATTACCGGTTCGCTTATAAAGCGCCCGGCTGAAGCAGGCCGCAATCGACAGTGTCGGCACCATGGCAATCAGCACAATGCCGGAGAGAGAAGCACCCGGATGAGCCGCTGTACCCGTCGCAAACAGAGTACCGTATTGACGGATCAGCCACAGGAAGATTCCGCCGGCGTTCAGAGCAATCGCGAGCAGATAACCCTTGATTCCCTGCAGCTTTTCCGTGTTCGTATTCACGAAGATAGCTGCGCCGGAGATCAGATAGTATACAAAGAACGTCGGCCAGTACCTGAACACCGCACGCAGAATGTTAGCGTCAAAGGTCTTGAAGGCAAAAGTCCAGATACGGAAATCCGTAAGAAGGAGCTTGTCTACAAGGAACAGAACCGCATAGCTGACCACTACGGTCAGAAGTGCTGCCGCAAATGAGGAAACGATTACGGCCGGGCGGAAAGTGATTCCGTAGGCATCGAAGCCGGTACCGTTTTTCGCCTTACTGCTGACATAGATCACACTCATACCGAGAAGAGAAATGAGCGCGCAGGCAATGGTCCAGTACGCGATATTATTTACGGCCGGTGCCGTCCATTTTGTCAGATCCTGATACATCGGCGTCCTTATTACAAGTGAAAGTAAGGCACCGGAAACTGCGACGAAGATTCCGCCGGTCCGGAAATTCTTCTGATACGCGGTTTCTTTGCGCGATGATATGACCGCATAGATACCGCTGACGCAGAAAATTATACCGGCAAAGAAGAGAATATTCATGCCGGTTTCTGTATGATCCGCATCCCAGAGGGATGTGAAAAACAGCGCCGGAAGCAGAATCATAAATACCAGAGATGCAAATCCCGCGAATTTCGTACCGGTTCCTGCTTCCTGCCGCTGCGGAACAGGCTCACCCGTAACAGACTTTGAGAAGAAAGGCAGTTTCAGTACAAGGCCTGCGAGCGGAACAATCAGAAGTACAAATCCGATCAGAGCAAGACATTCCAGTGCTTCCTTCCACATCCATGTCTGGGAAGAGGACGGAATATTTGAGATGCCATCTGTATAACCGGAGAAAGCGGTCTGGTAGAAGTCAATGGCATCGGCTGTCGTTGTTTTGGAGAAATGATTCCAGGGATGCGTCTGCGAAGGCTCATAGATTATTCTCTTTCCGCCGTCGCTAGTGTCATACCAGGTATCCGCAGCCGGGGACTCCTGCTCAAGGAAAGTTTTCGCGTCCGGCGTCGCCACATAGTCTTTGCGGCGTACTGTGCCGCCCGTGGTTTCGGGATCATTGAAGAAAAATTCATCATACCTTGCCGCGACCTTGCCCATAATCCGGCCGCCGCCTGCCTTGTCTGCCGCTTCTGCGGTTACACCGACGATACCGGAATACGAGAAATCAGAGCCTTCGGAAAGGCCGCAGCTGATCTTTCTGAATCCGTTCGCCGCGTAGTCGGCTTCGTCCTTCGCAAGAGCGACGGTTGTCGAGAAGCCGCCCATCGAATGTCCTGTTACGCCGATGATACCGTTGCCGTCCGCGTCTTTCAAAACATACGGCTGCTCATAGATATACTGCACGGCATCATAGATTGAATTTGTCCAGAACGCACTCCACAGGCTGAAGAAATCCGTACCCGAATACTTGTCGCGATTGATCCTGGAATGTCCGTGGTCATACATATCGATGTCGAGTACGACGTACCCTCTCCGTGAGAGTTCAATCGCGTTGGCATCCTGCATTTCCGCGGAATTCAGATATCCGTGCGTCAAAACAACAGCCGGCCGCGGACTGCTCTGCGACGCACCTTTGGGAAGGTATAGCAGACCGCTGAGTTTACCTTGATCTGTGTCGAAGGCGATGCGCGATACCTTCACCGTGCCGCCAGATGTATTGACGAAATGCGCGCCAATGCTGCCTGCCAGTATCATGACGATTGCAATCAGCAAAGCCATGACCCTGCGTTTTGAATGTTTCATACAAACTCCTCCATAATACATCTTACGGAAACTCCGGCCGCCGGTTTCCGCCCCCTGTCTCCCCAAATTGTGCGTCTGAGTTCCTGTTTCCCCGGCCGCAGGAAGCAGAATACAAAGTTATTGTTTCCAATGGAAACAATAACTAAAGTATACTTAAATATTTACGCGGCAGTTTATAAAACCGAAAAAATGGAATATGAAGGAATAACCTACTCTTACGCGCAGATTCAGGTTGTGGAATACCTGCTCGAGAACGAAGAGCGCAGGGATAATATGACGGCTATCGCGAAGCGCCTCGGTATTACCAGAAGTAACTTTACCAAGATTGTCAAGCGGCTCGAAGAGAAAGGACTGGTCGAGAAAAAGTATCTGTCCGGCAACCGGAAATCAATGACTGTAACAGTTAACAAAAACGGAAAATCTCTTTATAACGCCTACTCGGAGAAGATCTGCGCATGGCATTTTTCGCCGATGTTCGAGCATTTTCAGAAGATACCGCCGCAGTACCGGCCGTATGTGCGGGATGCATTGTATGCCTCGATGGACGGCAGTGACTTCGCAAAAAAAGACTTGCATTCCTGAAAATCCATGCTAGAATGTTTTTTATAAATTGTATACACGAATACATGGCAAGGGCGTCATAGAGAAATCTATGGCGCCCTTTTTGTTATTCGTTCGCAGGAGGCAAACCCATGGCAATGATCAAGCTTGAGAATATCAACAAGAATTTCGGTGATCTGCATGTTCTCAAGAACGTGAATCTGGAAGTGAAGGAGGGCGAGAAACTCGTCATCATCGGTCCTTCCGGTTCCGGCAAATCCACAACTGTCAGGTGTATGAACTTTCTGGAAGTGCCGACCAGCGGCAGGGTTCTGATCGATGGTCAGGAGATGACGGAAAAGAACCAGAGAAAGATCGTGCGGGAGAAAATCTCGATGGTATTCCAGCAGTTCAACCTGTATCCGCACCTGACCGTGCTGCGGAATCTGACACTGGCGCCGACGAAGCTCCACGGAATGTCAGAGCAGGAAGCGGAAGAGCTTGCGTATCATTATCTTGATGTCGTAGGTCTTCGGGACAAGGCACATGTATATCCCCCGGCTCTTTCGGGAGGACAGCAGC
The DNA here is from genome assembly GCA_900317555.1 of uncultured Lachnospiraceae bacterium. Lineage (GTDB taxonomy): Bacteria > Bacillota > Clostridia > Lachnospirales > Lachnospiraceae > CAG-791. The sequence goes on along the minus strand of ONHF01000004.1, from coordinate 35,755 downwards.
AGAGAATCGCGATCGCGCGGGCTCTTTGCTGCAAGACGCCGATTATCCTGTTCGATGAGCCGACATCCGCGCTGGATCCCGAGACGATTCAGGAAGTTCTGGACGTTATGGTACGACTCGCACATGAAGATAATATCACTATGGTAGTCGTCACACATGAAATGGGGTTCGCAAGACAGGTCGCGGACAGAATCGTTTTTATGGAAGATGGCAGAATCATCGAAGAGGGGACGCCGGAACATTTCTTCACGTCGCCGGACAGCCCCAGAGTGAAAGAATTTCTGGGGAAGATCATTCGATGAGTGCATAGATCAGCCGGAAGGCTGTAAAAGAGGAGGATTAGGTTATGAAAAAATTTCACAAGGCACTGAGCGTAATTGCGGCGGCTGCAATGGTTGTTGGACTTGCGGCCTGCGGATCATCTTCGACACCTGCCGCGTCATCCGCTGCACCGGCCGCGGCAACGACGGCAGCAGCCGAAACAACTGCTGCAGCCACGGAAGCAGCGGCAGCGACTACAGCAGCCGCGGCCGCGGAAGCGGAAATCGGGCCTGATACACAGGCGATCAAAGACAGAGGCGTGCTCCGCGTAGGCGTTAAAAATGCCGTGAAAGGTTTCGGCTTCCAGGACACGCTGACCGGTGAATATTCCGGCATGGAGATCTCCATCGCAAAGAAGATTGCGGAAGACCTTGGCGTTGATGTTGAGTTCACAACCGTAACGGCGGCAACCAGAACAGAACTTCTGGACGCGGGCGATATCGACTGCGTGCTCGCGACTTTCACAATCACGGATGAACGGAAGAAGAGCTGGGATTTCACGACACCATATTATACAGACCATGTAACCGTTCTGGTCAACAAGGACTCCGGAATCAAGGATCTGAGCGGACTTGTCGGAAAGAAGATCGGCGTATCCTCCGGCTCTACTTCAGCCAAGTCGGTCGTTGAAGCCATGATTGACAAAGGAATTATCACCGGTAAGGACTACAATGCGGATACGTTCGATCCGGCAACATGGAAAGAGGGCGTAACTTTCCAGCAGTACGAAGATTATCCCGCAATTTCCACAGCGCTTTCAGCCGGTGAAGTTGATGCCTTCTCTGTAGACAAGTCCATACTTGCGATTTATCACACGGATGGCCGTGAGTATATCAGCGATGAGTTCGCACCGCAGGACTATGGCATTGCCACAAAGAAAGGTTCTGATTTTTCAACTTACTGCGAAGCGGAAATCGAAAAGATGCTCGGCGATGGAACGATCGAAGGCTTCATCAAAGAGAACGGACTTGAGTAAGGACAGATTGAAACAGACTTTTGCAGAGCCTGATTGCCCTCAACAGCCAGCCAAAGCAGCAGCGGCCGGCTGTATGATTTCAGGCTCTGCTGCGGCAAGGAGGAACACGGATGAGCGGACTTTTTAGCGCAGGGTCATGGGAGACCGTCTGGAAATACAGATCCGCATTTGCGCTCGGATTTGGCAATACCCTGCTCACGGCGGCATTTGGAATACTTCTGGCGCTGGTGCTCGGAGCGGTTTTCGGACTGATGGCCGCCGGAGAAAAAAAGGCGCTTCGTGCTATTTCCAGAGTATATGTCGAATTTATCCAGAACACGCCTGTTCTGCTGCAGCTGTGTTTCCTCTATTATGCGCTCGCCTTTTCCGGTAATTCGATCGGCATTATACCGACCGGTATCATCGCCCTCGGCATTTATCACGGCGCATATATGTCCGAAGTGTTCCGCGCGGGCATTGAATCGGTACCGAAAGGACAGTTTGAAGCGGCAAGATCGCAGGGATTTACTTATTTTGAAGAAATGTGGTACATCATCCTGCCGCAGACGATCAAGATTATATTGCCTCCGATGGTCAATCAGATCGTAAATCTGATGAAAAACACATCCTGCCTTTACCTGATCGGCGGTTCTGACCTGATCTCGCTCACCTATAGTTTTGTGACCGGAGCTACAACCGGCGGCGCATACGCTCCGGCATACCTCGTTTGCGGTCTGCTTTTCTTCCTGATGTGTTATCCTTTGTCGAAACTCGCGGGAAGCTGGGAGAAGCAGCTTAAGAGAAGAGAAGCCATTACGGCGGGGAGAAGGAAATGACACAGTTACAGGGAAGCTTTCAGATCATATCAAATCCGCATGTGCTGGTGTATCTGTTGAAGGGGCTTGTTTTTACATTGATCATCTCTGCGGTTGCGGTTCTGATCGGTATCGCGTTCGGATCTGTGCTTGCGCTTGTCCGCAATTACTGCACTACCCGCCGGAACAAAATCTTCGGCTTTCTGGCCTCTGTTTACATTGAAGTGTTCCGGAACACGCCTCTGCTTTTGTGGATTTTCGTTGCTCTTGTTCTGATTCCGGTGCCACCGGTCTTTAAGAAGAAGCTGTTCGGTCTGACCTCCGTTGAGACAGGACTGCTGTTCAAGGGAGCGGTTGCCCTGATCCTGTTCACATCTTCGATTATAGCGGAGATTGTGCGGGGCGGATTGAACGCCATCCCCAAAGGTCAGTTTGAAGCTGCGCATTCGCAGGGATTCGGGACAGTGCAGACGATGCGGCTTATCATTCTGCCGCAGGCATTCCGGCATATCGTGCCGACCCTCCTTTCGCAGGTGATTACAACGATCAAGGACAGCTCGTACCTTGCAAACATCGCGGTGATCGAGCTGATGGCAAGGACCAGACAGGTGCTGTCGGCAGCTTACCAGTATAACGGAACCGGACAGGTGAATGTCAGTGATGTTTTTGTTCTGTTCGGATTTGCCTTTGCAATCTACTTCATCATTAACTTTGCGTTGTCGCTTGCCGTCCGCAGAATCAGGAAAAACAGTCATGGATAATCACTACGTCATCACAATTTCAAGAGAGTTTGCCAGCCTTGGAAGATCTATCGCGCAGCTGACCGCGAAGGAACTCGGAATCTACTACATGGACCGCGACATCGTTGAAGAGACCGCAAAGCGTCTGGGACTGCCGGTTTCGGAGATCGGTGAAAGCGAGGAGCGGGTCAGCAACCGCTTCCTTTACAGAAAATTCCCGCTGGGACGCGCGCCGAAGACGCTGGAAGATGAGATTTTTCAGGTGCAGAGCAACATCATTCAGGACACCGCTGCCAGCAGAGATTGCATTATTGTCGGCAGATGCGCGGAGTCGGTTCTAAGAAACAGAACAAGGCGGCTTTCCATCTATATCCGCGCTCCATATGAAGCGAGGCTGCGCAACTGTATCGAAAGTCTGGAAATGGATTATTCGACAGCGGAGCGCATGATTCATGATGTTGATCTTGCGAGAGAACGGTACCGCGAGCGGTATGTGTATGAGCTGAAAGATGAATTTACGGACCGCGATATCATTATGGACAGCTCGGCCTTCGGCGTTGAAGGAACCGCGGCGCTGATTGCGGCCATGGCACGCGCAAGGTTCAATCTGTAAAGGACTGCCTGTAAAAGCCCGCCTGTAAAGGGTTCGGCTGTGATTATTGTTCCGCGCCTGTGTCCGCCTGCTCCTGCAGAAAAGAAGGCCCGAAGCTTTCCGGCAGAAGCTCTGTGAGCGTCAGGATTCTGTAATCTTCGGGGCTTTTCGCCAGAATCACTTTAAACCCGGAAGGGTCTGCAAATTCGCGCATCACCTGCCGGCAGATGCCGCAGGGAGAGGGATAGTCCCTGATGGCAGAAGGCTCCACGCCCTCGGGCGCGGCTGCAAGCGCAAGAGCAATAAGGCGGCGGTGCCCTTTGCGGACGGCCGTGAAAATGGCTGTCCGCTCCGCGCAGATGGTTGCGCCGTAGCTGGCGTTTTCAATATTGCAGCCATCAAATACAGTGCCGTCTTCGGTAAGAACCGCGGCGCCTACGCAGTAGTGTGAATATGGGGCGTAGGAAAATCGGCGGGCGTCCAGTGCCGTGTGGATCAGGCGCGAGATCGTTTCCGGCGGTAAGGAGCGGTTCACGCGATCGCTTCCGGCCAGCTCGCGTCCTGCGCGGCTGCTTTCCGTCTGCGGGCGAACCGAACTATTGTTATTGGATGAATTCTGATCTGTATTCATGTCTTTGGACTCACTTCCCGGCTATTGCATGCCTTTTTATAGCACCCATTATAACAAGCAGAGATCTATTGTTTAACACCGAGAAGTACATTCGAGAGAGGTGTTTTGGCGCTGATCGCTGACACGCCTGTGGCGATCAGCCACACCATGATCCCGGCCGGAATAACAGCAAGCCCGTGCACAGCTTTTGCTGCCCCGAGAAACAGCGGGTGCATCAGTCTGAATAGACAAACACTGATCAGAAACCCTGCTAAGGAAGACTCGGAATATACAAGCTGTACTGGAAAACTGCAACAAAAAAAGGAATCCCTGCTCACACAGGAATTCCCATCCATCGGAGTGGCGAGACTCGAACTCGCGGCCTCCACGTCCCTAACGTGGCGCGCTAGCCAACTGCGCTACACCCCGGCTATTGATTTGTACGCTTTCAAGCGCAAGAGTTATTATACGGAATCCATAAGGTAAAAGCAAGACTTTTTTAATTCTTTTTTAACTATGCCGCGCCTGCAAAAACAAGTATAATAATTTTAAAGCCGCAGAATATGGTTGGCGGCCGGACATCATCCAACTTGCAGAAGCCACAGAAAGGAGTTGCCATGCTGTTTTACAGATGTGAGAGTTGCGGTAATTTTATTACATTTCTCGGAGAGAAGACTTCCTGCACGCCGAAATGCTGCGGCGAGACAATGACGGAACTTGTTCCGAACACAACAGATGCTGCTACCGAGAAGCACGTACCGGTTGTTTCCGTAGAAGGAAACAAGGTAACAGTGAAGATCGGCTCCGTAGAACATCCGATGCTTGAGAATCATTTCATCCAGTTCATCATTCTTGAAACCAGCCAGGGCTTCCAGAAGAAGGACCTGAAGCCGGGGATGAAGCCGGAAGCAGTTTTCATGCTGGCAGAGGGCGAAGAGCCGAAGGCTGCATATGAATATTGCAACCTGCACGGACTCTGGAAGGCAGATATCTGATCTGACAATTGCATAAGATAGTACAAAGGCTGCCCGGGAGGCGATACACTTCCCGGACAGCCTTTTAGTTTGCTAATACTGCGTCAATCAGTCACCGCGCCAGATGCAGGCCGCTCCAGAAGTAAGCGGCGAAACATCACCCCATCACCGCATCCGCAAATTTCCTGAACTGCGCCATTCCTTCCGGCGTATTCTTGAAGACGCCGCAGCACTCCAGCACCTTTGCGAAGACAAGCCCGATTTCGTCGCGCAGAACCTTATCCATCGCCTCGGCGGAATCAGCTGAATCACCGGATTCACGCAGCCTCGCGATTTCCGGGTGCTTTCTTTCAATCTCATCCGCCCAGTCCGCGTGCGAGGAGAGTTCCGGTATCTCGTGGATATTCGCTCCTGCCAGCACTGCGTCACGCAGCTGCGACATTTCTCCGAGGAGTCTAGCCGGCAAAACAGCAAGCCCCATCACCTCAATCAGCCCGATATTTTCCTTCTTAATATGATGCAGCTCCGCATGCGGATGGAAGATGCCAAGCGGATACTGCTCTGTTGTCCGATTGTTGCGAAGCACCAGATCAAGTTCATACTGACTGCCGCGGCGCCGCGCGATCGGCGTGATCGTGTTATGCGGCGTTCCGTCTGTCTGCGCGAGAATGTCCGCGCTCTCGTCCGAATAGCCGCGCCACACAGAGAGAATCTTACCCGCGAGCTCGCAGATCCTTGCAGGATTATCTCCGTCCAGACGGATCACAGACAGCGGCCACTCGACGATTCCGGCCGAAACATCCTCGAAGCCTTTGAAATGCAGCGCTTCCCTGATCCCTGCGCGGGCCATCGCGAACGTATACCGCCCGCCCTGGAAATGCTGATGCGTCAGAATGGAACCGCCCACAATCGGAAGATCCGCGTTCGATCCGATCGTGTAGTGCGGGAAGAGCGTTATAAAATCGAACAGCCGCGTGAAGGTTGCGGGTTCGATTTTCATCGGCTCATGTTTTCCCGACAAAACAATACAATGCTCATTATAATACACATACGGCGAATACTGCATGTACCAGCGCTCGCCCGCAAGCGTCAGAGGAATCAGACGGATCGTCTGCCGCGCCGGATGGTCGAGCCTGCCTGCATAACCCTCATTTTCCGGGCAGAGCAGACATTTCGGGTACTTGTCCTGCCTGGAGGTGAGCGCCGCCGCGATTGCGCGGGGATCTTTTTCCGGCTTCGAAAGATTGATTGTGATATCAAGATCTCCGTAAGGCGTCTTCGCGACCCATTTGCGGTCCTTGCGGACGCGGTAGGTGCGGATATAGTCGCTGTCGCAGGAAAGCTTATAGAAGTAGTCTGTCGCGGCTTCGGGTGACTTACTGTACCTGCTGCGGAACTCGCGGATCACTTCGGACGGCCGCGGCGTCAGAGCACTCATCAGGCGCGTGTCGAAAAGATCCCGTGTCGCGATGCCGTCGCTGATGACGCCCTCCGAAACAGCGTAGTCCAAAAGCTGCTCCAGAATCTCCTCGAGCGGTTTGCCGCAGTGCTCCGGCTTTGCCGCGGAGAGCGGTGAAAAACCGGAAGAAGGCGTGAATTTAAGAATGTCAGACAGCGTATTTGCGGCGTAAAAAAGATCATCTTCGGTGATCAGCTGTTTGGACAAAGCGTAGCCGCACAGATTCAGAACATTTTCTTCTACGGATGACTGGTTCATGGATGTTTGTTTTCCCCCTTATGATTGCCGGCCCCCGGTGCAGCCCCGCTGACACGGAGACATCTACGAACGGAACACCGGCTTATTAAGCCAGGTAAAAGCTATGCTATAATAATGACATTTCAGTGATGTTGTTTCAATGGAAAAGACGAATTATGGAGGCTCTCAATGCATGAAATTCGTACTGTAATCTTTGATGTGGGCGGTGTTTTGCTGCAGTACAGATGGAAATATGTACTGATCGACTACGGCCTTTCGGAAGAGGAGGCGGAGCGCGTAGGCCACTTGATGCTGAACGATCCGCTCTGGAACGAACTGGACCTTGGCGTAAGAACACAGGATGAAATCATCTCGGATTACCTTCGCAAATACAAAGAAGATGGAAAAGTTATGGCATGGTTTCTGCGCCACGGCGAATATATGCCGGTCGCGCGGCCGGAGATCTGGGACCGTGTCCATGAGCTGAAAAAGAGAGGGTACGGGATCTATCTGCTTTCGAATTATTCGGAAGACCTTTTCCGCAAACATACGCAATATGCGGATTTCATGAAAGATATCGACGGCAAAATCGTGTCCTATGCGGTGCATCTGGTAAAGCCGGATCGCGCAATCTATGAAGAGCTGATCCGCCGGTACAACCTTACAAGAGAGGACTGCATTTTCTTCGATGACCGCGAGGAGAATGTCGCGGCGGCGATCGAATGCGGGATACGCGCGGTACGTGTGACCGGGCGGGCGATGCTGGCGGAGGCGCTCGACAAATTGCTTGCGGGGGGAGCCTGCATGAATGCGGGAGACGTACTTTGCAATTGCGGGATTGAAAAATTGACGAATTGTATTATGATAAGATGATAGCCAATTCTGATCTATATCATATTGCAAATAAGACATACGCAGGAGTACGCGGATTTATGAATGAACAAACAAGACAGGCACGGCCCGAAGCATGGGCTGAAAATATTACCCGTGCAGACCGGGACGCTGATGTCATGACCATTGATCTTGTCGAGGTTTTTCAGGTGATCCGGCACTGGCTTTGGCTGATTGTTCTTGTTGCGCTTGCCTGCGGAACTGCCGCATACGCGTTCAGCAAGTTTGTGCTCCCCGAAGAATTTGAGTCCACAACCAAGATTTATGTTCTGGATAAAAGCGGTGCCGGAGGAACGAACAGTCAGTCAACCTACAGCGACCTGCAGGTCGGCATGCAGCTGACCAAGGACTACGTTGAACTGATCAAGTCCCGTACAGTTCTGGAAGCCGTCATGAAAGACAATCACCTCGATCAGACTTATACGTATGAAAATTTTGCCGGAATGGTAAATGTCCAGACGCCGGCAGATACGCGTATCGTCACGATTACAGTAACGAACCATGATCCGGCGCTCGCGCAGAAGCTTGCGGATGATATCCGGAAGAGATCCGGCGAACTGATCATCAAAACGATGCAGATCGACGCGGTCAATACATATGAAAAAGCGAATTATCCTGACAGGAAGTCCGCTCCCAGCTGCGGTCGCTGGGCTGTCATGGCCGCTCTGATCGGCGCGCTGGCCGTTTCGGCGGTCGTGATTGTCCGGTATCTTCTGGATGATACGATCAAGACAAGCGATGACGTTGAGAAATACCTCGGACTCAGCAACCTTGCGCTGATCCCGCTTGATGAATCGGTTATGGCGCAGAGTGAAGATTCATCTAAAGGATTGCGGCATAAAAGATTTAGAAAGAAGAGCGGCAGAAACTGATTATGCAGGACATTATTTTGGAGAACCTGACGATGCAGGATATTATTTTACAGGATAAAGACCTTTCCTATCGCTCCCGCGAGGCATACAGAACCCTGCGCTCGAATATTGAGTTCAGCGGAAAGGATGTGCGCACTATCGCGGTCACCAGCTGCACACCCAACGAGGGAAAGTCCGAGGTTAGTTTTGAACTCTCGCGTTCCTTTGCGCAGAACAAGCAGCGTGTGCTCCTGATCGACGCGGACATGCGGAAATCAGTAATGGCTTCTGTTGTTCAGAAAGGCAAGATCCGATATGGCCTTTCAAACTTTCTGATCGGCCAGTGCACACTTGAGCAGTGCATCTGCCGGACAAATCTGGATGGCTTGTACATGATCTTTTCCGGTCCTTCAACGCCGACACCGAGCGAACTTCTTGGCAGCGAAGCTTTCGACCAGCTACTTTCCGAGTGCCGCAAGCTCTATGATTATATAGTCGTGGATACGCCGCCGCTTGGCAGTGTCATCGATTCCGCGATTATCGGAAAGAAATGCGACGGCGTGATTCTTGTGATCGGAAGCGGTTCTGTCAGCTATACTTTCGCGCAGGGCGTGAAAGAGCAGCTTGTCAAGGCGGACTGTCATATACTCGGGACTGTTTTGAACAAAGTCCATATGGACAGCAAAGGCTACTACGGGAAATACTACGGAAAGTATTATGGAAAATATTACGGGAAAGACAGCGAAAAGGAAGGCATTTAAAGCTGCAGTCACAGCGTCCGCAATGATACTTGCCGTTTTATTAAGTGCGTGCGGCAAAACAGCGAAAGCCCCTGCTGCGGATACGCCATCCGCGGAGGCGCCTGCCGCTGCCACAACCGGCAGTACGATTCAGAGCGCATTGCCGGATTCCATGGAAAACGGAGAGGTTGTACTGGGGGGCGCCACGAATGGCGAAGCGCACTTCGAGGGGCCCGTTCCGAAAGAGAAAATTTCCGTAGAACCCGGAATGGTAGCGCGGCTTTTGATCCCCGGAACAGACGTTGATACCCGGGTGCAGACCGCAAAGGCGGAACACACGGTTTACCTTGACCCTTCGAACAGCACCGGCTTCAATGACCCCAATACTGTGCTGCATGGGGAGGCAGATACGAACGATGCTGCCCTTCATGGACTTCTTGCCTACGGCGATTCCTCCTTTTTCGGGAAGCATCCGTATCTTTACCTTTATCTGCCGGATAAAACAGTCCTTGAATACAAAGTCTTCGCAGCCTACACACAGCCCTCTGAAAATATTCTGGAGCAGCATGACTGCTATGATTTTTCAACTTTCAGCTCGTACATCCAGGAAATCCTTTCCCAGCGTAACATGTCGTCTGTGACAGATGCCGGGATGCAGGATCAGATTCTTCAGACATGGTGCGTCCTGACAATACAGGCCTCCATGTCAGATGGCAGAGATTACATTGTGCAGGCTACGCTGACAGGCGCCGGGAGTATCCAATGAGGAAAAAACTGCTAGTTATAATCGCATACGCAGTTGTTATCGCGGCAGCGGTGACGGCATACCTCGTTCCGACGGGACGCGTTTATGCCCGGCCTGCAGTTTCGGCCGCGGAATCACCGGAGGATGGAACAACTGCACAGACTGCGGACAAAGCTTCCAAGTCTGCATCAGACAAAACAGCCGCGGCCACAACCTCCGCCGCAAAGAAAAAAGAAGATAAGAGCGCTACAGCCCCAAAGCAGGAGAAATCTTCTGCTGCGAAGTCCATAACAACCACACCGCTGCCGGTAAATATAAAATCGGCGGATGGCCGCTATGAAGTCATGCGGTACACGGATACAAAAGACAGCATCGCCGCGCGTGACTCCAATGTGCGCTCCGGCCCTGCGGCGTCCTATGAGCTTGCGGGTTCGCTGAAAACAGGTGAAAAAGTGACCGTCTCCGGAGAAGTCAAAGAACTGGATGGCGAGGAAATATCACCCGTCTGGTACGAGATTGCTCTTCCTGACGGAACGAGAGGCTTTGTCCGCAGCGACCTGCTGAGCAAGCAGCAGCCGTAAAATATTACCAATTCAATATATAATACTATTGAATTATTGCATTTAATCTCATCTTTGACAGTTGAAGAAGACAATAATGCCAGGAATCCCTCAACCAAGGGATTTCTGGCATTATTTATGGGCTTCGGAATTGTTGTATGTTGGGTTCTACCTCAAAAGATTTTTGATCTGCTTTCTCATGTCGGCGGGCTTGTGCCGCTTTCTGTCTAACGTAAGGTCCTGCAGCGCCGTGAGCGCCTTCAGTGTCTTACTGTCTGTATAGCCTGCCAGATAAAACATTCCATCGTCAACGATACTCATATTCTTCAGGGTATTGATCAGGTTGTCTGTGGTGATATGTGTGCCATTGTCATCCAGCTTGCACTCCAGGAGCCGATATACCAGAAGAGCCGTGTAGCAGATCATGAAGTGTGCTTTGATGCGTTCCTCTTTGCTGTGGAATACCGGTCTGGCCTCAAAGTTAGTTTTCATGATGCGGAAACAGTCTTCGATCTGGTAACGCTTGTGCATCACATCAAGGATGTCTTTTACCTTATCTTCTTTGAGATTCGTTGCGATAGCGTAGTAGCCGTCGTATTTCTCCTCTTTCCGGATCTTATCCAGATCCAGTTCATACGTTACGTTCACATCTTTCCCATCGTTTGTCTTAGCAGTTCTCTTCAGGAATCGGTGGATGTCATTGGGACCCTTTTTGACCTCTTCCGGATCCGTCATTTTTGCCAGCTTCTTTGCGCGTTCTATCTGACGCTGTCTGACGGCGCGCTGGTATTCCATCATCTTTCTCGAGAAGGTAATGATGATGTTCTGTGGAATCATACCTTTTGCTTTTCTTTTGACCTGCCTGCCGTTTTTCAGAGGGACGTAGTCGTACAATCCCAGGTCTACCGCTTTATCGGCCGGAATCACCTTGTACACACGATCGTTGTACAGGGCTCTGTTCTCAGAATCGAAGCGATCAAAACTTTTCATTGCCTCAATGGAACAGGGAAGATCGTTCGAGAGAAGTCGGTAGTCGTAGTCGTTAAAGACAGCCTGTTTCATGACATCGGAAAGCTTCTTGACAGACTGGGTGACGATAAAGGATCTGCCGCCCATGGAGTTGAACTTCCTGATGTTGTAGGAACCAAGTCCTGCATCTGCGCAGTAAATGAGCTCTGATTTATCCAGCATGCCGAGGATCTCGTTTTCCAATGGAATAGCTGTCACCTGTTCGCTGGTATTTCCCGGATGAATGCACATGGAGATCGGAATTCCCCGCTGGTCCATGAACAATCCCATTTCTACGATCGGACTGGTGCGATGCTCTTTGCTGATGCCATGGTTCCGGAGACCGAAAGAGAGGATTTCTCCCGTCACCTCGTCAACTACGTCATCATCGGGTCTCTCTGATTCGAAGTAATAGTTGGTGCAGTCGTAGTAAATCACGGAAGAGTCTCTGGGAATGACGTTGCTGCTCTTTTGGTAAAGCCATCGCAGGTAAGCTGTCTGATTCTCTTCCAGGATATCCATGAAGCGCAGGATATGCTGGTAATCGAAGGAAGGCTTTTCGAAATACGTATCCAGATGATCGAAGGTACCGTATTTGGAGCGGGGATCCAGGATCCTTGCATACGTCAGGAAACGGTTGATGTCGTTGCAGTCGAAGCTGACCTTTCTTTTCTTCGCAAGATCGGCAAAGAACTGTTTTAGTTCCAGCTTCTGGTAGATGGACTGTAGATAGAAATATCCCACGTTGAGCTGGTTGGAGCGGGAGCATTCCGCGTCGGAATCAGAGACCTTCTCGTTGAAGTCCACTGTGATCTGTACGGAAGCCTTGCCGGACTCGTAATCCTCGTTCATCTGCTGAACAATCTCGCGGCAGTAGGTAATAGGGTCATCGGTTATCTTCAGCAATTCAGAGTGCTTGCCTATCTTTTTGACGTTTCTGGTAGTAGCGACCCCGTTGGTGTTGCGGAATCCCTGTTGAACGTAGTAGGTAGGATCTTTGATTCGCTTGTCGTAGTAGAGCTTCATGGCGCGCCTCCCTGATCTGATCCCTTATTATAGCACAAAATACAACACATACAACAGTAAAACGAAAAATATTTGACACAAAAAAGACCGCCGTTGAGCGGTTTGTGAGGTTTGGGGGATTATTCAAGTGTTAAAGTTCCGTTTAATGTACTATATTCTTGATATAACATGTATCGATTGATATAATGTTGTTTCGATAGACAGGGAGGAAAATGATATGAAAAGATTGAGTATATCCGCAGTTGCCGTAATGACATCATTCATGATTGCAGGCACTTCCGCGATGGCTGCTGGCAGCCCGAGCTCTACAGCGACATCTGTAACTTCTAACAAATCCGGCATACAGACTACCGCTGTTACCGAAAACTGGATTCCCAGAGAGCACAGTTTTCAGGCCGTAAATCAGGTCAGATTCACTTCTGATTACAAGGAAGCCGACAAAGACGTACTTGCTACAGCTTATGCGGCATCCAAGAAGGAACTGGCAACGACAGTACTTCAGAACTATGTAGATGCTGCAGCGCCTGCAGCGCAGAAGTTCGGACCTTACAAGATCCGTATGTACAGAAAAGGTGTTTCGATCTGGGATGGTTTTGGAACATTCAAGTTCTCTGTCGGTGTCGGAACAAAATATAACGGAAAGACAGCTACCATCTACCAGATCCATAAAGACGGTTCTATTACGACAACCTCGGCTGTAGTTACAGGAGGAAAGGTTGATGTATCCGTAATGGATATGGGAACGTTCTACGTAGTCCTGTAATTACCAAATCTTCCGATTTTTATATGGGGGGGGGTAGGAGTGCAGAGCCTTTTCCCTGTTTGAATTTCCTCGATGCAGGTGAACTCCTGCAGAGGGAAAAGAGAGCGGGGAAGAGGCTCTTTTTCCGTTAATAATTCCGCTATGCGAAATGAAACTGTAACTTCGTCCGGACAGTATGTGGAACACCGCGTGCTGATCCGTTTTGTCAAACTGCTTGATGTGGTGGCGGTCGCGGCTGTTTTTGCGTTTATCTGGACAAAATTCTATCAAAACCATGTATACGGCGTGCCCTTTTACTATTGGGGCAACTGGGCGGTTATCCTGCTCTATGCTGTGCTGTATTTCTATCTGACCAGAGTCTACCGGGGATTTCTTCTGCATCTTAGCCGTATCTCTGAATTAATCTATTCCCAATTTCTGGCCGCGGTGCTCGCCAATGCGCTGATCTACATCGTACTCTACCTTTTAATCAGAAAACTTCCGGCGCTGCTGCCGATGCTGCTGTGTCTAATATTGGATCTTGCCGTGATCATCTTATGGACGACGCTTGCGCATACCTGGCATAGCAGATGTTTTGCGCGGAAGAAAACCATCATCATCTATGACGAGATGGAAGGGCTGGAAAGACTGATTCAGGAGCACGGGTTGAATGTCCGCTACGATGTGCGGAAAACAGTGCATGTCCGCGAACTGACACAGGAGTTTATGGAGCAGGAGGTCGCAAAGGCTGATTTCGTATTCCTTTGCAGTCTGCACAGCCATGAACGGAACCAGATCCTTAAATTCTGCGTGCTGCACGATGTTAATTCCTACGTAATTCCCAGAATCGGGGACATGATTATGAGCAGCGCCGAGGAAATGAACCTGATGCACCTGCCGATGCTGCTGGTACGGCGCTACAGCCCGGTCCCCGAGTATCTCTTTTTCAAGCGCCTTTTTGACATTGTGCTTTCCGCAGCCGCACTCATCATTCTCAGTCCGCTGATGATTGTCCTTGCGCTGATCATCCGCTCTGACGGCGGCACGGCGTTCTACAGACAGACGAGACTTACAAAGGACGGAAAGAAGTTTGAAGTTCTGAAATTCCGCTCCATGCGCATGGACGCGGAAAAAGACGGCGTTGCCAGACTTTCGACCGGAGAAAATGACGACCGGATCACGAAGGTCGGCCACTTTATCCGCGCATGCAGAATGGATGAGCTGCCGCAGCTCATCAACATCCTGAAAGGCGACATGTCCATTGTCGGGCCAAGGCCGGAACGTCCGGAGATCGCGGCGCAGTACCGGAAGGAGCTGCCGGAGTTCGATCTGCGTCTGCAGTGCAAGTGCGGTCTGACCGGCCTCGCGCAGGTCTACGGCAAATACAACAGCACGCCTTATGACAAGCTTCTGATGGACCTTATGTATATCGCAAAACCGAGCCTCGCCGAGGATTTCAGGATCTGTTTAGCGACGATTAAGACGCTTTTTTTTATAGAGGGAATTAATATTGTTCTTAATATGTTGGGAGCCAACTGGCTTTATCAAGCATTGGAGCAATATGATTACATCACAGCAAGGTCTGTACTATTTAAGACTGTATCAGTCTTTCTTATTTTCATGATGGTTCATCAGGAATCGGATTACAGGGTATATGCCGCTACGACGGTAATTGCCTCGGCAGGCTCCAATATTTTAAATTTTTTCCGCCTACGGGAATACATTAGTTTTCATAAGACAGGCCGATATCATTTCAAAAGACATCTTAAGCCGATTTTTGTTTTATTTGCACAATCTGCAGCTGTCAGTATTTATACAAACCTTGACACTGTCATGCTGGGATTCATGAAAACAGATACGGATGTAGGGCTTTATACAGCAGCGGTAAAAGTAAAAGGTATATTGGTAGCTGTTGTTAATTCTCTCGGGAGCGTACTGCTTCCCAGAATGTCTTTTTTTGTGGAAAGAAAGAAAAAGGGTGAATTTTATCAATTACTGGTGCTGGCACTAAACGTTGAGTTATTCATGGCTCTTCCGTTGACAGCATATTTCGGAATTGAAGCAAAAGATACTTTGTTATTTTTAGCCGGGCAGGAATATCTGAGAGCGACACTTACGATGCAGATAATCAATCTGGCGGTTGTTCCAATTGGACTCACTGGGGTGATAGGAGTTCAGGCATTAACATCACTTGATCGGGAAAATCAGGTGCTGGTTTCAGTTTTGTGTGGAGCGTTGTCTGACTTAATTCTGAATCTCTTTATGATTCCGATATGGGGAGCATCAGGCGCGGCCCTGGCAACGACCTGCGCAGAATATATTGTATTGCTGGCCCAATTGCTGCTAGGAAGGGATGTGGTGGGGAAAGCGTTAAAACGAGTTAAGTATAAGAGGTATATCTTTGCCACGGCGATCGCTGCTTTTCTGACGGCACTCCTTACGTTATTGCCTATTCCTTACGTAATACTTCGCCTGATTATTACAGTGGGAGCATTCTTTACAATATATGCCTTTGAAATGCATATCATTCGGGATGAAATTTTTGTAAAGCTAATAAGCTGTAAGACTTTTTGTACAAAGGAGAACATTTGAACAGGTCAAATAAAAGATAGGATAAAGGTAGATGCCTGTGTTATACTGTTTTTGCATTTTGTATTAGTGTAAGGTTAGAAGACAAAAAATCACATTCATAGGGATAAATTTTGAAATGACGGCTGGGGGAGATTCTCCATCTTTGCGATGGAGGCTTGGCCCTGCATTTGCTTTAGTAGGATCTTAGGAGAGGGGGAAGAAGATGAAGGTTGTTATTCTGGCGGGAGGCAGAGGAACCCGCATATCAGAAGAATCAAATTCCAGACCAAAACCGATGATTGATATTGGGGGAATGCCGATTATGTGGCACATCATGAAAGAGTATTCCTGGTATGGGTTTAATGAATTTGTCATATGTGCGGGTTATAAGCAGCAATTTATTAAGGACTGGTTCGGCGATTATTTCCGTAGAGTCAGCGATGTGACCTTCGATTATACACATGGAAAGAATGAAGTGACGGTCCATGA
This sequence comes from uncultured Lachnospiraceae bacterium, assembly GCA_900317555.1. Classification (GTDB taxonomy): domain Bacteria; phylum Bacillota; class Clostridia; order Lachnospirales; family Lachnospiraceae; genus CAG-791. The sequence continues at coordinate 19,429 of ONHF01000004.1, read as the reverse complement.
GGCTCATGTGGAGCCCTGGAAGGTGACTATCGTTGATACTGGTCTTGATACTATGACTGGCGGACGTCTGAAGAGAGTGCAGAAATACATTGGGAATGAGACTTTTCTGCTTACATATGGCGATGCGGTCTGCGATGTAAATATTGCAGATACTGTGAGATTCCACCAGGAGCATGGCAGAATTGCGACATTGACAGCAGTTCTGCAGGATCAGAGCAAAGGGGTGCTGGACATTGGCGAGGACAACACCGTTAAAGCATTCCGTGAAAAGAATATCACCGATCAGGTACCGATTAATGCCGGCTACATGGTGTTTGAGCCTCAGATTTTTGACTATCTGGGAGGAGATAATACTGTCCTGGAGCAAGAACCCCTTCAAAAGCTTGCAGAGGAGGGAGAGCTTATGTCCTATCAACACAGGGGTTTTTGGCAGTGTATGGATAATTTGCGGGAAAGGGAGCTTCTCGAGAAAAGAATACGCCTTCACAAAGCACCATGGATCAAATGGGATTATTGATCATGCGCAGCGTGGCTAAGTTATTCAATAATGACCATACTGTGAATCTAAATGAGAAATCTGCAGTAATCACAGCCGTCAAGGGAGAGTTGTATATGTTGAAAACCTGGAACGGTATGGCTTTTGAATTGTGAATAAGCTGTTTTGGTCGGTTTTAACGGGAGGAACATGGAAATGTCGGGTAAGCGCTATTTGTTGGACTGTACTTTGCGTGACGGAGGATATGTCAACGACTGGGAATTTGGACGGGACAACATCACTAATGTTTTTGAAAGACTGGTGAGCTCCGGCGTTGATGCCATTGAAATCGGTTTTCTTGATGATCGCCGTCCATTTGATATTAATCGGACGATAATGCCTTGTACTGCAGATGCAGAGAAGATATTTGGAAGGCTGGATCGCGGCAATGCGATGGTTGTAGGCATGATTGATTATGGTACGTGCAGCATCGACCATCTTCAGGAGTGCAGTGATTCTTGGCTGGATGGGATTAGGGTGATTTTCAAGCAGCCTGTTGCCAGAGAGGCGTTGGAATTTTGCCGACAGGTTAAAGCAAAGGGGTACAAGGTATTTGCGCAGTTGGTATCTGTAACAACATACAGTGATGAAGATTTTAAGGAATTGATCGAAACAGTGAATGATGTGCATCCCTATGCCCTGTCGATGGTCGATACGTATGGGCTTCTGGATCCGGAGCAGTTAACTCACATCATTCACGTGATTGATTCTTTCCTGGCATCTGATATCATTCTTGGTTTTCATGCGCATAATAATTTTCAGCTAGCCTTTGCTAATGCAATGACTGCGCTGAACAGTGGGCTGAAGCGCGATATCCTGGTGGATGGAACTTTATATGGCATGGGAAAGAGCGCAGGAAATGCTCCATCTGAGCTTATTGCTATGTATATGAATGAGCACTACGGAAAGCATTACTGTATCACTGATATGCAGGAAGCGATCACGACAAGTCTCATGGACATATATCGTAAGAAATCGTGGGGCTACAAGCTTTTCTTCTATATAGCGGCGGAGAAGCATGTTCATCCGAATTATGTATCATATCTGATGAACAAGGGGACGCTTTCCGTGACAGAAATAAATGAAATTCTCTCCAGAATTCCTGAGAAAGATAAGCTTGGAAAAAACATGAAACTTCTGGAACAAATATACCTTGATTATCAGAAGCGGGAGTGTGATGATTCGGTGGCGGTTTCCGGCCTGAAGACAGAACTGACAGGAAAACCGATCCTGGTTCTGGGTCCCGGGAAAACCATTCGGGATAAGCAGGAGAACATTGATACTTATATCAAAAATAATCATCCGGTAGTTATTTCTATTAATTTTATTCCGCACATATGCAAACCGGATTATGTGTTTGTTTCCCATTCCTCCCGTTATCTGATGATGGCTACAAGGCTCTATGAGCAGCAGAACAAGAATTTGAGGATCATTGCCACATCAAATGTAACCAGAATGGAAGAGAGAACAGCTGGTTTTGATTATGTCCTGAACTATAGCCATCTGATTGACGAATCCAATAAGGAATGTCCGGATAATTCACTTCTGATGCTGCTTCGCCTTTTCCTTAGAATTGGTATTTGCCATGTGGCGTTAGCAGGTTTTGACGGGTATACTCCAAATGACGTGAATTACGTACAAGAAAACATGGAGTATAGCTTTGTAAAAAAGATGGCTGACGCATTTAACTCGGATGCCAGAAAATTTATCAGTGACCATACAATAGATTTGGAAATAAACTTTGTCACGCCGTCATTATATGAGGGAGGAAATATCGAAAGATGAATAATAACCATCATTGGACAGATGAGGCAGAAGCACGATCTGAGATTAAAGAATTAGTTGGGGAGTATTACCGCCAATTTAAAAAGCCAATGATCGAGAAAGTGTTTCAACCCGGGGACAGAATTTCGTATGCTTCCCGTATGTATGATGAAAAAGAAATGCAAAGTCTAACGGATGCAATGCTGGATTTTTGGCTTACAACGGGAAGGTTTGCCGATCAATTTGAGAAACAATTTGCCAAATGGATCGGAGTAAAGTATGCACACTTGGTGAATTCTGGTTCTTCGGCAAACTTGATTGCGTTCAGTGTATTGACAGCACCAGAACTTGGAGAAAGACAGATTAAACGAGGGGATGAAGTTATCACAGTGGCCTGCGGATTTCCTACTACAGTTGCCCCCATGCTACAGTATGGCGCGGTACCGGTTTTTGTAGATGTGACGATTCCGCAATATAATATCGATGTTTCAAAGCTTGAGAAGGCCCTTAGTCCTAAGACCAAAGCAGTTATGATAGCCCATACTCTGGGAAATCCATTTGATATCAAGATAGTAAGGGAATTTTGTATAAAGCATAATCTGTGGTTGGTTGAAGATAATTGTGATGCGTTAGGATCAGAATATACCATTAATGGAGAAAAGCGATATACAGGAGCATGGGGAGATATAGGAACATCGAGTTTTTACCCACCCCATCATATGACAATGGGAGAGGGAGGGTGTGTGTATACTAATCATCCTCTACTTCATCGTCTTATCCTTTCTTATCGAGATTGGGGGCGGGATTGCTTCTGCCCTTCTGGTCAAGATAATACCTGTGGTCATCGGTTTGATGGGGATTATGGAGAACTACCTCATGGTTATGATCACAAATATGTATACAGCCATCTGGGATACAATCTGAAGGTGACAGATTTGCAGGCAGCAATCGGAATTGAACAATTAAAAAAATTCCCTTCATTTATTGAAAGGAGACGCTATAACTGGGATCGACTGCATAAGGCATTGGAACCGGTTGATGACAAAATTATTCTTCCTGAACCTGTTGCCAACAGTCGGCCATCCTGGTTCGGTTTTCTAATTACTGTTAAAGAGAATGCAGGGGTATCTAGAAACCAGGTAACTCACTATATTGAAGAAAAGAATATTCAGACAAGACTGCTTTTTTCGGGTAATCTTATCAAACATCCGTGCTTTAATCCAATACGTGGAACAGATGCTTACAGGGTATCTGGAGGACTGGACAACACAAATCGTATTATGAATAATACTTTCTGGGTGGGAGTTTATCCGGGAATGACAGATGAAAAGATTGATTATATGGCTGAAATCATCACAGATGCAGTAAGGATGTAATTACATAAGCCTGCCAGATATGGCTGGCTTATTCTATGCATGAGCTGCTCTACGAATGTACGACATTGTACAATATCATTTATATTTTTCGCGGGAATTGGAGAAGATCATTATGGAAATAAAAGTTGCCAAGTATATTTCTCAATTTCTGATTGACCATGGGATCACTGACACCTTTATGGTAACGGGGGGTGGTGCAATGCACTTGGATGATGCAATTGGACATCAGAAAGGGATGCACTGCACATTTAATCATCATGAGCAGGCTTGTGCAATTGCTGCTGAAGGGTATGCCCGAATGACACATAAAATTGCAGCGGTATGTGTGACAAGTGGGCCGGGTGGGACAAATGCCATTACCGGAGTAATTGGGGGCTGGTTAGACTCTATTCCAATGCTCGTGATCTCTGGACAGGTAAAGAGAGAAACTACCATTTGGGCATGCAGTGATCTTAATTTACGGCAACTTGGAGATCAGGAATTTAATATTATTGATTCTGTGAAGAATATGACCAAGTATGCACAAATGGTTACAAATCCAATAGAGATAGCGTACCATCTCGAAAAGGCGTTGTATCTGGCAACACATGGACGAAAAGGTCCGGTGTGGTTGGATATACCTTTGGATGTTCAAGGCGCGAAGATTAATACGGATGATTTAATACATTTTAATTCAAGCAAAGAGGATCCCTGGCCGGCACCCTTGACGAAGGATTCTGCTATTGAGCTGGTACTGAAGAAGCTGCATGAGGCCAAGGCTCCACTTATTTTAGCGGGGACCGGTATTGATATTGCGAATGCGGATAGTGAATTGCTGCAGTTCTTGGAAAAATATCAGGTTCCCGTTGTAACGGCGTGGAATGCCAATGATACGGTCGCGTATGATAACCCGTATTTTGTCGGAATGCCGGGGACAGTGGGAATTCGTTCCGGAAATTTTGCAGTACAGAATTGTGATTTATTAATTAGTCTTGGGTGTCGTCTAAATATTCGCATGATAGGATATTCACATTTTGATTTTGCAAAAAATGCATATAAAGTAATTGTCGATATAGACCCCAGGGAACTCATGAAGCCAACCATCCATGCGGATCTGCCTATTCATGCAGACGTGAAAGAATTTTTAAATAAGATGCTTGGCGCAGATTATCAGGTGGAAGAAAAGCACAAGAAATGGTTAAGCTGGTGCAGAGATTTGTTGATCAGATATCCTGCAGCAAAACCTGAATATGAATATAGAGCAACTCAGATTAATCCCTATACATTTATCGATAAACTTTTTTACCATTTGAAGCCCGATGACCGTATTGTTTGTGGCAATGGTGCCGCCTGTGTTGTCACGTTTCAAGCAGCCAAAATAAAGCAAGGGCAGAGGATGTTTACGAATTCTGGCTGTGCAGCAATGGGATATGGTTTTCCAGCCGCGGTAGGTGTAGCGGTGGCAGACAACAGAAAACGCACAATATGCATAGATGGCGATGGCAGTGTGATGATGAATATTCAGGAACTTGCTACAGTGGCTTATAATAAACTGAATATTAAGCTGCTGATCCTGAATAACAATGGGTATCTTTCGATTCGTCAGACGCAGTCAAATTTGTTCGAACCTCCTTATATAGGAATTGATAATACCAGTGGGATCTGTTTCCCGGATTTTCATAAATTAGCGGATTCATTTGGATTAGCGTATTATCAAATTGAGAAGGAAAATCGGGCAGACGAAGAACTGGAGAATGTATTGAACTGTGATGGTCCATGCGTATGCGAGGTTATAGTCGATCCGAAACAGAACTTTGAACCAAAATCATCATCGAAAGTATTACCGGATGGACGAATTGTATCTCCTTCGCTGGATGATATGAAACCTTTTCTCAGTCGGAATGAATTTGACAAGATTCATTATTAGATGGTGCTGTATGAAGATAAAAAATGTCATTTTCGATTTGGATGGCACTTTGCTGGATACAACAGAGGGAGTGCTTGAGAGCGTAAAATATACTATCAGAACACTAAAATACCCAGAATTGCCCCATGATGAATTACTGACATTTATTGGACCACCTATACAGAATTCGTTTGCCAGTCATTATGGATGCGACATGGTAAACGCACAGAAAGCTGCCGAAATTTTTCGTGACTATTATAAGAATAAGGCGCTTCTGCTAGCGAAACCTTATGACGGAATTTATGAGTTGTGCGAGGGCCTCCAAAAAGAAGGTATTTGTATGGCAGTAGCAACTTATAAACGCGAAGATTATGCACTTACGCTACTGAGGCACTTCCATTTTGACACCTATTGCAATCCTATGCATGGTGCAGACCATAAGAATAAGCTAAAAAAAGAGGATATTGTTCTTATGTGTCAGACTGAAATGAGAGGGACAAAAGAGAATAGTGTCTTGATAGGGGATACAATTCATGATGCAAAGGGGGCTCACGAAGCTCAAATACCGTTTATTGCTGTGACATATGGTTTTGGTTTCAAGAGCACGAATGACTGCGACGATTATCCACATATTGGAGTGGCATCATCTCCACTGGACGTATTGAGGCTGATTGATGAAATACAATAAAAGAGCCATTGTAACTGGTGCAGCAGGATTTGCAGGAGTAAATTTAACGGAGTGCCTGGTTCATCAAGGTTATTATGTATTTGCAATTTGCCGACCGGGATCTCAACATAATGAAAGACTGACAAAGTACTCGGGTCAGAATCTCGAAGTGATCGAGCTGGATATGAGCGAAATCAATCAGCTGCCAGACATGGTTCCGGAGGCTAATGGCGCTGATCTGCTTTTTCACATGGCATGGACAGGCGGGCGCGACAATTTCTTTGAGCAGAAGAAAAATATTGATCAGAGTATCGAAGTTCTTAATACTGCAGCCAGATTAAACGTAGCGCGATTTGTTGGAACAGGATCGCAGGCTGAGTATGGAGTAAAGCCAGATGTAATTCGAGAAGACGATTTTCCAACACCGTTTTCTTCTTACGGCGCTGCCAAACTTTCAGCATGCTATCTCACCAAAAATCTGGCGAGTCAATTAGGCGTTGAATGGGTTTGGGGGCGAATATTCAGTCTGATCGGAAAATATGAACCGTCAGGCAGAATGCTTCCGGATCTGATTAAGAGGTTGAAAAATGGTGAGAAAGCGACGTTGTCCTCTTGTCAGCAATATTGGGATTATCTTGATGCGGCAGATTGCGGAGCTGCTTTTCTTGCCATTGGTGAGCGGGGGAGGAACGGAGAAATATATAATGTTGCGAATGGAAATTATAGAAGATTGAAGGATTTTACATCCGAAATCTGTAGAATTTATCATATTGATGAAGCTAATATTCATTATGGCAGTGATCCGGTCCCCTTTGTTTCGCTACAGCCATCAGTCAGAAAAATCATGAAAGATACAGGCTGGAAACCAGAAGTGCTGTTTAAGCAGTCCGTATTGGAGAACTATTGAGGAAGAAAAAAAGTGAAAAAAATCAGTGTCCTTATCCCTTGTTATAATGAAGAAGATAATGTGATACCTATGTCTCAGGCAGTAGAGAAAATTATTAAGGATAAACTGCCCCAATATGATTATGAAATAGTCTTTATTGATAATGATTCGCAGGATCATACCAGAGAATATCTTAGGGCTATCTGCGCTAACAATAAAAAAGTAAAAGCAATTTTAAACGCGAAAAATTTCGGACAGTTTAATTCTCCATATTATGGGATGTGCCAAACCACTGGAGACTGCACGATCAGCATGTGCTGTGATTTCCAAGACCCGGTAGAAATGATTCCGAAGCTGGTGCATGAATGGGAACAAGGCTATAAGATCGTATCAGCAATAAAAACAACTAGTAAAGAAAATCCGTTCATGAGATTCCTCAGAACGATATACTATAAATTGATCAAGAAAATGTCAGACATAGAACAGATTGAGCAATTTACTGGGTTTGGGCTTTATGACAAAGCATTTATTGATGTATTGCGAAATCTTCATGATCCAACACCTTTTTTGCGTGGAATCGTTGCGGAGCTTGGATTTAAAAGGAAAGATATTCCGTATGAACAGCAAAAGAGAAAGGCGGGGAAGACTCATAATAACTGGGCCACTTTATATGATGCAGCCATGCTGAGTTTTACCTCATATACAAAGACAGGGTTACGGGTAGCAACGATTGGTGGATTTATGGTTGCTCTTATTTCTTTGGTTATAGCAATTGTTTATTTTGTCATGAAACTGACACATTGGGAAGCATTTCCGCTTGGAATAGCTCCTGCGGTGATTGGCATTTTCTTTTTCGGCTCACTGCAGTTGTTTTTCATTGGTTTATTGGGCGAGTATGTAATGAGCATAAATAAGCGGGTGATGAATAGACCGTTGGTGATTGAAGAAGAAAGAATAAATTTTTGTAACTGTTCAGAACCCTCAAGCTGTTCATAGTTTGTTACAGTTCACGGGCAATGTCAGTTAGTTAAGAGAAGCAGGATAGCATCGGATTTTTCGAAAGAGGTAATGATTTTTAGGGGAGAATGCCCGAGAAAGATAAAAATTGAAAAGGCATCGTAACTGTTCAGAACCCCAGGGGTTCTGAACAGTTACTCTCAAAGAAACTTCTTCACCGGATCATGGAGGAGATCCGCCATGCTGAGTGAAGCGTATAACGTCCGGATGATCGTGATCGCAGCCGACTTATGCTCAGAATTTTTTATCCTCATCTTTTCTCTATAACGCTCATTTTCATGGAATGTATCTCAAAAAGATGAGGATAACATTTATACCTCAATCCACACAATCGTGCCATTTCGGTTTCATCGTCAGGCCAAGCCTGCTTTTCATGAGATGCAAGATTTCCATTTTCCATCACTGCCCCGCGTCATATCTATTGATGGGACGGCATAGATTCTGGTCGTTTCTGTTGATGAGTGTCCGAGGATCCTGGAAATAAGTTCAAGTTCGGTGCCATCCTGATACATATTTGTAGCTCTTGTTCTTCTTACCATATGAGGATAGCAGCTTATCGGAAGGTTATCACCGGGCAGATCCATCAAAAAAGATTGCCGCAGTAAAGAAACTCGACAACAATGTCATTTCTGTTCATGACATCCTGCTGATGGCAAGATGTATGAGAATGGAATAGCGGGACCGCAATTGATAACGGGAACTCCAGATGCTGAGACAGCTTGGTTTTGAACCGAAGATCACGGTAACGGATTTATAATGAATCTGACAATATATTGGTAAAAACCTAAATGATTGAGTTTTAGATAATGTAAAGTGTGGAGAATCTGAGTAATTAATCAAAATGCTTATAAGAACAGAGGCTGACATGAAAAATCAAATTTACGAAGCAACGAGGCAACAGCAGAAAATTATGCTGTTCTTCTTACTGTTAACTTGTTCTTTATATTATCTCCTGTTTGCTTTTTGTATTGCAATGCCGCAAATGGGTTGGTGGCAATATTACGGGTGGAGAATCGTCAAAGGAGATATTCCCTATGTGGATTTTTATTTATACCTTCCACCATATCATGTCCTTTATTGCGGTTTTCTATATAAAATATTTCGTAATAATATTGCATTTTATACTCTCTATGGACTTTTAATTAATAAAATGCCCATGTGGATATTAATGTACAGCCTGCTTCTTCGTAAGATCAAACCTTTATATTCCGCAATAAGTGTCTTTGCTGGTATGGCGCTTAATTCGGTTTATTCTATGGATCTTACATATGATTATAATCCTCTTGTATCATTGCTTTTTGTTTTCATTGTTTATCTTCTGATCAAATCTGTTGATAGTATATCAGTAAGGAAATCACAGGCTATATGGATGCTATTTGCAGGATTACTATGTGGAATGCTGTTAATGACTAAACAAAATATTGGTCTTGCAACTCCTGCCATGATTGTCTTTTTTGCTGTGCTTTGTTTTTGGAATAATAGACAATACCATTTTGTTAATAATATTATTGTTGCTCTTTGCGGCTTTATAATTGGTATTATGCCAGGAATAATATATCTTCTTTATCACCATGCATTTCGAGAGTGCCTGCGTTGCATCAACTCTGCAATGGAGGCAAAAGGTGTAGGCAATGGATTTTTAATTACGACTTTTCGCAATGCATGGCGCCCCAATTATCTGGCTATTGCATTTCTCATATTGGCGTTTTATTACATTATTCACGAAATACATCATCCGAATTATACACGGGCCATACTTTTCGCGTTGGGAGCTATAGCTTTAGGAGTAGATTATTCGATTTATACGACCCCGTTGTGGAATTTTTTGAATAGCAACAGCGTCCCTGAGTTAAGTGTAATTCTTATAGGTTATTTATTATTATCTGTATTTTTTGTTGTTTTTATCAAAAAAAGTCATATAGCTTTACGCTATCAGGATAAAATTCTTTTTGTTTTTTTCTGGATCACACTGACGGGAGGATTATTCTTTGGAACAAGATTAACAGTTGCTGAAAGAAACTTCTTATATCATACACTTGACATGTTTGAGCTTAGGAGAGGAGTTATTTATATCATAGCCTACTTGGAAATTTTTATATGGCTTCGTTATACAAAAATAATTTTTATTGATAAAAGGACACCTTATAATTTCCCTTATTATATTGGTTTCACAGGAGTGCTTATATATCTTGCCATATCCTTTACGTCTGCTCCTTTAGAGGAGTTATATGCAGTGGTTTTTGTCCCCTTTTTCGTCGCAGAATTATTTAATGTGAAAATAAGTTATAACAGGATAAAAACATGGGGAGGAATACTATTATGTCTTATCTGTGGATTCTTATGTTTTGTTGAAAAAATAACTATCCCATATGAATGGCATTCGTGGCGTGTACCTCCATTATATGATAAAGACAATCCAATGGTTGCTTCGTCAATCAGTGGCTTAAAAGGAATATTTTTACCTAAAAGCGATGAAGAAAAATACGAAAAGATAGTGTCTTCAATTGAAGAGTATTCCGACACAAATGACATTGTGTATCAGTTTCCAAATGTTATGCTTTTTAATGTTTTAACGGAACGCAAGACGATTTATAATGCAATCCCATATTTTGATGTTTGTCCAGATGACGAGGCACGAAGTAGTGTAGAGCAGCTAATATCCGAACCGCCGGAAATGGTTGTTTGGTCGAATTTAAATGAGAATCGCTGGGTTGCCCATGAAAATCAGTACAGAAACGGGAACCGTAGTGGACAGAGAGATATTCAAGATTGGTTTGATTCATATGTAAAAGAAAACTATCGGTGTCTGGGACAATATGATAATAATGAAGGGGAGGATGATTTTATTTCTATATGGCATAGAACAGCTTTCTCTGGTGGAAACGGAGAAGAAATACGAGATTTTGATCCAAAGCATGCATTTATCTTTCAGTTGTTACATTTTAGTAAAAATTCATTTCGAAAATATGTATTTAAAATGTTCGCTGATGAAGATGGGTTAATAGACCAACAACTGATTAAAATTACGCTTCGTGATGATAAAGACAAAATTATTAATAAGGTGGAAAAAAAGCTAAAGAAAGCAGAAGACGGATATTATTATGTAGAAACAGACAAGCCGGTTAGGGTAAATGTTGGAGTGGGGTACACTTGTGAAATAGAATTTAGATATTTAGGATATACAATTCATATGTACAGAAGTAGTGATGGGACAGCTACACCTTTAAGCTATTCTTACATTAATGACAATCACTATAATTATAGTATTTGTATGTATTGCGAATAAAGCCTATATATTTGAGAGATTTCATGTCTGAAGTGAAAAGTTAACTTCCACTCTGTGGGAGGTCATGTGGAAGTAAGTCTTTCACGGAATTCCACTTCTTCAGATGTTGCATTAACTCTTTCACTTTTGCCCTACAATGATTGTTATCCGGTGCCTGTCTGTGAAAAGGCAGGTGACATATATGGGCAAGGAAATGTCCCATCTTACACTGCAGGACAGGGTGATTATTGAAGCAGGAATCCGTAATAATTCCACCAAGACCGCTATTGCCTCTATCATTGGCAAGGACAAATCCACTGTCGGAAAAGAAATAAGGCTGCACAGGACACTGAGGTATAAATGCCCACTGCCATTGGAATGCGCAGTGTATAAGAAATGCCCGTACGGCCGCAGCTGTACATCCGACTGCCCCGGCTATTTTCCCTTTCACTGCGGACGCAGGGACCGCTCACCGGGAGCCTGCAACGGATGCAGCTATTATTCCCATTGCCGCTTCAATAAGTACTTCTACGATCCGCAGGAAGCAGACCATGAGTACAGGGAAACTCTTTCCGACTCCCGCGCAGGGGTAAATATGACTGCAGCGGAAGCCGCCCGGAAAGCAGAGGTGATAAAACCCCTTCTCAAACAGGGCCAGTCCCCCCTATGAGATCCTCCAGGCTCATCCCGAGCTTGAAATGTCTGAGAAGACTCATATGCTGTTTTCAGTAATGATATCGATCTAACGGGGGATGTGGATGAAAATGAAAAGACACTATACGATTGGCTCAAAAGATATAAACTTGCATCTTCTGAGGGCTTGAATAAGCATACCAATCGAATGATTCGTTTCAATGTCATGAAGGACTTTATGTTCGGGATGACGAGCGAATTAAGCGCAGCCGAGAAAACACTGCTTGATAAAATGAAAGCTGCATCTGTTTCTGTTGAGGAAGATCCAGAAGAATAAATGTAAGTTTGTTGGCAACACTTTGGCAACAAATAATCAGATAGACAGTAGTAACAGTCTGGTTCAGATAATACAGATACGGCAGCGTACGAAACTTATCACATTTGTTTATAAACAAAGCAAATAGAAGCGAGAGAAATTACAGTTCCAGATTAATGATGAATACAAAAAAGATTGATAACTGGCTGGAACAGTTCAAATCACAATGAAAAGTCTTATAAAATATACTGTGAAGGTGCGAAGTGAAAAAATTCCTAGAGTGTTCGAATGACATAGACCGGTCCAGTTATATCTGGAACATGGCTGGCAGCATGCTGAATGCTTTCCAGTCTGTTATTTTTTTGATGATCCTGACGAGAGTCGTCGGACTGATGGAAGCGGGGGTATTCACCATTGCATATGCAGATGCAAATTTGTTCCTTAATATTGGGAAATACGGAATGCGGTATTATCAGGTATCGGATGTTAAACAGCAGTACAGTTTCAATGCCTATAAAAGATCCCGATATATCACAACGCTTCTGATGTTTATTGTATCGCTGCTCTTTCTGCTTTATACGGCGAATGTAAATAGCTATTCGATGCACAAATCCCTTGTAATTCTGTGGATGTGTCTGTTTAAAATGGTAGATTCCATTGAGGATGTATTCCATGGCAGACTGCAGCAGGAAGGGAGGCTGGACATTGCATCAAAGATGCTGACACTCCGAACATTTTCGACAATTTTAGTCTGGACAGCAGTACTGATTATTACGGATGATCAAATGTGGGCCACTGCTATTGGAACAATTTACACCTGCCTCTGTTTTCTTTGGATGATGTGGCTTGTAAGCGATTGCTTGCATCCCGGAGCAGATGCAACAATGGATTGCATAGGAAAATTAGCGGATAGGACGGGCCAGTATTGCAATTCCGTGGGGAGCCTTCTAAGAGTTACATTTCCTTTGTTCATCAGTACTTTTTTATCATTCTATATTGGCAATGCACAAAAGTATGCAATTGATGCAGAACTGAGCGATCAGATGCAGGCTTGCTATGGTTTTATTGCGATGCCGGTTTTTGTAGTTGGACTGCTTAATAATTTTATATTCAATCCTATGATAACTGAGCTCTCTTTTATGTGGGGTGAGCGGGATATTAGAGGATTCATCAAGCGATCCTTTGTGCAGATGGGAATTGTATTTATGATCACAGCCTTATGTCTGGCTGGAGGATGGCTGATCGGAATTCCGGTCCTGTCATGGATTTATTCGACAGATCTGACGCCGTATAAAGCAGACCTTCTGATCCTTTTGCTGGGTGGCGGTTACCTGGGGCTGTCAGGTCTTCTGCAGACGTTGATTACAATTATTCGAATGCAGAGATATCTGGCATTCGGATATGGGATCATTGCTCTGCTTGCTTTATTGCTTTCCAATCCGGTAGTCCGTGTTTATGAAATTCGAGGTGCGGCTGTCCTATACCTGATTCTGATGGCAGTGCTATCGGCAGCTTTTTTAGGCTTGTTTCTCTGGGGAGTAAGAAAAAAGAGCCATCAGACAGAGAAAGAAGAGGCTTATTTGGGCAATAAAAACGTTCAATGAGATTACGGGCAATAGGACAAGGATATGAAAAGTATTATCAGTATCAAAGGAAATTTTAGCAATCAGGAATGGAGAAATGCGATGAAGACCGAATCAAGAGATATATTACTACAGTTTTACAAGGATAAAATAGTTCTCGTGACTGGACACACGGGATTCAAAGGAACCTGGCTGACACGAATTCTGCTGAATGCAGGGGCAAAGGTCATCGGGTATTCACTTCCTGCACCGACGAATCCAAATCTGTTTTCCATGGCCGGGTTCGAGAAATACCAGAGAAGTGGAAAGTTTGTTAATGCTGTCGGAGATGTCCGGGATCTGCAAGAATTGAAAAAGATTTTTCAAGAGTACCAGCCTCAGATTGTAATTCACCTGGCGGCTCAGCCGATAGTAAGAGATTCTTATAAAGAGCCGGTCTATACCTATGAAACTAACGTAATGGGGACAGTTAATGTTTTGGAATGCATACGGCAGACTGAGTCTGTCCGGTCGGCTGTCATGATTACGACAGACAAGGTGTATAAGAATAATGAGTGGATCTGGGGCTATCGGGAGGATGAACCTTTGGATGGATTTGATCCATATTCAAATTCTAAATCGTGTGCGGAGTTAGCAGTGCATTCGTATTGCAATTCGTTCTTCTCTTCCATGGATGGAACGGACGATGAAGTCACGGGAAAACAGAAACGGTATCTGGCTGTCAGCACGGCAAGAGCAGGAAATGTGATTGGCGGCGGAGATTTTGCCAATGATCGGATCATTCCGGATTGTGTCAGGGCATGTGAAAAGGCTTTGCATGAAGGCCTGGAAGAGGCAGTGATTGGGGTGCGCAACCCATATTCTACCAGACCTTACCAGCATGTATTGGAGCCCCTTGCTATGTATCTTACAATGGCAAAGGCACAATGGGAGGATCGATCAAAGGCCTCTTGCTATAATGTAGGGCCGGACGATGAGGATTGTGTAACAACAGGAGATTTGGTGACTCTGTTTTGCAGTAAGTGGAATGATCAGAATCATGTTGGAACAGAGCTGAAATTACCTATGGCACATTGGGAGAACCGGGCGGAAATGCATGCTCCTCATGAGTCAAACTTCCTGAAATTGGATAGCACCAAGATTAAAGTGATGCTGGGGTATCATCCCCGCTGGCATATAGATGAGTGTATGGAAAAAATAGTGGTGTTCAGCCAGATTTATCTGGCTGAACTGAAGAACATACCGGAGGAAATGGATCGGGAAATTGCAGAATTTTTTGAATGATTCCTAAATCGCTGTTAGTCCGGCATGCAATGTTTGATGAATTTTTCCTTTTTTGGAAGCAGGAATCACTTTAGTGGATGATTCAAAATAAAGTGGTATATGATATGAAACGTTTTGCGAACTCGATACGATGGGATATTCTCGGAATTTATCTTTATTTATCGTTGCCGGTGATGATCTTTTTCCTGGGATGGATAAAACTGTACTTCGGAATTCCGGCGGTGGCAATTGTTGTATGGATGCTGTCTGGGTCCATAAATCGCGAGAAAGAACTCTGGCGTCCGGCGTGGAATGCTGATAATATACGAAAACTGCTTCTGATTTTTCTTATTATTGCTTTATGGGTCTACTTCTCGGGAGTTGGCGGGATGGTCTATCAAAATCCTGATCATGTCATGCGAAACGGCGTTTTCCAGACCCTCGTGAATTATCGCTGGCCGGTTGTAAGAAGCATCCATATTGACGGGGGCGCAGTTAATATAGGAATCGTCTATTACATTGGGTTTTGGCTACCTGCAGCTTTGGTTGGGAAGGTTTTTGGATTGCTTGCAGGCTATCTCTTCCAGATGGTATGGGCATTTATCGGAGTTGCCATTTTCTATCAACTGATCTGCGAAAAACTCCAGAAATTGTCTGTATGGCCTCTTCTGGGCTTTATGTTCTTCAGTGGATTGGATATTATTGGAAAAGCACTAATGGATCAAAATCTCTGGCATGTTATTGAAGGATTCCAACATTTGGAATGGTGGGGATCGTTTCAATATACAAGTCCCATGGCACAGCTTTTCTGGGTCTTTAATCAGGCAATTTATGCATGGGTCATATTTTTATTGATCATGCGCCAAAAAGAGAATGACCACGTGGTCTTTTTGTGGAGTTTCGGAGTTCTGACATGTACTCTGCCGTTTATTGGGATGCTGCCATATTTGATTTACAGATCAATCTTTAATCAGAAAGGGAGAGGATGGCTTTGCAGCTTCCTGACGAAGGAGAATATTCTGGGAGGTGGTAGCGTCGGTTTATTATGTGGACTGTTCCTCCTCTCAAATGGTTCTCTTGGGTATACAACTGAAACGGTTAATGAGTTTTCCAAAGCGCAGCTGATGTATTATATTGTATTCATCATCTTGGAAGTGGGCGTGTATTTTCTGAGTATTTATCATTATCAGAAGAATAATCCATTATTCGCACTTACTCTCGTGATTCTTCTGGTTTGCCCATGGATCCATGTAGGACATAGCATGGATTTTTGTATGCGAGCCTCAATACCGGCACTGATGGTGTTGTGGTACCTTGTATATACATCTTGGAGAGAAGCGAGAAAACAGAGGGACAGGCTGACGGTTATTTTCATTTCCATCCTTTTTCTGATCGGGGCATGGACCCCATGCTTTGAAATAGGGAGGACAATTACCGAGACATATAGGTCAGCAGAGGCAGGTCAAGCTATTATGCAAAGAACAGCTTCTGATGAAGAAGTATTTGACCCTTATAATAATGCGGCAGGAGTGGTGGACGGGAGTGTTTTTTTTAAATATTTGGCCAGATAGTTTTTGGGATATTATTTAAGTGCTTTTTGTGCAAGTCTAAGGTGATAAGTTGTGCCTGCAATTAAGAGAAGCATGAAAAAAGTAGCAATAGATTTAACATGGGTACGACACGGCAAGGTGGGAGGAACCGAATCCAGCATTTTCAATCTTCTTCATGGACTGATGGAAATTAGTTGTGCTGAGGTGGAGTTTTATCTGATTGCCGCAAGAGATAATGCTCAATTATTCCAATCCTTTTGGAGCATGAAACATTTTCACGTTTTGGTTGCTGACACATGTTGCGCTGACCAGAGGAGGCGCGTATTTTGGCAGAATACAAAGCTATGTCATCTCTTACGTCAGAACGGGATAGATCAATGTCTGGAACCTACATACAGCATGCCGTTTACCAAGGTCGGTAATATTCGGTTTTATACTGTGATTCATGATCTTCAGGCCATCCACTACCCGGAGTATTTCAGTGCGGCACGCGTGCTTTGGATGAAGTGTTCCTGGAAAAATGCTGTAAGAAAGTCATATCGCGTTATAGCGATATCCGATTATGTGAAGGACGATATCGTTGCGGAGTATCACGTGGATCCTTCAAAAATCAAACGAATTTACGACGCGGTAGGTATTGATGTAAACGCCTGCGCGAACGTCAGCGTGCTGCAAAAATACGGCGTGAAGCACAAACAATTCTACTATACCGTCTCTTCGCTGCTGCCTCACAAAAATTTGTCCGTATTGATCCACGCGCTTAAGCGTCTGAAGGACGCCAATTCATCCGGATTTTTACCACTTCTGGTGTCGGGTGTGGGCGGCGGGCAAGAGGAGGAACTTTGTGATCTGGTGAAGAAGTGTGATCTGTATGGAATGGTGAGATTGACAGGATTTGTAGGCAATGATGTTCGGAATTTGTTTTACAGAGAATGCAAGGCTTTTTTATTTCCGAGTATTTTCGAAGGTTTTGGTATGCCGCCGGTAGAAGCAATGGCATTTGGAACTCCGGTTGTTACGACTGAGGAGACCAGTATTCCAGAAGTTACAGAGCATCTGTGTGAAACAGTGCACAATGCCACCGATCCGGAGGAGTGGAAGCAGAAAATATTGTCTGCCAAAGTGATGCCGGGATGCGAGAATGTGATCAGGAGATATGCTCCCCCGTGTATTGCGCAGGAATATCTGGATATGTGGAAGGAGTCATGCTGAATTAAGGATTTGAAATTAAAGACCACTTGTGCCTGGACAGACAAACGTATGGAAGTATTCTGAACAGAGAAGCTTAGAGATGGTATCAATAGTAACAGTGACATACGACAGTGAAGAGACGATCGACAGGACTATGGGTTCACTGGTCGGGCAGAGCAGTCATCATGTGGAACATTTGATCATGGATGGCGGGTCCACAGATAAAACGCTGGAAATTGTGGAACGCTATCGGAATGAATATGAGCAATACGGGATGGCGCTCAGAGTTTTTTCCGAAAAGGATCAGGGCCCTTATGATGCGATGAATAAAGGAATACGGATTGCCACCGGAGATCTTGTCGGAATTTTGAATAGTGATGATTATTATGACCCGCGTGCCATTGAGACCGTGGAGAAGCTGCAAAGTGAGAACGACTTTGACATTCTGATGGGAGCTATCCGAATCCACAATGGGAGCAGCCAGATCATCACCAAGCATGCGAAAAACACGCATTACCAGACATCCAGGCATTTCAATCATCCGGCCATGTTTGTGACAAGGCAGTGTTACCGTGAGGTGGGGGAGTATAAACTCAGCAATGTTCACGCCGATTATGGCTGGTATCTTAAAGCGGTGAAGATGGGAAAAAAGATCCTGATCACCGACGAAGTGCTGACTGATTTTGTCATTGGAGGGTGGAGCTCCCGGAAATCATTTCGCAATACGCTGGATCGTATTTCTACGAAATATGCTGTCTATCGGGAAAACGGATACAGCCGGTTTTACTGGTTTGAATGCGTGGCGCAGGAGATGGGGAAATTTCTGCTGCTGAAGTCAAACTAACCATATCTTAGACGAAATTAGGAATTGGTGACTTGCTTGAGAAACGGGAGTGTATGTAGATCAGCAGAGAAATTACTGCGTCAAGGTTTTAGTGATAAGAATTTTTGAATAGAAAGATGCCAGATGCAGTACAATAGCCTTTGTAGTATGATCAAAAGACTTTTGTTGTCTGGGATTACAAAAATGGACTGGCAGGGAAAATAGAAGTCTATGAGTGATGATAAAGAGAACGGGTGTTCAGGCAGAAACCGGAATACTAATAATCAATCTGTCCACATACCGCATCGGAAGTATTTGTATCGGTGTGTGTGTGTTCTGATTTATACATTTCTCGCGACCGCAGCATTTTATTGGTTCTGGCATGAATATGTGAAGGATCACAACAATACCGGCTGGCTGCTTGGACTCGGAAATCTTGGCATGGCGATAGGGATCTACATGGTTCTTTATCTTGTGGTCGGAAGATGGATGCATGCGTTCAAGGTTGGTGTGGAGAGAAAGGCGAGCGTTCTTGCCGGTCAGGTACTGTCACTTGCCACAGTGGCGTTCTTTGAGTGTGGATTTCCAGATAATTAACTCTCGACCGGATTAATGAGGTGGCCGATAGTGAGTTTTTGTTAAAAATAAAGGTTTTTTCGTTGCATTCTGACTTCA